>CAISCU010000012.1 GCA_903883965.1 uncultured Bacteroidota bacterium
TGAAGAGCTAATCAAGAATAGCAATTGCTTCGCAATTTTGAATTTCTTTCTTTAAGAAGAGGCAGGATTACCGCCTGACGGCGGAGGACCATTGGGGGGTGCTTAACAAGAAATGAAAAAGCAACAATGCGAATGCATTGTTTTGCCTTTTTGCATAAAAAAACTCCCTCAAATAAATTTGGGGAGTTTTTTTATGCAAAAAAGCCGCTTAACGCGGCTTTTTCATTTCTTGTTGCGGAGGCAGGACTCGAACCTACGACCTTTGGGTTATGAGCCCAACGAGCTACCACTGCTCCACTCCGCGATATAGGGATGCAAATGTAGGACATTTGCTGAAACGAGCAAAATAAAGTGTAAATTAAATACTATGGGGTTGATGGTCAAATGAATAGTTATTTCATTTGCTTCAATTGATGCAGAATTTCTTCCAAACCATTGCTTTTGATTTCGTAAAGTGTGTGCAATTGCATACCCAATTTGCCAGGTGGCATGCCTTTTCTGTTGAACCACTCCAAATAAGAAACGGGTAAATTGCTCAAAACAGTGCCTTTGTATTTACCAAAAGGCATTTTTTTTTCAACTAAACTTTTTAAAATTTCAGGGTTCAGCCCCATTTCATTAGCCATGCACCGATTCTTTTTTTCCATAGTTGACAATGACGCTGTGCTCGTATTCTAGCCACTCTTTCCAACGTTTGTCAGCATCTATACCAGTTCCATACTTTTTGGCATAGCCCAAGAAGGTAGTATAATGTCCGGCTTCACTCACCATTAAATCATGGTAGAATTGAGACAACTCAGGATCGCTGATATGTTTAGACAATACTTTAAAACGTTCGCAACTTCTGGCTTCAATCAATGCTGAAAAAAACAAACGGTCAATAAACGATTGCTGACGACTGCCATCTTTTTTTAAAAATTTAATCAAGTCGTTCACGTATTCATCTTTGCGCTCTCTACCTAACTGAAAACCCCTTTGTTTAATGAGTTCATGTACCTGGTTAAAATGTTCAATTTCTTCTTTGGCAATGGCCAATAAATCTGTTACCAAATCAGGGTGTTCAGAATTTTGAGTAATCAAATAAATGGCATTGGTAGCAGCCTTTTGCTCACACCAAGCATGGTCCGTCAGAATTTCTTCAATATTGGTTTCGACAATATTTACCCATCGAGGGTCGGTAGGAAGTTTTAAGCCTAACATAGTTGTAATTTCAGTTGCAAATCTACCTGAATTAAGGAGTTAAAAAAGCGTCAATAAATGTTTTCTTTGTAAGGTGAAGTTTACTCAACAAAAATTGTTAATCATTGGTACGGTTTGGCCTGAGCCCAATTCATCGGCTGCAGGTTTAAGAATGATGCAATTGATAGATCTGTTTCAGAAAGACCATTGGAGATTGGTTTTTGCAAGTACAGCTGTTCAAAGTGAATGGTCGGTAAATTTATCAGAATTGGGAATTGAAACAGTGACAATACAACTCAATAACGCATCATTTGATGATTTTTTAGAGAAATGTCAACCCAATGCAGTGTTGTTTGACCGCTTTATGACTGAAGAACAATTTGGGTGGAGGGTGGCCCAAACTTGCCCACAAGCCATGCGCATTTTAGATACTGAAGACTTGCATTTTTTAAGGGCTATTAGAACCCAAGAATGGATGTCTAAAACCAATGAGTCATTACCTAATTGGCAATTCAAAGCTTGTTTCAGAGAAATTGCGAGTATCTACCGTTGCGATTTAAGTTTAATCATTTCTAGTGCAGAAATGCAATTACTTACACATACTTTTGGCTTAAACCCTAAGTTGTTGCATTACCTGCCTTTGCTTTATCAATCACCCAATACTGCTTTGTTACCAATTTTCACAGACAGAAAAGATTTTCTATTTATTGGGAATTTCTTGCACGAGCCCAACATGCAAACAGTCATAGAACTAAAAGAAAAAATTTGGCCGATCCTACGTAAGAAAATTCCTGGGGTTCAACTTCATATTTATGGAGCATATCCTTCTCAAAAAGCTTTGGGATTGCAAAATGGCAAAGAACATTTTTGGGTACATGGCCGTGCAGACAATTTAGAAAAATGCATGCAATCTGCGCGTGTACTTTTAGCACCCATCCCATTTGGAGCAGGTATTAAAGGGAAATTATTAGATGCCATGTGCAATGGATTACCCTCTGTCACCAGTTCAATTGGTGCTGAAGGAATAGGAAATGCAAGCAATTGGCCAGGTTTTATTACAGACAATACCGATGATTTTGTTAGCGCTGCATGTCAATTATACACACAAGAAAATAATTGGAAAGAGGCACAAGAAAAGGGTTTTGAACGCATTCAAGATGCCTTTCATTTGAGCCATTTTGAAACAGCCTTTCACAGCCTTTTGCATCAATTCATTGCTACATTAACGCAACACAGAAATCAAAATTTTATGGGCGCCCTATTGCAATACCATACTTTTCAAAGCAACAAATATTTCTCAAAATGGATCGAGGAGAAAAACAAAGACCAACACTAAACCAATCCATTAAACACAATCCGCAAAATATTCTGTTACTTTGCAACATGTCTTTTAAATCAGGCTTTGTTGCCATCATCGGAAAACCCAATGTAGGGAAATCTACTTTGCTCAATGCCCTGCTGGGCGAGAAACTGTCAATTGCTACTCAAAAAGCACAAACAACACGTCACCGCATCAAAGGCATCTATAATACGCCTGCATGTCAAATTGTATTTTCGGATACCCCAGGAATTATTCAGCCTAAATATAAATTGCAGGGCAGCATGATGAAATTTGTGAACGAAAGTTTGAGTGATTGCGATGCAGTTTTGTTCATGACTGATTTCAATACTTACAACGAAGAACCTGAAATCATAGAAAAAATAAAAATGATTCAAACACCCATGATTTGTGCCATCAATAAAATTGACGAACACAGTCAGGAAGAGGTTGAACAAAAAATAGCTTTTTGGAAAGAATTGGGTATTTTTAAATCCATTGTTCCGTGTTCTGCGAGTAACAAATTCAATGTAGATACACTCATTCAAAACTTGATGGAATTCATGCCTCAAGGAGCGCCATTTTACGAACAAGATCAATTGACCGATAAAAGTGAGCGATTTGTGGCCTCAGAAATTATCCGCGAAAAAATCATGTTGCGTTACAAGGAAGAAATTCCTTATTCGGTTCAGGTAGAAATTGAAAGTTTCAAAGAAGAACCTCATATTATTCGCATTTCAGCCGTTATTTACGTCATGCGCGATTCTCAAAAAATTATTTTAATTGGCAAAGGGGGTATTGCCATTAAAAACATGGGCATTGCTGCTAGAAGAGACTTGGAATTGTTTTTTAAGAAGAAAATATTCTTAGAAACATTTGTCAAAGTTAAAGAAGATTGGCGCGACAACGACCGTACCCTAAAGCAATTTGGATACGAGTCTGATTAAATGGCTGATTGCCTAAATCTCAATTAGATTGCCCATAAACCAATTCTATTCATTAACTTTGCAGGCTAAAATAAACTGATTGTGGGAAATATTGTTGCCATTGTAGGAAGACCAAATGTAGGGAAATCAACCCTTTTCAACCGCATTTTAGGCGACCGTAAAGCCATTACCGATGACTTTAGCGGTGTAACCCGAGACAGACATTATGGCAAAGCCGAATGGCAAACCCGTGAATTTGTTTTGATAGACACAGGTGGGTATGTACCTCACAGTGAAGATATATTTGAGTCTGCTATACGCGAACAAGTAAAAATTGCCATTGAAGAAGCAGATGTGTTGCTGTTTATGGTAGATGTGCAAACTGGTGTTACTGATTTAGACCAAGCCTTTGCCAATTTGCTACGCAGGAGTAAAAAACCAGTTTTGTTGGTAACCAACAAGGTTGACTCCTTCGACAAAGAATACGAAGCAGCCGAATTTTACAGTCTAGGTTTCAAAGAAATGTATTGCATTTCAAGTACCAGTGGGAGTGGAACCGGCGACCTCTTAGATGCAGTCATTTCAAAAATGCTACCTGAAGATTTGGTAGAGCAAGAAAGCATCGACCTGCCTAAAATTGCAGTTGTTGGAAGACCCAATGTAGGTAAATCTTCATTGGTAAATGCTTTGTTGGGTCAAGACAGAAACATTGTAACTGAAATTGCAGGCACCACACGCGATGCCATCCATTCGCATTACAATTTGTACGGTAAAGAACTTGTTATAGTAGATACTGCTGGTATTAGGCGCAAGAAAAAGGTAGAAGAAGACATTGAGTTTTATTCTGTCATGCGTTCATTGCGCTCCTTAGAAGATTGTGATGTAGCTATTTTAGTCATTGATGCCACTGTGGGTTTAGACCAGCAAGATTTAAACTTGGTAAATTTAGCTGTTAAAAACGGCAAAGGGTTGTTATTGGTAGTTAATAAATGGGATTTAATTGAAAAGGATACCAAAACTGCCAGAACTTTTGAATTGGAAATCAAAGAAAAACTCAGGCCTTTTGATGATGTAAAAGTGTTGTTTGTTTCAGCTCAAGAGAAACAAAGAATTTTTAAAGTCATTGAAGAAGCTTTGCATGTGTTCGAAAACAGAACCAGACGCATTTCTACCAGTAAATTAAACGATTTCTTCCAAGAAGTCATTGCGGCCTATCCGCCACCATCTGTTAAAGGCAAGTTTGTTAAAATTAAATATGTAACCCAATTGCCTGGCAGGAGCCCTAAGTTTGCCATGTTTTGTAACCTTCCACAGTATGTGAACGAGAGTTACAAACGTTATTTAGAAAACAAACTGCGTGATGAATTTGATTTTACAGGCTGCCCAATTACAATATATTTCAGAAAAAAATAGCCAAAGTTTGGTTATTTGAATATCTCGTATATATTTGCACCGAATTTAGAAACAATAAATTTAAAACAAAATGAAAAAAGTATTATCAATCGTTGCCGCTTCTGCTATGTTGGCTATCGTAGCTTGCGGTCCTTCTGCTGAAGAAAAAAAGAAAGCTGAAGAAAAGAAAATCCAAGACAGCATCGAAGCTGCAACTCGCTTACAAGATTCAATCGCAGCTGAAGAAGCTAAGATGATGATGGGCGATTCAACTGCTACTGATACAGCTGCTGCTGCTACAACTGAAGCTGCTCACTAATCATTAGTTGAACACATTAAAAAAGAGTACCAATTTGGTGCTCTTTTTTTTTGGACAATTGAAAATAATTAGTTGTGAATTGTCCTCAATTTCAGACTTTTATTAAAAGTAGCTATTCAAATACTAAAAATTATTTGCAGAGATAAAAAATAACCCTATCTTCGCAGTCCTTAAATACAAAGGTCATGGCACAACCAACATATAACCCTTCAGTTAGAAAAAGAAGAAACAAACACGGTTTTCGCGAAAGAATGGCAAGTGAATCCGGAAGAAAAGTAATAGCTGCTCGCAGAGCACGTGGACGCAAGAAACTAACTGTTTCTGACGAAAAAAGACACAAAAAGTAAACTGGTTTTTTAAACCTGTTTATATCATCATAGTAGCTAAAATCCGGGTTTACTCGGATTTTTTTTTGCATGAAAACCAAGCAATTCACCAAGTTAGAACGCTTAAAGAGCAAGACAGTCATTGAGGCTTTGTTTTTGCCCGACTGCCCTAAACTCAATTGTGCACCTTTTAGACTTGTTTGGAAAGTACAACCTGCATATGCAGGGGCTCCAATTCAGGTATTGATCATTTGTCCTAAAAAAAGATTCAAAAGGGCACATACCCGTAACCGAATCAAAAGGCAAATCAGAGAAATGTACAGGCAACACAAACACCTACTTTGGAATGTGCTAACACCTTTGAATCAAACTTACTCGTTAGGTATTTTTTATGCAGGCCCAGAAGAGATGGATTTTCAAAAAATGACGGCTGTTTTTACTGCAGGCTTGTCTAAAATTGCTTTAGCCATTGAAAAAGCTCATTAATTTTCCATTTATACTACTTGTTAAAATATACCAATGGGCAATTTCTCCCTTATTGCCCAACAGTTGTAGGTATACCCCAACTTGCAGCCAATACATGATTCTTGCCATTCAAAAATATGGCCCCTTAAAAGGAATTTGGTTAGGACTCAAACGCATTGGCAGGTGTGGTCCTTGGGGAGGCCATGGCCACGATCCAGTACCTTAACAATTCAACGATGTTACAGATTAAGCAATTTGTTTTTAACGATTTTCAGGAAAATACTTACGTATTATGGGACGATCAAGGCCAATGTATGCTTGTAGATCCAGGTTGTTATAGTATAGTAGAACAACAAGCGCTCAAAACATTCATTGAGCAACAACAATTGAAACCTGTTTTATTGGTGAATACGCATTGTCATATAGACCATGTGTTGGGCAATCAATTTGTGATGCAAACATGGAATCTACCTTTGCACTTGCATCCAAAAGAGTTACAAACCTATCGCGAAACCAGTCGCTGGGCTGATGTTTTTGGGGTGAAAGTGAATGCGATTCCTTCAGAATTGGTTTTTATAGACGAAACTAAATCTTTGCTTTTGGGTAAGTATGCCTTTCAACTATTATTAACCCCAGGTCATTCTATTGCTTCTATGAGTTTTTATCAAAAAGAAAGCAATTTGTTATTGGCTGGAGATGTATTGTTTCACAGAAGTATTGGTAGAACAGATTTACCTGGAGGCAATTTAAACGTTTTGCTCAATAGCATCGAAACCCAATTTTGGAATTTACCTGAAAACTGTATTGTATATAGCGGGCATGGAATACAAACAACTATTGGTGAAGAAAAATTATACAATCCTTTTCTAAACCGCTAATTTTGAACATGCAATTTGATTGGCAATTACTTGTTGTGGTAGCAATTGTGGCTTGGGCAATTAGCTATTTAATTTATAAGTTCTATTTTAAAAAGCCTGAAACTGGCTGTAGTACTGATTGTGGCTGTTCAAGTAAACAATCGGTTGCAAAGAAAAATTAAGCTTTGATGTTGTTCAGCATCACAGCTGTCATGGCATCTAAATCAAATGCAGGTTTCCAACCCCAATGTTCTCGTGCTTCAGTATCATCAATGCTTTGTGGCCAACTATCTGCAATGGCTTGTCTAAAGTCAGGTGCATAACCCAATGTAAAATCAGGAATATGTTTGCGAATGCTTGCTGCAATTTCTTCTGGATTAAAACTCATGCCTGTTACATTGTAACTGCTTCTGATTTTTATGCTTTCAGGTGCTGCTTCCATCAACGAAATGGTTGCCCTAATGGCATCATCCATATACATCATGGGTAGGGTGGTACCTGCACTTAAAAACGAATTGTATGTTTTGTTCTTAATGGCCTCATGGTAAATGTGAACAGCATAATCAGTTGTACCTCCTCCCGGAGCACTTTTCCATCCAATTAAGCCCGGATAGCGTATGCTGCGTACATCTACACCATATTTTTGGTGGTAATACTCACAAAATCTTTCTCCAGCCAATTTACTAATGCCATAAATGGTATTGGGTTCCATCACTGTATACTGAGGGGTTGAAACCCTTGGAGTACTTGGTCCAAAAACTGCAATTGAACTTGGCCAATAAACCTGTTTGATGATTCCTTCTTTGGCAGCATCCAAAATATTGAACAAACCATTCATGTTTAAATCCCATGCAAATTTTGGATTCTTTTCTGCGGTTGCCGATAACAATGCTGCTAACAAATACACTTGAGAAATTTCGTGCTTTTTTACAATCTCATAAAAACGGTCTTTGTCTAATACATCTAATTGTTCAAACAAACCTTCTTGGTTTTCAAGCGCTCGGATATCACTACACACAACCTGATCTTGACCATAGCGTTGACGAAGTGTGGCGGCTAATTCTAAACCTATTTGACCATTTGAACCAATGATGAGAATTTTTTCCTTTTTCATGAGATAATTTTACGAGGTCAAAGGTAAATAAATCATTTTTGTTGCAAAGCCACTTTGGCTTTGAATTTTCCACCAAGTGAACCCGGGATTGCAAAATATGGCGTATCTGTTGGACTGATCCAGGTCAATTGAGAAGTGTCTAGTCCTTGTTCAGCCAATCTGTATTTAAAAGATTGTGCCCAACCAAAATCAATATCATATGCTTTTTGGTTGTGTTTGAGTTGTTCTAGTGTTTGATTCAAGGCAGCTGTTTGCTTAGATTGTCCTATGAGGCTTTCTCTAAATAGCAACATGCCATTGGCAAAGAGTCCTATCAAAACAATGGCTACAACAATGCGCAATTGAACAGTTTGCCAACTGTAAACCAGTAATAAAATACACATGAGCCATAAATGAGGAATGTATCTGAATACCCATGCTTCTTGGTTAATGAACACACTTGCTAAAAACAACAACAAGCCAAGTAGCCACTTCCATCTCAATTGCTTTTCAGTTGTTTTAAACAAAGCAATTAAAAACAATAGTAGACTCATACATAACAATTCTGGAAACAAGGTTCCCATGGCTCCTATATCAGGAAACCCATTTGCATAACAGGCATCTGAAATAATTTCAAACGGTTTTTTATACTGGCTCGATTCAGGGGTTCGCCACCAACCTGGTTTTGAAAACAAAGCCATTCCAAATTTCTCGAAACGGTTTTTACCGATAAAATTTTGCGGATAATTGCTTTCTGCAAATACATTGATTTCTGAATTGGGAACAGCAGGAAAAAACGGATGTCCTTTGTGTATGTAATTGCTAATAAATGGATGAAACCCAATCACAACATATACTACAACTGAAAACAACCCAAAACGTACGAACCATTTTATTCGTTGGTTTTTTTGTGTGATGATCAAATAGCAAGCCGCAATTGCCAATAATAGAATTGAAAATGCAGTACCAGTAAGTTTTAAATAAGCCAACAAGCAGCTTAGAATAAAGGCCGGGATCCAGTATTTCATTTGGGGATTTTTACAAACCAATAACCAAAAAACAATGGCCAATGAGAGTAGATTTGCCAAAATACCATCCACATAAAAAGTGGTAAAATTAAGCAGTGCAATTGGATTCAAGGTTATTAAAATACCAATCAATAGGAAGAAGATTCTATTGCCTTTAAACAGTTGTTGTAAGAGTCCACCACTAATTATAAATGCTGTAAATAGAGTACTATACAAAGCCATGCCTTTTGCCCATTCTATATGCTGACTAAATGCATACACTACTGCACCATATGCCCAATGTCCAATTGGAAAATGATTTAAATAATATTGGCAATAGGCAGTCTGTTCAGGCAATAAGTTTTCAAAAAATGGGTTCCATCCTTTTGCCAATAAATACACTGCATCATGGTGGTACCAAATGGCATCAAAACACATTTCATGATACATTGAAGCAAATGCAAAAGCAATGAACAACAGCGCGCATGATAGGCCTGCCATAGCAATACTTTGCCATTTATTGAGGCCATTTAGTTTAGTTTGGAAAATGCCATTGGCCACAAAAAACAATCCCATTGAAAAGGGAAAATGCCAAAATCCAATTCGAATGTTTAACATTAAACCAATGATAGGAGTAAGCATCAAGAGCGCATATTGCAGCAGCATACTTGTTCCTAACACATAGAAAGGCTCTTGGATATGAAACAGTTTATTCAAACGCATCAGGTAAAGTTTGTGGTGTGGTATTTTGCTTGTTATCCGTTAACCAATTATTTGTAAACTGACACCAATTGCAATCTTCTTTGCCACAGCCTTGTGTAAATTCTTTGTTCTTGATTTTTGAATAAACCGTTACAATTTGGTTCTGAACAAAACTCAAATCTTGAGGGGTAATGGCTATGGGTTCTTTGAAAAATTGGCCAGAATCTTTATCTGGTTCAACAAAATCAAACTCGGCGCTGCGCATTTCCCATTTCTTGGTTTGGTCATTGTCTAATATTAACTTGTAAAACACTGCTTGCCTCCAATAATCGCCTCCATTTATGTCTTCAAAACTTGGTTCTTTGCCCTTACCAATGGCTTCTTCTACTTTTTTAGCATCAGGACGATTGAATTTCTTTAAAGCGTTTTTATACTTGCCTGTTTTGTAGTCGACTACTTTTACAAAATTGCCATCAAATTCTAATTTATCTAGTTTTCCGTTAATTGGAACTCCGCTTACTACTACATTCTTGTAAGCTTTTTCAATAGAGGTAATTTTGTTCCAATATTGAATATACTTGTTGTAAAACTGAGTTAGAATTTGCTCTCCATATTCAATTTTACGCTCAAAAGTAGCGGGTAAAAAACTATCCTCATGTTTGCGCATGTACCATTTAAAATCTTTTAAAAATTGAGTGACATCATGGAACTGTTTTTCTGGGTGTTCATTCATCTTTTTAAACAATACCTCCAAGGCATGGTGAACTGCCGAACCAAATGTCATATTTGGACTTTTTGCTGCAGGTACTTTAATGAAATTATTGAAATAAAATGAAACCGGACAATGCAAATAGGCATTCAAATGGGTAACACTCAAGGTGTATTTCTCAAGTAAACTGTCTATAAATGGAGAATCTAATAAATTTTCTGGGAGCTTCATTTCAAGCGTTTTGAATGCTATTTGCAGAAACTCATCTACCCATTTTTTTTCTACATTCTGAACAGTTTCTGTCACTTGTTCGCTTGCTCGGAGTTCGGCAACAAATAAACTAGGTTCTAATTCTTTGTCTTTTAAATCATGAGCAGCATAGGAAACAACCAATTGTTTTCTGGCCCTTGTCAAAGCCACATAAAACAACCTTCTGGCCTCTTCAATTTCATTTTCAGTTTGTTCAAATAAATTATCGGGCATTGAATAGGTTCCAGAATTGCCTGCTTCATCCCATTTTTTGGTATTCGCACCAATAATGAAAACATGGTCAAATTCCAGTCCTTTAGCACCATGTGCAGTTAAAAAGTTCACTCCATTTTCATTGCAATAAACCCTTTCTGCCGGCAGTGAAATTTTTCTGTCGTTCATTAATTGCAGCAGTTGAATCAAGGATGCCAGCGTATGGCTTGGCTTTTTGTTGCAATGCAGTTTAATGAAATCAAAAAAGGTATTGAGAATCTCCATTTGCCAACTTTGATCTGGACTACCAATAATTCTGGCCAACATACCAGTTTCGTTGATGATTTTTTCTATCAGTTCTTGGATGGTTAAATTGGCAACACTTTGAATGAGCGATTCAATTAAAATACAAAATTGACGGATAGCCTTTGTTTCTTGTACTTGTTGAAACAAACTTTGTTGCTGTTTATCAGCCAAAGACTTCAATTCCTGACGCCAAGAAGTACTTCGCTCTGAGAAATTCTTTTTAGCAATTTCTGTAGACAATGCTGCCAATTCTAACAATGGAATTTGAAACTCTTCATAATGTAAAATTTCAAATAAAAAGGCCTCCCCACTATGTGGCTTTTTGCTTTCTGCCTCAAGGTACATCATAAATTGTACTATTTTCTTCACTAAGGGAGTCAATAGCACATTTTCGCGTTTTTTAAGGTTGACACCAATTTCATTGGCTTGTAAATATTTTACAATTAACTCTGATTGATTGTGATTTCGGTATAGCACGGCAATTTCCTTCATAGGAACACCCGCCTGTTTCAGTGCCAATATAGATTGTGTGACAGCGGCAGCCTCATGAATGGTATTGTAGCAATTCCAGATGCCTGGTTTATTTTCGGTTAATTGTGCATGTGCTGCCATGGCTTGTAAACCTGCTTCTTTGCGCAAACGGGTTTGGTTATTTGCAATAAGTGCAGCTGAAACATCTAATATTTGTTGGGTGCTTCTGTAGTTTTCTTTGAGTGCAATGGTTTTTATTGCTTGATCATATTGAGCTTTAAAATGCAATACATTTTCAACATTCGCTCCTTGGAATCTGTAAATACTTTGGTCATCATCTCCAACAACAAATACATTGGGTGTTTCCCAGTAATGCACCAACTGACTCAATAATTCGTTTTGCGAGCCGCTGGTGTCTTGGAATTCATCTACTAAAAAGTACAAGTATTTTTCTTGGTAGTTTGCCAATAAGCCTGCATTTTCTTTAAACGCTTGAATAACCCATAAGATCATATCGGCAAAATCGTAGCGATTGGAGGCTAACAAAAGTTTCTGGTATTTTGGAAACAATAAGGTAGCGGCTTTGAGCTGCTCCATTTTCTTTTTCTCAGCGTCTATTTTATCGGTTTTGAGCTCTCCTTTTTGCACCTTAGTGCCATCCTTTTTTGTGCTAGCTTTTTTGTAGATATATTCCTCATTTTCTGGCAAACTTTCAATGTATGCATCTGCTTTTTGCAACAAGATATCGGTTGTCCAGGCTTCTTTTTTAATAACCTCAAAGAGTTTTTTTAACCGAGAAGTTTCGTAATATTCATCTCCTGTATAGCGTTTGAGAGGGTGTTGGGCTGGGAGTTCATCTATTATTCTTCTGAGAATTTCTTCTTGTTCCAATTCGTCAATGGGGTCTAGGTTGTTGTAGCCAAACAATTCAAGGTTTTCTTGAATAACCATGTTACAAAACGAATGAAAGGTATGAATGGGAATGCGGTAGGCATCTGGGCCAATAAATGACACCAATCTTTGGCGCATGGCGATGGTTCCAGAATCGGTATAAGTTAAGCACAGGATATTTTCGGGGCTTGTATCTGTTTCATTTAAAATATAAGCAGTTCTTGCTGCAAGAATTTGCGTTTTGCCAGTTCCCGGGCCAGCTAAAACCAATACTGGACCATCAATAGATTTTACTGCTTCAAGTTGTTGGGGGTTTAGATTTTTTAAAATTTGATTGAACTTTTCAAGGAGTTCTTCATTCAGCTGTTTCATGCGTTTAAAATACGATGATTCCTTGAATGAAAAAATTGAAAAAATAAAAAATCTGATTCTGAACTACTAAAAAAAGTAGCTAAATTAGTGTTTGCTCAATAAAACCACAGCATAAGCTACAATGCCTTCTTCTCTGCCAATAAAACCCATTTTTTCATTGGTAGTTGCTTTCACTGAAACATCGTCTAAGCCTACCCCAGCTATGGCTGCAATATTGCTTCTCATTTGAATGGCATGAGGCATGATTTTAGGTTTTTCGCACACCACACTGCAATCAATGTTTACTACTTGATAACCCTTTTCATGAATCAATTGAATGCATTTCTTTAAAATCAAGCCACTATCAATGCCCTCAATAGTTTGGTCTGTATTTGGAAAATGTTCTCCAATATCACCAAGTGCCAAAGCGCCTAGGACTGCATCAGAAACTGCATGTAACAGAACATCTGCATCGCTATGTCCTAGAATGCCTTTTGAAGCAGCAATTGGAATACCTCCTAAAATAAAGGGCCTGCCTTCTACCAATTGGTGTACATCAAACCCAAAACCTATGCGCATCTTATTCAGGAATTAAATCTTGGTTTTTGTTTTCATCTTTGCTTTGACTGGCAAATGCATCAAAATCAAACAAGAAAGAAAAACGCAAAGTATTGTTCAGTGGGTGGTTTTGACCAAATGCAACTAGGTAAGATAAATCTAATGCAAAAACACTGAATTTTAAGCCAGTTCCAAAGGTCATGTAGCGCCTGTTTCCTTTGGTTGGACTTTCATGAAAATAACCTGCTCTCAATGCAAATTGTTTGTCGTACCAATATTCTAAACCAGCGCTGTAATTGATTTCTTTTAATTCTTCAGCAAAGCCGCCTGGTGAATCGTAAAACGATTGAATCATGCCTTGGAATACAGGAACATCAGGGTCCATGCCAACTTCAATAATGCGCTTGTTGTCTCTATCTAAACTGTCATAACCTTGTACATTTTGTAAGTAAATAGGGTTGGTTGGTACCATTAATTTACTGGCATCGGCTGCAAATGCAATGGTATTGAATTCGTCAATCACCAATTGTCCGTAAGTACCCACACGTAAACTAGTAGGTATAAAATTTTGGTACTGCTGACTGGTGTATGACATTTTAGAGCCAATATTGGTAGCTGCAACACCAAAACCATAATTCAATTGGTATTTTTTACCTTCAATTTTTACTTTGGTTTTGTTTTGGTAATAAGAGGTAATATCTGCTGCATATGAGGTTCCAGCTGCAACTGGTGTTTGCGATTGGTTAAAACCTCCGGCTAAATCTGAACGGATATATCGGAACGCAATACCCACCGAAAAATGGTCAGACAATTTGGTGGCATAGCCCAAATCTAAAGCCAGTTCATTGGGGGTATAATTACCAGTACTGTTACCTAAATTGTCTGTAAAATTAATTTGACCCAAAGAAAAATAACGGAGTGAACCGGCAATGGCATCTCTTTCGCTCAATTTTGAATACACAGACAAATACCCCAAATTGATATCAGGAACCAATTGTTTCAACCAAGGCGTATACGAAAGTGAAACAGCTCCTTTTCTTTCATTGAATGGAAATTTAGCCATGTTCCAATGTAAAGCATTCGGGTCATTGGGCGTAGCAGCTCCTAAATCTCCCATCCCTCCAGCCCTTGAATCGGGTGTAATAGATAAAAATGGCACTGCTGTGGTGATGGTATTTTGTCTGCCATCTAAACCAGTTTTAGAACCACCAACTGTAACTTGAGACAAAGCAACTGTTTGCAAGCCACCAATAAAAAAAAGCAATAGCAAGGATTTAGAACCCCTAACAGATTTTAATTGCGTCATAATCATTCTAACAAAAATAAGTGAAGTAGAGGTCAATTCAATAGCTTGCTTTTAATTTAACAAAAGTAGTTTTTGGTATTGTTCAACAGTTTTGAGGCCTGGAATTTTTAATTTGGCTTTATAAATATACACCCCGTTGGCCAACTTGTCTCCAAACTCGTCTTTGGCATCCCAATTAATTTGGTCAAAATGATTGCCATTTGCTAATCCTTCGAACAAAAGTGTTTTAACCAGTCTGCCATCTACTGTAAAAATTTGTATACTGGTTTGTAAGCCTTGTCCAGCTTGGTTATGGTCGAAATGAAAAGTGGTGAAATTGGTAAATGGGTTGGGGAAATTCAGTAAATGGTCAATAACTGGTTGATCTGCTAACTTAATTTCAAAATCCAATGTGGCCTCGTTTACATTGTTAAAAACATCAAATGCCCTGAATACAATGGTATGTTTTCCGGGCTTTAAATCTTTAAACTGGTAGCGCACTTCCCCTTCTTGATAAGCATTGATTTGGGCTTGGTAATAATCATTTAAAATAATGCGTTTGCTTTGGTCGTTGTCTATGACCATGGTTAAGTCTCGGCCAATGCCTCTTCCCGTGGTGTTGATACCATTTTCATCAAACAATTTGGCAATGAACACGGGGTTCTGATCAGTAACACTTCCATTAACAAATTGCTCGTTATTCAAATACAAATTGAGTTTTGGACCTTCTTTGTCAAGAACCAAAGAATCGGATGTTGCACCAATTAATAGCTGATTTGAAAAACCAGTTGCATCGGCAGAATCACTTTTAGCGTATGCAGAAAATTTACCCAATCCTACTTGGTAAGAGATGTCTTTTGGTACAATGAAATTGAAAGTAAATTTACCATTGTTGACACTAGCACGTCCTCGGTATATGACATTGCTTTGCATTTGAAAGCTCATGGGTAAGCTGGCCAGAGGGTTATTTACCAATGTGTTGAAAGTATCGGGCTTGTCAAATATGATTGGGAATATTTCACCATTAAACGAAGTATTTATTTGGCCATCTTTGTGAGCAACATAGCCTTCAATTTGCACCTTATTAAATGCCTTCAATGTATCATTGAAAGTACCGATAGCTTGGTTGTTTACTGTTGAAAGTACAATGCGTTGCTGAGGGAATGCCAATTTTAAAAAGGGGTCTCCCAAGTAGGTAAAGTTTCGGGTGTTTTTGTCTAAGTAAGCATTTTTAGTCAGCAATAAAACTTTACCCAAATTGGGTGGGTTCAATTGGCTAACTGAATCTAAACCTGCTTTTTCATAAAACTTTTTATTGAGCACTTCATTTTGTCCGGAGAACACCAACCTAACTGTAGTAAACAAACCCATAGCACCTCCATTTGGTTGCAATAAAACCTGTTCGCCGGCAGATATCCTTCCTGGGTCGTCAAATCTGCTGAATTCGCAAGTTGCCGTCAAAAACAAAGGTAATTTATTGGCATTGCTCCAACTGTTAATATCGTCTAATCCAAGAACACGCTCTGCAGTCAATCCAACCTCGCCACCATGGCCAGTATAATTGAACAATAAACAGCCTTTTTCAATGGCGTCGTTCATGGCTTTATTGGCTCCAGGATACCTTGCTCCTCCAGAGGTAACTTCTCTTGGATACGCATCCAAAAATATTTTTTTGATATTGTAAACAGGGTATTTGGCAAACAGATTATTTGCCAAAGTATTGGATTGGTTTTGGTGAATGTTATAGTCTTCGTCGTCTGCCATAAAAACCACATTGTTTCTCCAATCTCCAAATGCACTATTGTTGGCATATGAAATGAGTTTGTTTACCAAGGCATCTGCTTCCGATTCATTAGATACAGGAAGTCTACCCAGCCCAATGTCCATTAATTCTCCATTATCAGATCCGCTGTCCCAGAGGCCTTCGTTGGCATCTAAAAATGCAGTATAATCATCACTGCAATACGTTTCAGTTGGGTCAAAAGATTCGTAACTTTCAAATACAGGTATAAAGTTAGAATTGTTGGTCATGCGATTTTTGTAATCATAACTGGCCCTACCAAACAGGAGTACATTTTCGGCAAAATCTGCTGCAGTTGGCGCATTGTTATACAATAGTTTTAAAAAATCTCTCACAGCACTTACATCACAAGCACCACCTGAAAACTCATTGTAAATTTCTTGAATGTTAACTAGCTGAATGTTCAAGCCATTTTTTTCTTGATGGTGCTTTGCCAGTCTTTGTGCAGGTTTAAAAAACTCAGGGTGGTAGACAATGATACCATTCGAGGGCATTGATGCATGTAAATCTTGGTTAGGTATTTTTCCTATGGGTTTGATTTGTAAAAAATTACTGCCATCAAATGCACAAAATAGTTTCAATGAATCGGTAGGTGTTACAAACGAAACTGTATTGTTTAAAAAGTTAGCAGTAATTTCAAAGGGTTCAACAGGATTGCTCACGTCCCAAATAGTTAAATTTCTGCCCGATCCAATAGTGAATTTAGTTAAGTTACCGGTTCCAATACTTTGTTTGTCTTTGAAGAGAAAATTACCTGTATTGTTTCTGAGTTGTTGCCTCGCCTGTATTTCAAAAAAGTCAAGCCAAGCCATGCCTCCAGGAGCTCCTGGCTGATAGGTATAGGTTATATTAAGTGCGTTGCTATTGCTTTTAAAATTTGCAAATAGTTGGTTCAACTGACAAGCATAGGGTCTATCATAACCACCTGTAACAGGAGAAAGTTGGTGGTTGAATACGGAAGTTCCATTTACTGAAACATCAAACGAACTAGTTGCAATTGCCCTTCCTGTTGCTGATGACTTTATTAAAATGTTCTCGCCCGTTAATAAATTGGGAATGCTTAGCCCAAATGATTGTTGTGGCACTCTTGAAAATTCTTCGCCTAGCCAAATTTTACCCGATTTGGTTAAGTTTACCTTTTCTTGCTCGTACAAGTAGGTAAAGTCTCCATTGGAGCTTTCGTAATTAGGAAGCAATGTTTGGTTCATTACCTGTATTCTCTGCCCGGGTGAATTGCCAATGGTTAAAAAGTAATAAACAGTATCTGCAAATAAATTTGAAACATGCTCGTACTGTTTACTCGTATTATTGTATTTCCAATTGTCAATTTGTGATTGGCCATAAAATAGAAGGTAGTCGTTGGTATTGAATTTTCCATCGTTTTCTCCTTTTACTACTATTGGTATTTCGTGTAAATCATCGAAACGACTTGCATTATTAGCTGTAGGCAACATGCCTGCGCCATTACCATAAAGCTTGATATTGATTGGATTGATTTGATCAGGATTCAGGCCTAAATTTTTAAGTGTATTGTAATCTAGCCTGAAAATTCCGTTTTGTGTGGTTCCAAATTTGTACCAATCGCCAGTGGCCAATACTGAATGACTAGCTGTTTTAGAGCTATGCTGTTTCAATACCAATGGTTTGGTTTTGATGCTTATTTCAAAATCTTCTAATGCAATGATTTGACTACCATTTTTTTGTAAAGGCAATAAGCTTACAATTAATTGAGGTTTTTTACGGGCAAATTTCAATTGGTAATTCAAATTAAAGTTGTTTTCAATCAACTGATTGCTGTTGGTTCCATTGATTGAGGTAGTTTTAATGGGTAACAGCACTACAGATTCTAGGTCATTTCCCTTCAAATCAATTACTTCAACAAAATAGGGTAAGTTGTTTTTACTGTTCAAAATAGCCCCTTCAAAATGCAAGTTGCTTTCAGATATTGCTTTATGCGTCCATTTTAATTGCCTTTTAATTTGGATGGTTTGAGCCTCAGAAAGGCTGAAACTCAGGCACAGCAGAAAAATTAAGTAATAATTTTTCAGTTTTTTTAGGCTCAAATACTTAAAATAGTGGAATGTGGACTTCAAAATACTTATTATTGAAAATTGCTAATTGTAAATTTAAACGTAAACAAATAAAAACAAATTGTTTTATGGTTTAAACATTATTTAGCAGAAACACTATAATTGCAATCTTTAAAATTACTCAAACGGAGCAGAAAGATACATGACCTTACATAAAACCTTTTCAAAAAAGGTACATCTGTTTATACTCCTATGGGCCCTATTTCAGGCTCCTTTCGCGTTTGCGCAGGATCCTCAGTTTTCGCAATTCTACGCAAATCCTATTTATACAAATCCTGCTTTTGCAGGAACCCAAACTGTTGGTAGAATAGTTACTAATTTTAGGCAGCAATGGCCAGGTATTCCAGGTTCATTCAGAACTGGAACAGTTAGTTACGATGAACATTTTGATGCAATCAATGGTGGTATAGGTATTCAAGCCTCATTTGATGAACAAGGTGTAGGTACATTGAGAACGGTAAATATCAGTGCCATGTACGCTTACCAAATTCCAGTTACTAGAAAATTTACCATGAGAGCTGCAGTACAGTTGGGTTTCATGCAAAAATCAGTTGATTTTTCTAAGCTTACTTGGTACGATCAAATCAGTTTTCAGACAGGTTTTACCAAAGAAAAAAGTGCTGAATTGGCAAGTTTAAATGGAGATTTAAATCCAACCATCACTATTCCCGCAAATTTTGCAGCAGGTATTACAGGTTACAGTAAAAACTTTTATTTTGGTGTTGCGGTTCACAACCTCCTAGAGCCTACCCAAGATTTTTTCAAAAATGTAAATTCGGTCAAGCCAAATATCATTCCTCAGCGTTATACAGCCAATTTGGGCTTGGTTATACCTTTGGTAGAAAGCAGAAATCCAAAATACCAATCAAACTTATATCCAAATGTGTTGTTTAAATCTCAAAGACAATTCAATCAGTTAAATTTGGGTATGTACGCAAGCAGAGGTTCATATGTTGGAGGTGTTTATTACAGGGCAAATACTGTCAATGCTGACGCAGTTATTTTCTTAATAGGTATTCGTACACCCAAAGTAAGAATAGGTTATTCATACGATGCAACCATCAGTGATGCCAGACCAGGTGCAACCAATTCGCATGAGGTATCCCTTTCATTTGAATTGAAAAAGAAAACGCCTAAGAAGACCCTCAGACCTATGAGATGTCCTGAATTTTAACGACAATTGAAAAACACGCAAATGTTTTATCAAGCTCAAATTTTGAATTTATACCAATACCTGAAAAAAACAGTCCTGCTGTTTGTTGGCATATTGTTGTCTGTCATTGGATATTGTCAAGACCCTGAGTTGAGTCAGTTTTATGCTGCTCCTTTGTATACTAACCCAGCCATGACTGGTGCTGCCAAAAATATTCGATTGGGTATTTCAGCCAGAAACCAATATACAGGTTTAACTAATAATTACAGAACTGCCGTTGCCGCATTTGATGCATACATACCTAAAGTAAAAAGTGGTATTGGAATGATCAGTTCATATGATGTTGCAGGTGATGGTTTTTTAACCACCAGTTCATTTTCTGCAATTTATGCCTTTAACGCACAATTGAACCGTGAATGGGGATTCAATGCAGCTATTCAGGGCGGTTTGGTTCAAAAACGCTTCGATTTCAGTAAATTCATTTTTGAAGACATGATTGATCCCGTGCGAGGACCAGTTTTGCCTACAAAAGAGAGCGTACCTCAAGAAAATATCAGCTTCATGAACTTTGGAGCTGGTGTGCTTTTTTTTAACAAAAACATTTTTACAGGATTGGCTGTCCATAATTTAACAGAGCCCAACCAATCTTTTTACTACCAAAACGCAGATTCTAGTTCGCTCAAATTGCCAAGAAGATATACTTTACATGCAGGCATTAACATTCCTTTGAACAGCGCCCGTTACGAAGAAGACCAAATTAGTCTCTCACCCAATATTTTGTTCATGCAACAAAGGAATTTCTTTCAAATGAACGCAGGTTTTTATGTCAAACAAAAAGCCTTAACACTTGGTGCCTGGTTTAGACAAACTTCCAAAAATTCCGATGCTTTTATTGTAATGGCAGGCCTGAGATTCAATGCGTTCAAAATAGGTTACAGTTATGATGCAGTTATTTCAAAAGCGGCTACTGTAGCAGTTGGCTCGCATGAATTGTCGATGGTAATTGAGCTCAAACCAGCCTACAACAACAGGCGTTTTGGCAAAGCAATTAAATGTCCGCAGTTGTAATATTTACTGAGAAGACTTTTTTTTATAAAAAATCCGTTATATTTGAAAATTACATGAATTGGATAGAGTAGCCTGGCTTGCTTAAACTGGTTCATGAAACAACAAAAAATTAAATTGAAACTGAAATGAAAATGGGTTCAAAATCATTGGTATTCGCACTCGTTGGGTCTTTGTTAGTTGGCTCCATCGCTTGTAATAGAGCCGGAAAATCCAGCACTACAGGATGGAAATACAACGACTCTAAATGGGGTGGATTTGAAAAACACAAATTCAAAGAGCAAGAAACCGGTCCGGGTTTGGTATTTGTTGAAGGTGGAACATTCACCATGGGCGCAAGTGAGCAAGATTTAACTTACGACCACAACAATCTAAAACGTAGAATTTCGGTGAGCAGTTTTTATATGGACGAAACTGAGGTAACCAATTTCCACTATTTAGAATATTTACATTGGATCATGCGTCAATATGCTGATAACCCAGTTATCTATAAAAATGCATTGCCTGATACTTTGGTTTGGAGAAATAAATTGTCTTACAACGAACCTTATGTATTGTATTACTTAAGACACCCAGCCTACAGAGAATATCCAGTGGTTGGTGTAAGTTGGGTACAAGCCAATGAGTATTGCAAATGGAGAACTGACCGTGTAAACGAAATGATCATGGTGCGCGAAGGTTTAATCAATTTGGATATTCAAAAACAAACTGGCGAACAAAATTTCAATACAGAAGCTTATTTGCTAGGGTTGTATACACCATCTGTTAAAAAAGAGTTGAGAGACTATGCGCCAGGAGGTAAAACCAGACAGGTAAGAATGGAAGATGGTATTTTATTGCCAAGCTACCGTTTACCTACTGAAGCTGAATGGGAATATGCTGCCAACGGTTATAAAACTGCTTCTTTCAATGAGAACGTTGACGTGAAACGCATATATCCATGGAATGGCTTAACTTTACGTAGAAGTGATTCTGAGAAAAGTAGGGGTAGAATGTATGCCAACTATACCCGTGGTCGTGGTGATGGAGCTGGTATTGCAGGTAACTTAAACGACAAAGCCATTTATACCTACAAAGTAAAAGACGAAAGCTTTGTTCCAAATGATGCCGGATTGTTCCATATGGCGGGCAATGTGAGTGAGTGGACTAACGATATTTACCGTCCGTTGAACTTAGAAGACATGACAGGTTTTAACCCTTACCGTGGTAACAGTTACAAAAAATACAAACAAGATGCAGATGGCTATATTTCTGAAAAAGACAGCTTAGGCCGTTTAATCTATATTGATGTAACTGAAGAAGACAATATCAAAAGAAGAAACTACAAAAGAGCCGATAACATTGGTTTCAAAGATGAGCTACAATACACTGACTTAGAACAAAAGTACGATTTTGGTGTAACCTCATTAATTGACAACGCAGCCAGGGTTTACAAAGGGGGTTCTTGGTCTGACAGAGCTTATTTCATGAGCCCAGGTACCAGAAGGTATTTAGACCAAGAGCAATCAACAGCAAACATTGGTTTCAGATGTGTGATGGACCGTGTGGGAGATATGACTAAAAAAGGCAATTAATTAGTAGAGTTTATATATTAAAAAAGCCCCGCAACTTTGTTGCGGGGCTTTTTTATGCACTGTAGGATTTCTTTTAACAATTAACCTATCACATCAAGCAATGTTTCTAATTTCATTCCCCTAGAACCTTTTAAAAATACAAAGGCATGTTCCAATGGGTTGTTTTGTAAAAATAGCATACATGCTTGGGTATCGGAGAATTTTTTAAAGTTTGCTTGGGTACTGGCAAAAGCCTTACCTACTAGCCATACTTGGTTAGGCGTTAATCCGAGTTCTATACATAAATTCACTATGGCTTGGTGTTCTTCTGCTTCAAACTTGCCCAGTTCAAACATATCTCCCAATACCAAAATCTTATTTTCACCTGGCATGGCCATGAAATTTTTAATGCTCAATTCCATACTACTCGGATTGGCGTTGTATGCATCTAAAAATATTTTATTGTGTGGTTTTTCTATCACTTGTGACCTCAAATTGCTTGGTTTATAAGATTCTATTCCTTTGGCAATAGCGGCATTTTTCATTTTAAAATAGTTTCCAATTACAACAGCTGCAGCAATGTTATCAAAATTGTAACTGCCACTTAAAACACTTTCAACTGGTAAATTATCTGCTAACTGAAACTGAATGTTTGGTTGCAATTGAATAGCTTGTAATGCAAAATCTGCAGCTATCTGATTACCGGTATAATTGGCAGCATAGGTTTGTAGGTGAGTTACAGCTTTAGCCATATCTACCAAAGTTGCATCGTGTTTGTTTACAAAGGCAATGCCATTGTTGAATTGTAAATAATCGTACAGCTCTTTGTTTGAACGTTTTACTCCTTCAATGTCTCCAAAACCTTCTAAGTGGTCTTTTCCATTGTTGGTGACCAATCCTAAATTGGGCTTTGCTATTTCACACAACAACCAGTTTTCTCCTTCATGATTGGCTCCCATTTCTATCACTGCAATTTCATGTGTGGCATCTAAAAGCAATAATGTTAACGGCAATCCAATATGGTTGTTAAAATTACCAGGTGTGGTATGCACTTTAAATTCTTGACTCAATACGGCATAGAGCAACTCCTTAGTAGTTGTTTTTCCATTAGAGCCAACAATGGCAATAACTGGAATATTCAATTGCTGTCTGTGGTAGCTTGCTAGCTCTTGTAGGGTTTTTAAACAATCATCAACCAATATAAAGTTTTGGCTCTCTTTATAGTAAATTACTTCATCTACCAATGCACAAGCAGCACCCATTTCAATTGCTTTTTCAGCAAATGTATTTCCATTGAAATTGGCACCTTTTAGTGCAATAAAGAAGCAACCCTTTGAGATTTTACGGGTATCAGTACAAATATTAGGGTGCTTCAAAAACCGTTGGTATATCGCTTCAATAGTCATATTTTAGTATATTCAATTTCTAAGGGGCAATTAAGTTAAATTTACAACAAAATTCATCATTCATGAAAATCTTCAGTTTTGTCTTTTTTTGTTTTTTGAACTTGCATGTTGTTTTTGGGCAACCACTTTATTTTGTTAGAAACCAGCAAGCTAAAATACAAAGACCATTTGCTTCTGATACGCTTTTAAACGCATTTGCTGGAGGCTTAAATGCACCTCAATTTTCTGAGATAGATCTGAACAACGATGGCAACCAAGATTTGTTTGTGTTTGACCGAACGGGTAACAGTGTTCATACATTTATCAGACTAGGCAATGGAGAATTTTTGTTTGCACCTGAATATGCAATACAATTTCCAAGGCTCAATTCTTGGGCATTGTTACGTGATTATGATGGAGATGGAAAACCAGATATTTTTAGTGAAGTTGATTTAAATGTCCAGCCAGAAAAAGACAAACTGATTTGGACCCATGGCATACGTTATTTAAAAAATACAAGTTCTGGGAATCAACTGTCTTTTTATCAATCTAAAAACCAATTGTTCGATACAGGAACTGTAGCCTTACCACCGTCTAATATTGGCATTCAAAACATGGATATACCCTCTATTGAAGATGTAGACAATGATGGAGATTTAGATTTGTTGTATTTTGGTTATGGGAAAAATACTTTTTCGTATGCCCAAAATGTAAGTGTAGAAAAGGGGTATCAAAAAGACTCTCTACTTTTTGTTTTCCGAGATGAATGCTGGGGTTATACCAGTTATCTGGTTAATAAAAATGGCTTTAAGCTTCACGACAATTCTCCCTGTTATTCTAATTACAAAGCCCATGGGGCACACAACGGAAGCTCAGTATGTTTAATTGATGTCAATGGAGACGGCGCTAAAGAAGTTCTGTATGGCGATGTTGGATTCAATTCTGTATTGATGTTGCAAAATGGCAAATGGCAAAACAGTTTGGGTAGAGATTCTATTGTAGCTCAGGATACCGCATTCCCAAGTGAAACTATTGCAGCTACAATTGAAACCTTTCCAGCTTGTTTTAAAATTGATGTGAATGCAGATGGTAAGAAAGATTTATTGCTAGCACCCAATGCTGACATAGGTGGTAGAACCAGTAATATGGTACATTACTACCAAAATATAGGTTCAAGTAACCAAGACAAATACCAATTTGTCAATGACAATTTTTTATGCAATACCATGCTCGATTTAGGAACTGGGGCTAAACCTATTTTGATAGATATAGATGCAGATGGTGATCAAGATTTAATTGTTTGCACCCAAGGAGAATATACACAAACTAAAAACGCCAACGACAGAATGGTTTTGTTTTTAAACAAGTCAAAACAACAACAAGTTTATTTTGAATTAGTAGACACCAATTTTTTAAAAATCAACTCCAGTGCTGGGGTAAATAGCATCTATCAAATGCACCCTTGTTTTGGCGATTTAAATGGGGATGGTAAACCTGATTTATTGATTGGCGATTTAAACGGGAATTTCCACTATTACCAAAATAAAAGTACCAATGGAAAATTCAATGATTTTGAAAAAATTTCTAGTACTTATTTTAACATGTATGGAGGCACTTACATCACTCCTCAACTTGTAGACATGAACAACGATGGCTCTTTAGATATAGTTGCAGGCAGAAAAAATGGCAGTCTGGTTTATTTTCAAAACAAGGGTTCAGCAACAGTTCCTCAATTTAATAGCAAGCCTGATTTAGATTCTATTGGTAATATTTCAAGTGCCGATTTTTTTGATTATGGTGATACTCGGTACTATTTTGATGGCTATTCAACACCATTTGTATGCGATTTAGACAAAGATGGTAAAAAGGAGTTGGTATTAGGAGGCAATGATGGTTCAATAGCACTTTATCCCAATTTTGATTTAATGCCAGGCAGAATATATGAACCATTAAAAAGGCTATTTAAAGAAGACAGTGCAGGTACTTCAAGTGCCATTCAATTTGGTAAAAGAAGTGCAGCTTTTGCTGGTAGCCTCTCACAAAACGGTCCTTTAAGTATGGTAATAGGCAATTCAAAAGGTGGAATAGAAATGTTTCACATTCAACTCAATGGTGTCATTAGTGGTATAGAAAAATTAAATGCAGTTCAAACACCATTTAAATTGTATCCAAATCCAGTAAAAGATGAACTATTTATACAACCAACGGGCTTATTGCCATTGAAACAGGCTGTTTTGTATGATTTGCAAGGTAAATTAATTGAAACCTTTCAACTTGATCACAATGCTTCCATTCATTTAACTGGTATAAACCCTGGAATGTACTTGTTGGCCATAGAAAATAGTGGGGGACAAATTTGTTTTACCAAGATTTTAAAACAGTAGAACAGATTTAATTCTGAACAGACAACATAATTTGGCGCTTGTTTTTTATTTTTGTCCAAAAATAATTACCATGTACGGAGCATTAGAAAATCAACTCAAACTAGAAATCAATTCCATTAAAGAAGCTGGGCTTTATAAAAGTGAAAGAATTATTACCAGTCCTCAAGGCGCAAAAGTGAGCCTGAATGATGGCAAAGAAGTACTGATTTTTTGTGCAAATAATTACTTGGGATTGTCTTCTCACCCTTTGGTGACAGCAGCTGCCAAACAGGCAATTGATACCCATGGATTTGGAATGAGTTCAGTTAGGTTCATTTGTGGAACCCAAGACATTCATAAAACTTTGGAACAAAAAATTTCGCAGTTTTTAGGAACAGAAGATACCATTTTGTACGCTGCAGCTTTTGATGCCAATGGCGGCGTATTTGAACCTTTGTTTAATGAAGAAGATGCAATCATTAGTGATGCATTGAACCATGCAAGTATCATAGATGGTGTTCGTTTGTGTAAAGCCGAAAGGCATCGTTACGACCATAATAACATGGCTGATTTAGAAGAAAAACTAAAAGCAACACAGCACTGCAGAAACAGAATCATAGTAACGGATGGAGTTTTTAGCATGGATGGAACCATTGCGCAATTAGACAAAATTGTTCAGTTGGCCGAACAGTACAATGCCTTGATCATGGTTGATGAATGTCATGCCAGTGGATTTATGGGACAAACGGGTAGAGGAACCCATGAACACAATGATGTAATGGGTAAAATTGATATCATTACAGGTACATTGGGTAAGGCTTTGGGTGGTGCCATGGGTGGCTTTACCTCAGGTAAAAAGGAAATCATTGACCTACTCAGACAAAGATCTAGACCTTATTTATTTTCGAATACATTGGCTCCATCAATTGTTGGTGCGGGTATTGCCGTGTTTGATATGTTGAGCGCCAGTACAGCTTTAAGAGACAAGCTATGGGAAAACACAGCCTACTTTAGAAAATCTATTGCAGAAGCTGGTTTTGATATCAAACCAGGCATACATCCAATTGTACCTGTTATGCTGTATGATGCCAAGCTTTCTCAAGAATTTGCAGCAGCATTATTGGAAGAAGGTATTTATGTTGTAGGATTCTATTATCCAGTTGTACCAAAGGGACAAGCCAGAATAAGGGTTCAAATTAGTGCAGGACATGAGCGTGCTGATTTAGACAAAGCAATAGCGGCTTTTATTAAAGTTGGGAAGAATATGAAAGTGATTTCATAAAAACACTTAACATTGGCTTAACATTATGTAAATATTGAATTAAACTAATGGTAACATTGTCCTAACTTCCGTCATTTTTTGGGCATTTAGCTTTGCAGCAGATCAAAACAAACATGAATTGCTGTAAAATTAAATCATTATTTATCCTTTCGAATTTACTATTTCTTAATATTGGCCTAATGGCTCAAAATGGAAATATCTTGGGTAAAATCAACGATGCCAAAACGGGAGAAGAGCTAATTGGGGTTACTGTTACTATAGAAGGAACTAATTTAGGAACAACTTCAGATTATGAAGGAAATTTCAAGTTGCAGAACATCAAACCTGGCACTTATAATGTGGTGTTCTCATATGTTTCGTATGCAAAAAAAACGCTTCAAGGAATAGTTATTGCTGCAGGTAAAACAGAAACAATCAATGTGGGTTTAAAAGCCACGCAAAAAGAATTGAACGAAGTAGTGGTTCAAGCAGAATTGAAAAGGGAGTCTGCTGCAACATTATTGGTTCAACAAAAAAATGCGAGTTCAATTTCAGATGGCTTATCTACAGAGGTGATTCGTAAAACCCCAGACCGCAATACAGGTGATGTTTTAAAACGTGTGAGTGGGGCTACCATTCAAGACAATAAATACGCCGTTATCAGAGGTTTACCAGACAGATACAACGCTGCATTCATCAATGGATCGCCATTACCTAGTTCAGAGCCAGACAGAAGGGCTTTTGCATTTGATATTTTTCCAGCTAATCTCATAGATAATTTGGTTATTATCAAATCGGCTACACCTGATTTATCAGCTGAATTTGCTGGTGGAATTATCCAAGTTAAAACCAAAGATATTCCTGAAAAGGATTTTTACCAATTGAGTATTGGCAGTTCTTTCAATACCTTAACTACTTTTAAACCTTTCATGAAAAATGTGTCAGGTGGTACTGATTTATTGGGCATTGATGACGGAACCAGGAGTCTTCCAAATGCATTCCCCGATAACAAAACCATGACTGATTACCAGAAGAACATCCAAAATATGGCTGATGTAAAAAGATTGGTTGGAGTTGCACATTTGTTGCCCAATAATTTTGCCATTCAACAGGTTAAGGGAATGCTAGGTAGTTCTGTTCAATTTAGCATGGGTCAAACCAAGAAGTTATCAAAACTCGAAATGGGGAGTGTGTTTGCTTTAACTAGTCAGGTAACTCCTAATAACCAAGAAATTGTTAGAAAAGACTATGACAACAACGGTACCTTATACGAATACATCGACCAACAATCAACCACCAATACCCTCAATGGCTTGTTATGGAATTTTAGTTTAAAAGGTAAAATGAATAAGATTTCATTTAAAAATATCTTAAATGTAAACACAAACGACCAAACGACGGTCCGTTCTGGAAAGGATTTAATGAATGGTTTTGACCAGATTTCTTATGCCATGTGGTACACACAAAATATTTTAAACAGTCATCAAATCAATGCTGAGCATGTTTTACGTAACCAGAAAACCAAATTAAACTGGTCTGTAGCTTACAATAAACTCAATAGAATTGTACCTGATTTTAGACGAATTAAGTATCAAAGGGCTTTTATTACAGATCCTAGTATTCCTGAACAATACAACTATTCGGTGCCAGTTCAAGCAACTGCACAACCAGATGTAGCAGGCAGGTTCTATTCAACCCAAAATGACAATAGTTACAGTGGTAACTTTGATTTGAGTTCACCAGTTAAAACGGGTTCAATTAAACATGAAATAAAAACCGGCGTATATTTTCAATTGAGAGACCGAAATTTTGATGCAAGGCAATTGGGTTATAGTTTGTCTCCTGCTGTTCAATCAGTATTCACAAATACTTACCTGAGTATGCCAGTGAACGAAATTTTTGCGCCAAGTCATATTGATACCAACGGATTCGTATTGAAAGAAGTTACTACGCCAACTGATGCTTATACTGCCTCAAGTAATTTGTTTGCAGGTTATTTTAGAATTGATAGCAAGATTGGTGCGAGGTTTAAACTTATTTACGGTGTTAGATTAGAATCATACAATCAGAAATTAAGTACCTACAGAACAGGAATCAATGAAAAATTTGAAATAGACACCTTGGTAACAGATATCTTACCTTCACTGAATGCTGTGTATGAATTAACTGATAAAATTAACCTCAGAGCATCTTATTCACAAACGGTATCTAGGCCTGAATTTAGAGAATTGGCTTCATTCCAATTTTATGATTTCAATGATTTGTTATTGGTTGAGGGGAATTCAAATTTACAAAGAACCAAAATTGCCAATTACGATTTTCGTGTTGAATGGTATCCAAGTGCAGGCCAAGTAGTTTCCATGTCTTTGTTTTACAAAGAGTTTAACAACCCCATTGAAAAGATTTTATTTTCTGGTGGAAGCCCAAGAATCATGACTTATCAAAATGTTCCAAAGGCTGAAAATTATGGTGTTGAAGTTGATTATAAATTAAATCTTGGAAGGCTTTTAAATACCAAAGAGGGCCATTTCTTATCGGAGTTTAATTTATTGGGTAATTTTGCCTACATCCAATCAAAGGTTGATTTGTCAACTGTGATAGCCAAAGAAACCAATGAAAGGCCATTACAAGGTCAATCTCCATATATCGTAAATACTGGTATTCAATACTCACATCCTAAACAAGCCTGGGGCGCATCGTTTATGCTAAATAGAATAGGTGAAAGAATTACCAATGCTGGAAATTCTGAATATGCGAGCTATTGGGAAAAGCCTAGAACCATCATTGATTTACAGTTCAATAAAACTTTTTTCAAGAACCTTGACTTGAGAGTTGGTGTGAGAGATTTGTTGGCGCAAAACATTGTTTTCTATCAGAACAAAGACAACAACCAATCTTTTGATGCAAGTAAAGATGCTGTAATCTGGTCATATAAAGTTGGTACAAGCTATTCGCTTTCTGTTACCTATAAGTTCTAGCTGTTAAAATAACATTAACAAAGGGGCTCATATTACCATAACTTAATAATCGGCTCACATAAAATTAATATACAAGCATGAAGTTTGCGTTTGTATTACTTAATTGTGAATTTATAAAAATGAAAAAAATCATTACACTTTTTGTGTTTTCATGCATAGCCCTAATTGGCTTTGCACAAAGTAACTTTTTTACTCCTACCACTTACCGAGGAGCATTGTCTCCAGACTCAACCAAAGACTGGACTTTGGGATGGACCAATTTTGATCCACAGAACACGGTTTACCCGAGTACAACAGAAACCATCAATGGAGGAGACATTAGCAGCAACACTACATGGACCAAAGACAAAGTATACCTTTTAAATGATGGCTATGTTTATGTAACCAACAATGCAACCTTAACCATTGAACCGGGAACCATTATTAGAGGAACCGGAAAAGGTACCTTGATCATAACAAGAGGTGCTAAATTAATTGCTAAAGGTACTTTGGCTGAACCAATTGTATTTACCTCAAACAATGGCACAGGCTTAAGAGGTCCGGGTAACTGGGGCGGATTGGTTTTAACAGGAAGAGCAGTTCACAATTTGCCACAA
>CAISCU010000013.1 GCA_903883965.1 uncultured Bacteroidota bacterium
GTTCCAAATCGTTCCAATTGTCTATACCGAATGAACTTATCTGAAAGTCTTTAAACCCTTCCTTACATACCTCGTAGAAAGCATCAGTCATTTTAATGAAATATTTAACAATTGCTCCATTTGCTTGAGCTGGAACATTTCCAGACCAAATCATGGTATCATTTGGCCAAGTATTTCTTGTTAGGGTAACATTTGAAAATTGAGAATTGCCTAATCCAGCAGCATAAAAAACTTCTACTTTGCTAACAGGAAAATCGCCTTGGTTTACTTTTGCAGAAATGGTTACAGCATCAGTTGAAGTAGCAACAGCAGGCATTCTTGTTTTAGAAGCCAATGTTGGAGGCATATAAACAGCAGAACCTAAATCAGATGGAGTTAGGGGAGCCAATACATATTTATATTCACCAGCAATCAGTGAATGAATGACAACACCTCTGATATAAGATAATTTAGAGCCAATAATTGGAGGTGTAAAACGGTTAGCAGGCAAAGAATCCTCGCTGTTGTTGTCATTTCTATACCATGCTGAAAAATCACTGATATCGATGGCATTACCATTGGCATCAGCTACTGACCAAGTCCAACGTGAACCATTGACAGTTCGGGTGAAAACTGAAACATTTTTCAATTCTACATAAGCACCTTCGTATTTTTCTGTTATGGCAGGATTAGCAACTTGTCCAACATTTACGTTGCCTGTCATGAGTGAATCAACCGTTAATGAAACAGGTACAATTTTGTGAGGGTTTAAGTCCAAAATTTCTACCCCATTGTCCCAAATTGGATTTCCTTTAATGACATTGATTTGAGTATGCCCTAATTTAGAGCCCGCAGGTGGTGATGAACCTCTGAATTGTTTTAGTAAACCTGTTACACGAACTTTTGTTCCAGGTCTGAGGTTGTCATAAAACGAATTGTCACTCACTAACTGACTAAGAGTGGTTCCCATTCCAGCTGGATCACACATTAATTCTACACCGCCCCAAGGGCCAACATTGGTATCAGCTACAATGACAGTTGCTCTTCTTGATTTTGTTGTAGACAATCCATACAATCTTGGATCAAACAACACATACCCTTCGAAACGAATGGTATCTTTGTAACGAGCACTTTGTAAAGTAGGGTTAATGTAATCAGATGAATCATTAGGAGGCGTTGCTGTCAATTTGGAATCACTCACAAATTGCACATCATGCAATGGAATAATTGGATAAGGATTTTGTGCATTCAACAGACTTAAAATGCCTGTAAATACTAAAAATAGTAAAAGTTTTTTCATGTTTAAAATTGCCATTTAGCAAACAAAACTACATATTGTAAACAGCAAAAACAACCCCTTTTAAACCTGAAACAAAATCATCACTAAAATTTCATTTTGATTATTTGATGATGGCAAAACTTCCTGATTGAACCATTCCTGAATTTAAGTCTTTAACTGTAAATAAATAAACCCCAGTAGCTATCTGTGTTTTGCTATCGTTGAGCAAGTCCCATGCATGTTCGCCACCACTGTTAACTGTTTTTGAAACATCACCAAAATTATTGAACCAACGGGAATCACTGCCATTGTAATTTTCAGATTGGTGTTGAATGGTATTGATCACATCTCCACTTGCCGTGTAAATAACAATTTCGGCCGATGCAGGTAGGTTGTAAAACATCAATTTCCTGAGTCGGGTATTTTCACCATCCCAAGCAGCCTTTGTGTTATAAGGATTTGGATAAACCCCAACTTTAAGCTCTTTACCATCAAAATTGTTGGCTAATTTACCAGCAAACGCTCTGTATTCGCTTTCAGTAAATGATGATTCCTGAGACTCAATACCCATTACTTTATCTCCTTCGTCAAAAGCAGTTACCATTACCAAATGTTGCCAACCATTATTGATATTATTGAATGTGTATTTGTAAGCATATAAAGTGGTATCGTTATCAAATTTGATGGGTTGGTCAAGCTGAATCATTTTAAATCCATTATTGAAGCCAACATCATTTCCAACGCGATCCCACTGACTAATTAAATTAGCTTTCCCGAGCAAATCTGTTCCCATGTCATCTCCAATATTTGTTCTATACAAACGGTATCCTTCAAAATCTTTTTTACGACTAATTGGATCTATTGAATTTTCAGCATGTCTGTCCCAATACACTTCAATTTTACCATCACTTGTAATAATTTTGGTATGGGGCGAATTTGGAGGTTCTGGAAGTACATAGCGGTCTAATTTACCATTATTATTCAAATCTAAATCAGGTCTGAAAACTCCTTTTTCGTCTTGATCTTCTCCTAAGTATGTAGAACGGGTTCTACTCAAATGTTCAATTAAATCTTGCTCTGACTCAGGTGTGGTGATAATGTTTGAACTACCTAATGGCAAGTAGCTGAGAGGTCCGTTTTGAGCTGCACAAACAAAAGCAACTGTAAAAGTAAATTTCTCTCCTGGATTCACACTGATCAATGGACCTGCAGACAACAATTGCAACCAATTTGCCGGAGGTCCATAAATGGGACCATTTGACCCATACAATGATACAGTGTCAATTCCATTTGCGAGTTTCAAATAACGTTCTTGATCAGATGCCGGGCTATTCCAAGGAGCTGCAACTGAATTGAAATTCCAAAAATTAAAATTTAAACTAGGTTTTGGGTATCCCAAACTCAAGAAAGTATCTGGTTTATTAGGATTAAAAAATAATCCATTCCAGTCAATGCCTAAAAACTGAATGGCACCATAGGATTGTGTAGAAGCTATATCATCGCCAAAACTTTGGTAAGAATAAATGCTATTTAACTTTTTGTTGATGCCATTTCTGCCTTTGTTAAAAAAACTAGTACTTGCATCTCTTGTTACATTGACATTTCTAACTACCAAATCACTAAAAATACCTAAATAAACAGAATCCCATCGTTGATTGGAATGGTTGGTAATTTCATAGTTGGCTATTACAAAATAATCTGCAAAAGAATAATTCCAAGCATAGGTTTCCAATTTACAAGCTGCTTTAAGTGGATTTTGATGACCATTGATAGGAAAACTAGTTCCAGGAATAACCACAAAACTATCTGTAAAATTCATCACAAAATCTTGGTGAGATACCGCAGAGCTTGTAAAATTAGCACTTGATGGTAACTTTGACTTCTCGGTGATTGTAGTTGTTGGTGTGAATTCAAATCCGCTTCCCCCAGGTGTATATCCGGCAGAGGCATCTACTGAACTTGAACTAACTCTTACTTGACCATCAACATAAGCCCCAATCCAAAGTCCGGCTTCAAACAAATGCTCTACTCCACTCCCTTTGGGGAAACACATAGAAGAAGGCCCTTGTGTATTTGAACGCACATCTGGCTTGCCAAAAGTAGCGTAATTGTTTACCGTTAAAGCCAATCTTCCAGCACTGGTTGTTTTTCTTTGTGAACTCACCTGAGCTATTACCGTAAGGGAACAAAACGATAGAATCAGGAAAAAGAAACAACTATTTTTTGAGCGTTTAAACTGCATATGTTCTTCATTAAACAAATGCAAGAAAGTAAATATTGCGGTGAAGTAAAAGATAAATCACAGCAAACTGTGAATTAAAATTAGTTAGTTTATAGACAGTACTACGGAAATACAGCGTTTGAATAAAATTCCATTGAAAACGAAAACAAATTGTTGAAAAGAATAAGCTAGTAATCAAGCATTAACACTTTATTAACTTTAATACTCACAAGTTATCAAGCTTTAGAACAAAATTGTGGATAGATTTAAAGTTGTAAAAAAATAAGACCCACTAACGTATTTTTACAACAGATTCAAATGGAACATGGAAGACAATTACAAACAAGATACCCGAAAAAAGAGAACCATCACCAAAAGCATTTTGCCTGAGGGAGGCAAATTACCTCCTCAAGCTCTTGAACTAGAAGAAGCGGTTTTGGGAGCACTCATGCTTGAAAAACATGCCATCACAACTGTTGCAGAAATTTTATCTCCAGCGAGTTTTTACAAAGACAACAACAGCCTTATTTACCAAGCAATTGTTGATTTATTTAGCAAAGCTGAACCCATTGATATTTTAACAGTTACAGCAGAATTAAGAAAAAAAGGGCAATTGGAATTGGTTGGTGGCGCCTACTACATTACTATGCTAACCAACCGCATAGCGTCTGCAGCAAATATTGAATCGCATGCCCGAATCATTGCAGAAAAATTTTTACAAAGAGAACTGATTCGCATTTCTGGTGAAATTCAAAACGAAGCATTTGAGGACAGTTCAGATGCCTTTAAATTGTTAGACTCTGCCGAAAAAAAATTATTTGAATTGTCTCAAGGCAATATCAAGCGTTCTTACTTGAATATCAATTCAGTTGTTAAACAAACGCTCAAAGACATTGAAGACTTAAAGCAACAATCAGGCAAATACACCGGTATTCCTTCTGGTTTTACCAAACTTGATAACCTAACAGGAGGTTTCCAACGTTCTGATTTAATTATTGTTGCCGCCAGACCTGGTATGGGTAAAACTGCATTTGCATTAAGTGTTGCTAGAAATGCCTCGTTTGAGGGTTTAGGGGACAATCAAAAACCCAGGGCTGTTGCTATATTTTCTCTTGAAATGGGAAACAAGCAAATGGTAAGCAGGATGATCAGTTCTGAAGCTGAAATTTCTGGACACAAACTCAGAACTGGCGAATTAAAAGATTACGAGTGGGAACAATTGAATGCAAAAATTGCCAGCTTGAGTGATGCCCCTATTTTTATAGACGACACCCCTGCTCTTTCAGTTTTTGAATTGCGTGCAAAATGCCGCAGATTGAAACAACAGAACGACATTTCTATGATATTAATTGACTACTTGCAATTGATGAGGGGTGATGATACTGGAAATAAAAACGGTAACAGGGAGCAAGAAGTGAGTTATATTTCAAGGTCATTGAAAGCATTGGCAAAAGAATTGGATGTGCCTGTAATTGCATTGTCACAATTGAGTCGTCAAACTGAAAGAAGAACAAATTCTAACAGACCCATGCTTTCTGACTTAAGGGAATCAGGCTCTATTGAACAAGATGCCGATATGGTAATGTTTATTTATAGGCCAGAATATTACAATATAACAGAATGGGAAGAAGGCGAACCAACAACTGGACAGGCAGAGGTAATGATTGCTAAAAACCGACATGGTGCCATTGAAAACATTCGTTTGCGTTTCTTAAAAGACTACACCAAATTTACCGACTTAATGGAAGACCGTTATGGCTTTGATTCTCCTAGTTCTAAGGATGCCTTGGGCACCATTACCATGAGTTCAAGGTTAAATGACTGGAGCATAGATGACGATGAGCCTGAAAATGATTCAAAGTTACCACCTATTGCTCCCTTCTAACTGAACTCAATTTCATCTAACAATGCCCTGAATTCATTGAGGGTTTTGCGGTCGTTTCCTGCTGTCAATAGCTCTATGCCTTCATTTAAAAGCGAAATTGCCTGTGAATGATTGCCTATTGCTTGAGCCATTTTTGCCAATTGAAACCTTGCAGGTATATGGTTTGGATTGATTTCAATACATTTTTGAAAACTACAGACAGCTGATTGTAAATTTTCTGATGCCAATTCTTCCATGGCCAAGGCAAAGTTTAAAAAAACATCATTGGGTGTTTCTGTCAGCATTTCAATGAGTTTGGCTTTTCTAATGAGTTTTAAATCGGACATTCTTCGCAATTTTAATTTTTCAAAGATGACTATTTTTTAAAAATGGGGACAAGATGGTTATTCAAATTAGAAAAAAATCAATTATTTGCAGGATATTTCGACCATTAAATCCGTGACATAAATAAAATATGAAAATCTTAGTTTGTATTAGCAATGTTCCCGACACTACTACCAAGGTAGCGTTTATTGAAAACGAAACAAAATTCAACACTTCAGGCGTGCAGTACATCATCAATCCGTATGATGAATTGGCCTTAACAAAAGCCCTTGAAATCACTGAAAAAGTAGGTGGTACAGTTACTGTTATTCATGTTGGAACAGCTGAAAGTGAAGCCAGCATTAGAAAAGCTTTGGCTATTGGCGCAAATGATGCGGTAAGAATCAATGCAGCAGCCAACGATGCTTCTTTTGTAGCCGATCAAATTGCTCATTATGCAGCCAATCAAAACTTTGATCTCATTTTTACAGGTAGAGAAAGTATAGACTACAACGGTGGTATGGTTTGTGGCTTATTGGCTGCAAAATTAAAATTACCTAGTGTTCAGGTTATTACCAGTATTGAAATAGATGGCAATACCGCTATAATGGACAGAGACATAGATGGTGGAAAAGAAAAAGTGAGTTGCCCACTTCCAATGGTTGTAAGTGCGCAAAAAGAATTAACTGAACCAAGAATTCCAAATATGAGAGGAATTATGGCAGCAAGAACCAAACCTTTACAAGTAATTGAACCTACTGCATCAAACCAACTAACGGCTGTATTGTCTTACCAATTGCCTCCCGCTAAAGGATCTTGTAAAATGGTTGAAGCAAGCAATGCCAAAGAATTAATTAGGTTATTACATGAAGAGGCTAAAGTAATCTAATGCAAAAAATTGTTTTTTTTAGTTGTGTATTTTTGATGCTACTTGGGGGCTTATTCTCCAATTGCATAGCCCAACAAGTTCAATTTAGAAATGAGCAGGGGTATACAATTACAATCAAACATGGCGATCAGATTTCACTTTTTTACAATGGATATCTTGGACAAAAACAATTCAGCAATGTTGACTTTTTGTACGGAACAGATTCAAGTATTTTTGTAGGAAATAGCTACAATGGGTTGAACGAAAAGGCAGCTGATTACTTGCTTATTCGAGGTTTACAGCAAAAGGAAATCTTGTTCAAAGACATCATCGCTTTCAGAAGAATCAGTTTAGCAAGAAAAACAATCAAATCAACACTTAATATAATGGCTTACACAGGGTTTGCTTTAGCCTTGTCTGATATAAGCGCCAATGAAAAATTAAACTATGGCCAATCGCTGCTTTATTCATTGGCAGGTGGAATTGGTATTTCTTTAATCATGAATTTAGCCTTGCCAGAAAACCCAAAATACAAAATGAACGAGGGTTGGCAAGTTCAAACCATTAATAAATAATTTATTAGATATGTCAGTTATTGTATTTGCAGAAAACAGTGAAGGTCTCTTTAAAAAATCAAGTCTAGAGGCCGTATTTTATGCTCATGAATTGGGTAAACTTGTTCAACAAAAATGTATAGCCATTTCTATTGGACAAGTAAACGAAGAGCAATTGAAATTATTGGCAACTTATGGTGCCGATCAGGTATTCACTTTTGACCAAGCAGAAACAAGTACTTTTAATTCAGAATTGTACTCAGAGTTACTTGCTAATACTGCTCAAAATTGCAATGCCAAACAGGTGGTATTTGCAAACACCTATTCAGGAAAATTAATTGCGCCAAGGGTTGCAGGCATCTTAAATGCAGCTATGGCAAGTAATGTCATTAGCTTACCAACACTGGAAAACGGATTTGTTGTAAAAAGAACTGTTTTCTCTGGAAAAGCCATTGCAAATGTTGAATTAAAATCAGACATAAAAGTCATATCTATTGCACCAAATACTTTTACCATAACAGCAGTTAACAAAGGTGCAGAAATAGAAAAAATGCAATCAACTGTAAGCCTAGAAATTGCCAAAACCAAATCATTGGAATTGAGTAAACAAGCAGGCAAAATTGCCCTTACAGAAGCTGAATTGGTAGTGAGCGCTGGTAGAGGAATGAAAGGCCCAGAACATTGGGGAATGGTTGAACAATTGGCTGATTTATTAGGTGCTGCAACTGCATGTTCTAAACCAGTGAGCGATATGCATTGGAGACCACATAGTGAACACGTTGGCCAAACAGGCATTACCATTAAACCCAATTTATATATTGCAATTGGCATTTCAGGTGCTATTCAACATTTGGCAGGTGTTAGTTCTTCAAAAGTAATTGTTGCCATTAACAAAGATCCAGAAGCACCATTTTTCAAAGCGGCAGACTACGGCATTGTAGGCGATGCCTTTGAAGTGTTACCTCAATTAATAGAGGCGGCTAAATCTATTCAAGCCTAAAAGAAGCATCTAATCAAACAATGGGTAGGGTTAAATTAATCATTTCAGGTTTGAGCACTGGACAAAGCAGTGGCTCCTACACGCTGATATTAAGCGAAGAGCAAGGCAAAAGGAAATTACCTATTGTCATTGGTAGTTTTGAAGCGCAAGCTATTGCTATTGAAATTGAAAAGATTGCACCCTTTAGACCCATGACCCATGATTTATTTGTGAATTTTTGTAAAGCATTTGACATCATCGTGCATGAGGTGGTTATTTTCAACCTTCATGAAGGCGTTTTTCATGCCAAATTGATTTGCGAACAACTTGGTGAAATTCGTGAAATTGATGCAAGAACATCTGATGCAATTGCTATTGCTGTGAGGTTTAAATGTCCAATTTTCACTTTCTCAGAAATAATGGATATTGCAGGAATAGACTTAAACGATGACGATGAGTTGGACGAGTATGATGAAGATGATGACATAGACTCTGAAATTGACATTGATGAATTGATGCTCAATTCAGACATGGACATTGAAGTAGGAAGTGAGCCCAAAAAGAGCAGTGCAACAAATTTTTCAAAATTTTCACTTCAACAATTGAATGATTTACTTGAAAAAGCAATTGAACAGGAAGAATACAGCTTTGCTGTTCAAATCAGAGATGAAATAAACAAAAGGACCAAATAATATGGAAAGATTTACAGGGCTTATTGGGATTGCAGTATTGTTAGGCATTGCATTCTTATTTTCAAACAACAGAAAAGCAATTAACTACCGATTGGTTGTTAGTGGACTTTTGCTTCAATTGGCATTGGCCATATTTATTTTAAAAACGAGTATTGGTCAACATTTATTTGCATGGGTCGGCAGTAAAATTGAACAATTGTTACAACTGGCCGACCAAGGTGGTGAATTTGTATTTGGAGGGCTCATTAAACCTGAATTGCTGAAGCCAATTTTTGGCGATAGGTACAGCTTTCTATTTATGTTTAAAATTATTCCTACCATTATTTTTGTAGCAGTGCTTGTAAACATCGCATACCATATTGGTTTGATGCAACGCATCGTTTCATTTTTTGCAGGTATTGTTCACAAGTTGATGCGCGTAAGCGGTAGTGAAGCATTGTCAAACGTAGCGAGTGCATTTGTTGGGCAGGTTGAAGCACAAATCATGATTAAGCCATACATTAACACCATGACTAAAAGTGAGTTATTGGCTAGTATGAGCGGAAGCATGGCAACAATTGCAGGTGGTGTAATGGCCGTTTATATTTCTATGGGTGTACCAGCACCTTATTTATTAGCTGCAAGTATCATGGCAGCTCCTGGGGCATTGGTAATTTCTAAAATAGTATGGCCTGAAACTGAAGAGTCTCCTACAAAAGGAGACATTAAATTAGAAGTAAAACAAGCACATGTAAATTTATTAGATGCAATTTCTCACGGAGCATCTGACGGATTAAAAGTTGGATTAAATGTGGTAGCCATGTTAATTGGCTTTATTGCATTGATTGCATTGGCCGATTTGTTGTTACTCAAATTGGGTGCCATTTTGGTGATGATTGGTTTAACCCCTGAAACCATCGGCTTAGATTTAAATCAATTGAGTTTAGATAAACTATTTGGAGTGGTATTTTCAGGATTGGCATGGACCATGGGAGTTCCATCTTCTGATACAGTAGTGGCAGGCTCATTAATGGGGACCAAAATGGTCATCAATGAGTTTGTTGCTTATTCTAAACTTTCACCAATGATTGCCAGTAATTTATTACAAGCAAAATCAGTTATGATTATCAGTTTTGCGCTGTGTGGATTTGCCAATTTCAGTTCTATTGCCATACAGGTTGGAGGCATCGGAGAATTGGCACCTGAAAGAAGAGCAGACTTAGCCAAATTGGGTTTTAAAGCATTAATGATTGGTACAATGGCTTCTTATTTGAGTGCCACTATAGCAGGTATTTTATTTTAAACCATTGAGGTTGAATTTGCCGGCTTTTGAGCCTAAAATAAACCAAAGTCCAAATGGGCCTCAAATTTTTGACCCCATCAGAAAAATATGGGTTCAATTAACCAACGAAGAATGGGTAAGGCAACATATTATAAATACGTTGACCAAACACATTGGCATTTCAAGGAATTTAATTGCCGTTGAAAAAACACTCCAATTTAATACACTCAAAAAACGATTTGATATTTGTGTTTACAACAATGAAGCTAAGCCAATTTTACTAGTTGAATGCAAAGCATTTGATATTGAATTGAGTCAACAAACCATTTTACAAATCATTACCTACAACCAAGTTTTGCAGGTACCCGTTCTCTGGATTTCGAATGGGCTCAGGCACATGACTTTTAAAATGAATGTCAATCAAAACTTTGAATTCCATTCAGATGATTTAATGTTATAAAGCTCATAAAATCTTTTAAATTGTAAGCATGTTAGAAGCCGCTGATTTTTTTATTCACGAAACTTCCATCGTTGATGAAGGATGCCAAATTGGAAGCAATACCAATATATGGCACTTTACTCATATCATGAAAAACTGTCAAATTGGAAGCAACTGTGTATTGGGTCAAAATGTAATGGTTGCTCCTACTGTTCAAATTGGCAATGGGGTGAAGATTCAAAACAATGTAAGTATTTACAGTGGTGTTACTTGCGAAGACGATGTTTTTCTTGGCCCAAGTATGGTATTTACCAATGTTATCAACCCCAGAAGTTTCATAGAAAGAAAAGATGAATTTAAGGCGACGCTGGTTAAAAAGGGAGCTAGCATAGGCGCCAATGCAACCATACTTTGTGGAATTGAAATTGGAGAATATGCCATGATTGGAGCTGGAGCAGTGGTTACTAAATCAGTTCCGGCATACGGATTGGTAGTGGGTAATCCATCTCAACAAATTGGATGGGTTTCTAAAGCAGGAATGCGTTTAAAATTGGATGAAAATGGCTTTGCTGTATGCGAGCAGTCTAACGAACAATACAAATACAGTAATGGTCATTTGAAATGCCTCAATCCATGACAAATAGCATTCAATTTTTTGATATCAAGCGACAAAACCAACAGCTCAAACAAGAGCTAGATACCGCTATACAATCTGTAATTGAACAAGGACAATTTATAAAAGGCAAAGAAATAACCGCTTTTGAAAACCAACTTGCTACACATTTAAATGTAAAGCATGTGATCAGTTGTGGCAATGGCACTGATGCATTACAAATTGCTTTAATGGCTATGCAGTTGCAAGCAGGTGACGAAGTCATTGTTCCTGCATTTACATACATTGCAACCATTGAAGTTATTGCACTCTTGGGATTGACTCCTGTATTGGTAGATATTGATTTAAGTACTTTTTGTATTTCAATTGAAAGTATTCAAGCCAGTATTGGACCTAAAACAAAAGCAATCATTCCGGTTCATTTGTTTGGCCAATGTGCCAATATGGAAGCAATATTAGCAATTGCTCAAACAAACAAATTATATGTATTAGAGGATGCTGCACAAGCAATTGGCAGTAGTTATACATTTAACTCTGGGAAAAGTGCTTTTGCAGGCTGTATGGGAGACATCGGAACCAGTTCATTTTTCCCTACTAAAAATTTGAGTTGTTTTGGAGATGGGGGGGTAATGTTTACAAACAACGACCTATTTGCCAAACAAATTAGAATGATTGCAAACCATGGCCAACAACAACAATATATCCATGAAATGGTTGGTGTAAATTCAAGACTAGATACCCTTCAAGCAGCTATATTACAAGTAAAGTTGAAACAGTTAACTAGTTTTCAATTGAAGCGAAAAGCAAATGCCGATTTGTATTCGAATGCATTCAAAGATTTGGCAGAAATAGTCATTCCTTTTGAGGCTTCAAATTGTTCGCATGTATTCAACCAATATACCTTGCGTATTAAAAGTGGCAAGAGAGATGCTCTGAAAAATTACTTAACTCGTAAAGGAATTGCCACGGCTATTTACTATCCTATGCCCGTAGATCAACAACTTGCCTATCAAAGTAAATGCAACATTAGAACCAGTTTAAAAAATGCAGAACAGGCCTGTAATGAAGTGCTTTCATTGCCGATATACCCAGAGTTAAAAACAGAAGAAATAGAACAAGTAATTAATGCACTAAAATTGGGCTTAGGCGAGCTTTGATCCTGCAGCTAACACGCTACTTTTTCGGATCAAGTGTTTGCCGTTTACAACACTAGAAGGCCCAATGAGCACAGCTTCTTCAACAGTAACCATCCCATTCAACACACAAGATTGCATAACCATGGTATGTGATCCGATGACAGAATCATGCCCAATGACTGTATTGGTATGAATTAACACATTGGCGCCTATTTTTGTATTAGGTCCAATAAACGTATTCCCAAATAGTATAAACCCACTATTGGGTTCAATACCTGCATAACTGCTCAATTGGGCTGTTGGATGTATTAAATTAATCAGTTCTTTTTGGTGGTTTCGCAACTGTTCGTACACTTTTAACCGAATACTTGGATTGCCAATTGCAATTACAAATTGTACCTGTTGCATTTGCATACATTCGGCAAGTGAACCTAAAATTTTGTACCCATTGATTAAAAAACCTTTGGGTAAAGCATCGTCAGAAAAGCCTAAAATTTGAAACTGCCTATCAAATTTATTAATGAGCTGAACCAAATCGAGCACTTCTCTGCCTAACCCGCCTGCTCCAATAATAATTAGTTGTTTGGTAATTGATTGGGAAGACATGCTAACATGGATTGAGCGAGTTGAACATTGATACTTTCTCTTTTAAAAGTATGTATAAATTGACTGCGTTTTTCTTTGTAATACGAATACGAATTGAGTAGACTAACCAATTCTTCTGCTTGACATGGCTTAAACAGCAGTAAATTGGGAACATGTTGTTGAAGGAATTGAGCAGCATAGCCACCAACTCCTGCTATGATTGGTTTTTGTTGAGCAGCCAATTCAAATATCTTTGATGGCAATACTTTTTCAAATGCAGGGTAATCGTTTAAATGAATAAAATAAAAATCTGCTTCCTGATACGCCTTTAATAAATCTTTACGCTGAATGGGTTTATTAATGACTATATTATTGATTTGTAACTTTTTGATTTGGTCTTCTAATAATTGTTTACAGCCTCCATCTCCATAGATAACAAATTGGTAATCGGAACCTAACTTTGCAGCAGCAGCTGGTAAAATTTCATGCAAGCCCTGCCCTTCTCCTATATTGCCTGCATACAAAATGGTATATGGTTTTGTTGCTGTTTTGGTATCTGTTTCTCCTAGTTCAATAAATTCATCATCTACCCCATGTGAATAATAAGTAAAATTGGGTTTGGTATAATGCTTATTAAAATACGGTTCAAAACCTTGAGAAATTAAATTGATGTGTGCCGCATTTTTAAAACTGAATTTTTCTATGCGTTCAAGCATTGGAATCAATACCCATTTAATTGGTTTAGGCAAACTCACATCTTTCATAGTATCTGAAAAAATATCTCTGATATCTAAATAAAGTTTACAGTTGTTATGTTTGGCTAGCAACCTAGCTAAGAATGCAGTAAATAGACGTGAAGAGGATGCTATAACTAAATCGTACGGTTTGCCTTTGGTATGCTTTTTTACAAATTGATAATAGGCATAAAATGAAAATATTTGATCTAAGAAACCACTCTTGTGTTTTGGAATTTGGGCCCTTCTGATACTTAAATTTCCTATGACTTCAAACTCATCTGCACCTACTTCAAAACTTTTGTACCTATTGGGCAATGTTGTCAGTAAATCTATGTGGGTATTGAGTGCTGCTGCCTGTTTTGACAATTCATGAACCAAAGGAGAATTGCGAAAAGAACCAGCACACAAATCGGGTTCAAAATAAAAACTCAAATACAAAATACGCCTGCTCATGGTTTAATAGAAATAATGGTTTGCAATTTAGTTTGGAAATGAACTTTGGCCCTCAAAGCTGGTTGGGTTTGATTAAAAGCCTCTGCATAAGAGTAAGACTCCAATTCTATTTTAGATGCTCCTTCAAAATTCAAATCTGCTACAGAGGTATTGATGATCAGTTTTTGAACATCTAATTGAGGCAATATAGATGGATGAAAATGGAAATAAGCAATCACTGAATGTAATGGTTTAGAGGCCTGTACTTCATCTAAAATAATCAATTGATTGCTCAATTGAAATTGACTTTGAAATTGTCTTTGAAATTGTTCGACTCCAAATTTCCTGTATGCATTGTGGTTCAAACAAATAGTTTTTTCTGTTTCATTTTTAATTTTAACCAATGGTCTTTTGCCTACTCTAAAACCTCCCCAAACATCTGCTGAATTGGTTTGGTTAACCACAACAACATTGTGTGCAGCAGAACTTCTTTCATTGCTCCTGACGGCACCAATCTGATAGGTTGACGTTCCTGTATCAACTAAAAAAGGCAATTGCTTTACATAACAAATAAAGCTAGTAGAATCGGCATGTGCATGACCAGGTTGATAGCTCGGCTCTATGCCGCATACATCTATAATGGTTTCAAAGTGCGCTGAGCAGAATTTCCTATACCCTGATTCATTTAGTTGAATTGTAATGGGCTGCAACTGCAATTTTAGGGCATAGTTAAACAATTCTTTGGGTTGAGCACTGATGCCAAATGCCGCATCGTTGAAGAGCGGTATATCTCCATTATGGAAACAAATTACTTTTAACCAACCCAACATCAACTCTGCTTTTTTTACCAAAAATTCTTTGAATGGTTTAGTTTGATTGGTACTGTTTTTTTCTAGTAAATTGATGCAATCCAATAAACGCTCTAAAAGAATGCAATGGTACATGGCCGATCGTTCAAAATGTGCACCATCCTCTAAAATTTGTTCGTTCAGTTCTGTTAGTAGTAATTGTGAAGCTGAATTGTACAATTGCTTATTCTGTGTAACCAATGCGGCAGCCACTAATGCAAATGCATTTTCAAGTAAATGATTACCTAATATATGGTATTCTTTATGGGTATTTAAGTATTGTATTTGTTGAAATAACAACGTGGTAACAATAGCATTGGCATGATTGGTTCTATGAATAAATTTAATTAAATTAAAAATTCTGAGCGAGGCCGGATAAGGTTCGTTTTGTATGGCTCCCAATTGCAATGCTTCTTTAAAAGACTGAATGATTTCTAGAGCAGTAGCTATAGCCATATTGGGCTGGTTGATACAATCTAGGTATTGTAAATTGTAATTCCAGAGCTTGCCAAATTCATTTTCATTCCAGTTAATTTGGCCTTCGAATGTTTTACTGAGATTGAGAAATTGAAATGTATTGCCCTCTGTGTATTTAGGAGATGGAGCAATAAAAGGAATTGCAAAAAAATCAGTACCCAGTAATAGATCCTGCTTAGAAAAATGAACTGAGTTCAAAAGTCCAAATTGATTCAAAATGCGGTACCAAATCTGAAAAAAAACCTGTTTGAATTTCAGGTAGCGAACCGTTTGAAATATTCTTATGATTTTGTAGATGAAATTCAAATCAAATTCAATTGTAAATAGACATGAGTTTGGCTACAATACGCTCACTTGCCTTCCCATCCCATAATGGTGGTATGGCACCTTTCTTCCATTTGCCAGATAATAAATTTTGCAGGGCTGGTTGAATGGCATTTGGATTGGTTCCAATGAGTTCATTGGTTCCTATACTTACAGTTTCTGGCCTTTCGGTATTGTCTCTTAAAGTCATACAAGGCACTCCCATTACGGTAGTTTCTTCTGTAATGCCACCACTGTCTGTAATAACGCCCACTGCATTTTTAACGAGGTAATTGAACGCCAAATATCCTTGAGGTTCTACCATTTTTAACTGAGGAAATTCCATATTAATTTGTTGCAACATTTTTGCAGTTCTTGGGTGAACAGGAAAAACAACAGGCAACTGATTTGAGTTTGCAGTAATTTGAATTAACAACTCTTTTAATTTTTCCGGATCGTCTACATTGGCCGGACGGTGTAATGTCAACACCAAATACTGATGGTTCACCAATCCCAAATCATCCCAGAAATCAGGCTTCTTAAACCTGCTCATTTGTTTGAGCAAGGTATCAATCATGGTATTGCCTACAAAGTGTATTTTATGATCTGAATTACCCGCTAATTTTAAATTTTCATTTGCCTTTTCAGAAGTGGTAAAAAAATGATCGGCCAAAGCATCTGTCACCATTCTATTGATTTCTTCAGGCATGCTTAAATCAAATGAGCGAATGCCTGCTTCAACATGCACTACCTGAATATTGAGTTTTTTTGCAACAATAGAACAAGCCATGGTAGAGGTAACATCACCAACAACCAAAACTATATCTGCCGGATTCTCTATCAATTCTTTTTCGTATTTAACCATAATTGCAGCAGTTTGTTCTGCTTGAGTTCCACCCCCACATGCCAAATTCACATCTGGTTCCGGGATTCCTAATTCTTGAAAAAAGCTTTCTGACATTTTGTGGTCAAAATGTTGTCCGGTATGAACCAACCTGAATGAAATGAGTGCTCCACTTTGTTGTACAACTTTAATTGCATCAATAATTGGAGCTATTTTCATGAAATTAGGCCTTGCGCCTGCTATGATTGAAATATGCATGTATACTTTTTTCTAAAGGTGAATGACATTGCCTGTTTTGAGACTTTCTATGGCTGCAAAACCTGCCTTAGTAGTATTGACTATTTCTTCAAATGAAATAGGAGCTTTGGCGCCTTTTTTAACTGCATCTACCAACAATTTAAACTGAGCTTTGTGACCCTTGTCTTGTGTACCAGAACTTTTTGAAAAACCTTTGCATCCAAATGCTTCAATTTTTCTAAAATTATCAACTACAATTGTTTTTCCTTGGCTGTGAATTTCTATTCTTTCTTTAGGATAGGCTTTGTTCCCATTTGAGAAATAATTGATAACCCCTTGTGATCCATTTGCGAATTTAAGTGTAAGTATGGCATTGTCTGTATTCTCAGCTGGATTGCTGCCTAAGGCACTCATGTGCACCGATTGCACCAAACTGCCCGATAAGTAGGTCATTAAATCAATAAAATGGCAAGCCTCACCTATAATTCTGCCTCCTCCAACTTGCATATCTTGAACCCAAACACTTTCATCAATAAACCCAGCATTCATGGTAGCAATCATGTTCAATACAGGTGTGTTTTTTTCACCTAAGAGTTGTTTTGCTTTTACAACGTGCGGTGCAAATCTTCTATTAAAACCAACTGTTACAAACCTATTTGGATTGTTCAGCTGGGCATCAATGACCATTTGCAATTGTTCTTGTGTAATGGCTAGTGGTTTTTCTACAAAAACATTTTTACCTGATTCTAAACATGCTTTCACCATTTGTGCATGCGAATTGTGACGGGTAGTAACCATTACTAGGTCTACCTCTGGGTCTTTTAAAATGGTTTGATAATCGGTGGTACTGATATCGAAACCATATTTAGACGCAAGAGATTTAGCAGACAAACCTCCTGCACTCGCTATGTATTTGTATGTTGCAGGTAAACCTTTCATTGCAGGCAGCATGGTCATTTTAGTAAAATTACCAGCTCCAATAATGCCTATAACTCCTTTTTGCGATTGGTATGCACCTTCCTTCAATACAAACTGACTAGATGGCAAATTGCTGTCTTGTTTGTATCTCAATAAGGAAGCAATTTTATTCCCGCCCATTTGGCCATACACTTGCATGTAATTTTCAAAATCAACAATTTCAGTAATTAAATCTTTGACTGAAATTTGGCCAGATGACATCGCTTGCAAAATGGCTTCAAAGTTTCTTTTTTGGGTCCATCTTACAAATGCCAATGGATAATCTTGGCCTTTGTTTTCATAATTTTCGTCATACCTTCCAGGACCATACGAACAAGATACTTGAAAGCTCAATTCCTTTTTGTAAAAATCGGAACGGTCTATTGACAACCCTATCACTCCTACCAAAACAATACGTCCTCTTTTACGAGACATTTTGGCGGCTTGCCCAATGACATCGTTGCTTTTGGTTGATGCTGTAATGATGACAGCATCAGCTCCACCAGCCTGTTTGGTAAGTTCCTGAACTGTTGCCACTACATCTAATCCATTAGAAGAATTGTATGCCGTAATGCCTCTAGCAATTGCCAAATTCACTTTATTTTCATCAAAGTCAAATCCAATGACCCTGCAACCATTTGCTTTCAACAAATCGGCAGTGATTAAGCCAATTAAACCCAATCCAATTACTACAACAGTTTCACCAAATGTTGGTTGAACCAATCTAATACCTTGCAAACCTATTGCACCAATTACAGTAAACGAAGCTTCTTCAAAAGAGGTGTTTTCAGGGATATGTGCACACAAATTTTGAGGCACACATACAAATTCTGCATGTCCTCCATTTGAAATTACACGGTCACCAACTTTAAAATCAGCTACACCATCTCCAACTTCAATAACAGTTCCTGCATTACAATAACCCAGAGGAAGTGGCTCATCTAATTTGTTAAAAACGGCTTCTAACGTTGGCAACAAGCCATCCGTTTTAATTTTATCTAACACCTGTTTTACTTTTTCAGGTTGTTGTCTTGCTTTTGCAATTAAATTGGAACGCCCAAACTCAACAAGCATTTTTTCTGTACCCAAGGAAACCAAAGAATGGTGAGTTCTAATGAGCACATGACCTTTTTTTACCAATGGGGCTGGAATTTCTTCCAATACGGTTTCACCGCTTCTTAAATTTTGTATCAGTTGTTTCATTGGTATTATCCTATTTTTCTGCCATCTTTAAATTGTGTGAGCCAACTTTCTATTGCTAACAAACTCCATATTGTAAATGAGGCATCAATTTTTCCTTGTTTATTGTCTTTAATTAATTTTGTAACTTCAAATGGATTAAACAGACCTCTTTCTTTCACCTTCGTTTCTGATAACCTATCGGCAATTAATTCATTCATATCTTGAGAAATCCATTGCCTAACAGGGCCTGCAAATCCAGCTTTGGGTCTATAAATGAGTTCTCTTGGTAAATATTTTTCTGCCACCTTCTTTAAAATATATTTAGTAGTATTTCCATGCATTTTATAAGAAACTGGAATACGGGTACTGTAGTTTACAAGGTCTAGATCTAAAAAGGGCACTCTACTTTCTACACCAACAGCCATACTCATTTTATCATTGTAGTTCATATTGTGATCTACTAAAAATGATTTCATCTCCAAATAAAGCATTTGGTTCAACAAGCTTTTTTCTTCAGGAATTGCATGCAATAAATGAGACAAAGTATGCAGTGAATTGTAGTTGCCAATATGGTTTAATGAATCAGCAGAAAATAATTTGTGAGCTGTATGTTGAGGTAACCATGAAAAATAACCTGTCATTCTATTCAAAGGTGTATTCTCAATATCTATAGACAATTTTTTTAACCTTCTATTAAATGGCTTCTGAATATCTATACCCTCAGCATAGAGCTTTAACAGATGTACAATAGGCTTTGGTACATTTTTAATCCATTTTTCTAAATTGAGGGCTTGATGCCTTCTGTAGCCACTAAACAAATCATCTCCACCGGCTCCACCTAATAAAACTTTAATACCGTTTTCTCTTGCACCTTTTGCAATATGGTATACATTCAAAGGAGCAGAATCAGCTTGTGGTTCATCTAGGTGCCAAATCATTTTATCAAAATCTGCTAAAATATCCAATTTGGCATCAATGATATTGAGTTTAAAATCGAGCTTTTTAGAGATGAGTTTTGCATAGTATAAGTCATCAGAAAAGCCTTCTTTTTTCATAGCATTTTCGCCAGAATTAATGGTAAAAGCATTGACTTTTTGACTAGGGAAAATTTGCTGTGAAATGGCTGCAATTAAAGTTGAATCTATTCCTCCTGAAACAAAAAAACCAACAGGAACATCACTCATCATTTGCCTTTCAAGTGCATCAAACAACTTTTGTTCGGTTTCAATGACAAACTCCTTTTCGTTGCCAACATGCATGCGCGAACCATTGAATGGAATATCATAAAACTGAACAGTTTCAGACTTTAATGTACGCACATCAACAGTCATGTAATGACCAGGCAATAATTTCTGTATATGTTTGAAAGGTGTTTTTTCTCTGGGGCTCCATAACAACGTAATGTAATTCATTAAGGCATTATGGTCTATTTCTTTGTCTACATCTTCAAAGCAAACAATACTTTTTAATTCAGAACCAAAGAGGAAAACATCGTCTTTTAAATAATAATAAAGGGGTTTAACACCCATTTGATCTCTTGCCAAAAAAAGGGATTGGCTAGAACGGTCATAAATACTAAATGCAAATATGCCATTGAGTTTGGTTAAAACATGTTTGCCATATTCTATAAAACCGTACAATAAGGTTTCTGTATCACTGTTTCCTTTAAATTGATAACCTTTTGCTATTAAATCTTTCCTTAATTGAAAGTGATTGTATATTTCTCCATTGAAAACAATTACAAAATTGCCACTGCTATCAAACATGGGTTGATTGCCGTTTTCTGATAAATCTAAAATAGCCAATCGGGTATGCACCAAACCAATATTATTTTCAACAAAATGGCTTTGAGAATCTGGACCACGGTGCGCAATACTGTTTTGCATCCGCTCAATTAAGCTCAGATCAATACTTTTATTTCTATTTATAATGCCTGCAATTCCACACATTAGATATAAGCATTGACTTTTAAAATAGCAGCAATTTTTTCACAATGAACAGATCCTGTAAATTTTTGATTGTAACTGAGTATTGCCTGTTTGCTTAATGAAGCATATTTGGCTTGATCCTGAACACAACCGATGATTTGATTTACAATATCATTTGCATTTGGCACTTTGATCAATAATCCATCTACATCATGTTGGATCATTTCTGGAATAGCCCTGTAGTTTGTAGAAACAACAACACAACCATGACTCATGGCTTCAATAATAGAGAGTGGTTGGCCTTCATTTGTATACGCAGTGGGTAATACAAAAAAGTGGGCCTTAGCCAATAAATCATCTTTTGCTTGACCCCTCACTAAACCCAAATAATGAACACAATCGTTCAGTTGATACGAATCTATTCTATTTAAAAAATCTGCTTCAGCATGTTCTGGAGAGTCATAAGAACTGTGGTCGTTTTCTGCTCTGAATAATCCACAAAAATTGGCTTCAAAAAAAACGCCTTTATCTTTAAGCAATTTCAAAGCTTCTAAAAAAATTAAATAGCCCTTACTTTCAATTAAATTTGACAGGTACAACAATTGAATTGGATTTTCTTTGCTAGTATTTTCAATTGTTTTCCCATTCATATGGGGATCAATTTCGCCAACCCCATTAGGCACTGTGATGATTCGGTGCCTCATCAATGGTTGAAAATCAAACATAGGTTTTAAATTGGAACTCAATACAATTGTTTTGTCAAAGTCTAACAAGAAATTTTTAATTGCTTTTTTGTAAACAGCAGATTGTTCTTCATAAAATTGGTTATAGTTGCCCCCATGCAAATGACCTATAACTTTTGCCCCAAAAAATTTTGAAATAGAAACAATGAGTTTATCTCGTAAAAAACCCATTTTACTCTGTGAAGTTTGAATGTACACAATACATTTCCCGTAGAAAAAATATACAAGCAATTGAATTGCAACCAGTGTGTAATCTATTACTCTATTTAAATGATTGAACCTATTTTCTCCAAGGATATTTCTATTGGCAATGTTTACAATTTTAACTTGAGTATTGTTCTCCTTTAACCAATCTACAATGATTTTAAATGCCATTGATTGACCGTTTACAGGCGGAGGCAGCGTACCTATTAAAATTATTTTCCTTGAAGCGGTATCCATTTTAATCAGCTAATTCAAAAAAATGGTTGATGGTATTTACTACATGTGTTATATGATCGGGAGTGAGTTCAGGAAACATCGGCAAAGACAGTATTTGGCTACTATATGCTGATGAGATTTCAAAATCAGATGCTTGGTGATTTAAATAACTATAAGCAGGTAACAATGGCAAAATTTCTGGGTAATGGATGGCTGTTTCAACCCCATTTTCTTTTAAGAACTTCATCAATGCTTCTCTTTTAGAAACGCGAATGACATACAAATGAAAGGTATGCTTGGTTTGTGGACGAACTTCAGGACAAATTACATTGGTATTGCCTTTTAACAACGAAGAATACAAAGCTGCATTTGCAATTCTTTGATCGGTCCAGTTTAAAATATGAGGCAATTTAGCCTTTAAAATGGCCGCTTGTAAACCATCGAGTCGGCTGTTAATGCCTTCAATTTCATGTTGGTGTTTTTTGAGCGCACCATGTCTGGCATACATTTTACATTTTGTAGCCAATTCATCAGAATTGGTTATGATACAACCCGCATCTCCATATGCACCCAAATTTTTACCAGGATAAAAACTAAATGAACCTGCAATTCCCATAGTTCCTGCTCTTTTGCCTTTCCATTCAGAAAAATGTGATTGCGCACAATCTTCAATAACAGGAATCTGGTGCTTTTCTGCAATTGCCATGATACGATCCATGTCGCACATTTGTCCTTGCAAATGAACTGGAATTATGGCTTTTGTATGAGATGTAATTGCTGCTTCTAATTGCGCTACATCAATGGTATAATATTGTGGCTCTATGTCTACAAAAACTGGCTTTGCACCTGTTTGGCTAATCGTTTCTGAACTACTGATCCAGCTGTTAGCAACTGTTATAACTTCGTCACCAGGCCCTATGCCTAGCATTTTCATGATAATGTACAAAGAATCCGTACCGTTTGCTACTCCAATACAATGTTTAACGCCATATAGTGACGCAAAATTGGATTCGAATGCTTCTACATGCTTTCCGCCAATGAATGCGGTTTCTTGAATGACAGTTTGAATAGCAGAATCAATTTCTGATTGAATTGATTGGTATTGACTGTATAAATCTACAAATGGTACTTTCATGTTATTTTCTAATCAATTTTGCAGGATTGCCTGCGTATACTCCAGGTTCAGTTATATTTTTTGTGACAACAGCGCCAGCGCCAATAACAACATGACTACAAATTTCAACCGGTAAGATGGTTGCATTTGAGCCAATGGATACATGGTTGTGTATTTGGGTTTGCTTCCAAAGATTTTTATCTCCCCTGGCTGGTCCACCATTTTGAAACAAGTCATTGATAAACATCACACCATGACCAATAAAACAATCATCTCCAATGGTTACCAATTCGCAAATAAATGTATGTGATTGAATTTTAGTTTGATTGCCAATGGTCACATCTTTTTGAATTTCTACAAAAGGACCAATAAAACAATTGTCTCCAATTGAACAACCATAGATGTTTACCGGTTGTACAATTTTCACATTTTCGCCAAACTGAACACCTTTGATGGCACTTTCAAATAAAATTGGGGCACTCATGAATTATAATTTAGACTGGTAAATTTTATCTATAATTTCAACTGTTTTTAAAGCTTCAAACGAATTTGTAGCAATGCTTGCGTTGTGGTTCAATACTTCTAAAACATTTTCGTAAACTTTATCGTGATTGCTCATTGAACCTTGATAATTGCCATAATTATTGGCTGTATTTCCAGCAGGTAAATTTTCAATTTTATAGCCTTCTATTTCTTGGTATTCCAATTCGTTCAAATATTGTCCACCAATTTTAACAGTTCCCTTTTCTCCGAAAATGGTCAAAGATCCTTCCATGTTCTTGTTGTAACTATTAACTGTATAGTTGATGGTACCTATGGCACCGTTTACAAATTCTAAAATAACAACACCCGTATCTTCAAATTCGATGATGCCTTGATGGGCAAAATTCCCCATTAAAGATTTGGCTTGTTTTACATCTCCAATGAGCCAATACAATAAATCCACAAAATGACTAAATTGGGTATACAAGGTTCCACCATCTAAATCTTTGGTTCCTTTCCATGAATTGTGGTAATAATCTTCGTTTCTATTCCAGAAACAACTCAATTGAACACTCATGATTTTACCTAATTTGTTTTCATCAATGAGTTTTTTTACTGCTGCTACTGGTGGGTTGAAACGATTTTGCTTAATGGCAAACAAGCGTTTATTCATGCGTTCTGCTGTTTTTATCATTTCACCACAGTCTTGCACATTGATGGCCATTGGCTTTTCACAGAGAACATGAAAACCTGCTTCTAATGATTGAATTGAATGCTTTGCATGCAGTCCATTGGGAGAACATATTGATACCACATCTATGTCCTTTTCTTTGGCAAGCATGTCTTCTATATTTTGATAAGCGTTGCAATTAAATTTTTCAGAAAAAGTAGTTGCTTTGGCAGAATCAATATCGCACACTGCAACCAATTTGGCTAATTTCTGAATGTGTTCGGCATGCCTCATGCCTATTCTTCCACAACCAACTATAGCAAATTTTCGTAAATTCATTTGAATATTTAATTAATCTTCGAGTAAAAAGTCCTTCAATTTATTCATCTTTTGGGTCCAATCCAAGAAATATTTGGCATATGTTCTCATCTCCTCCGTTACATTTTCAGCAAAATGCATTTTCCTATTGAATTCTTCAAGTAATTCATAGTCAAAAGGCAAATCATTGTCTGCCAATTTCAGGTGATAGGGAAAATCATCTGGAAAATCAATGTCGTCACCTGCGTAAAAAAATGGGATCCCCCTTGAACAATATTCTCTTAATTTTAAAGTTGAAGCAGAATGCAGTCCAATTCTAGAAAAAGATAGGGTTCCCATTGCCATATGACTAGTATTGAACAAATGTTCGTAATCTTTATGTTTTTGAAATCCATAAAACACAAACTCTTTCTCCAAACCATATTTTAACACCAAATCCTTGTTAAACTGCATTTCATTGCTGTCACCTACCACATGAACCAATAATGATTGCGAATTGCCCTTACTAATGGCAATTTTTCTTGATTCAATGAGTCTGTGCAATCCATTGGTTCTATAACCAGCTCCTACAAAAATAATTTCTAAATCTGAACTACTTTGTAATGGTATTCTGGCAGGAAAAGCCCCCACATGAATGCCGTTTCCAAGGGTTAGATATTGCTTTACATGATGCCTTAAATAACTGGCTTCAAAATCAGTAATATCTTGACATACACCCACAAAACCATCAATTAACTTACGAATGGGTTTACCATATAAAAAATCAAGAACAGCTATTAAAAAATAGCCCTTTATAAAATTGAATTGTCTGTAAGGATTTTCGATTTGTTGGTGCTCAGTATACAATTTAAAACCAGATTGCTTCACCTGTTTAAAAAAAAGATAAGAAGCTGGATCAGCAGCAGGAAATCGCATATAAATTGTAGTTTCCGCTGGCTTGTATTGACTTAAATGATTGAGTATAAATTCAAATTTCTTAAACCTTTTTTGTAAGAAGTTAGTCTGAACATTGAATAACAAATGAACAATTCCAGGCCTGCTTTCTATTTGGTGTCTGAACACTTCACTCAAAGGCCTGTTCGAAACCAATACCAAATGAATTGAAACACCGTGAGCCTTTAGTGCATCAAATTGACCTAAAATTTTTTGCTCAACTCCACCAATTTCGTGGTCAACCAATGCAATGTAAACCAGTTTAGACTCTGCCATAATTAACCTCCTTTTCTAACACTCCTAATTCATTCAAACTTTTAAATAACAATACAGCCATTAACACATAAAATTGAGCGTACTTAAAATTTTCTAAGGGATCGGCAGTACTTTCAAAATAAATAGAAGAGGTTAAAATCATAAAAAATATCAATGGATGCGTAACCCATTTACTCACTTTTTTAACGGGCTTGTACTGCTTTAATATGATAAAAATAAAACCTAAATGAAAGTACAAACCTACAATACCTAGATTCAAAAATGTACCTAGGAAACCATTGTCTGCAAAATCTTCAATGATTTTGGTATAGCCTAATCCTATAAAAATGGAGGCTGGATTTGCATATTTTACAAAGTCATCTATTCGGCTTTGCCAAAACTCATCTCGTCCGGCAACAGCAGTTACACTCTTTGTATCGTCATATTCTTCAACTGTAGAAATAATTCTTCCTTGAATCAAATCAGCAGATAGCAATACCAAAAATAAGAATACTGTAGCCGCAATAATACTGGCTCCTTTTACCGTTACTGCTGTTTTATCTTTTTGGTTCAAATACAAAAACAAAAGTGTGTTAAAAACAAAAACCACAATAGAAGTTCGGGATCCAAAAACCGTTAAAATAGCTGTCAAAGAAGCAAATAAAAATACCAAGCTTACAATTGTATTAACAAGCTTTTTTGAATACATGATGTTTGCAAACAAAATACTACTGGCCATGGCGTATAAAATGGCCGACATGTTTGCATTGCCTGTAAAACCTACTGCTCTATAGGTAAATACCTCCCTTTCAAACGAATAAATATATTCATCAGATGCAATGACACCTCCACCCAATACAGGTAAATAGGTACTAACTATAAAATACTTGACATTGAACAAATCATAAAACTCAAAATACACAAATGGCAAATACACTATGAGCATGATCACAAAAAACCGGATCAGTTTTTCATAATCTTCTTTTTCCATTTTAATGTTGGTAACTACCATCAAAATCAGAGTAAACCGATACCACCTATAAAAATGGGCAAAAATTTGAGGTTTAATTGGTGCAGCTAAATACAAATATTCAAACAACGTTGAAATGAATGCAATGCTACCCAAAGCTATACCTAAATTATATAGCACTTTATACCCTTTGTAATTGGTAATGCTTCTCAGAGAACTTTTAGCTTGAAACATCAAAGCCAAGAACAAAAGCAAATCTGAAAACCTAAAGGCATACAAAGCAACGTTTGTTGGCTGAAAAAATACCACAAAAATGAAAAAAGCAACGAATTTCCAGGTATTATAAAAACTAGGTCCTTTATCTACTAAACTATGCTGCTCCATGGAAATACTTTTTTGAAACGATTTTAAATGAAATCCAAGAAGCCAAATAGGCAAAAGAACCAAGGGCAATCTTCACATACAAGGCGCCCTGCATTCCCAAATTAGAAACTACTATATAATACAAGGGTATTGACAGGAGTAGCAAAACTACCGAAATGTAAAAATTGTAATTGAATGCACCTAATCCCATCACTGCTGTATCCTTGATATTGTTCATATAATTGAGTGCCCATGCAATTACCAGTCCTCTGAAGTATATAAAGGCCGACTGGTGATACTTTCCGTCAAAAACAAAATCTATCATGAATGGAATTACAAAATAAACGAAAACCAAGGAGAATAAAGTGACTAAATGGTTTAATTTATTGTAATGACTATAGGTACTCTTCCATCTTGAGTACTGATTGGATATGCCTGCAAAATGAGGAAAAGCAATTTGCTGTATGGTTTGCGGAATGACATTTAAAATTGAAATTAATGTAATTGCAAATGCATATTGACCAAATACGCTTAAATCCAATACAAAGTGATTGATAAACAAAATGTCTAAAGAAGAATATAAAAAACCAATAAAATTAGTCATCAACGCAAATTTAGACAAGTGCCAAAGCGCATTCAATTTGCTTGAAAAATCTAGTGGTTTCACAAACATTCTATTCTCCTTAGGAATTGACAAAAAGAGGAATCCCAATGAAACAAATCCACCTAATAATACCGCCCAAACATATCCATTTAAATGAAAAAAATACGTGAATAGTACTATCAATAAAACCGATACGAATTTAATGACGCTCTGTAATTTGGCATATTGTTTTATTTTATTGATGCCTTGGTAATAGCCGCCCAATACACTCTGAATGGCCAAAGGAAATAAAAACACCATATAAATAGGAAACAGCAACTTTATTTGAGTGTCTGTTGAAATCAAATTCAAATAATTGGCGCCAATTAAACCTAGCCAAACTGCTAAAAAGACTATACTTGCTACAACAATTGAAATTGTTAAATAAGCACTTTGATCCTTGGTGTTGGTTTGCTGTGCTGTTAATTTTACAATAGAAACATTCATTCCCAATGCACACATGGTAGTTGCCAAGCCAACATAAGTCTGCATAATGCGTATGGCCCCAATATCTGATGGGTTTAAAAATTTTGCAACAAATAACTGAGACGCAAAACCGGCCAACAATATGAGTCCATTAGCTCCAAGTAAATGAAAGAAGCCTTTTTCAAAAACCTTCTTAATTTCAGCTTTCATGTATTTCTGGGAATAAAAGTTTGAAAGCACAGAAAAAATTAAACACCAACAGTTTTTCAAAAGTACTGCCCTGCTCGCTCAATAATTTTAAATCGGCAGCTAGTTGTTTGTTTTCTATGGCGTTCAATTGATATTGTTTATATAAAAGGGCAGTTAAAGAAGGATTGCTTTCAAACCATTTTTGAACAGGAATAGCTACTGCATCTTTTTTACCAAATATGATTTTGAGCCTATTTTGAATACGGGCAGCCAATAATCTGTGTTTATTTGAAGTGGGCAAAGCATCGTATTTCCAGCGGTATTGATTGACCTTTGGGTGTTTAAAATTCATCCAGTCAATTGTAAGATTGCCGTTGACTCTGTATTGGGGATCTATTGAAAATGCAAAGTCTGCAAAGTCGGGCTCCATGTAAGTATACACACTTGAGGTAAATGGCTCCGTCATCCAGGTGCCGTTGTGTATGGCATTGAACCCTCTATTGTAAAGCGCAAAAAGCTCATCATTGGTTTGTTGTGCTATTGCTTCAACCTCTGATTGAATTCTACTCAACAAGGTTGTAGATACGCCCCATCTATTTGCATGTGCAGGTTCATGGTAGGCATTTTTTAAATACCCCCCCTTGCTACTTTCTGCTAAAATCCCATTGTGTGTTAATCCAAAAACATCAAAATTCAATTGTTGATTGGCCAATAATGTTTGTGCGGCACCAAAATAATAAACAGAACAATTATTGAGTATCAACGGCAAAGTAGGCTGTTGCAAATAATTGCCATCACCCAATTTGACAATTAAATGAAGGTGACCTAAATCATTGGTTATTTCGCGTGCAATTTGCTCATCACTTGATTGGTCTTGTCCAAATGTAATATTGGTTTGATTGGTATACCCCAACTCATTTGCCAACATAACATTTAAGCGTGAGTCTAAACCCCCACTGATATGTCCAAAATGACTGAAGCCATATTGTAAATCTTTGTTGTATTCTAATTTGATGGAGCGTACAAACAAGTCATCCAATTGCTCAAAAACAGCTGCATTGACTTGATTGATTTGAACCTGGTTATTAAATTTATAATAGGTTTGAATAGTTGACTGGGCTGCAATAGAAGCGTTGAGCAGTTGTGCGGGTTCAAGTTTTTTAATTTCTTGCACCAAGGTATGATTGGCCAATAAATAACCAAATGTAACAAACTCATATGCAGCAATGGTATTTAAACTGGTTTTGATTCCCAAATAAACCAACATTTCTTTCACAAAAAACAGTGATGAAGAAAAAATAAAAACCGTCTCGTCTTCAAAATAAAAAAAAGGTTTTGAACCAGTATGGTCAGTTACCAATGTTAAACTTTGGCGTGCTTCATTGTAATAAAAAGCTTGAAATGTGCCTTTCAAAGGCCTAAAATAGGTAGCTAGTGAATTGGTAGCTGCCGCCATTTCAATTGCTTGCAAATTGTCTTGATTGATCCAATTTTCCTTTGAAGTATCTTTGGTTAAGTTGATACCATCAAACCCAAACACAATGGATTTGTTTTGAACCAACCCTTTGTCTCTTTTAAATTTTTGATTAGAATACCAGGCCACCCTTAACTGAGGAGTTTGGATTTCGCTTTGGTAGGGGAATAATTCATTTTGGGTTGAACCAAATGTAAAAGCATCTAATTGTGCTTGAAACACTGGCGACTTAATCATATATCCACTAAACCCACTCATATTGCTTTATTTGGTGTATAAATTTAGCCAGTTGTTTTTGTTCGCATCCCAAGAAACCAATTGTTGGATGATGTTAAAATTAGTTAAACTGGCAGTTTGTTCTTCAGAAAGTTGGCACAATACCTGATTCAACTGAGCAGTTAAATTTTCTGGTGCAATACGGTGATAGTTTGTTTTCAAGTTGTCGAGATGCTCATAGGGCAACCAGTTACCAGTAATGACAACTGAACCCGCTAATAAATGTTCGTATAAGGCTGAAGCAGCTTGATCTCTTCTCGATACCAAGACAAAAATATCTGTAGCGTATCGCAACGCGGTTACTTCTTCATTGCTCAAATAATTTTTATAAATTTTAAAGGGCAAATTGCCACTTTGCATTTTTTGATTGACATGTACTTGATTTTGTTCAAAATCTCTTCCGTAGGTCATTGGAAAAATAACTTGAATAGTTTTTCCATCTATACCTGTAGTAGCAAGTTTTTGGAGGCTATCAATCATTAAATCAAATTGCATAATCTCATCTCCGCAATACCCACAGGTAATTAAAATGTCTGTTTCACTGAACCCAAGAAAAAGTTTGGCCTGCAAGCGGGTTTGGGTGGCATGCTGTTTAAACATGTTTTCCATTACAGGCATGAGTGGAATGAGCTGTATCGATTCTATTTTTTTGTTTGGATCGTACTTTGCCTGTACCTGATTTAAAAATACCCGATTCTCGGCTATTAAGGTATTGGCTAATGAGCAACTCAGTTGATTAAAGAAATGCCTCATTTTTCCAACCTGATTGAAATCACTCCCATAAAAAGTGAGGTATATAAACCTTGATTTTAACCTGAACAGCAGCACCAAAAATGCATAGTAATAATGCATGAATTGAAAATGTACATAATCGTATTTGGGCAACTTTGCGCCTAAAAACAACAAACGTAGCAGCTGAATAAAAACCCTCAATTTGGGTATTTGATGGTACCACTTGGTGGCATTTGGCAACACATACAACTGATTAAAATAAGGCCTTAGAAAATCTATATCTGCCGGATTTTTTACAGAAGTAATGAAACAGTCCATTTGAGTTTGACAGCCTTCCTCCTGCATTTTTTTGAGGGTTCGAACAACAAATGTTTTTACCAAATGGCTTTCCGAAACAATCAATAATTTCTTGTTCATCATTTGGCAATAAAAAGTTCAGAAATGTATTGATTGTACAATTGAGCAGTACCTGATGCCGAACGTTCTTGCACATTCTTTTTACTAATTACTCCATGCAGGTCTATCAGTGCAGGATTGTTTATGTAATTAGCTAATGCCTTTTTCATGGCATGTATTTCCAAAGGTTCAATGTATCCGTTTACTTGATGGCTGAGGTATTCTGAAACATTTAAAATTTGGTCACTGATGACTACACCCATTCCTGATGCCATCCCTTCTATGAGGGTATTGGGGCCATTTGAGTTTTTAGCGGGTATAAATAATATGTCTGCATTTTTGTATATCAGGTGTAAATCGTTCCAATTATCTATGCCATCTATAAAATGAATGGCATTTTGTAAGCCTTTTGTTTGAATGAAATCTTCGCATTGTTTTCGCAGAGAACCATGGGCATTCATGCGCATACGTACACCCGGATATAATTGATTGAGTTCTAAAAAAACGTCAATTGCAAAAAGTGGGTTATAGGCATCTTCTAGCCTTCCGGGAAACAATATTGTTAAATTATCTGATGCATTTTTACTGCGTTTTTCATGCTTCAAATGCATGTCAATGTCTTGTGGGTATCTGGTTAACCTCACTTTAGAAGCAGGATACTTGTACAATTCTATAAATTGATTAACCACATTTGGCCCCATTGCAAACAAGCGATCCATTGGTCTAAAAAATAACAAGGTAAATTGTCTCAATGCCCTTTTTATCTGGAACAAAAATGGGTGAATTGAAAACCTATTTAGTTCCAATGTTTCTGTATAAAATATGACTTTTTTATGATTGATTTTTGCCCATAACAAAACCATTAAATGCATGGGAATAAAAAAACCTCCCATAATAATTATATCTGGATTGAACGCGTTTAATTTTTTAAATACACTGCTATTGAAATAGCCAAAAAACCGAATATTTTTTGAGCCTTCCAAAATTTCACAATGGTCGCCTAATGGAATTTTCCAAAACTCGGGTCTGTCTTTTTCTAAATGCACATAAAACCAAAACTTAGCTTGGTAATAGACCTGCAAAGCCTCGCAAAACTTCACTTGATAAGGCGCGGCCATATTGCTCAGAAATACCAGTTTGGGTTTACTCATTTTTGTTTGTGTAATGAAATTCCTTTGGCAATAACCGCGCCGTATGCTATTGTTAAATCAGCTGGCGAAGGTTGTTCGTTATTGAGCCATTTTTTATACAATTCCGGCACATTCAAGCCTGACAAATGCGAAAACGGATAACCTCCTCCAAAGCGAGGATTTAAATCTATTAAAAATACCTCTCCCTCATTGGTTATAATAAAATCGGCATCTAACATGCCAATGTGTTTTGTATGTGAAGCAATTTCTTTTGCAACTTTTTGCAATTGTTCATTTTCTACTATTTCAGCCATATCCGTTTCTCCGGCACGCATAGCTAATTTCCTTTTTGCTAATGCTGTAAAAAAATTACCTTCCAAATCATTTACAATATCAATTCCATATTCTTGTCCAATGGCCATTTGCTGAATCAACATTTGGTTTTTTTGATTGGAAGGAACTGGGTCTTGTAAAAATGACTCACCCAATTGTGCATTCAAATGGTTAAAAGTATTGGTTAAGGAATCTAAATTCTCTACTACACTTGTGGCAATTGAACCAGTACCCCACCTGGGTTTTACAATAACTGGGAATTTTAACAAACCTGTTTGTATGGCTTTATTTGCGTCCTCTAATGAAGTATATGTTTTAGGAATTTGAATGGTTTTTAAATTGGAAAAGCCAGAATAGGCCAATTTATCAAAACAGTTTTCAATGGTTTCTGTATCTGAAACTATAATATGGGTTCCAATTTTCTGAAACTGTTCTTTTTCTTTTGAAAGCACACTCAAGTCCATGTCAAAAAGCGGCACTATCAACTGAATTTGATGGGTTTGACAGAGGTCTAACAAAAATGGAATATAGGCACTGCTTTTAATTGGAGGAGACACAAACGCTTGATCGGCCTCGAACATACCAGAAGTTTGCGCTATGCTATTGGAGGCAAATAATTTGCCACTGAAACTTTCCCTAAAAAAGGGAATCATGTAATTTCTTCTACCAATACTTGTAAACAGCACATTCATATTACCCATAGTTCTGAATTCTTAAAATGAGTCTGGCTATTAATTGAACTTCTTCTTCGCTCAAAGTATAAAACAATGGCAAACACATAACCCTTTCGGAGATACTATGTGAATGTACCAATGATGGATCTTCTTTCACGTAAGGTATTCTATCTAAAGAAGGATAGAAGTATCTTCTAGGGAAAATATTGGCAATATTTAATTCAGTTAATGTTTTATGAAATTGAGCTTCATCATTAAACACTATTGGATAGTATGAACAGTTGTAATCTGTTTGGTCATAAATTTTAGGCCTGTATGCATTGAGTTGAGGAAACAACAAACTGTCGTACAAATGGCTCATTTTTTTCCGTTGTTCCAAAATGGAATCAATGTATTCTAAATTTACTAAGCCCATAGCCGCATGAAATTCAGAATTTTTCCCATTGATCCCTACCATTGCAAATTTCTCTGGACCATCATGTCCAAAATTCCTGTGAAAAGCCATTCTGGCAATAGTTTCAGAATCATTTGAAAAAACTGCTCCACCTTCAATGGTATGGAACAATTTGGTTGCATGGAATGAAGTTGTTGTAATGTCGCCAAATTCAAACAATGAATTGCCTTGCACTTTGGTTCCAAATGCGTGGGCTCCATCATAAATGACTTTCAAATTGTACTTTTTTGCAATTAGATCTATTGCGTCAACATCACATGGATTGCCATAGACATGGGTTGCCAATATAGCAGAGGTTTTATCAGTGATTGCCGCCTCAATTAAACGCGGGTTGATGTTCAAACTTTCAGGATCTATATCAACAAAAACAGGGGTACATCCTTCCCATACAATGCTACTAGTGGTTGCCACATATGAAAAAGGTGTGGTAATTATTTCTCCCTTTAGGTCTAAAGCTTTAATTGCAATTTGAATGGCAATGGTACCATTATTGGTATACAAGAGATGCTTTAAATTTAAATATTTCTTTAAAGACAATTCAAGATCGTTTACCAATGGTCCATTATTGGTTAACCATGCCCTTTGCCAAATACCATTTACTTTTTCTTGGTATTTTTCTATCGGAGGTAAAAAAGGTTTTGTTACTGGAATCATGATAAATTCATATTGGTTAAACCCAATCGGCGCATTGAGTCGTTGTACTTATCCCATTCACCAATATCAAACCACGAACCTTCACTTACAGGGTATACGCCTACCCTTTTGTTTTCGTTTTTTAGTTTGAGCATGAGTTCGGTGATATGAAAAAATTCGTTGTGTGGGATATCATTTAAAACATGTGGCTCTAAAATATACATACCTGCATTGACCAAGAAATGAAAACTTGGTTTTTCACGCATATCTGTTAAAATACCATCTTTGGTAGTTTCTAGAGTTCCATAGGGTATTTCATAATTCTTAACCACAGCAACAGCTGTTAAATCATTCTTATTTTGCCTATGAAAATCAAGCATCGCTTGGTAATTGTCTTTGATCAAGATATCGCAATTAGAAACAAAAAATGTTTCATTGAGTTCTCCCAAAAGCAAATGTAAACTACCTGCAGTTCCTAATGGTTTGTCTTCTACAAAGTATGCTATATCGTATGAATGGTCGTCAAAATATTGTTTGATCATTTCTTTTTTGTAATTCACCGAAGCGTAAAATTTTCGACTACCTAATTTGTGAAATGATTCTATAATCCATTCCATGATTGGTTTATCGCCAAGTGGAATTAAAGGTTTAGGAATGATATTGGTAATGGGTTTGAGTCGGCTTCCCTGTCCTCCTGCCATGATCACCATCGGACATGTAAAATTCTTATTCTCTTCTGGCTGTGGCAATTCATTAAAAACATCTTCCCAAAAAATGATTTCGTGAATTTGGTTGTTATCAGATAAAACAGGCATAAACTCCATTCGGTGAAGCTGAATCAATTGATGGATCTCTTCTTTTGACTGTGTTACCTGCGCCACCAAAATATCTTTTCTTAAAATATCAGCAACAGGAGTTGTTAAATCTTTGCCTGCAATAATGGCTCTTTGAATATCTCCAATGCTCAACAGAGAAACAAACTGGTTATTGGCTAAAACAAGCAATAATTTTTTCTCTATGGAATCCATTTGCTTCAAGGCATCTATGAGTATTGCAGAGGGATGAATTGAAATTTGGGTGATTCTTTTTGATTGCAGCATGTTGTTTATTCTTGAATGAGGCTATCTTTTACCAAAACACTACTAGGAAGATTTACCAAGGTATCTGCAACTTTTCCTGAAACAGTTAATGGACCACAAATGGCGTTTTTAAACATGTCTAATTTGTGCATGAGTTGCCAAGCTGGACGGGTCATCACATGGTTATCATTGGAGTATGTTAAAAAAGCGTCTCTTTCAATTTTGTCTGCAAACAAAACCGCATTCAACCAATAATTTGATTTGGCATATGTGGGCTCTTCTACAAATGTTGCTGGCAATTCTTTGAACAAAACTGCATACTGAATGGCCAATTTCCTTTTACTTTCCAAAAAGGCATCTAACAATTCTATTTGCGCGCAGGCCAAAGCCGCATTCAAATTTGGCATTCTATAATTGTAACCAATATGGTCATGTTCGAAATTCCAACGGTGTGGAATTTTAGCTTGAGTAGTTAAGTGCTTTGCTAGTTTAGCCTGTTTTTCGTTATTGGTAACAATGACTCCCCCACCACCACAAGTAATGGTTTTGTTGCCATTGAAACTAAATGCTCCAAAATCGCCAAAGGTTCCAGTATGTTTTCCTTTAAAAAAAGACCCCATAGACTCAGCACTGTCTTCAACCATCGGCAAAAAATACTGCTTACATATTTCAAGCATCTTATCTATTTGTACCGGATGCCCAAAGGTATGCATTGGAACTACTGCGGCTATTCTTTTACCTGTTTTAACATGGTAGCAATTTTGATTTTTAACCTCACATTCTGTTGCTAAAAAATCAGACAAAGCATCGGTACACAAGCCTAAATTTTGGCTATCAATATCTACAAAAACAGGTTCTGCACCTATGTAACTGATGGCATTACAAGTGGCAATAAATGAAAGCGCTTGTGTAATTACTAATTCATTTGATTTGACTCCAGCCAACAACAAACTCATATGCAATGCCGCTGTTCCATTTACGGTGGCTACAGCATAATTTGCACATGTATAATCTTTGACCATGTCTTCAAACTGGTCTACATATTTACCTACAGAGGAAACAAAAGTTGAGTCAATTGCATCTAACACATATTTACGGTCATTCCCAATAAATCTAGGTTCATGAAGTGGAATAAAAGCCGCTGGCTCATTGTAGTAATTCCTAACAAAAGATACAATTTCGTTAAACATTGTAGATGAGTGGTTTATACTGTGCTAAATTGTTAGGATTTCTAAACCATTCAATGGTTTCAGCCAATCCTGTTTGTATGGTATAATCAGCTTTCCAGTCTGTATATTGTTTTAATTTTTCGTTAGAACCAAAAAGCCTAAACACTTCACTCTTTGCTGGGCGGAGTCTTTGTTCATCTTCCAAGATGCTTGCCTTTGGGTTAATTTGTTGGATCAATTCGTTGGCTAAATCTCGGATAGAAATTTCTGATTGGGTAGCTATGTTCACTTCATGGCCTATGAGTTCAGGTTGCTTGGCAATTGCTATAAAACCTTTTACGGTATCTTTCACAAATAACAAATCACGTGTTGGCGTTAAATCTCCCAATTTAATTTCTGTAATTCCCGACAGTAACTGAGTTATGATGGTTGGTATAACTGCTCTAGCCGACTGCCTAGGACCATAGGTATTGAATGGCCTTACAATAGTAATTGGTGAATTGAAACTTCGGTAAAAAGAATCGGCTATACAATCGGCTCCAATTTTAGAGGCAGAATAAGGAGATTGAGGTTGTTTAGGATGGAGCTCGGTAATTGGTACAAATTGAGCAGTACCATATACTTCAGATGTTGACGTAACCAATACCCTTGACACATTTAAATCTTTGGCTGCCTGAACAATGTTTAAGGTTCCTTTGATATTGGTATCTATGTAAGAATCTGGAGAATGGTAGCTATATGGAATGGCAATCAATGCCGCTAAATGAAAAACAATATCAATGTCTTTCATGGCTGTTCTCACACCATTTGGATCTCTGATATCACCAGAAAAAATTTCAATTCTGTCGAGTTGTTCTTTGGGTAAAGTGTCTAACCAACCCCAGGTATTGAACGAATTGTAATACACAAAAGCCCTTAAATGACAACCTTCATTTAACAATGCCTCTGCCAAATGACTGCCTATAAAACCATCAGCACCTGTTAACAATACTTTTTTTCCTTTGATATTCATTTTTGATTCAATTCTATGTCTGTCAATTTAATTAAATTCCCCTTAAAACAAAAGCAACATTTCAATTATTTATTACAACTTTACCCCTATTTTAAAAAAAACAAATAGGTAGTGTGATGCGCTTATTTACAAGTGGTTTGATTGGCGTGTAAATATAAATAAATAAGCATTTAATTGCAATTTAAAGTGAGCATAAATTGGCATTAACTGACAAAATTTAGCACATTATTACACATTCTCATTTAAATCCGCTTATTTTAGCATCATGTCAGGCTCTTATAAATTTGTACTCTATTTTCTATTGTGCTTCTTAGGACTAAATGTCGCTTATCATTTTTTGCTCATCAACCAAGGCAACTCGCTTGACTTTTTTACGAAATTTATAGCAAACACAACAGCCAATATCTATGGCTTACCTACTCAAATAAACCCATTCAAACCTGGAGTTCAAATTATGAACCAATTTGAACCAGTTGTAAATATCATGGAAGGATGCAATGGACTAGCCGTTTGGTTTACATTGCTTTCTTTTGTTGTTGCATTTGGTGGAAAAATAGCTCAGCTTGTATGGTATATTCCTCTCAGTTTTGTATTGCTGCAAGTGGGAAATTTATTGCGTTTATTGGCTTTGATAGCAATAAAATTGAACAACCCCGCCTATTTTGTTTTTTTTCATACATATGCATTTCCAGCTATTCTTTATGCTTTTGCATTTGGTTTGATGTTGTTTTGGATCAAATTACAGTCTAATAAACCCAATGAAAAAACCAGCTAATTTTTATGGGATGATTGCCTTAATAGGACTCAATTTTTTGTTGCAGAATGTCAATCCACTTACATTTTCTTCTTGCAACTTTTATGAATTTGACTCATCGTGCGCAAGCCCTGTTGCTGCCATATTTAACAAACTCATTCGTTTGGGCATTCATTCTTGGATTATTTGGCTCTGTGTAAAACCAGAATTTCAAACACCTTCAAATTTGTCTGCTATTTTGAAGTTTTCTTTTGTTGGCACTGTGGTACTTCTGAATTTGATTTACTTTATGACTTATTTTGACAAAGTTTCTCTGTTCCACATTCCCTTCCACAAAATTCTAAATGGGCTATTATACAGTCCAATGATAGGTATTGGATTGCTAGCCAAACGTTTTATCGACCTTCAAGAATCAGATAAACCATGATTGCGCTCATCCCATTTTATTTATTCATTGGTATGCTCAGTTTTATTTGGGCCCAACCCATTTTGTATATCACTAAGCCAAGCCAAGCTATAAACCCCATTTTAGCAATGCTTGTTGGCCTTTGCTTCATGAGCATCATTGCCATGTTGATGGTATTCGGAGGCCCCATTCATTTAAGCAGTCAGGTATTGTTTTGGCTTACTAGTGCATTTATAGCTTGGCTTAGCCAATCAAACCTCAAACAACAATTACAATTGTTCATTAGGCAAATAAAGGCGTGGAGTAAACTTCAAATTACAAGTTTTATTTTATTGGCAATTCCTATTTTATACCAATCAGCTCAGGCGAGTAAAATTCATGACAATGGAGCCTATTACCAACAAACCATTCAATGGATGGAACAATTTGGATTGGTTAAAGGCTTGGCTAATTTGTATCCAGCATTGGGCTTGTATTCAAACTGGCATGCCTTAACAGCCTTGTTAGATTTGAACCAGATAGGGTTGGGTTCTTTTCACCAAATAAATGGTTGCTTGATGTTGTTGTTTCTTACTTGGGCATTGAACGAATATTTTATTCAAAAGAAATTCATTCAATTAAGCTGGATTGCAATTTGTTTGTGCTTGGGATTTTTCTACCTTACGGCCCCATCTGCAGACCTCCCAGTTTTATTGTTATCAGGCATATTGGTTTACTATTTTATAAAAGGAATTGAACCCGAGCAAAGTGTATTATTTGCTATAATTGCCTTGGCCATTTTCTTGATCAAACCTCCTGCAATGATTAGCATTGGCATGAGCGGATATTTGGTTTATTTAAATAGAAAAAAACAGAGAAACACTATACTCTTGGCCTTGTTAGGAATTGCTATGATTGGCTCTTTTTTTTATAAGAATACCGTCTTAAGCGGATACTTATTTTATCCAAACAACCAACCCGATTGGTTTCAAGTAGAATGGAAAGTACCTAAAAATTGGAATGAGATCTATACCAAAGGCATTGTAAGTTGGGGAGTATCCGACAAACAGCAAGTCTCAACCTGGAACAAAATTAGCAAACAAGAAAAAACTAACAGATTGGTACTTTGGCTGAACCGACCTGGATACAAAGGTTTCATGAATCAGCTTTTATTAGCCAATTGGCTACTAGCAATTATAGGCATGGTGGTTTTTGCAAATAGCATTTGGAAACATCAAAAAGCATGGTGGTTTTTACTCCTATTTTTAATTGCTGCCCACTATTGGGAATGGCTCAAGTTGAGCCAATACCGCCTAATGCTGCCTACAGGTATGGGCTTGTTGTTAATTTGGCTATCTGTATATTCCAAATTTGGCAAACAATTATTGGAAATCAAATGGGTTCATCAGATATTAATGGTGACAACAATTGCATTGATTTGGGCCTTGAGCTTTTTTCCATTTCAACTGTTTCAAGAAGGTTCTAGAAACAAGCAAATAACGGCATCTACCGGATTTAACAGCAACTATTTGGTAGAACCCTTCCACCAATTTGAATACGGACCTATGTCTTTTATTCGCATCAACGGAAAAACATTTTACCATTACCAACAAACCAAATTGAGTTGGAATTGCGCATTGCCTTGTGTGAGTAAAAGCCACCACGACTTTTTGCTAGAAAACTTAGGATATGAAGTTCAAATGTTAGGAGACAATCCGGCTACTGGGTTTAAACTCGTTCAACAAACCAAGCCCTAAACCAACATAGATTTGGCCAAGTTTCTGACTTCTAAGTCTGATTGAATGTAATCATCAATACTAGGTTGCTTCACAAAAGTTGCTTTGTTTAAACAGGCCTCATTTAACTCAGCTATACCCAAAAAGCTCAATTTATTTTCTAAAAAAGCCTGTACCGCAATTTCATTTGCAGCATTCAAAATACAGGCCGCGTTCCCTCCCTTTTCCATGGCATAGTAAGCCAGGTCTAAATTCTTAAAAGTAGTTTTATCTGGTGCTTCAAAAGTCAACTGTTTTAAATCGGCAAATGAAGTTCTTGGCCAGTTGTTTTGTTTGCGCTCAGGGTAATAAAATGCATATTGAATGGGTAATTTCATATCTGGCAAACCCATTTGCGCTTTGATACTGCCATCTGTAAATTCAACCATTGAATGGATGATGCTTTGTGGATGCACCACCACATCTATTTGCGACTGTTCCAACCCAAACAGCCATTTGGCTTCAATTACCTCAAAACCTTTGTTCATGAGCGTTGCCGAATCAATGGTAATTTTTGCCCCCATTGTCCAATTGGGGTGTTTCAAGGCTTGTTCTCTGGTAATTTGGGTCAACTCATGGTATTGTTTACCCCTAAATGGCCCTCCAGAAGCAGTTAAAATAATGCGTTCAATGCTGTCCATTTTTTCACCAGTCATACATTGGAAAATGGCGGAATGTTCGCTGTCAACTGGCAACATTTCTACTTGGTACTCATTGCACAATTGGGTAATTAGTTCACCAGCAACCACCAATGTTTCTTTATTGGCAAGAGCAATGCGTTTTTTGTTTTTAATGGCGGCAATTGTAGGCAGCAAACCACTGTAACCAACCATTGCTGTCAACACCATATCAGCAGAAGTAATTCCCATTAAATCGGCAATGGCTTTTTCACCTGCAAAAACTTTTACATCTTCATGAATGAGCGCCTCTTTTACCATTTTGTATTTTGATTCATCGGCAATCACTACATGATTGGGCTTGAATTCCAAAGCTTGTTGAATGAGCTTCTCCGCACTTGTATTGGCGGTTAATACTTCTACTTGAAGTTCGTGTGTATTTTCTCTAACAATATCCAGTGCTTGGGTTCCTATTGAACCTGTACTTCCTAAGATGGCAATTTTTTTCTTGTTCTCTTCCATTTGTTTTTCTTAATTGACCAAACCCATTGTCTCCAATTGATCTGCTATCTCTCTGTTGTTACTTAACCTAGGCACTTTGTTTTGACCTCCCAATTTGCCATTCATTTTCATAAGATTGATAAATGCCCCTTTTGGGAGCACTTTCATTTTGAGTTTTTGCAAAACAGCTCCCTCAATGAGGTCTTTGTAATAGGTGTTTTTCTCACACAACATTGCATCCACTTCAGCGGCAAATGATGCTGGTACAATTGTATTTTCTGTAAACTCAACATACCATTCATGATAAGGCAAACCTACCTCTGGATTCACCTGCGGAGCAACAGTAAATTCAACCATTTCAAGGTTATACTTATGCGCCACCTGTAATATGGCAAATTCTACTTCTTCTCCTATCACATGCTCTCCAAATGCCGATATAAAATGTTTGAGCCTACCAGTTACTTTTATTTTATACGGATTGAGCGAAACAAACTTAACTGTATCGCCAATATTGTATCCAAACAAACCCGCATTGGTATTTAAAATTAACACGTAATTTTTATTCAATTCTACACCCGCCAATGAAACCCGAGTTGGCTGTTCATTGTAAAATTCATCTACCGGTATAAACTCGTAAAAAATGCCATTGTTTACTAATAACAATAAACCACTGTCATTTTGGTTGTTTTGAAAAGCAATAAATCCTTCAGATGCTGGATAAGTTTCTATGCTGTCAATTTTTTTTCCGATTGATTTTTCAATTTTCAAACGGTAAGGTTCAAAATTTACGCCACCATATACAAATACTGAAAATGAAGGAAAAATCTCTGAAATTGATTTACCCGTTTTAGCCATCAGTAAATCAAAATACATTTGTACCCATGGAGGAATGCCACTAATTAAACTCATGGGTTGATGAATGGTTTCAGCCACAATTGCTGCTACTTTTTGCTCCCAGTCATCTATACAATTGGTTGCATAAGATGGCAATTGATTTGATTTGAGATAAGCTGGTATATGGTGGTTAACAATGCCACTCAACCGACCTGTATGTACCCCATTTTTTTGTTCCAATATTGGACTTCCCGATAAGAAAATTAATTTACCATTCAAGAAACGGGCATTGCCTGTTTCTGCAATGTAACAGAGCAAGGCATTTCTGGCAGAATGAATATGGTACTTGATAGATTGTTTTGAAATAGGAATGTATTTGACACCAGATGTGGTACCAGATGTTTTGGCCCAATACAATGGTTTACCCGGCCATATAACATTAAGCTTTCCAGCTACAGCTTCATCAATGTAGGGCTTTAGTCCTTCGTAATCTCTTACAGGAATTTGTGTTTTAAAAGCAGTATAATCTTGAACCAAATGCATTTGATGGTCCTTACCAAACTGAGTTGATTTTGCTTTGGCCAACAAATCTAGCATCAAATGATGTTGAATTTGCAATGCGTTTTGCTGTTCTCTGTTTAATTGACGCAGCACCCATTTTGCAAGTAATTTGGCTAAAATTGATTTCATATTACCTTTAAAAAGGGTTCAGTTGTCGGTTGCTTGGATAGCTCACATCAAAAGAAAAATTCAATTTCATTGTTTCATTTGGTTTCAAATTGAGCTGCCAGCTTAACTTACCCTGTTCTGCCTCTACTTGTGCGGCACCAGACTCTTTTAAAACAACAGCAATTTCTTTATCGGTACTCACCGGAATTTGGTCTTCAATTTTTAACTGAATACTTTGAGCAGCACCATTGTGAATGAGCAATTCATATTTGCTCGATTCTGTTTTGGTTCCTCCAAAAAATGATTTAGAACTGAACTCTTTTACTTTGGTTCGTTTGCAGCTTAGCCTTTGGTCTTTTCCCAAAGTTAGAACCAAAGAATCGTTTGGAGTAGGCTGTATGTATACTGTTCCCGAATACAAATTGTTGTAATAAATTTTGGCTTCAGCATTCAGTTGAGCAAGCATTTCATCCATAGGTAATTTGGCCAACACATAAACTGCTTCACTTAATTTGGGAACTGCCGCGTAGCTCAATTCAACAGGTAACTGAAATTGTTTCAATTGAACGGTATAAGGCTTGTTATCTGAAAGTATTGTTTGCAAACCTGAGATCTCAAAAGTCAATGCAATTTCATTTTGAACCAGCTGTACATCCTCATTTATACTGCGCTCATTAGATGCTGCCATTGGTTGATCGCTGCGGTAAGCCATACTCAATTTGGGCATTGGCACAGGGTTATAATAGCCTGCATACAAGGTACTCAACTCAGGCTTTTCCATTCCTACAACTGGATCATTGGTGGCCAATTGCAAACGAACCGCATCCCAGTTTTCACCACTCGATTGGGAAATAGCAGCATTGAGCACAAATTGAGCTGGTGCAGTGGCTTGTGCAATTGAAATATCATACAAAGGCCTCCAACTGACATGGTCTACTAAGTACTGCACTTCTATATTTCTTAGCGCCAAAGGTCCTGACACTTCCAGAGTAATGAGTATTTCATTGTGTAATGCCACATCTCCTTCTTGAACAGCATTGAGTTGTAAATTTAATTTTTCGAGCAGTGTAGTCAACCTTGCTTTTGATTGATTGATTTGACTGATTTCTGTTTTAAACTCTGCCATTTTTTTATGAAAAACCAACAACACATCTTCTAACTCATCTGCCTTTAACCCAGTTTGAGCACCACCAATTACCTTATTACTCATCAACACCTCTTTTTGCATTTGTATAGATTCTAAATCGGCAGTTAATTCGTTTAAAGCTGTTTGAACTTGCTGAATAGAGTCTTCTAACTCTTGCACCGCAGGCAATTTGCCTTTTTCGTTTAAATAATTATTGAGCAACTGTACAGCTAATACTTTACCTGATTCTGCAATGGCTTCAACATGGTGATTTACAATATATGGCGAAACCTGCTCAACAACTAATTGGTGAACACCCGCCTCTAATTCAACCTGAATTGTTCTGTGAACCAATGCTTGTGTTTTAAAAACATGAACACGCGCTATAGGTGCTTGCACCTGCTGCTTCTCTTTGGCCATTAAATTGCTCCAACAAGACAAAGCCAATAAAGGTAATACCAGCCTAAAATATCTACTATACAACACTTGTTTCATAAGCTAAAATGAATTCAATAAAATTAAACTACAATGGAATATTGCCATGTTTTTTCCTAGGCAATTTGTCAACTTTGTTTTCAAGCATTTTAAACGCTTTAATGAGTTTATAACGTGTTTCTTCAGGTAATATTACTTCGTCTACAAAACCTCTTTCAGCAGCGCGGTATGGGTTGGCAAACAAATTGGCATATTCAGCTTCTTTGGCTTTTAAAGCCGCTTCTTTGTCAGCTGCCGCATCAATTTCCTTTTTGAAAATAATTTCAGCGGCACCTTTGGCTCCCATTACTGCAATTTCAGCCGTAGGCCATGCAAAATTCATATCAGCACCTATGTGCTTGCTATTCATTACATCATAAGCCCCACCATACGCTTTTCTAGTAATTACGGTAATTCTTGGCACAGTTGCTTCACAAAAAGCATACAGCAATTTAGCCCCATTGGTTATAATACCATTCCATTCTTGGTCAGTACCAGGTAAAAAACCTGGCACATCTTCAAACACCAACAAAGGCACATTGAATGCATCACAAAAACGCACAAAACGAGCTGCTTTTTTAGAAGCATTGATATCCAATACACCGGCTAAAAAAGAGGGTTGATTGGCAATAATACCAATACTTTTACCAGCCAAACGAGCAAAACCAACTACTATGTTTTCAGCATAATTTTTGTGCACTTCAAAGAAAGAATCTTCATCGGCAACCTGTTCAATTACTTCTCTGATATCGTATGGTTGATTGGCATTTTCAGGAACAATATGTGATAATTTTGGTCTGTCTTCATCAGCTGTTTCGTATGGAATTGAAGGGGCTTGCTCTTCACAATTTTGAGGAATATAGCTCAATAAAGTACGCAGTTGTTTGATGCTTTCAACCTCATTTGCTGCCGTAAAATGAGCCACCCCACTTTTTGAGGAGTGTACAGATGCACCACCTAAATCTTCAGAACTCACTTCTTCATGGGTAACTGTTTTTACCACATTCGGCCCAGTTACAAACATGTAGCTGGTATTTTCTACCATTAAAATAAAATCGGTAATGGCAGGGCTGTAAACCGCACCACCCGCACATGGCCCCATAATCATTGACAATTGCGGAACAACTCCTGAAGCAATGGTATTCTTATAAAAAATATCAGCATATCCACCCAAGGAAACAACCCCCTCCTGTATGCGAGCACCACCACTGTCATTTAAACCAATAACAGGTGCGCCATTTTTCATGGCCAGGTCCATTACCTTACATATTTTTTCGGCATGGGTTTCAGATAATGATCCTCCAAATACAGTAAAGTCTTGAGAAAACACATATACCAATCGGCCATTTATGGTTCCATAACCTGTTACAACGCCATCCCCTGGTATGAGCTGGTTTTCCATGCCAAAATCTTTGGAACGGTGCTGAACAAAAGCGCCAATTTCTTGGAAACTTCCCTCATCTAACAGGAAATGCAAACGTTCTCTGGCGGTTAATTTCCCTTTTTTATGTTGCGACTGTATTCTGTCTTGCCCACCGCCCTCAAGCGATTTTTCACGCATTTGTACTAACAAAGTTCTTTTGTCCATATTGGTTCCAATCAATTAGGCAACTAAGATAAAGAGGATTTATTAGAGATTGAAATCAAAGCAAAAATTCAGTTAAATAGCTGCGCTCAGCTCTTAAAATTTTGTTTAAAGTTAATGGAAGGCTTTAACAAGCAAAAAAAAATGTATTTTTACGCCTAAATGCGCATTTTATCTATGAATAAACTATTTGCAATTCTTACTTTTTTAAGCTTTTCTTTTTATGGTTTGGCCAAAGAAGCCCCAAAAGAAAATGGGTTCAATATTTCAATCCAATTAAATTGTAAACCCGGTCAAAAATACTACTTGGGTTACTATTTTGGAGACAAACAATACCTCAGAGACTCCTCTTTTTCTGACAAAACTGGAAAAATTCAATTCAAAGGCAAAGGCCCATTAGAAGGTGGGGTATACATGCTTGCCAGTGCCGATAAAACCTTGCTGTTTGATTTTGTTGTAACTGAACAAGTTTTTTCACTTGAAACCGATACATCTGACATGGTGAACCATATGAAAGTAAAGGGATCTGCCGAAAATGATATTTTCTTCAACTATACCCGATTCACCAATAAAATGGGTCGCGAAGCCATGAAATTAGAGGCTCAAATGAAAGAGGCTCAAGAGAAAAAAGACAGTTCAAAAATAAATGCACTCAATAGCAGTTATACAAAAATAACTGAATCATTAGACGCCTTTAGAGACACGCTTATTCAAAACCACCCGAGCAGTTTGTTGGCTAAAATATTCCGCATCATGAACGATATCAATGTACCGCCTGCACCCAAAGACGAAAACGGAAACATCATTGATTCAAACTTCCAATACAATTATTACAAAGCGCATTTCTTTGATAATTTTGATTGGGCCGATGAACGCATTGTAAGAACCCCTGTTTTTCACCAAAAAATAGAATCTTACATGACCAAATTAACCCCTCAATTGCCTGATAGCATTTGCCATTCGGCAGACATCTTGCTCAAACAAGCAGAAGCAGGTAAAGAGAATTTCAAATACTGTTTGTATTGGATCACCAACCATTACGAAACTTCTACTTATATGGGTATGGATAAAGTATTTGTATACATGGTTGACAATTATTACAAAAAAGGCAAAGCATTTTGGTTAGACGAAACCTTGTTGTTTAAAATGAAAGACCGTGCCGACCAATTGAGAAACAACCTCATTGGCAACAAAGCCCCAAACCTTACAATGCTCGACACCAACAATGTTTACCACAGTTTGTACAATATAAAAAGCAAGTACACCCTATTAATATTCTGGGATGCCAATTGTGGCAAATGCAAAGAAGAAATGCCTAAGTTGGTAACTTTGTATGATGAATTGAACAAAAACAAAAAAGAACAATATTTTGATGTATTTGGGGTAAGCTTAACACCCGATTCAAAAGACTGGTTAAAGTACTTAAGAGAAAAACATTTGAAATGGTTAAATGTATATGACCCCAATAATGAAACCAATTTCAGAAGACTGTACGATATTTATTCTACCCCTGTTTTGTTCTTGTTAGATGCCAACAAAACCATCATTGCCAAACGCATTGGGGTTGAACAACTCAAAACGTTCATTGCTGATTTTGAAGCAGGAAAAGTGAAATTTTAATTGATTTAATTTGATCAATAAAAAACGCCGCAATTGCGGCGTTTTTTTGTCACTATTGGCAAGCAGAGCATAACTAGAATTTTGTTCTGTCGGGCGTCTGATCAGCAGCCGAAGCCTTACTGTATATGAACCACGTCGTCTGTGAAAGGTCGCTTGAGAATGGTAGTTTGATGCTACCTTTTTTCTTGACAAAAAAGGTACCCAAAATTATTATCCTGACAAACTAGTTTCGTCAGGGAGTAATCCTGATAAGCAAAGCTTCATCAGGGCAAGACCTACGCCAATCTGCTTAAAATGTAAATGCTGACAAGCTGTATATATTTGGTGCCAGAGTCTGCTTCGTCAGCACATCTTCGTAATTGTTTTAAGCGCGAATAACGCAACAAGTCATTTTTTATTTTTTTAACTAATATTTTCTTCTTGCTGTCGGATTCACTTCCTCAGGGCTTGCCCACAACAATTACTAGTGATTTTGTGCGCCGCTTGTCAATGGTCGGGGCTCCCGGACTAAAAAGGTTTGAGGATGAAATATTGGTGGTTCGATTGAGAAGAGTCGTCCGCGTATTCTTGTTCTGTCGGGCGGCTGAGCGTTGCTTAAACGATATTGTTAAATAGGGCGGCGGAGCGGCAGCCGAAGCTTTGTTGTATTGTAATCAGCTGCTACTTATTAAACCAACTCCGTATGAGTTAAATACGCTTAAGACCTTCACACTACGTTAGGAGTGTCATATTTAAAGAGGAGTCGAAATGATATTGTGTTTTAGCAAAATCATTGCTTCCCACAATTCCAAAGGAGTTACATATCACCTAACAAAAAGGCTATTACGCACCCACATTTATGACATGTTAAAAAGACCAGAAAAGACTAATTTAAATTTCTACCAATTATCTTGTAATAAATATTTTTTTTACGGCTATTGTACCTTCCTCATTTACTAGGTTTATAAAGTACATCCCATTTGATAAACTTTCTATATTTAAGGATACCTTGATATTATTTTCAATTGATGAAATCCGTCTAACTTCATTACCAAGGATGTCAGTTAAGGCAATACTGAAATTTGAATTAGTCTTTTTTGAATCAACTGATACATGAACCAAGTCTTGTGCTGGATTAGGGTATACCTCAATATTTACATTTTCTTTTAAGTCATAGATACCTGCTGGAAAATTAGATAAGGAGATTTTTTTTGCATTGAGAATATCACCAGTATATTCATCTACTATCATCACAATAGCATATGCTTTATTAATATCTTTAACTACACTAGAAGGTATTGGTTCAAATGTATATGAATGAGTACCCATTGGCACCTCACCAGGTGGTAAACTATTTGGGTTTCCTAATAAATCACTATTAGACAAATATCGTGCTACATGGTCAAAGCCACCCCAACCCGAAGGATTTGCAGGATTTTGCGCTTGAGCAAAATCAAAACCATTGTTTACGTTGCTTGGAAATTTGGCAGGGCCACTTGATCCACCTGCAAATGCATTTGCTTGAAACCAACTTGAAGATGTTCCTACTAAATCATCTTCTACTATAACACATGAAAGACGGTAATCACCATGTATATCACCAATCCATTGTGTCTCACAAGAAATGTTAATACTATTTGTCAAACTATTGATGCTTTTTGAAAGACTTTTAACTTCACAGGGAACCGCAAAAGCTTTACGGTTATTAATTATTTTAAGCAAAGTTGTTGATCCAATAAATCCAGATTCGTCTACACGATCAAAGACTAAACTTGGATGACCACCACCTTTAATATAGGTTCCAAAACGATCATAACTCGATATTTCCATAGGATCTGAACTGTGTACTGCAATTCCAATAAAGTCTGAGCCTAGATCTAATTCTAATTGTGCCATTCCAATAGCACTACTTGGACAATACCCACACCAAGTTCCAGTTCTTTCCTCCAGAACCACATATTTTTTTGGCGTGTTAGTTAAAACAGTAACTGGTATCTCATAAGCATTGTTTAATGAATCAAGGTCACCTGTTGTTGTAACCGTTAATGTAATTAACTTTTGAGGACCTGCTTGAGCATTCCATTGATTGCTGCAGTTGAATGTGTAAATACTATCCGGAGCAATATTCACACTGATTTTTTCAGAAACCGGTCCCGACCCATCGTTCCAAGTAACATCTAAATTAGTAACAGTATTAGTACCTACATTGTGAATGGTACCCGTTATAGCTTTGTTACCTGGAGTGGTAAAATAAGGCATATTAAAATCAATTAATTCAATATCTACTTGAGGCCTTATACCAGGGGCAAAACGGTGGTATTTATCGTCTGCCCTTAAAAAATTATATTTAGAGAAAACAGGTACCGATGGAGAGAGGGGGTCTGAGAAAGCCAAACTTGAATTGATTTGAATTCCAACCGAAAGCGCTGAAACCCCACCTGCACCATTCCATTGTTCAACCAGATAAATATTATTTGAACTTTCTTCTAATACTATTGACCAAGTAGATCTTGCAATAGTTCCATTGGGACAAAATGAAAACATTACCCAATATTGTCTATTCCCTATTTTACCAAATGTCTTATGAGAAATAAAACAAGAAGCCCAAGTTGGAGCAATGTTAGGTTTCATGCCCCATAGACAAATTGAATTGTCAGGAATAGAAGCAGAAGGCAGAGCAGTTGGAATTGCACCAGGTATAATTGTTGTTTCAGTATTAAAAGTAAGTACACCAGTGGAAGAAACTTTGTAACTGTCTACAGGACTGCCATTAAATAGAAAAGTAAATGGTAAGGTTTGTATTGATGACCATGCAGCTGCAGTTGGATTACTATGAATAGTTGTCCAATCTGGATCAATATCCAGTTTATTATTTACACGATCTTTATTCAAGTTTTTGGGTGTATTGCCAATAACAGTTGTTCGGTAGTACTGTGCAGAACCGAAGTAGGGAAATAGAAGAAAAGTCAAAACTGTGACTAGTATTGAAGCTTTCATAATTTTTAGTCTTAAAATATTAAATACTTGTTGTCCAATTTAAGCTTATTAATCTAAAAAATAGGTAATTACATCAATTATCAAATTTTACTGTTTCGTTGAAGGAGAAAATCTCAATATGCCTAGCTTCGTCTATATATGGTAGCAACTTGCGATCAATAAATTTTAAAGGATAAAATGGTTTTACTTAGTATCTGCTCTGCAAACATTTTTGAATAATCGGGCGGGTTTGCAGCAGCATTAGCCGGTTATATTTTCAACAAAACCAATGCTTCAACCAACTCCGTTGGAGTTGCATATTACTAGCACCGCAGGTGCGAAAAAAAATCCCGAAAACATCGGGATTAAAATATTGTGGAGAATACCGGATTCGAACCGGTCGCCTCTTGCATGCCATGCAAGCGCTCTAGCCAAATGAGCTAATCCCCCAATTGTAAGTAAAAAAGGCAGATAAAATTATCCGCCTTTTTTACTGTGTAATCAATATATTAAGCTTGAGCTACTGGAACTACAGAAACAAATGAACGATTGTTCGCTTTTTTTCTGAATTCAACTTTTCCGTCAACCAAAGCAAACAAGGTATGGTCTTTTCCAATGCCTACGTTTAAACCTGGGTGATGCTTAGTACCTCTTTGGCGTACGATGATATTACCTGCAATAACTGCTTGACCACCGTAGATTTTAACACCTAATCTTTTACTATGGGATTCACGGCCGTTTTTGGAACTACCTACCCCTTTTTTGTGTGCCATTTTCTTTTATCTCCTAATTAAGCGTGAATAGAATCAATTTTAATTTTTGTAAACGACTGACGGTGACCGTTTTTCTTGCGGTAACCTTTACGGCGTTTCTTTTTAAATACAATTACTTTGTCACCTTTCAAATGACTGATAACTGTAGCTTTTACTTTGGCTCCAGCAACTACTGGGGCACCTACTTGAATGGATCCGTTGTTATTTAACAACAATACATTACTAAGTTCAACGCTGGCGCCTTCTGCTTCTGGCATTCTATGCACATAAACAGTTTGGTCTTTTTCAACTTTAAATTGTTGGCCAGCTATTTCAACTATTGCGAACATGTTACAAAAAATTTAGGAACGCGAAGATAGCAGATTTTTTAATAAGTGCAAATGATTTTGGTATATTTTTTTTACTTGCCCCTGCCCTGCAAAATAGTTAATACTGTGTAAATCAATACCCTAAGATCAACTGCAATAGACCTATTTTCTATGTATAAAATATCAAACTTCAGTCTTTCAACCATTTGCTCTACGTTTTCAGCATACCCATATTTGACTTGCCCCCAAGAAGTAATTCCAGGTTTAACCCTATGTAAATGTTTATAATGAGGGGCAATTTTTACAATTTGGTCGGCAAAAAATTTGCGTTCAGGCCTAGGGCCAACCAAACTCATCTCTCCAACAAGTACGTTGAGAAACTGTGGTATCTCGTCTAAACGGTATTTCCTTAAAAACTTCCCAATGGGAGTAATTCTCGGATCATGTTTAGAGGAAAGCTGCGGCCCAGCTTTTTCAGAATCAGTAAACATAGTTCTGAATTTCAGTATATTAAAAGGTTTAGCTCTGTAACCCAATCGCTCCTGCTTAAAAAATACCGGACCTTTAGAAGAAAATAAAACCAATAATGCTATTAGAGCAAACAGGGGTAGAAAGCACACCAAAACCAATAATGAAACCATGATGTCTAAAAACCGCTTGAGTACCACTTGCCATTGAGGCATCACTTCTTGGTTAATTTCTATCAAGGCTGTTCCGATGATATTGTTCATGCGCACCTGCCCACTCACCATATCATATAAATCAGGTATGATTTTTAAACTCACCGGCAAGTCCTCTAAAATATTGGTAACATGGTTTAGTTCTTCGTGGTTTTTACTGTCTATGCCAATGATCACTTCTTCTATATGGTATTGATTGACCAATTGGGGTAAGTGTTCGTATTGACCCAAACAAGGCATCAGTTCAAGCAAACGCTTATTGGGTTGATCGGAGTTGTTGCAAACAAATCCTTTAAAGAGATAGCCCTCGTTAAGTGTTGACTCTTTGAGTTCTTTAACTATTTGATAAGATTTAGCATCATTGCCCACTACCAAGGTATGGAAACCAATTCGCCCGGATTTGATGGCATTTTTAACATAATAAGCCTGTAAAAGCCTGTTAAAAGTTGTCAATCCAAAATGGAGCAAAAACAAAGTTAAGGTGCTCTTGTAATACGATTGGTAGGATTTTACCTCATCGTCAATCAACAATAAAAAAAACAAACATATAACACCAATTAAAGTAGCGGTAAATGTTTTAGAGATTTCATGTATGCGAGATTTACGCCAAACATCTTTATAATGACCCGACAAAAAATACAGCACGAACCAGTACACTGGAACCAAACAAAGTGCTAAGTAAAAATTTTGATCCAGCTCAAGTGGAATTTTATACCCAAATTTATCTGGCTCTATGATGGTTTTCCTGAATGCAAAAAACAAAGTCCAAGCAACAGAAGCACTCAAGGCATCTGTTAAGACAAACAATTTGGTATGGATTTTTCTTTTGTTAATCAAGGTATATCAATTTAAAATTATCGATGAGCATTTTAGGATTTTGAATAGGCTCATTTAAATTGTTACTGAATCTGAGAAAAAAACGAAACTGTGTACCCAATGGATGATAAGCAATTTCTGTTTCTAAATCGAGGTACAGCTTGTTCCATTTTGTTTTGGGAGTAAGCACAATCAATGGAATTTGTTTCACACTGCCGTCTATCTCTGTGGCATACATACCCAGGGTAAAGGGCAAATCATTTCGGTAATCCAATTCCACATAGGTTGGGGTAAATTTGGGCATTGTATTCAAAACGGGCGTATAAAGCTCCAAAATACTGCTGTCATTTGCCAGAATGATTTTACCTGAATTGTTTCCTTTTATAAAAGCATCCTCCCCATTGTATTTGATGAGGGTATCTCCTGCTATTTTAAAAGAAGGATTGAATTCCAATGACAAGCCATTTTTATCAAAATCTTCCATCAATTTAAAAACGGTATTGTCCTGATAAGTAAATACCGGTGAAATGGTATCGGTTTGATTGGGTTTGAAATCAATGGTATCGATAAAATTTTTAACCAATGGATAAATGATGCGCTCTTGGTCTTGACCAGAATGTTTGATTCCTGCTCCTATTCTGACAATTGTTTTACCTGTTTTTTGCAAAGGAAATTCTGATGGTATGCCGTAACTCCCTTTAAAAATTCCTGATTCAAAAACCCAGTAATCTTTAAAGTCTGAAGAATTGAGTCCTTGTGTGCCATCGGCTTTGGTTACAAACTGTGGCGCTTTAATATGAAGATAAGCAGGTACCATCACTTGGTCTGTTTTACACATTGAAAACAGCAACAAGCTAAGAAAACCTATACATACGAATTTGTATTTGACCATTTTAACCAACTGCTTCTAACGCAGCAATCGCAAAAGTATTACCTTTTGGTCAGATTTAATTTATCAATTATTGCATGTGCAACTTCTAAAGTATCAAAATTATCGAAGTTGGTTCTCAGTTGAAGTCCATGGTTATTGATTGACTGTGCAAAGAATTCCAACTCTCTTTTTACCATATCAGGGCTTTGTTTGGCTTTAATCATAGACAATTCTTGTTCAGAAGCTTCTGTTTCGCCCGATGAGGCATTGAGCATAGAAATTTTAAAATTGTCGAGATCTAACCCAAAGGTTTTATTTTTTTGAAAGAAACGCACTTTGTTGCCCTGTTCAGATTCAAAATTACCGCCTACCATGTTCAATACACAACCATTTGCAAATTCAATTCTCACATTTACAAAATCAATCAATGAATTGTGCAAACAAGCCCCTGTTGCTCTTACTCTCATTACTTTTGATTTGACCATGCTAAATATCAAATTCAAATCAGAAAGGAGTAAATCAAACACCAAATTGTCTGTGCTGTAATTTAAAACCGTCGCATCAAACCTTGAATGTTCTATATAAAATGGTTGATCAACCAGCTTTTTAATCAATTGGTAATTGGGGTGAAATTTATGTTGGTGAGATACATACAATTGCACATTGGCTTCTTCTGCCAGTTTGTTCAATTCTTTGGCCTCTTCTAAATTTTCACTTAGAACCTGTTTTACAAATACATGTTTTAAATTGCGAATGGCAGTGGAAGCGTATTCAAAATGTGTACCTGTTGGCGAGTGAATGGAAACAGCCTCAGACCTCTTGATTAAATCGTGCACATCATCGAACCTATTAATGGGCAAGCTATTCTCCATTAACTGGGCACTTGCTTCGTCATGGTCATAAAAACCAATTAGCTTAAACTCCTTTACTTCAAGAAGTTTTTCTATTTGCTTTTTACTTTTATCGTTAGCACCTATTATGGCGATGTTTATCATGCGAAGGCTTTACAAAACAAAAATATCCCTTCATGCACCCATAATTGCGACATTGGAGAATTAGATTTTAACAGCATTGAACCTATTTATCAGATAAACTATACACTTTCTATTTTTACTTGATGGATTGTTAAAAAAAGCCTCCAAATTCTTGTCCTTTTCTACCTTAATTCGTATCATGATAGAACTGAGCTTAGAGCTGGACAGCTACAAAGACAAAGGAGCCCGAAGAAGATTGGTAGAAGAACTACAGCAAAAAGGAATCGTAGATAAACAAGTGATACGTGCATTGAATGCGGTTCCCAGACACCTTTTCATTCATAAAGATTTCAGGTCGCATGCTTATTTAGACAAAGCTTTTCCAATTGGGGATGGACAAACCATCTCTCAGCCATATACTGTTGCTTACCAAACTCAAATGTTACATATACAAAAAGGCGAAAAAGTATTGGAAATTGGAACCGGCTCAGGCTACCAAGCTGCAATTATTGCCGAAATGGGCGCTCAATTAACCAGCATTGAAAGGCATATTGGCTTACATGAAAGTGCTAAAAAAATGCTTGATCAACTTGGGTTAAAAGCCAATTTATTAGTAGGTGATGGTTCTTCAGATTTGGCAAATGAATTAGGACCTTTTGATAAAATTATTGTAACAGCTGGCGCACCCAAAGTACCAATGAGTTTAGCCAATCAGTTAGCAATTAGTGGTACCATGATTATTCCAATTGGCAACGAAAAAGAGCAAATCATGCATAGCCTCATTAAAAAACCAAACGGGGAGTTTGAAGTAATTCCACTAACCAAATTCAGATTTGTACCTTTAATTGGTGAACAAGCTTGGTAAATTATGACAGATGGGTATTTCCTCTTCTTAAATTGCGTTCTACATCTCTGGTTTTGATTGCCTCTCTTTTGTCAAATGCTTTTTTACCTTGAGCCAAAGCAATCTCCATTTTAAGGTACCCTCGCTCCGATTCAAAAATTTTGAGGGGAACAATGGCTGTTCCCTTTTCGGCTATTTTATTTTTGAGTTTTTGCAGTTCAGCTTTCTTTAACAACAACTTGCGAATTCTTAGGGTTTCGTGGTTATTGTAGCTTCCTTGTTTGTATTGACCAATGTTAAAACCTCGCACAAATAGTTCATCTCCTTTAAAAAAACAATAGGCTTCATTGAGATTGCCATTGCCCAATCGAACCGATTTTACCTCAGTTCCTGTCAATTGCATTCCTGCAGTAAATTTTTGTAAAATATGGTATTCGAATCCTGCTTTTTTATTCAGGATTTCTACTTTGTCATGTTTAGCCATTTTGTGCCAATTGGTTGAAAATACGTTCCAACTTTTCCTTTTTTAAAATTTTCTGACCTTGTTCACCAGATGCAATGAGTCGGCCATCTTGTTTGGCCTCATAGGTGCAAATGATTTCATTGCCATTGATTGTTTTCACTTGGGCCGTAAACAATACAGTTGTACCTAATAAAGCTGGTGTATGGTGATGGATGGTTAAAAAAGTACCAACCCCTTCTTCATCTTCTTCTTTCATCTCCAACACAAACAACCTGCAACACCATTCTGCGTCTCTTCCCAAAGCAAATGTTGCGTATACAGGATGCACCATTCCTTCTTTAAATGCAGCAATATCTGATGCAGTTACTACATGCTGGTATTGCTTTTGATCGCCGGGGCTAAACAGGTTAATCATTGGGCAAATATACAATACTAATTGGGCAGTACACCTTAAACAACCAAAACAGGTATTTTTAAGCGGTGTCTAACAGCATCTACTGTAGAGCCAAACAACCAATCTTTAAGCGTATGATGACCATGTGCACCCATTACCAATAGTTCACAATTTTCGTCTTTTACAATCTGTAGGATTGATTGAGTCCGATCCCCAAACCCTAAACAAGGTTTTACTTGATAGCCCAATTGACTAAGTTCTTTGGCATAAAATGCAAGAGATTCTCTGTCGAGCTGGGTTTCTTTGTCTTCAACATGGCTATTGTATTGCCTGGCTGCAGCCGATTCTACAACATGTATCAATACATAAGCAGCTTGTTTACCTCCTGTATGAATGGCATGTGAAATACTTTGTTCGTCTTTAGAACTGAAATCAACAGCAATGGCAATTTGTTTAAATGGCACAATTTGTTGTAAGTTGATTGTAGATAAACTGGCATGCGGAATGATTTGTCTTTTTTCCATTCGTTTGAACAATGGTGAAAAAACAAGCCAAAACAGCAATACCATCACATAAATTAAAACCCCAAAAATTAAAATTTTAACTCCAAAAGGCATGTCTGAATGGTTGGTAAAAAAGTCGTGTAATTCTTCGTATACCAATTTAACATTCAAGCCAATAATTAAAATGGCAACTAGCCATGCCAACCAAACAATGTGTTTTTTAATAGCAAAACCACCCATTATTTTCTCTGAAGATGTAAAATGAATTAAGGGAACAATTGCAAAAGCCAATTGTAAGCTCAATATGACTTGACTTAAAATTAATAAACGGCCTAGTTCTTTGTCTCCAAAATACAAAATGGTAAAAATTGCTGGACCAACAGCTACTATTCGGGTTATGATTCTCCTAAACCAAGGGCTAATGCGCAAATTCAGGTATCCCTCCATTACAATTTGCCCAGCCAAAGTGCCTGTCACTGTTGAACTTTGCCCTGCTGCTATTAAAGCAATGGCAAATAAAGTTGGGGCTAGGCTTCCAAACAAACTCGCCAGCATTTCATGCGCGTTAGAAATATCAGTTACCTCGTGTAAACCATTTGTGTAAAATGCACTTGCAGCTAAAATTAAAATAGCAGCATTCACAAAAAATGCGGCATTGAGTGCAATAGTGGAATCTATCAAATTAAACTTCAATGCTGTTTTAATTCCCTTTTCGTCTCGGCTAAATCTGCGGGTTTGCACCAGTGAAGAATGCAAATACAAATTATGGGGCATTACCGTAGCGCCTATAATACCAATGGCTATGTACAAAGCATTTCCATTTAAATCAGAAGGTATAAAACCCATGGCAACTTGATTCATGTCTGGGCTTACAATGAGCAATTGAATTAAAAAAGCACCTCCAATAATACTCACCAAACCGATCACAAAAAGTTCCATTTTACGAATGCCTAAATTCATTAAAAACAAGAGTAAAAATGTATCAAAAAGTGTGATGAGCACTCCCCAAACCAAGGGCAAATGAAACAACAATTGTAAACCTATAGCCATGCCAATTATTTCAGCCAAATCAGTAGCTGCAATGGCTATTTCCGCTAAACCATACAAAGACCAGTTGACCCAATTGGCATACTGTTGACGACTGGCTTGAGCCAAATCTAAACCACCAACTATACCCAATCTGGCGGCTAAACTTTGCAACAATAAAGCCATTAAATTACTCAATAACAAAACCCATATCAGCTGGTAACCAAACTGGCTACCTCCTGCTATGTCGGTTGCCCAATTGCCTGGGTCCATATAGCCTACACTTACCAAATAAGCTGGGCCTAAGAACGATAATATTTTCTTGAATTTGCTGGTATGTTGCCTGGTGTCAACACTTTCATGAACTTCTGCCAATGATTTTTTCATGCTACTTGATGGGTAAATTGTACAAGAATATTTTTTACAACTTCATTGCTCAAATTGAGCTGTTGTTTTTCGTTCAATAACAAATCAATGCTTCTATCAAATGCATTGATCTGCAAAATGCTCAGTTTTGAACCTATTTCAATCCCATATTTTGAAAGGTATTTCAAAAAATCAGGGGTATGGTTGAGCACACCACATACAACTAACTGATTTTGGGGCTTGGTTTGATCTAAAGTAAAAAAAGGAGATGCCGCTATTTTGCCGTCTAATTGTGGAATAGGATCACCATGTGGGTCGTGTTTAGGAAATCCTAAAAATGCATCTAACTGACGGATCAATTTATCTGACTGAATGTGTTCCAATTGTTCTGCAATTTCGTGCACTTCATCCCATGAAAAAGACAAGGTATTTACCAAGAATGTTTCCCATAAACGGTGTTTTCTCAATGTACTTACTGCAACACTTTTTCCTAAATTGGTTAAAATGCAACCCCTATATGGCTCATACTTTAATAGTTTTTTGCCTGCTAATTTTTTTATCATGTCTGTTACCGAGGAAGCTTTGGTCTGCATGGATTCAGCCAATACATTGGTAGAAATAACCTGAGTGCCCCCTAAATGCAGTTTCAGAATGGTTTTTAAATAATTTTCTTCGGTAAAAGAATACATGGTCATTTTTAGACAAGTCTAAATATTTTTTTAGACTATTCAAATTAATTGAATATTAATTTGAATAGAAATGCGTAAATTTGATTCAAATCAAATCCTATGTGGGCAAAATTTTTCAGCTATTTAAAATTTTGGGAGAAAGCATCTCCTGACAGTCCGTCATCGTTTAACTTAAAAATCATGCACGGAATTAATAGAATCAGTATTTTACTATTTACCCTTGCACTTTTTGTCATATTGTACAGATTGGTGCATGGTTTGTTTACTTCATAATAAATTAAAATCACATGGTATATATCATTCTTCCTCTTTTGTTAAGCTTATTGGTAAGCTGGAGATTTAAATCAAAAATTAAAACCTATTCTGAAGTTGCATTGAGCAATGGATTATCGGGTAGTGAAATTGCCGAAAAAATGTTACGCGACAATGGTATTTACGACGTAAAAGTATTGAGTACAGAAGGACAATTAACAGATCATTACAACCCACAAGAAAAAACTGTCAACTTGAGCCACGATGTATTTTATGGCAGAAGTGTAATAGCAGCAGCCATTGCAGCACACGAATGTGGACACGCTGTTCAACATGCCAATGCCTATGCTTGGTTAAACTTGAGGTCAAAATTGGTACCTGCAGCAAGCTTTGCTTCTAAATGGGTTCAATGGATTTTATTAGCCGGAGTATTAATGATAAATACTTTTCCTAATTTACTATTGGCCGGAATTATTTTGTTTGCTTTAACTACTCTATTTACGGTTGTTACTTTACCTGTTGAATTTGATGCCAGCAGAAGAGCTTTGGCTTGGTTAAGTGACAAAGGAATGGTAAGAGACAACGAATACCCAATGAGCAAAGATGCCTTGAAATGGGCTGCCATGACTTATGTAATTGCGGCTATTGCTTCAATTGCAACTTTGTTGTATTACCTACAACTGTTTAACGGCAGACGCGACTAAGAGTTAGGCGATTATGAAAAATAAAAATGCGCGCAGCAAAGCTGCGCGCATTTTTGTTTTGAAACTGTCTAGTCCTGAAATAGCGATACATAAAATTTATCGTTATGAAAAAAATAGAAAAAAGCGTTTATGAAAAGCGTAGCCAAAAGGATTACTCAATGTCCTTTAAGTTAGGAGTAGTCA
>CAISCU010000014.1 GCA_903883965.1 uncultured Bacteroidota bacterium
ATGGATAAGACTCGTTCTCAACTCGACACTCAAAATTTTGTGCCATCAAGTTGAGCGTCATCATTACGCCTAGCGCGGCAATGATGCCTCTTTTGATCATGTTTTTCATATAGTGTAGTTTTTAATTTATATTGTTTTTATTTACAGTGTTATTCAAATTTATTAGTTTTTGGGATTAAAAAAAATATTTTCAAGTATTTTTAATTCACATGTTATGTACTATTATTATTTTGCACAAATTTCACATTATCATGAATATCTGCAAGTTAACTTTAGGTTAAATTGCGACTATTAAAATATGAACTAAATTACTCTCCTAAATTTAAAGATACATGAATAAAAACAACATCCTATTTTCATTTCTACTATTTTTCACATTTGTCGCATTTCAAATTTCAGGACAAAACATCATTCCAGCACCAATTAAAAAAATCCATTCAAATGGCTATTTTATATTTAAAAACCTGAATTACTTAAAAAATGAATGTAAAGGAAAAGAATTTGGGAATACCGTCAATTCATTTATTGAAACATTTCAAAATAAAACAGGGTATCAAATTCAAAAGAAACATTTTGGATCCGCTACAATTGAGATCCTTTTAGATCAAACCTTACTGAATAAAGAAGCTTATCGCATTCAAATTGATACCAATCAAATAAGCATTTCTATATCCGATGTAAAGGGTTTGTTTTATGCCTTTCAAAGCATTTATCAGCTTTTGCCTGCAGTCAGAAACAATGCAGAGATAAAAATTCCATGCATGCAAATTCAAGACCAACCAGCGTTTACATGGAGAGGAATGCATTTGGATGTAAGCAGGCATTATTTTTCAATGGAGACCATTAAACAGTATTTAGACCTGATGGCAACGTATAAAATGAATAAATTTCATTGGCATTTGGTAGATGACCAAGGCTGGAGAATTGAAATTAAAAAATTCCCAAAATTGACTCAAATTGGCGCCTGGAGGGTAAATAAAAATGAATATTGGTGGAATGACCGACCTCAAGCGAGTGCAAATGAAGAAGCCAATTATGGAGGATATTATACTCAAAATCAAATCAGAGAAATAATAGCCTATGCAGCATCAAAACAAATTGAGGTAATACCTGAAATTGAGATGCCTGGGCACGTAGCAAGTGCCATAGCCTCATATTCTGAATTGAGTTGTAAACAAAATACACAATTACAAATGACAGGAGGCAACTATACAGCTATTTCCTCAAACTATTGTGCTGGAAATGAGCAAGTATTTGATTTTATAGAAGCTGTATTAAAGGAAGTATTTGAATTGTTTCCTTCTAAATATGTTCATGTTGGAGGTGATGAAGTTGATAAAACCAGTTGGGAAAATTGCAACAAATGTCAATTGAGGATGAAAACTGAAAACCTGAAAGATGAAGAAGAATTACAGAGCTATTTTATGAAAAGAATTGGTGCCTACATAGAACAAAATCATAAAAAAATGATTGGATGGGATGAAATTTTACAAGGAGGTTTAGCTAAAGGTGCAATTGTGATGAGCTGGAGAGGAGAAATTGGAGGCATTGAAGCTGCAAAAATGAAACACAATGTGATTATGACACCTGGTAGCCCTTGTTATTTTGACCATTACCAAGGAAATGCTTCGTACGAACCCAAAGCATTCAATGGATTTAACTCTCTTAAAAATGTATACAATTACCGCCCTATTCCAGCTCAACTGCCTGATTCATTGCACCATTATGTATTGGGTGCTCAAGGAAATGTATGGAGCGAATACATTCAAAGTACCAATCAATTAGAATACATGATTTTACCTCGTATGCTTGCACTCTCAGAAGTATTATGGGGCAATGACACTACCAGAAAATGGGACGAATTTTATAACCGTATTCAAAGCCATTTTGAACGTTTCGACCTCATGGGATTGAATTATGCACCCATCAACACCAAAATAAAATTTGAAACCTTTTACAAAGATTCGGCACTTTATTTAAACATGAGTAGTGATTATCCGGATGGTCAAATTTATTTTACAAAAGACAATTCCATGCCTGGATTACAAAGTGTATTATATGAAAAACCAATTTTAATTGATTCTTCAGCTCAATTTCAGACCTTATTATTTAAAAACAATCGCCCAATGAGTCCAATTGCTTCAAGCCAAGAGTTTGTTATACATAAAGCTATTGGCGGAAAAGTTACATACAATTTACCCATTAGTAAACAATACAAAGCAGAAGGAGACATTAGTTTAATCAATGGCATTAGAGGCCCTCTCGAGACCAAAAGAAACTGGCAAGGAGTGATCAAAGAAAATTTAAATATAACCGTTGAATTGCCTCAAATGACATCCATTTCTAAATTGGCTTTGGGCTGTTTAAATTATTACAAAGCTTGGGTATTTCTCCCTGATTCAGTTCTCTACTCAATATCTAAAGATGGTAAGCAATTTGAAAGTATTGGGAATGTCATCAGTGAATTCAATTCAGGATCTGACAGCTTATTTACAGCTGATTTTGAATTAAAATTGGCTAAATCAAAACAGGCCAAATACATTAAAGTAGAAGCCATTAACAGAAAAGTTTGCCCTAAAGGTCATCCAGGAGAAGGTCAAGGTTCGTGGATATTTACCGACGAACTGATTGTGCAATAAATACAATCATTTCTGCTTATCATTGAATCTATGAGCATAAAACGTTTTTATTGGTTGTTTCTATTGGTTATTGTGTTTGCCAATGTTGGTTCTGCACAAAAACCGGCATTGATTCCTTACCCCAATAACCTTGTAACAAAAGCAGGAAGTTTTGATTTTCTGACTTTGACAGCTGTAAGTTATTCAAACATTGAATTTAAAAATGAAGCTAGTTATTTGGTTTCAGGTTTATTGGATTTAGCCAATCTCAAAGCCTATTCTTGCTTCTCAAAAAAAATTAAATCAAGGTCAATTGTTTTAAAAAAAGACCTAAAAATAAAACATACTGAGGCATATTCTTTGACAATCACAAACAATCAAATTACCATAAAAGCAGCTAGCCCAAAAGGACTTTTTTATGGCATACAGACCCTATTACAATTGGTAGCAAATGCACCTAACAAGTTGTCTGTACAATGTCTAAGCATTGATAATGACCACCCTCAATTTGCATGGAGAGGCATGCATTTAGATTGTTCGAGACATTTCTTTAAACCCGAATTTATCAAAAAATACATAGACCTAATGGCTGCTTATAAATTCAATTATTTCCATTGGCACTTAACCGATGACCAAGGTTGGAGAATTGAAATTAAAAAATACCCGAAACTAACTCAAATTGGTGCTTACAGAGCTGGCACCATGAAAGGTCATTACACAGCTCAACAATTTGACAGCATACCTTATGGTGGATTTTATACTCAATCGGAAATAAGAGAAATAGTTGCCTATGCTCAAAACAGACATATTGAAATTGTTCCAGAAATAGACATGCCCGGGCATGCAAGGGCAGCAATAGCAGCCTATCCAGAACTGTCTTGTACTGGAAATCAAGTTTCGGTTGGTATGAAATGGGGCATTGAAAAAGAGGTCCTCTGCCCTAGCCCATTTACTTTTCAATTCATCGATGATTTATTTGCAGAATTGACTCAATTGTTTCCGGGTACATACATCCATATTGGAGGAGACGAAGTGCTCAAAGATGAATGGAATGCTTCATTTTTTTGCAAAGAACTCATGCAAAAAGAACAACTAAAAGATGCCATTGAATTACAAGCCTTTTTTATGAATAAAATTGAAAAAATTGCAAATAAATACCATAAAAAAGCCATTGGTTGGGATGAAATAATGGAGAAAAATAGCCAAACAAATGCTACCATTATGAGCTGGAGAGGCATGGAAGCTGGTATTGAAGCGGCAAAAAACAAACATGCAGTGATTATGACTCCTATTGATTTTTGTTATTTTGACCATTACCAAAGCAAAAATGCAACAGAACCACTTGCCATAGGTGGGTTTACGCCATTAGAACAAGTTTATGAGTTCAATCCTTGCCCAGATTCAATTGCTGAACCAGACAAAAAATACATTTTAGGTGCACAAGGCAATGTTTGGACTGAATACCTTCAAACACCCGAAATGGTTGAATACATGGCAGTGCCCAGACTTTGCGCCTTGTCTGAAGTTTTATGGACAAGTCATGCAACTAAAAAACTTGGCTATTCAGATTTTAAAATCAGGCTAATTGCGCATCAGCCCTACTTAAATAAAAAACAGATTCATTACGCTAAAACATTCTTAATAAATGAGGCAGATAAAAAATAACCGAAAAGCGTTCATTCAAAAAACAGGATTGGCTCTTATGGCTGGCATTTCCAAACCCTTAGTTGGGTTTGGTTTTACAGAAAAATCGCCAGTAATAAAAGGCTCAAATAACGAACTAAAACCCATTGTTATTTCTACCTGGGATTTTGGCTTAAAAGCCAATGAAGGGGCTTGGCAAGTGCTTAAAAATGGTGGCAATGCCATAGATGCCGTTGAAACTGGAGTTAAAGTTACAGAAGCAGACCCCAATGAACGCAGTGTAGGTTATGGTGGCAGACCCGATAGAGATGGGAAAGTAACCTTAGATGCCTGTATCATGGACCACCAATTCAATATAGGGTCTGTAGCTGCTTTGGAATCTATTAAACACCCTGTTTCTGTTGCCAGAGCAGTTATGGAAAAAACCCCGCACGTGATGTTGGTTGGCGACGGTGCTTTGCAGTTTGCAATATCTCAAGGATTTACCAAAGAAAACCTACTCATTGAAGCTTCACAAAAAGAATACGAGCAATGGCTCATCAAATCTGAATACAAACCTAAGGTAAACATAGAAAATCACGATACCATTGGTATGCTGGCCTTAGATGTAAATGGCAATTTATCAGGAGCTTGTACTACTAGTGGAATGGCATTTAAAATGCATGGGCGTGTGGGCGATTCTCCAATTATAGGTGCTGGCTTATATGTAGACAATGAAATAGGTGCAGCAACAGCCACAGGGCATGGAGAAGAAGTTATTCGAATGACTGGATCTCATTTGGTTGTAGAATTAATGAGAATGGGCTATTCTCCTGAAAAAGCTTGTAAAAAAGCAGTTGAAAGAATTATTGGGATTTGTAAACAACGCAATAAAAATATCCGAGATATTCAAGTAGGATTCATTGCCTTAAACAAAAAGGGCGAATTTGGTTCATACTGCGTGCAATCAGGGTTTCAATATGCTGTTTACAACCAAAATGGCAACAATTTGCACAAATCGGATCATGTCATTTAAAACAATGTCCAAGCTAAAATGCCCCCTTCTGGAACTTGCTACTTTTGGCACTGAGAATTTAGCGTTGGTTCAAAAGGGCACTGTCAAAAGAATTGAATTGTGCAGCAATAAACTAGCCGATGGATTGACTCCAGATTTGGCTGTATTTGTACAATACAGGGTATTTCCAGACTTAGACATACGCGTAATGATAAGGCCTAAAGCGGGTCATTTTACTTACACTGAAATTGAATTTGAACAAATGCAAAACGAATTGCTCACTTTTAAAAACAAAGGTGCCAATGGGTTTGTATTTGGAATTTTAAATTCAGATGGCACAATTAATACCGGTAAAAACAAGCAGTTAGTAGATTTGGCATACCCTCTACCCTGTACCTTTCACAAAGCTTTTGATTCATTACCTGATTACAAATTGGGCATTGAACAATGCATACAAATAGGATTTAAACAGGTGCTCAGTTCGGGGCTAAAACCAAGTGTTATTGAAGGGATTGACACTTTAAAAAAAATGATTCAGTTAGCAGCCAATCAGCTCTGCATCATTCCTGGAGGTGGTATTAGGTCAAGTAATTTAGAGGCTATACACCAACAATTAAACTGTGAAATTTACCACAGCGCAGCCATTACAGATAATAGCAACCAAGCTAATTTAAACGAAGTAAAACAACTTTTAACCCTATTGGAATGTTGATGAAACGGCTTGTATTAGGTATGTTTTTATTGCTTACTTGTAGTTTAAGGGCTCAGGATATGTTAGGCTTAAACAATTTAAATTGGAAGGGTAACTTAATTTCAGGTGCAATGCCATTTAATAGCAAAGTACCTTTTAATGTGCATACAGATTTACTAAAACAACAGTTGATTATTGACCCCTATCTTGGAAACAATGAACAACAATTGCAATGGATTTCAGACAGTACATGGGTGTATGAAACCTCATTTATGATTGAAAAGGATTTTTTCAAACACCAACAAATTGAGTTGGTTTTAGAGAATCCTGACACCTATTGCAACATCTTTTTAAACGGGAACTTTGTTGGTTCAACCAATAACCAATTTATGAATTGGGCATACAATTGTAAACAATACATGCATGTAGGATCAAATCAATTGAAACTGGTATTTGACCCTATAACAAAATATGCTCCAATTGGCCAACAAGTATTACCTATTGAACCCTATGCACTTCACCGCAAACCTGCCTACCAATTTGGATGGGATTGGGGACCTAAATTGATAACAGTTGGTTTAAAAAATGCCTACCTAAAAGCATTCAATGACATTCAGTTTTTAAATTTCAAACAAAGCCAAACATTTCAATCTGATCAATCTGTAGATTTAAATTTAAGTTTTCAATTCAGTGTAAAAAATCGAGTAAAAATGAGTTACCAATTGAGCTGCCTTTCTGACAGCAATTTAAGCATTCAACAACTTCAAACTACTTTTACAGACAGTACCTATTTTTTAAATTTTAAAGTACATTTAAACAACCCAAAACTATGGTGGACTGCAGCATTGGGCAACCCATACAGGTACCAATTTCAATTAACAGTTCAAGAAAACAAACATGTCGCATTTCAGAAAAACATAGAAATTGGAATAAGAAAGCTTGAATTAGTTCAAGAACCCGACCATACAGGAAATGGCAAATCATTCTATTTTAAATTGAACAATACTCCCCTTTTCATGAAGGGAGCAAACCTCATTCCACCTAGTAGTTTCATGCATCAATTACCTTTAACGCATTATGCTAAATTGACAGATGAAGCACTGAATATGCACATGAACATGATTCGAATTTGGGGAGGTGGCACCTATTTACCCGATGAATTTTATGAATTATGCGACCAAAAAGGCATACTCATTTGGCAAGACTTCATGTTTGCAGGATCTATGTATCCAGCCGATTCATTTTTTTGTCATTCAGTAAAAGAAGAAGTGCAACAACAAGTGAGTAGATTGCAAAACCATCCTTGCTTGGCTTTGTTTTGCGGCAACAATGAAATCAGTGAGGCATGGCACAATTGGGGCTGGCAAAAACAATATGCCATCAATGCTTCAGATTCACTTCAGCTGATTAAAAACTACAAATGGCTTTTTGAAAAAGCCATTCCAAATTGGATAGCAGCAATTGCTCCTGTTATCTATTGGCCGTCATCACCTGCATATGGATGGGGAAGAAAACAAAGTTACTTGGAGGGTGATTCTCATTACTGGGGAGTTTGGTGGGGAGAAGCACCCTTTTCAGCTTACCAAAATCATACCGGTAGGTTTGTGAGTGAATATGGCTTTCAGGGCATGCCAGACCTAGCTGTATTGAATAAATACATGCACAGCAATGCTTTTTATATAGATTCATTGGCGCTTAAAAATCACCAAAAACACAAAAGAGGTTATGAACTGATCCGCATGTATATGGGTCAACATTACAAGGTTCCAAAGCAATTCAATGCATTTGTATACACCTCTCAACTTTTACAGGCACATGCATTAAAAATTGCCATCGAAAGCCATCGAAAGCAAATGCCTTATTGCATGGGCAGCCTCATTTGGCAACTAAACGATTGTTGGCCAGTTACATCTTGGAGTTTACTCGATTTTGAAAACAACCGCAAAGCAGCTTATTACCAAGTTAAACACAGTTTCAGTCCTTTGCTGATTGCGTTTACTCAAACAACAGATTCGTTATGGATTCAATTATTAGACGACCGAAAACTAACAGAAAAAGGAAATTTAAACGTACGTTTAATAGACTTCGATGGAACTGTTAAATACCAGTACAGCGATTCTGTAACTTTATATAACAATGCAAACAACCTGCAAAAAGCCATCTCATTCAAGCAACTCATTAAACAACCAAAAGACAGCAATTCGCTTGTTTTAGAAGCCACATACAGCAGTGCGACAACTTGTATTCAATCTTTACATTATTTTACAGAGCCCAAAGACTTAGCCTTAAAAAAGGCCAAAATCAATTGTGAAATAATAGGTCCAAATTTAATAAAATTACAAAGCAGTACCCTCCACAAAAATGTATGGATTTATTCTACAGAAGGTAGTTATCAATTGAGTGATAATTTAATGGACCTCCTACCAAATCAACCCAAAACCATTGAACTAGAGAGTGGAAGTTTTGAGCAATTTAAACCCAGCTTCATGAGCTTGAACCAACAGGGAATTGAATAATATGATTTATGTCTTTTAATTGTTTTTTTGATTGTCAAAAACTTAGCTTTGAGCTATGAAACATGTGATTGTTATGCTTAGCTTCATTACCCTTATTGGTTGTGGTAAGAAAAAAGAAACCTTTGCCGTTGAAACTGGTAACATCACTGAAGCTGTTTATGCCTCAGGAAAAATAAAAGCTAAAAATCAATATACGGCTTATTTACCTGTAAATGGCATCGTGAATCAGCTTTTTGTAGAAGAGGGCGATTTCATAAAAAAAGGAATGCCTATTTTGAGTTTGGCACATGAAACGCAAAAAATAGGCATCAACAATGCTGCATCAAATGCCAACTATGCCCAGTTAAAAGCCAATCAAGATAAATTAGAAGAGGCAAAAGCAATGGTGGAATTTACTCAAAACAAACTCAAACTCGATTCTTTGAATTACCTCCGTCAACAAGCACTTTGGAACAAACAAATTGGCTCACAATTAGACTTAGAGCAAAAACTGGTTAACTATAAAAATGCAATGAGTGCTAATGTAAGTGCCAGCAGTAAATTGAAAGATTTAAAAAGACAATTGGACTTGAACGCCCAACTGACATCTGGAAATTTAAAAATGAGCAATCAACAAGCAAAAGATTTTACTTTATTCAGTGAAACAGATGGCAGGGTGTTTGAATTGTATAAGAAAATTGGCGAGTTGGCTACTGCACAATCTGCCTTGGCTGTCATCGGTTCTGAGAAAGATTTTATATTGGAACTCCAAGTAGACGAATATGATGTTACCAAAATAGCATTGGGTCAACAGGTAATGGTAAAACTCGACAGTTACAAAGGCAAAGTATTTGAAGCGGTCATCAGTAAAATCATACCTATTATGAATGAACGAACCAAATCATTTACTGTAGAAGCCTTGTTCACGAAAGCCCCTTCTGTATTGTACCCTAACCTCAGTTTCGAGGCAAATATTGTCATTCAAACCAAATCAAATGTGTTATTGATTCCAAGAAATTACCTTTTCAACGACAGTTTGGTAACCAAAGAAAATGGAGAACAAGTAGTTGTTCATACAGGATTAATGGATTACCAAAAGGTTGAAATTTTAAACGGAATTTCTGCTAACGAAACTTTGCTGAAACCTTAAACATGAATTTTAAATTATTGTACAGTGTTTCGCTGGCATTGTTGCTGGCTAGGTGGAAGCAAACTTTGGTGGCTGCTATAGGGGTCACATTTAGTATTACCATGTTCATTACCTTGCTGAGTTTTATGTCTGGATTGAACGATATGCTAGATGGCTTAATCATTAACAGAACACCACATATTCGGCTGTACAACGAACTCAAGGCCAGCGAGCATCAGGCATTGACAGAATCTGAACAATACAAAAACTCGCATGGATTTATTCATTCAGTAAAACCCAAAAGCGACCGTAAAGGATTGTACAATGCAGGAGCAATCATTTCATATTTAAAAACCGATTCAAGGGTATTGGGAATAGCGCCCAAAATTGCCACCCAAGTATTTTATACAGTTGGTTCGATTGACTTAGCAGGATCTATTAACGGTATTGAGGTTGAAGCCGAAAACAAACTTTTTTATTTTCAAGATTATGTAGTTGCTGGAAATATTTTTGACCTTAAAAACACACCAAATAGCATTATTCTAGGCAAAGGAGCTGCAGAAAAAATGATGGTTCAAATTGGCGATATGATTCAAATTACCAATAATAAAGGCGAAATTTTTCCTTTAAAAGTAGTGGGCTTTTTTCAATCAGGTTTATCTGAGATAGATAAGGTTCAAAGTTACTGCTCAATGGAAACCACTCAAAAAATACTGGGAGAATCGGGCAGTTTTATGACAGATATTCAAGTTAAACTTACCCGTATAGAAGATGCGCCAGCAGTGGCAAAATATTACCAACATTTATTTGGTTGCGAAGCCATAGACATTCAAACTGCAAATTCTCAATTTGAAACAGGAAGTACCGTCAGAACCCTTATTTCCTATGTAGTTGGCATTACATTATTGGTGGTTGCCGGTTTTGGCATTTACAATATTTTGAACATGATGATTTACGAAAAAATGGATACCATTGCCATTTTAAAAGCAACTGGATTTTCTGGTAACGATGTGAATGCGGTTTTCATTTCCATAGCCCTAAGTATTGGCATTTTTGGAGGCATCATGGGAATGTTTTTTGGGTTTGGCTTGACACATCTCATTGATATGATTCCTTTCAATACAGCAGCGTTACCTACCATTACTACCTACCCTATTAATTACAATCCAAAATTCTATATCATCTCAATCGTGTTTTCAATTGTAACTACCTATTTTGCCGGTTTCTTACCTGCAAGAAAGGCCAGTAGAATTGACCCGGTTGTCATTATCAGGGGTAAATAACATGAGCAAGGTTATACTAGAAGCCAAGTCCATTCAGAAGTTTTTTCATGACCCTACAACTGTAGAAGTCTTGAAACAAATTTCGTTTACAATAAATGCTGGTGAATTTGTTTCAGTTATTGGTAAATCTGGTTGCGGCAAATCTACACTCTTGTATATTTTGTCTACCATGGATACCGATTACAATGGCGAATTGTTCATAGATGGTCAAAACATGCGCAACAAAAAAGAGTATGAATTGGCCAGGGTGCGCAATGAATTGATTGGGTTTGTTTTTCAATTTCATTACTTACTCAATGAATTTACTGTACTTAGAAATGTGATGTTACCTGGTTTAAAACTAGGTAAATACAGCGAACAAGAAGTTGAACACAGGGCATTAGAAAAACTGAAAATATTAGGTATTGATAACGAAGCACTCAAAAAACCAAACCAATTGTCTGGCGGACAAAAACAACGAGTTGCCATTGCCCGGGCTTTGATAAACGACCCCATTATTTTAATGGGCGACGAACCAACAGGTAATTTAGACAAACGCAATACCGATGTGGTATTTGATATTTTTAAAGAATTGAGTGCTGAATACAAACAGTCCTTACTCATTGTAACCCACGACAATGAATTTGCCAAACAAACCAGCCGTATTATTGAAATGTCTGATGGTAAAATTATCTCAGACAAGTAATGCTTACAGGCCTCCCTTGCCTCTGTATAATTTCAAAGTACCATCAAGTTGGAGCTTTAATACTGTTAGGTAATTGTCTTGTAATGCAGGTGGAATGTCAAAATAAACCAAACCAGGCACTTGACTCCAACTAATTTTACCAACAACTGTTGGTTTGATTTGCAGACCCGTTCCAAGTACCTCTGCATGTATAATTTTATTTTGTAAGCCTTTTAAATAACATGTGGCAGCCTGGGTACTTGATAGAAACAAATACAGGGTTTGACTGTCTTTAGACAAAGTACTTGGCCCATAGAAATGTCCTGCAGGCAATCCAGCAATGCTTGAAAATACAGCTTCTTGGTGTTTGCGGTTCCATTTACCCAATTCTTTTAAAATATGAACTTGTTGTGCAGGAATGGTGCCATCTGCTTTGGGCCCAATATCTAATAATAAATTACCCCCCATGCCTATGCAATCAGCAAAAATACTGATAATTTGATAGGGTGTTTTAAAATTGGAATCAATGAATCGGAAGCCCCAATTGTCGTTGGTAGTTAAACACAGTTCCCAATAGTTTTGAGCAGGCCTGCTCACTGGAAAATTTTGTTCAGGGGTGTCATAATCGCCAAAGCCTTGCAAACGTCCATTCAATATGGCATTGGGATTGGCATCTAAGATCATTTTTCTGGTACCAGCTGCATCCCAAGTTTGGGCATTGTGCTCCCAATCGCCATCAAACCAAAACAAATCTGGGTTGTACTGACTAATCAATTCTTGTAATTGCCCTTTGTAAAAGCTTTGAAAACGTTTCCACCTCAGGGTATCTTGGTCTGCTTTATAGCGACTCGAATCTTTTGTAAAACCTGTATAATCAGGGTGAGACCAATCTAACAAAGAATAATATGCCCCAAATTTGAGTTGCTTTTCTCTTAAAGCATTGACGAATGGAGTGAGTACATCTTTGGCAACAGGTGCTAGTTTGGGAATGCTCAACTTGTTTTGTTTGGTATTCCATAAGGCTACACCGTCGTGGTGTTTGGTTGTTATTACGGCATATTTTGCACCTGATTGTGCAATTAACTCAGCCCATACTTTAGGTTGGTATTGCTTGGCTTTGAACCCTTTTATTTGATTCATATATGTAGCATAAGGCACTTTTTTATTGTAAAAAGCCCATGATTCACTGGTGCCATCAACGGCATAAATGCCCCAATGAATGAATATACCCAATTTGGCATCGGCAAACCAATCCATCTTATTTTGTACCTGAGCATTGAGTTGATTACAAAGCATCAACAACAGTATTATACCCCATTTTTGCATGGCTTAAATATATTATTTTTAATTTGATGACTCCTATCCGTTGACAATAAAAAGTGTATCTGCTTGAAATTGTTTGCGAATGCAAGTATTTATTGCAACATTTGTTAAAAATCTAAATAAAATGGCTGAAACTCCTTGTCCGGTATGTGGTTCTGAATATCCTTATGCTTCTGGTTTGTTAATGATTTGTCCTGAATGTGCGCACGAATGGAACCCTGAAGAAGTAGAAGAAGTGGAAGCAGATGATGATACTTTGGTTATCAAAGATTCCAATGGAGCTATTTTAAAAGATGGTGATTCAGTGATTGTTATCAAAGATTTACCTGTGAAAGGATTTTCAAAATCTATTAAAGTAGGTACCAAAGTAAACAATATCAGACTTACTGGTGGCGACCACAATATTGATTGCAAAATTGGTGAATTTGGCGCCATGTCTCTCAAAAGCGAGTTTGTTAAAAAGGCATAAAAGCTTTTTCTCAGAGTTGTACCAGAAAATAAATTGTTGAAGCCAATAAGCTTCCAATGATATGGTATGCACCATCTATCCAAAAAATAATGGCTGGCTTTTGTAAGTATATAAAACCCATTGACATGGCTGCAAAGCCTGCCAAGCCAACCAATACCCCATTTTGCAAGTATTCTGTTAAAGTAGTTGAATGAGCGCCAATGCACAAATGTGCTACCAATAAACTCAACAATACGGTACATAACATAGAAAGTGTAAACAATTTTGCCATATTGGTATTCTTTCTGAGTTCTGGATCCATTTTAACACCATGACCTTGCGCCCATTTGGTTCCTAAAAATAATGGACTATACCAAAATCCACCTAAAGCAAAATAAACAAAACTGGCAACTAAAATTTGCCACCAATTTGAAGTAAAAGTTGTAAGCATTGACTTTTTTTAAGCCAATTTATTTAAAAACAAGCTTATTTTCAAGCATTCAAAACAAGTATACTGAAATTGGGTTTATTATTTAATGTTGATTCAATTGATACTTTTATGGCATTTGATAGCCAATTCGCTTCCCACCGAAAACTTGAATTGGAAATTGGTGAGAGACGAATCAGCCATTCAGGTATATACTGCTCAAGCCAAAGGCGATGCCTTCAAACATATTTATGCAACAGCCATTTTACCAGCTCCTGTTTCAAGCGTTGTCAACTTGGTAAAGAATGTAAACCGATACAATGAATGGGGTTATTATTGTCAAAAAAGTGAGTTGTTAGTAGCCAAGCCAAACGAAATTATTTTTTACTATGTATCAAATGTGCCATGGCCTTTGAGCAAAAGAGATTTGGTTTCAAAAATGACCATATATGAAATCAACAAAGAAGAAGTAATGATTCGCTCGCATCAACTTAACGATTACAAACCCGTTCAACCCAATTTGGTACGCATACCTGAATCGAATGCAGTATGGCATTTCAAAGCCTTGTCAAATGGATCAACCAGAGCCACCTATACCTTACAGTTGAATCCTGGTGGCAATATTCCAGCCTGGATAGTAAACCCCTTTATTGCCATAGGGCCTTATGAAACACTCAAAAAACTACAAGATTTGTGTGTAAGAAATGGTAAATAGAAATTACACCAAAGACACCATATTGCTCACCAAATTGTATGTAAACCATCCGTCTATGTTTGAAAATATTTGAGGTTTGGCACTCACACCATCTTTTAACAATCCGCATCCATCGTCAAAAGGTTCAATGGTTACAAGCTTTGTATATGGAGTTTTAAAACTTTTTTTGTCAGAAGAAAACCAAACATGTTTGTTGGTAAATGCCAAAATTCCAGTTGAAATGTACCTGAGTTCATTGGTAACTACTGGATTGCCTTTAAATGAACTGGTTCTGTAATAAACCCCTTTTGCAATTCTAACACTAACACCCTGTGAACGGCCAACATATACTGTTTTATTAACCCTTTCGTGGTATGCAACATTGGTAAATACCCATAAAAACTCTTCTCCTTTTTGTATCAAAAACGGAACGTTACCTACATAATTAATTCTACTTTTAGGCAAATTACCATTTAATAAATCACGCAAAATCAAAGATTTTATTACCTTAAGTATGGAGTCATTTGTATCTATTCTAGTATCAAAATCTTCAAATTGCGCTTTAAAGTTCCCAATTTTTGATTCTTCTTCTTCGGTAATGACTCCATCTTCTAAAATATGATTGACAGCTTGGTCAAAACCTTTTCCATACAAGGCATTCAATTCTTCTATTTGTATAAAGTTTTCAGAAGCAATTTGCTGCACTTTGGATTTCAAGTTTTCAAATTCTTCTTTGTGAAGAATAAATTGTTCAACTTCTTGAATGATGCTGGTTTGACCAGCTATTTTTTGTGCTTCACACGCTTTGTGTTTGCTTCTAAACAAACCAGCTTTTTGGCCACAATATTTACAAAGTCCCATTTTAAAATTTTAGGTAGATTTATTCAAATGTAAGCGCTAAAAATTAAATTTTCTTAGTCTAAATGAAAGGTGCTCTTAAACTTGTTCCATAGTCTGCTCCTATTTTATTTTCATAAGGCCTCATTGATTTGTCGGCTTTTAGTGTTAAGATTTTTTAGCTGTTTTGGTTTTTATTTTTTAAGGCCTTACCAATTTTGAAACAATGGTTTTGCCTTCTGTTTGGGCAAAAGCTGTTTTTTTGATGGCATAAATTTGGTCAACCATAGCTTTGTGTTTGCCCTGTAATTCAATAATGGGTGCAGGGTAATCCACTCCTATTTTAAACCGATACATGTCCGCTTCTAATGGGCTAATCAACCATGGTTGGGCAATCAATTGAGTAGGTAATTTTGACAATTCAGGAATCCATTTTTTAATAAATTCAGCATCAGGGTCGTGTTCCAATGCATTTTTAACTGGGTTATATACCCGCAAAGTATTTACCCCTGTAGTACCTGCCTGCATTTGAAATTGCGTATAATGAATACCTGGCTCATAATCTAAGAACAACTGAGCCAAATGATATACCCCCAATTTCCAATCAATGTCTAAATGGTGGGTTAAAAAACTCACCAACAATGCACGCATCCTAAAATTGACCCAACCTGTTTGCATCAATGCACGCATATTGGCATCTACCAATGGAATTCCGGTATTGCCTGTTTTCCATGCTTGTAAAAAATGGGCATTGTTTGAAGCTTTAAGTTGCTCAAAAGCTTTGTTAATGGCTTTGGTTTCGTAAGTACAGGCTTGTTCAAATTTTTGTACAAAATGATCATGCCATTTCAAACGGGTTAAGAAAGCTTGCAGTGGTCTTTTATTTTTAAGTGTTGCTTGTTTTTGCTTGCTAGCATAGTACACCTGCCTCAAAGACAAATTGCCCCAAGCTATATAAGGCGAAAGCCGGCTACACGATTTTCTACTTTGTGCTGGTTTTGAAATATGGAATGGATAATTGTAAAAGCGTTCGTTCAAAAAACTCTGTAAGTATTGCCATGCATGCACTTCGCCTCCAGGCTGAAACAGTGCCTCTTTTGCCGACCATTGTTTTATAAGCGTAATTGGTACTTGAAACGGATGTTGCGTTATAAAAGCTTCAAAAAAACTTGGATTCAACCCTGCTGAGTAGGTATTTATTAATGGCTTTTCAGCCATATAAGTATGCCACTGTGCATCCCATTTTTTTCTGTTTTGTATGGCTCTCAATACGCTATTTCGTTGGTATTGATGCCATTGAATGCCCTTTGATTTAAAAAATGAGGCAACTTGAAGGTCTCTTTGGAATGTTTTTTCTATTCCTGATTCTTGGTAAGAAAATAATTGATGAATTTTAAAATTTTCATTGAACCATTGAAACACTTCAATGGCCTCTGCATAAAACAATACAGGAACACGATTGGTTTCAGACCAACTTAGTTGCATGCTTTGCAAAGATTGAAATTGGAAACGCAGGTGTCTATCAGCACAATCAGGATAAGCAAGCATACTTGGTTCAAAAATAAACAGCACTACATAAGGCAAACCATTCAATTCTGCTTCCGCCAAAGGAAAGTGGTCTTGGGTGCGCAAATCGCGTTTTAACCAAACCAAATTGAGTTGTTGCTTTGCTGCTTGCATTGTTAGTTGAATTTATTTACTGGAATACTTTTTTTCCAAAGCCTTCTCACATTTTTTCCAATAATTAAAAAAAGAAATAGCTGGCACAGAACTATCGGTCAATAGCCAATTCCTTGCTTCTTCTGTTCCTCTATAATGTTTGTTCAAGGGATGCTCTTTGAATACAAACTTTGCATTTGGAAAAGCAATTTGCAAGCTGTCAAAATCTCCTACATACAGGTTTAAGTCTGGAATTTCTTTGGCCAATTCTAAAGCAAAATCCAAACAATTATTTGAAATGGGGTATTGCTCAAAATGTGAAGGCTCTAGTATCAATACCCTATTTACCTTTTCATTTGAATGCCAAGTTGGCGAAAGGTTGTAATAGTTATACAATAAAACAGTTAAACTTTCATCTATATCAAAAGCTTCTGCAATGGGCAATTGAGTGCTGAGCATCAAGGGAGATGCTGCTTTAAAACTTTCAGGAATTTGCAAAGTTTCTAAAGCTTCATACGAACAATCAATCAGAGTTCCTATTTGGTTTGACCCAGTAAATCGGTTGATATTTTCTTGATTGGCAATGTATTTTTTGTTAGAAAAAGAGCCTGCTACCCATTGCCAAGAAAGGGCATTGGATCCCCAGTCTCCATCTTTTAAATAGTAATACATCCATTTTGCAGGTTTGAGCCAATGGGCACCCATTACATTACAGGCTAAAAATGCCGTGTACATGCGCACATGGTTGTGCATATAACCTTCTTTTTCTAACTCAAGAATTGCCTGATCAATGGCAGCTATACCTGTATGTGCCTCTATAATAGCACTTGGAATTTGATGATGCAAGACTCCTGTTTGAGCTTGTTTTAAATCCGAATCAATGGCTGTTAATTGTTGTTGCCATACCCGTTGAAAAAAATCACGCCAAGCCAATTGTTGGGCAAAGCCTTTGACCTCATTGAAACTGTAACCCTCTTGCATCAAGGTATCCAATACCAATGAAGTATCTATGACCCCACGGGCAATATATGCAGAGAGTCTACTAACTGCGCCATTGGTATAATTTCTACTTTTGGCATACCCAATTGGATCTATCGACTGGATGTTTTTGATAAGGTTTAAATAGGTTTGCATGTCGCTTGGTCAAGTTTTGATAAAAATTGTTGGGCCGTATTCAATAGTTGGGTCTGTTTTTCAGGGAGCATTCTATCAAACGAATGTACCATCATACCCATTCTAGGATTGCTCAGAAAAAAATCACGGTGAACATGCACAAATCGCCAATACAAGGCATCCCATGTTAGGGTCCAATTGCCCTTTTCAAAATCACCCATTTTTAACAAATAATTACTACCACAGATGTAGGGCTTGGTGCTCATCAATCCGCCATCGGCAAACTGCCCCATGCCATATACATTTGGAACCATCACCCAATCATAAGCATCTACAAACAACTCCATAAACCAGGTATAAACAGCATTGGGCTTTATTTCGCACAACAACATCAAATTGCTCAATACCATTAAGCGTTCAATATGGTGGCAATAGGCATTGTTCAATACTTTTTGTAAAACATTGTCAAAAGGCAACAAACCTGTATTGCCTGTATAAAAACTGTCAGGCATTTCTCGGGTAAATTGCCAAAAATTACGGGTTCTTTGTTGGCGACCTTTGCTGTAATAAACACCTCTAATGAACTCTCTCCACCCAACCAATTGCCTTACAAAACCTTCTGTTTGGTTCAAAGCAATTTGCTTGTTTTGAGCGGCTTGTAATACCATTTCTAAAACTTGTTGCGGACTTTTCAAACCATTGTTTAAAAACACCGACAATAAGCTGTGGTGTAGCAAAGGTGCTTGCACAAGCATGGCATCTTCATAGGTTCCAAACAGTTCAAAACGCTTTTCAATGAAATCTTGCAACCACAATTGAGCCCCTTTGTGCGAAACCGGGTACTTGAAATCGCCGTTGAACTGACCTAAAGCCTCAGGAAAATACATTTGCACATATTGCTCAGCTTCTAAAATAAGCTTTGCATCTGAATCTGAAACACATTGTGGCAAGGCTGGAACGGCTTGGTTTTTAGGAAAGCGTTTGCGGTTGTCTTCATCAAAACTCCATTTACCACCCATGGGCTGATTGCCATCCATTAACAAGTTAAAATACTTGCGTTGGGCTGTATAAAAATTGGCTTGTAAAAAGCTTTTTTTGTTATCGAAATAAGCTCCAATTTGTTTTAAACTCAATAGAAACTGCCGGTTTTCATACCAAGTTAGTTGTATATTTAGATGTGATGCAGCATGTATAATTTTAGTTTTCAACCAATCATCGTCAGGTTCATAAAAAGCCAATTGTGAACAATTGTTCTTTGCCCAATGGACCATTAAATCTGAAATGGAAATAGATTGCCCCTCTGAAGCAATGTATTGAACTTGAACTGGCTTCTGTTGCAAATAGGCCTGATAATATTGCATGGAGGCCCTGTGCAAAACCAATTTTTGTTTGTGAAAATGCAATTGCGTAAAAAACAACTCCTCTTCTACCAGAGCAACTGAATGAACTGTTTCAGGCAATGCCTCGAATAGCTGATTTGGGAAAACGACTAACAAAAATGAAGGAGTTGAACTATTCATTCTAATCCAACAATTCAGTTTTTTTTTAGTTTTGGTAATTGAGATAAAATTCAATTACAACTGTAGTTTTAATTTCCTCCATCAAACAACAACACGTCATCTAACCTGTAAGAGGTACTTGAACCTGTTTGGGTAAAACGAATGTACAAGCAAGGGCATTGGTTAATATTACTCGTGCTGCTGGTAGTAAACCACTTGGCAGTGCCTGTTCCACTTGGTAATAAACTAAATGAAACTGGGGTATAATTGATGCCATTGCAACTACTTTCAACGATAAAATCAGAGGCAGTTGAAGAAGTTGTTGACTTATACAAACCAAACTGCATTGTTGGTTTGTTCATGTTTGAGGTGTTTATTCCTGAAATGACAAAATTCTTACCTGGTGTATTTGTAAAAAACACATTGGCATTTCCAGAGGCATTCATGTAACCCAATGAAGGGCTTGTATTTCTAATATCGGCAGTACCTGAAAAACTCAACTGTGAACTGTTGAATTTTTGATTGGCAATGGCTGTTGTAGTTGATACCTTGCCCATGCTTTCGTAAAAAATAGATTTGTTGCTGCCACAATTACAGAGGTTCATCATAGAGGTGCTGGGTATGTTCCCATCTGTTTTGTAATTAATTTGAACCCCCGAATTGGTGAACGGAAAAATGCTATAATAGTAAGCGGTATTGGTTTTTAAATTCAACAAGGTTTTGCTTTGGTAACCTGGTAAAACCACTACTGAATTTGAATCGTTTACTGCTGGCATACCATCTACAGGAAGCAAATTAGCCTGATTGGCTTGTTGTGAAATTTTAATCAAATAGCCATCGGGTAAAACACCTGTTGTAGGATCGGTCCATTCTAAATGAAAGTTGTTTAAATTGAGTGCTCTGCCCGTAAAACTGCTAGGGTAAGCACTTGGTTCAGACTTCACAAGCGAGTTGGTAATGGTATATTTGTACCAATTTGAAGTGGTACTGGCAGCATCATTGTCTATGGCCGTCACTTTAACATAAATATTTGAACTTACTTGAGCTGGAATTGGGTTGATGCTTTTGAAGGTATTGCCACTCACCCATTGCATTACAATATTGTTGTTGAGTTGAAGACTGTCTGTGCCCCATTGAACAATGGCATTTGTTACGGTGCCATCATCTGTAATGGTAGCAGAAACTGAAACCGTGTCCAATTGTGTTGGACTGGAATTAGAAAAAGTAATGCCAGAAATAGTTGGAGGAACTGCGCATACACTCCCACCCCAAACCATGCACACATATTCAGGATGGTCAACAAAAGGGTTTCGGTTGTGCTGTGGTGTTAAATAATAAATGGCATTATTGCGGTTCACTTCTTTTTGGCTTACGGGGTCGTTTTTGTGCCAAGTGAGCAACATGTTCAAAAACCAAGGTTTGAAATCGTAAGTGAGTGTATCAATGATGTTTTTGGCTTCAGTTGTTGGGTAATTTTTGGCCCATGTTCCTATATCGTCCATGTAGCGGGTTGCCATGTACAAATAAGCCCTGGCAAAATCACCTTTGTATTCGTTGATGGGTTCAAAAACAGTACCCGTATAACCCGAAACCGAACAAGGCCCCACTTTACAACCATTGCTTGAAACCCATGTTGGGTTTGTAATTTGACCTAATGGGTAATTGCTCTTTTTGTTGTTTACATATTGGTCGGCAGGAAACAAATGGTGCAAATCGGAGTATTGCGGATTGGCAGCGTTGTCCAAACCACCCCACCAAGAATTGGGCATGCAATGTTCACGGGCATAACAATCGCCTTCGGCAGCAGCAGTGCCACATTGGTTGGTGTATATTTTAAAATAGTAATTGGGCGTACTTCCAGGTTTGTCAGAATACATGTCCCACAAAAAAGAATCGAGCGGAGCGGGTCTTAAATCGGTATAAGCATAAGCATTCCAAACATCAAAAGCGGTACTGGTATAAGGCAACTTCACATGCCCTGTTTTAGCTATGTCTCTTAAACTTGCTTTTAAGGTATTGCCTGTTTTACCAATGGCATTGTTGTAAAAATTGCTCGGAATTTGTGCGATACTGGTCGAATAAATCGTCAGTAAAAGGCCCAATATGAGTAACCTAAATTGAAAATGTTTAAACATAAAAAACGGTTTAGACACCTGCCTTGGGGCCTAAACAGGTGGTTTTCTTGCTAAAGAATTGCTATTTGGTAAAGAAATCACCCAATGTTAAAAGCAGTCAAGCCATACCAAAAGTGTAAGCACTTTTAAGCTAAATTGATTCCTTTAAACGATTGTTTGATTGGGTAGAAAGCTGTTTCTATAAAGGGTTGTTACTGGAACAGCTGATGTTTCTTTGGAAATACTAAGGTACTACTTTTATAGTAATTTTAAATAATTATCAAAATTAATAATTAGTCCTTTTATATATGATTATAAATAGCATTGATCAGCCGTTTGACTTGTTAATGAAACAATATAATTGAGAAGTAAACATATAACTTGACTATTTCAACTATTTAGTAAAGTTATTTCTTGACTAATTAGTTTAACAGAGGACAGAATTAAAAACGCTAAAGTTACTTTCCGATACATGAAACGATAAGAAACAAAAAACGCTGAAACCCTTGTAAAAAGTGAATTTCGAGAAGTATTTCGAGCAACAAGTGAAAAACCGAAATCAACAGCTTGAAAAATCCTATTGACGATTTTACTTCAAAAAGGTTAGACACTTAAGATATGATGCAAATGCTTCGTGTCAGTCACCGCACCATGGACAATTATATCAAAGCTGGGAAACTCACCCCTACTCGAATCAATAAACGCAATTACTTCGCGATTAATCAAGTTAAGGGATTGATGCGTATTCCTGAAGTTCCCAAACCCAGTTCCTTCCAGGAAATACATTTGACTAACATCTGATGAATAGGAAAGCAAAAGAGGAAAACAATTATTTTGTTCAAATGGCGGTTCAATTTTGTGAACTGAACTAGCACTAACTTACACCTCATCACGAACTGGCAAAAAGCCTTTGTCGCCTAGCTGTTTGATAATGCTCCTAATTAAATAACTATTATCAAATCTTAAAACGTACTTGCGTGTACCCTCTTTCTCTGGGATTAACATTTTACGATCAATTAATTTTCTGATTTGTCGAGATACTTCCGCATCCGCTTTCCCTGAAAAAAAATCTTTTATATCAGATGCTGAAATTACCTGCTTATCTACAACTCTTTTAAGAATTTTAGCCTCAACGTCTGTGATGAACTTTCTTTCTAGAGAATGATGGATTGACGGAAGCAAAATCTCCTTGCGTAAGAAATCATAATCAGACAACTTATCAATCTTTTCAATCTCATCTTTTAGGCCTTTTAAAACATACTCAATCCATGAAGTAAGACCTTCAACTGTACCTTTGTCGGCTTCAGACAAAAAGTTGTAATAGTCATTCCTATTGCTGCAAAACACCGCTGTTGGATTAATAATCCTACCAACATTTACGTTGAAGCCAGCTTTAACAAGCATGGCGTATGTAAACAACCTTACGGTTCTACCATTTCCGTTTCCAAATGGGTGAATCCAAACAAAACGATGATGTGCGATTGCTGTTTTAAGTAAATCATATTTGGGACTATCACCTTTATTTACAAATTCAAGTAATTCATTCATGTAATCTTCAACTGCTAACCATTCAGGCGGCTTATGTGAAGATTTATTTATTTTTAAATTTACTTTTCTGTAATCCCCAGGAGTTGAATCACCTTCTCCATCTGGTGGTGGAAGTAAACCATCAACTATCTTTTTATGCATCTCACTAAGAAAAGCCCTATTTATTGGATAGTCGCTAACGTTCTCTTCTATAAAAGCCATCGCTTTTTCAATATTCTGAATTTCACGAATACTTGGAGTATCGACTTTGATGTCCGATAATTTTGTCTCTATGTATTCAGCAATTGTTGTGTTATTCCCTTCAATTCTTGCTGATCCGATACTTTCTAAAGTATGAAAGATGTGTTTCAGTTGAAAAAACACTTTAGGGTGAGTTGAGCCACTTAACTGCTTCTTACGCAAGTGATCCAATTCGATGATTAAATCAGTTAGAGCGGAATCGAAAGTCGGCTCTACCAATTTCAAATCATAATGTTTAAATACTGCTTCTGACATTTGAAATATCTTTTTTGATGAATTAACAGATTACATTTTAATGAATTAACACTATTAATTGATTATTCCTTATTTATCAATACTTTACAAGTATACGTCATTTTTCATTAATTTACATTTCCAGATTGAAACATTTGCATTCTGCATGTTTAACAATTAAACATCAATGAATAATTATTTGTCAAATTTCCATCAAAACAGGTATAAAAATGAGCACTGTCTTAGCGAGATTTATCAATCACAAAACACGCCTATTCTTCAAGTATCCTTTTCTTAAACTTTGGCGCTCTCTTCTTAGTCAATATCCCCGCATCTTGAAGTTTCCTTCCTAAAATATCCTCTCCAGCAACCTTTAATAGGTCTTTTTCTAAACCTACAACAAATAGTACTTGCAGATAGCTGCCGATTGAAACGGTTGGACTTCCTTGCTCAATGTTGTAAATCGTTTTTCTACTTGTACCTGTCCTTTCCGACATTTGTTCTGAGCTTATTCTGCGGCGTAATCGCGCTAGTTTGATATTCTCTCCTAATTCTTTGAGAATTTTGAGATTCTTAGGCAATATAGCTGGTGCTGTTTTCATTTAATGTGTTATATAAGTTACAAATATTGGATATTTTGAGTAATTTATAACACATTAAAAAATTTATCTGGTTCAATAATTCATCCAAATGCATGAATTTTTCCAATTTTTTCATGCAATATGGATAGGATATTCTTATAAGCCAGGGACCTGATAACTTTCTGTTTTAGGAATGAAGCTAATACCATGGTAAAATACTCCTACAATTCAACAATAAAGGTAGCGCACTTCTGAGTTTGTTGATCCATTTAAATCAAAACCTTTCTAAAAATCCCAACTACCCTCAAGTTTTGGGTTTCTTCATTGCGAAGTACAATAGGCTCGTATGCCATTGTAGATTTTGGCAATAGTTGAATCTCCAAATGCTCAAATGATTCCTCAGAAATCACTTTCTTGCTGCGATACTCCTTCACCGTATAATTCGATCCAAAATCTGAATCTTTGAAATCCGTTAATTCCACCAGCGTTATTAACCCATTGCGCGATCCATGTTGGTATCGCTCAAACAAACAAATCGATCCATTGGGAATGATTTTATTCATGGACTCCCCAACAACCTTACATGCAAAAAAATCGTTCTTATTCTTTAATTGCGATTCCAATTCAATAAACTGTAACGATTCAACCTTCTGAATTCCACTAAATAACCCTGCCGCAATTTTTAAATCGTAAAAAGGAATTGTGAATGAATTCGGTTCATCCAATATCCGCAAAGAAACGGAATTATTAGCCGCCTCAAAAGTTCTAAAATAGCCTTTTAAATACTTGCGCATTCCTTGATTACAAGCATATATAAAAGTTCCTTTCATCCCCCTTAGCATAATGGTTCTGTAAATATTGATTATAAAATTATGAAGAACGTCATAGTCTGTAATGGTATTTTTACCAGCCTTATCCTTATAATTTTCCTTTATCACAATTAATTTCTGCTTCTCAAAATCATAATCAATCTCAGGCCCAATAATTACACCTGTATAATTCAAATCATAGCCCTGGGTAGTATGAATGCAGCCTACTTCATTAATCGCATTTGTAGAATTCACCCAATCAATCGCCAAACTATTCCATCGTAGTTTTACATCCTGAATCTCAATATCAAAAACTAATTTATCCTTCTTCGACTTCCATTCCCAAGCATATCCTGCCACCATTCTTGACAAACCATCCATTTTATCTTTCCTACCAATCGCTTCCACCATATCCTGAATATTATCATAAATTAAGCATTCATATTCGGGCGACTGATATGTTGAACCAGAAGAAATTTTGCCACTAAAAACATCATTCAGCAAATTCACATATTCATTTCCACCTTTGCAACGGAACTGTGTTTTCAAAACTTCAATTCTCGTATATTCACTATGCTCTAATGCATCAAATCTTTCACGCAACACATCTGATGGTTTCACACTTTGATTGCGGTCATAAAATAATAACAACTTATTCGATTGTTTAATTAACCAATCTAACTCAGATGCTTTTGAATGATCAAAACCTAATTGAGCACATACCTCATCAAAAGGTTTAAAATAAGGACCCAAATTAACCCTTCTCCTCAATCGATGTGCCTCATCAACAATCACCAAATCATATTTTCTTTTCGCCAAATCCGACGGTCCGATTACCATATTCGGCGATAACCCTTGAATATTTTTAAAAACCCTAGAAATGGTTTTTCTAAACGATGCCATGGGGATGCACAAAGCCATTTCCAAGTCGCCATAATGCAATCTTACTTGTTTCAGCAAATCAAACAACTCCTCATCTTGCTCATCAAAATCAGCGAAATTAAAATCATCTAAGTTTGTTTTGAGCAATTTGAATAAAAATATCGCTAAAATAGACTTTCCAGTACCAGCCCCTCCTTGTATCAAACTTACTTTATTACCTTTATCAAGCAGGCATTCCAAAATCAATTTCAAACTTGTAACTTGCTCAGCAGACAGAGATTTGTAAGGCGAATATTTAAACAAATCAGAATTACTAATATGTTCCAATGAATGCCTAGCAATTCCCAAAGTCCTCAACTCACTCCATATATCTGCGAATAAGTTCCAATACTCCTGTTTCTGATAATAGCGATGGTTGGCAATTCCCAAATTGCCATTCTTCAATTGATATTGCCCATCAGCATTAATGTATCGTATTAAATTCGACTCAACGTCCAAAGTGGCCGATTTATTAAAAAGCTCACTGAGTATCAAGCTCACAGAGGAAAGTTCCTTTTTATTGATCGATTTAGAATGAGCGCGCATTCTTTTTATGACATCGGTTGTTTCCCCTACATATGCGCTTTTATTTTTATTATTATTTAAAAAATAAACTAGCGGCCAAGAAACAAAATCTCTATGATTTAAGATAATTTCCGACTCTAAATCGGTATCAAAATTATAATTAGAAATTGTAAACTGTTTGCCCATCTACAAAGAATTGTATTTATCGGCTTTTCCTTTAGATTTTTCAACCGGATATTTAGCAGCATTTTTAGCAATCTTTGAATCAATAATCGTAGTAAAATCTAAATTATAATGATTCATGAGTAAAAGCGCATATGAAAATACATCGGCCAATTCTTCTTTAACTTTCTCTAGATTGGCATTATTAGGTGATTTCCATAAGTACAATTCCATCAATTCATTGGCTTCTATAGATAGTGCAATAGCCAAATCTTTAGGATTGTGAAATTGCTCCCAATCTCTTTCATTTCTGAATTGAATAAGCTTCTGAACGGTATCTTTTATATCCTCTGTCATTCATCAAATTTAATGAATTTGTATGAGTTTTACTTTCCGATACAAAACTTGCTAAAAATATTCCCCAGCAAGTCGTCTGTAGTAATTTCGCCAGTTATTTCACCTAAATGGTGCAGGGCTTTGCGAATATCAAAGGCCAAAAGCTCTCCACTCCTACCCATTTCCATTGATTGAATTACCGCTTGCAAGGCATTGCGGGCATGTGTAAGGGCTTCAAAATGCCTGAGGTTGGTAACCAACACATCGTTCTTCACTTGCTCTTTGTTGACAATTTCTAACAGGGCTTTTTCTAAATGGGCTAAACCCAATTTTTCTTTGCTTGAAATAGCAACCAAACCCGGTATGCTTTCAAACAAAGGTGCATTGTTGAGCAAATCAATTTTATTGGCTACAGGAACCACAACGGCTTGTAAATTGTTGAAGCTTTGCAATTCAGCTTGCAAGCTTTCTAAACTTGTAGAAGCGGCATCAAACACATACAATACAATGCTGGCTTGTTGAATGCGCTCCATGGTTTTTTCTATGCCCATGTTTTCAATGATATCGGCACTCCCCTCTCTAATACCTGCTGTATCAATTAAACGGAACAAAACACCTTCAATGACAAAGCCTTCTTCAATGACATCACGGGTGGTTCCAGCAATGTCGCTCACCAAGGCTCTTTCGTCTTGCAACAAGGCATTGAGCAAGGTGCTTTTTCCGGCATTGGGCTTGCCTGCAATAACGGTGGGTATGCCGTTTTTAATGGCGTTGCCATAGGCAAACGAATCAATCAATACACTTAAATTGACAATCAGTTGTTGAACCAATGCAGTTAAATCTTTGCGGCTGGCAAATTCTACATCTTCTTCTGAAAAATCCAATTCCAATTCAATCAAGGAGGCAAAATTCACTAACTTTTCTCTGAGCACACTCAATTGTTTAGAAAAGCCGCCACGCATTTGCTGCAAGGCACTTTGGTGGGTTGCAGAACTTTGTGAGGCAATTAAATCGGCTACGGCTTCGGCTTGGGTTAGGTCCATTTTGCCATTTAAAAATGAACGCAAGGTAAACTCTCCAGGCTGTGCCATTCTTGCGCCTTGTTTCACCAAAACTTCTAAAATGCGTTTTAAAATATAGGGAGAACCATGCCCGCTTAATTCAACAGTATGTTCTCCAGTATAGCTTTTAGGCCCAACAAAAACAGCTGCCAATACCTCATCTATCCATTCGGTTCCATCTAAAATTTTTCCAAAATGAAGGGTATGCCCTGCTACTTGGGTTAAATCTGCACCTTTGAAACAACTGTTGCAAATTTCCAAGGCTTTTGGACCACTGACTCTGATAACGCCTATGGCACCTACTCCCGAAGGGGTGGCCAATGCACAAATGGTTTCTCCTAATTGGGTTTTGGAATAATTCATTGGCACAAAAGTAATTGATTCTGCGCAGGACTCTGTTTCTTTGGGCATTAATTTTATAAATTGTGCCTATGAAAAATTGCATTTGCTTACTTGGCATTTTATGGGCTCAATGGGCTTGGTCGCAGAACCCAACTAAACAAGCACTGCCAGTAAAAGACAGCCTTATTCAGTTGATTTTCAAAAGCCAATTGATAGGCGACAGAACCATTACCCTATGGTTGCCAGCAGCTACAAAAGCCAATGAAAAACTAGCTGTAGTGTATATGCACGATGGGCAAATGTTGTTTGATTCTACAAATACTTGGAACAAACAAGAATGGAATGTAGATGAAACCCTTAATGCCTTGTTTAAAGACAGCAATCTAACCCGGTGCATGGTGGTGGGTATTTGGAACAATGGACCGCTCAGGCATTACGAATACAGCCCTCAGCAGGCCATAGAAAAGTATTTGAGTGCTACTGAACAAGCGCAGTTGATGCAGCAGTTGCACGAATCAAAAAAAACAAGAAATGAGAATAAACAACAATTGTTAGGTGATGATTACTTGAAATTTATAATAGAAGAGCTAAAACCATACATTGACCAACACTACCATACATACCCCGATGCAGCACATACCAGCATCATGGGTTCGAGCATGGGTGGTATCATCTCTTTTTACGGACTATGCCAATACCCTCAAATTTTTGGAAACGCACTTTGCCTATCAACGCATTGGCCGGGTTTATACGTACTCAAAGACAACCTGTTTCAAAAAGCCATTTTAAGTTATGCCAAAGCCAACATACCACGATTGCCTGCTAGTGCCAAGTTCTATTTTGACAGAGGAACCACTACTCTAGACAGTTTATACGAATTTGGACAAGGACAAATTGACCAATTGTTGCAAAAACACTTACAAGCCAAGCAATACCAAAGTTTGGTTTTTGAAGGAGCCAACCATACCGAAAAAGCATGGGCTGCAAGGCTTGCCTTACCTTTTAGGTTTGCCTTAAAAAACAAGAACTGAGATAAGTCATTGCCACTAACAAATTATTGGGCGTAATTGCAGGCTCAAATTTGACTAAAATGGAATTAAAACCATACCTCATTTTTCAGGGCAATGCTGAAGCTGCCATGAATTTTTATATAGCTTGTTTTCAGGCAGAAATTGTTGGCATTAACCGTTACGACAATGCCCCAATGGAAATACCAGAAAATTACACCAACAAAATCTTGCATGCCGAAATTAAAATAGGCAGCCAATCTATGTTATTCTGTGATATTTTACCCGACCGACCTTTTGTGCAAGGCAGCAATTTCTCTATGTCGGTAGACATTCCTCAAGTTATGGAAATGGATAAAGTTTTCAATCAATTGGCGGTAAACGGTAAGGTTGAAATGCCCTTACAAGATACTTTTTGGGGAGCCCGTTTTGGCATTTTAATTGACCAATTTGGCATTAGGTGGATGTTGAACTGCGATTTAAATTAAAAGTTTTATATACTGCTTTTAAACGCAAAAAGGTATTGTAACAATTGGGGGTTTGTTCACCTTTAACCCTGGCCATATACCTAATTTTACCTAGCAAAATACGCACAAAATGTTGTTCGTTTGCAATGGCCTTGTGTTGATTTTTGCGCGCGTAATTTTGCATAGCATGGGTTAATCCATTCGTTTCTGCATCATGCAAAATGGCGCGCAACAAACGGTAATACCGCCTGTCTAAATTCATTTTTTGATTCACTTTAATACCCGTTACATACTTGGCCTGATGGGGCCCAGCCATTCTGTATTTTTTAGGGTTCACCTCAAAGCCTTCTTTCCATAAGAGTTCCATCACCAATTGGTCAAAGAAAATTGGGAAAGGAGTATGGCTCGAAAAACTCAAATCATCGGCATAACGGGTATAAATAATTGAGGAATTTAAATGCGATTCCAACAGTTGTTGCATCCTAAAATCTAAATGCCTGCAAACAATATTCGACAACAACGGAGAACTGGGCGCACCCATAGGCAAACGCCCATCAATTGTGCACAACAATGCAAATTGAACCGCCATTTCATAAGTAAAACCAAAGGGTTCCAATTGCAATGCTGACACTACTTTTTTGGTGCTGATGGCATGAAAAAAATCTTTGATATCTAAGTTCAACAAATATGCCTTTTTCAAATGGCTGGTGGCATTGCTAAGGTTATTCCTATTAGAAAAAAAGGGTCCATTTTTCACAAAACCATGTACCTGATCTGGAGCTTGATACAGTTTGTTCAAATAACTGACAATGGCCAATTGTACACTTTTTAAATCCGGCTCTGGCGACTCAATGGTTCTTTTGCCCCCACTTTTCTTTGGAATTTGAAATGTGGTATATTTAGGGTTAGACATGAGTTCCATACAACGCAATATGTCTATGCGGTATGCTTCGCAAAAACTATCTAAACTATTGTATTTAATTGGATTGTTCATGTACTTAAAAACCAGTGCTGCTTGTTTGATCTATTTACCAATAGGACACATTTTCGCAGAAAATGCTAACCCATTGCCCCTAGTTACACAGACTGCAGTTACACAGCCAAAGACGGGTATTTCTTCATCAATTTTTGCAAGCAAGCACTGGCTCATTATTTTAAAGTTCTTTCAATCTGTTTACTGGAATGGTACTTTTAACTTGGCTTGATGTATTGAATCTGCCAAATACATCATATGAAATACGCACTGTTCCTGTTTGAAAACGGTTGTTTTTGGCCACCACCAATTCGGCTTGGTTCTGCGCGTTGGTACCATCTTCCCATTCGCACAAATGGTAATAAGAAGGCCTGTATAAAAAAACCACTTGATCGGCCAATTCTTCTAACCAACCACTGTCTTTTAAATCTGATAAAATGGGCCTATTGGCATAACCTCTTTTTTCAGCATTTCTACTAATTTCAGAACCAATCAACAAACTAAAATTGTACAAAGTTGCCAGTCTTTTTAGTTCTTTGAGCACATTGCCTATGTATTTTTCTCGAGTGGTTGCCGTATTGAATTCAGGTTGTTGCAGGTATTGTATGCTATCTATGATAACCATATCTACTGGTGTCACAATCACTTGTTTTAAAATACTTGTCAGTAAATATTTTTCGTTACTTTCTAACAAATTGCAAAACTGAAACAAGCCCTCATTTTCTAATTGGTTGAGCTGTTCTATTTCTTTGTTCAATTCAGCTTCATTGGGTATTTCAAATTCAACATGATTTTCTAACGGAACTCCAAATAAATAGGCTTTTAAAAAACGTTGAGCGGTCATGCCATAGCTTAAAAACAATACTTTTTTGCCTTGTTTAACGGTGATATCTTTGAACATAGACAACATCAATCTGGTTTTTCCCATTCCTGTTCTAGCGCCCAATACAGTCATTTGACCAGGTTCAAATCCTCCTCCTAACAATTGGTCCAATGCAGCAAAACCACTCGATAACAAATGGGTGTTTTTACGATGTACAATCTCATCTAATTGAGACAGCAACAATCCAGAAAAAAACTGTGTAGATTGAACCGAATTGCGTTGTTTCAATTGAACCAATGAAAGCAAAGCCTGATCTATTTTTTCAGATAAACAGGATTTGGACGATGTCATTTGAGCAGCAATTTCGTTAAGCGTTCTAAGTTGATCGGCTTCAACAATCAAGGCAATACAATCTTCAACTTTAGAGGGTTCAATTTGGCATTGATTTAACCCATAAAACCACTCATTCCAAACAATTTCAGGATACTTTTCATAAACAGTTTGCTTAATTAATAAACTATCAAATGTTTGGTTCTGTTTAATTTTTTCAGCAATTGCACTAAAAATAAACCGATAAACCTGGGTTTGAATAAAGTGCTCATGTACTTGCAAAATACTCATCTGAAACACCTCTGGATATTTCAATAAGCCTGCAATAAAATATTTCTCAAGTTCTTGAGTCTGAAACTGGGTAGTCATTGTTTTCTCGAATTTTGAAATACAATAGTAATTTTAAACAGCTGTACATTTTAATAATTTAATTCACATCAAATGTAAATGCACTGATACAAAGGCTTGGCAATTTTCCACAGCAACAAAACCCTTGTTTAAACTAACTTATATATTGTGAACAAATTTTAACAGCAAATCAATCAGGTTAATAAGACGGATAAAAAGCATCTTTGAAATGCGTAAAATTCATTTTTCCAGCATGCAAGTTGATGGCAACAATATCAAACCGAACTGTTTTAAAATTTGGATGCATTTTTAGGTATTCCTCAATGCCATTGATGAGTATTTTTTGTTGGTTTTTACTCACAGATTTTTCAGGTTCTAACAAAGCATTGTACCTAGTTTTTACCTCAACAACCACCAGCTCGTTGTTGTCTTTCATCAAAATATCAATCTCGGCTCTCCTGATTCTGTAATTGGTTGCGAGCAATTCGTAACCTAGTTGTAGTAAAAATTCTAACGCTTTTTGTTCGCCCCATTTACCGGTCTGTTGTTTGTTGTTTGTAGTTGCCAATTTGTGTGCTTTTACCTACTAAATATACACCCAATACCGTTAACAACAAGGCCCCAATGGTTTGAACATTCATAGGCTCTGACAACCAATACCAACCCAATAACAGGCCAACTGCAGTATTGATATAGGCATAGGTTGAAACAATACTAGCTGGCAGTTTTTTTAACACATACATGTACGATCCAAATGCAATCCAGCTTCCAAACACTATCAAATATGCAACAGACATGATTGATTCAAATGAAACAGAAATAGCCTGATTGGTTTCGCCCAATAACACAGAAAAAAACACCAATACAATTGCGGCAGCTACCATTTGAAAGCCCGATGAAAATAAGGGATGTACCGAACTAACATGGTGCTTAGAATAAACTGTACCAATGGCCCACAATAAATTACTGAATACAATTGCCACTATGCCCATCCAAAAATGTTCCGATTGATGAGAGCCTAAACGCGAAGAAAAAATCAAAACCTGACCCGCCAAACATATCAAAAATCCAAATATGGTTAAGCCGTTGATTTGTTCTTTTTTGCCAATTAATAAATTGAACAACACAATCCAAACAGGTGTCAAGGCGCATATCAAAGAAGTGAGTCCACTGTCTACATACTGCATGCCCCAAGTTATGATACCATTGCCTCCAGCAAGCATGATGATGCCAGTAAAAAAGAAACTTTTTAAATCTTGTTTACTAGGTAATTGATATGCTCTGAACATAAAATAGAGCAGCAAACAAATACCTGCAACTCCTTGCCGAATGGCTGCCATTAAAAATGGCGGAAAAGTTTGCACCCCAATGCGTGTAGCCAAATAGGTGGTTCCCCAAAAAAAAGATACAGCAAAAAAGGCCAACCAAGGCACTAAGTTTTTATTCACAGCATTGATTTCATTTGGGTCATACTTTCTAAAAATTGGAGTTTGGCATGGAGCAATCTTGATCCATACCAACTAAAATGTTCGCCATCAACCAATACACAGGGTATTTGTAGGCCTTCAGCTTGCATTTCCAAAATGTGTTTTTCTTTAAACGGAAAGGGTTCTGACGACAACAATAGCAGGTTTATATTTTTGTTATTTAATTCAGCAATGCTGGTTTCAGGATACCTGCTATTGGCCTGTGCAAATACATTTACCATGCCAGCCTGTTTGAGCATATCGTCAATATAGGTATTTGCTGCAACTGCCATATAAGGCGCTTTCCAAATTAAATAAGCCACTTTGATTACAGGACTATTGAGTTCATTGACAGTAGCAATGATTTGTTGGTGCTTTACAATGATCGCATTTGCTGCAGCATTAACACCCAAAAGATGTCCCATATCTCTTGTAAATTGATACGAGGCTTCTATGGTGTTTATTTCACTGATATAGACTGGAAATGCTTCAGCCAATGCGGCAATCTGTTCTTGTGTATTTTCTTCTTTGTTAGCAATGATCAAATCGGGCTGAAGCTGTTGTATCTGTTCTATTTTGAGCGTTTTGGTTCCTCCAATTTTAGGGATTGTTTTAATGATTGATGCTGGATGAATGCAAAACAATGTTCGGCCTACCAAGCAATCAGCTAAACCCAAATCTACTAGCAATTCAGTAATGGATGGTACCAATGAAACAATGCGTTGTGGCGCTTTTTCAAAATGTAATGGACGACCCAATTGATCGTTGATGTTGATGGCACTTGACATGTGTTTTCAAATTTGGCATTTTCAGCCCTTAGAACCTATTTTTTAAAAATTAAAATCAAAATTTTGGAGACAGCAAGAATTTAGGCGCTATTTTGTATGTTCGCAAGTAGAATTTCACATCATAAAATTATTTATTCATGGGAAGAGTATTTGAAAAAAGAAAACACAAAATGTTTGCCCGCTATGCCAAAATGAGCAAAGCATTCACCAAGTTCGGAAAAGAGATTCATATTGCTGTAAAAGCAGGTGGAACAGACCCAGAATCAAACTCAAGATTAAGAGCAATTATAGCCAATGCAAAAGCGGCCAATATGCCCAAAGCAAATATTGACGCAGCCATCAATAGAGCAAACAACAAAGACGATAAAAACTTTGAAGAAATTGCTTACGAAGGCAAAGGACCACATGGAGTTGCCATGATTATTGAAACAGCTACCGACAACCCTACCCGTACCATTGCCAATTTGCGTTCGCATTTCAACAAAACCGGTGGCCAAATGATGGTATCTGGCAGTTTAGATTTTTTATTTGAAAGAAAAGGCATTTTCAGAATTCCTACAACAGGCATCAACCCTGAAGAATTTGAATTGGAAATGATTGACTTTGGCATGGAAGAAATGGAAGATGACGGAGAAGGGTTTTATATGATTTCAGTTCCATTCACTGAATTTGGCGCTATGCAAAAAGCATTGGAGGAAAGAAAAATTGAAATTACCAATGCAGAATTGCAAAGAATTCCAACTACCTCAGTTGAATTGAACGAAGAGCAAGAAGCTGAATTCAATAAATTGATGGATCGCTTAGACGAAGATGACGATGTGACCAATATTTGGCACAACTTAAAATAAACAAAACACTCCATGAAAACCAGGTCGTCTAAGAAACCAATCTTAATTGAGCGCGCAGCAGAAAGGCATGATTTCAGTGAAATCATTGAACTGTCTAAAATTTGTTTTCCAAACAATGAACCTTGGACATACCAAATGCTCGACAGCCAATTCAAGTTGTTTCCAGATGGCATGCAGGTAATTGAATACGAAGGAAATATTGTAGGTTCTGCAACCAGTTTAATCATTAGTTGGGACGAATACGATGACGACCACAGTTGGAAAGAAATTTGCGACAATGGTTACATCACCAACCACGATGACGAAGGCGATACCTTGTACGGCATTGAGGTAATGGTTCACCCCGAATACCAAGGGCTTAAAATTGGCAGGCGTTTGTACGAAATGCGTAAAGTATTGTGCATTGAACGCAACCTCAAAAGAATTTTAATTGGAGGTCGTTTGCCCAATTACCACAAGAACAGCGAAGAATTTGGAATCAGGGCTTATGTAAAAAGGGTAATTGATAAAAAGATCAAAGACCCGGTGGTAACTTTTCAATTGAGCCAGGGTTATAACATTACCCGAATCATCAAAGATTATTTACCTGAAGACAAAGAATCTGAAGGGTATGCATTGCTCTTAGAATGGATCAACTTAGATTACATTCCTGAAACCAGAGAGCGCAGCGTATTGATGAAAAAAGTACGTATATGCTGCATCCAATATGAACTCAGAAAAATCAGAGGCTTCAAAGAATTTGCACAACAATGCGAATACTTTACAGACGTGGCTTCAAACTACAAATCAGACTTTGTATTGTTTCCTGAATTGTTTACAACACAATTGCTTTCACTGCACGAATACAAAAGTATGAGTCCAGAAGATTCTATCAGAAAACTCGACGAATACACCGAAGATTACATCAATTTGTTTTCGAGGCTTTCTTTAGAATACAATATCAATATCATTGCAGGCACCCATTTGCAAGTGGAAGGAGACAACCTCTTTAACATTTCTTATTTGTTTAAAAGAGATGGTACCTACGAGAAACAATATAAAATACATATCACCAGTAACGAATCAAAATGGTGGGGTGTAAAACCTGGTAATGAAATTAAAGTTTTCAATACCGATTGTGGCAAAGTAGCCATCAATGTATGTTATGATGTTGAGTTTCCTGAAATGGCTCGCATTGCATGTAATAAAGGCGCTAAAATTCTTTTTGTACCTTTTAGTACCGATGAAAAACATGGCCATTTAAGGGTTAAAATTTGTGCACAAGCAAGGGCTGTAGAAAACCAAATTTTTGTTGCTACAGCTGGCACTATTGGTAATATTCCTTCGGTTGACAACATGGACATTAACTACGCTCAATCGGGTATTTATACGCCCAGTGATTTTGCCTTCCCACCCGATGCCATTGCTGGTGAATGCAATACCAATATTGAAACTGTAGTGATAGCAGACTTAGACTTAGCAGCACTTGAAAGAGCCCGAAATACAGGCACAGTGCTCAATTGGAAAGACCGCAGAAATGACATGTACGAAGTACTAGAAAAATAGCCTTTATCTTTTAAAATTCACCTCAAACAAATTCTGATTCTGCCCTGGGCTGTTAAATGAAATACTTGCTTGGTGGTAACTCAAAATTCTTTGTATAATTCTTAAGCCCAATCCGCTTCCAGGTTTATCGTACGAATTGGTTCCTCTTGAAAACGCCTGAAACATAGGCGAATTGTCTTTAAATGCTGGCACTTCACCAGAATTAAAAACCTGAACAATTTGCGTATTTCCTGTTAAAATATACGTTACTTTAACCTGGTGATTATCTGAGTAGGTATAGGCGTTCTTTAACAAATTGGTCATTGCAATTTTCAACAAAGTTTCATCTCCTTTTACATCTAAAATTAATTCTTCATTGGTTTTATTTTCAATTTCAAATTGCAATTTAAAATCAGGCCAAATCTTCACTAATTTATCTGTTACATCAAATATAATTTCGTCAATTCTAATTGGTTTAAAATTGTCTGTTTTAACACCCTCATCTAACCTCGATAAAATCAACAAAGAAGTAACCACATCCGACAAGTGATAAACGTCTTCGTGTATGCTTCTTAAACTATTTTTTAGTTGGTTATCGACTGATTTTTCGTTTAATAAATTTTCAACCTGTGTACCTATTCGGGCAATGGGAGTTCTCAATTCGTGAGAAGCATTTCCGGTAAATTCTCTTTGCCTTTTATAGGCTTTATCTATCCGTTCTAACATGTGATTGAATGCACTTGCCAAAGCCGAAATTTCATCTTTTTTATTTTCAAATTGAATGGGATTATTCAAGTTTTGAAAAGTAATTTCTTGAACTTTTTCTCTGAGTCTATCCATTGGAACCAACGCTCTCCTACTCAATTGATAAGAGAAAAACCACAACAAAATAAAACCAATTGAAAAGGTCCAATAAAATAAAACTTTCAAGTATTCTATTTTAGAATTTCCATAAAAATCTTCTGCAGAAACAATCACAATAAAATGTGCTGCTCCTTGTTTGAATAATTTAGCTACTGTTTCTATTTCATTGTTACTAATATAAAATGGTTGAGAGGTAGACAGTGCTTCAAGCTGTTTAACAGTCAATTCAATTGGATTAGAATGACTGGTTTGAAAGACCTTTTTTCTGTTGATGTCAATTACAGCAACCCTTTCGTTTACTAATTTGTAGGTAGTTTGAACATCTACATCAGTAATTAAAGCATTTGAACTTTTGTAATGCTTTTCAATTTCAAAAGAAATCTGATCTGCTTTGTTAATCAATCTGCTGTAAAAATCACCTTGTCTATAATCAGAAAACAAGGTATATACAATCAACAATACAACTGCAAAAAACAGTGTAAAAAATAAACTAAATAAAAGTGCAAACCTGTTTTTTAAAGTCATTGTTAATCTACATTCAAATAATACCCAAAACCAGGCCTTGTCTTGATCAATTTTACTTCAAAATCTTTGTCTATTTTATTTCTCAAGAAGTTAATATACACTTCAATTGTATTGGTGCCTGTTTCAAAATTGATGTTCCATACCTCTTCAGCAATAGATTGTTTTGAAATAGTTTTCCCATTTGCTTTTGCCAATGCTAATAACAATTTATATTCTTTGGGTGTTAACAATATTTGTTTACCTGCTCTTCTTACTTGCAAGGCATCTGTATTTATTTCAAGGTCTTTGATCACTATTTTTTCGTTCTCATTATTGAGCAACTTGTACCTTCTTATGAGCGCTTTTACTCGTGCAGATAATTCTTCAAAATGAAATGGTTTTACCAAATAATCATCAGCACCCGATTCTAGGGCTTTTACCTTCACATTTACCTCTTCTAATGCAGTTAACATTAAAATAGGCACATCATTTTTAATGGCCCTTATTTTTGTACACACATCTATACCAGACATACCAGGCACAGAAATGTCTAAAATCAATAAATCAAATTGACTTTTTTTAAATAGTTCTACCGATTTGAGGCCATCGTTTACAACTTGACATTGAAAGTTTTGTTTTTGTAAATACAAACTAATTTCTGAAGCGAGTTTTTTGTCGTCTTCCAATAACAGGATTGATAGCATAAGCAAAGATTGATTTTTTCAAAATTAGAGCAATTACTCTACCTAAACCTTAAATTCAAATTAAATCAATCATTTTATACTTATTTACACTATCTAATTTCCCAAAACCATTATTAACTTTTATTAATGCACAAATAATATAATTTTGATTATTAGGCACTTATGTTATTTTCTTCATTAAATAATCTTTAATAATGTCGCATTTTTAAGGGAACCCTATTGTTTATGTACTTTTTTTTATAAATTGCTGTAAAATCTCATGACTATGATTATACAATACATAACGTCAAAGCAAAAACTGCTACTTGCAGTTGCGTCGAGAACCTTCAAAGTTCTCAGCTTACTGATCATCTTTTCAGTAGGCATCAACACGAACAATTTGTTCGCACAAGGAGTTCCAGCCAATCCAAATGATCCGGATCAGGCGCCAGCTCCTACCATTACTTCTCAACCATCTTCAATGACTGCTTGTGCAGGAACTACTGCCAGCTTTAGCGTTTCAGCTACTGCCGGTTCAAGTATTTCTTACCAGTGGAAAAAGAATGGTGTAAACATTGGAGGTGCAACCAGTTCAACTTTAACGTTGAATGCTGTTACATCTGCTGATGCAGGTACTTATTCAGTTGTAGTTTCATCAAGTGGTGTTCCTGTTAATTCAAGCACTGCATCTTTGGTGGTAACTACTCCAGCATTAAGTTATGCTGAAACTTTAAGCACATGTGCAGCTTCTTATGTTCTTGATGCTGGTACAGGTTACTCATCAGTTACTTGGAGTGCAAGTGCAGGTGGTTCTACTTTACCATCAAATCCTGGTGATCCTGATGGAAACAATTTAACACCTTCACAATATGTTGCTGCAAGCAATGGTTGGTACAAGGTTGTTGCTGTTCCTGCATCTGGTTGTACTTTGGTTGACAGTGTTTATGTAATTGTAAACATGGGACCAACAGTTATTACTAGTCAGCCTTCAGGAAGCTCTATCAATGGTGGTGCTTCTGCAACTTTTAGCGTTTCAGCTACTGGTTTAGGTACTTTAACTTACCAATGGTTTAAAAATGGTGTTGCTATTTCTGGTGCTACAGGAACAAGCTATACTGTTTCAAATGCTACTGGCGCTGATGCTGGAAACTACACAGTTGATGTAACTGGTACTTGTGGTACTGTAACCTCAAATGCTGCTGCTTTAGTTGTAAACACGCTTACAATTACTTCACAACCAGTTTCTGCAACACAATGTGCTGGTACAAATGTAACTTTCAATGTAAGTGCTACTGTTTCATCTGGTAGCATCAGTTACCAATGGAAAAAGAATGGTTCAGCTATTTCAGGTGCAACCAACAGCTCTTTAACATTAACAGGAATATCAGCAAGTGATGCTGGATCTTATTCAGTTGAAGCTACTTCAGGTTCTGTGTCTGCAACTTCAAATGCAGCTACTTTAACTGTAAACGCGCTTACAACAATTAGTTCACAACCTGTAGATCAATCTATCTTTGCTAATGGCAATGCATCTTTCTCAGTTACTGCTTCAGGTACTGGTGCTTTAGCTTACCAATGGTCTGTAGATGGAATTGCAATTTCTGGTGAAACCAACCCTACATTGAATATCAACAATGCAACACCAAACAACGATGCTGATTATTCAGTAGAAGTTACAGGTGCTTGTGGTGTTGTAACTTCAAACAATGCACACTTAACTGTTACTGTTGTAAATCCTCCTGCAATTTCTGCTCAACCTGCTTCAGCTTCTCAGTGTGCAGGTTCAAATGTTAGTTTCAGTGTTACAGCTTCTGTAACTCATGGAAGCATGTCATACCAATGGTCTAAAAATGGTGTTAACATTGCTGGTGCAACTAGCAGTACATTGTCTTTATCAAATATCTTAGGAAGTGATGCTGGAAGCTATGCTGTTGTTGTTACAGGCATGGGAGGTTCTACAACTTCAACTACTGCTACTTTAACTGTAAACGCTGGTCCATCTATCGTAAACCAACCTGTCAATCAATTCAGAAATGCAGGTCAAAATGCATTGTTCAAAGTAATCCCTGGAAATGGTGTTACTGCATACACTTGGAAGAAAAATGGTACTACTTTAAACAATGGTGGTAAAATTACTGGAGCTCGTTCTTCAGAGTTATTCATTTCAAATATTTCTAGTACTGATGCAGCTGATTATTCAGTTGAGTTAACTTTTGGTTCATGCGGAACTACTACATCTACTGATGCTAACTTAGCAGTATTGAGCAGCCAACCTACATCTACTGTAAGATGTGCTGGTCAAAATGCTACTTTCAGCGTAGGTGTGGCTAGCGGTTCAGCAAGCATTTCATACCAATGGTCTAAAAATGGTCTTGTTATTCCTGGAGCAACCAGTTCGTCTTTGACTTTGTCAAATGTTTCTGGTTCAGACAATGGTAATTACACAGTAGCTATTTCTGCAGGTAATATAGATGTAAATTCTTTAAACGCCTCTTTATCTGTTAATGCTGCAACTGTAATCACTGGCCAACCAGTAGGTGCAACTAAATTTGCAACTCAAGGTTATTTATTTGTAGCTAATGGTAATGGTAGCGGTAATATTTCATACCAATGGTTAAAAGATGGTAATGCCATAACTGGTGCTACTTCTCCTTCATTCAACATTTCAAGCATTACTGCTAGTTCAGCTGGTAACTATGCTTTAGCTGTAACTGGTGCTTGTGGAACTGCAACTTCAAACAATGCAGCTTTAACAGTAATCAGTTCTGTACCAACTGCAAATGCAGTTTGTGCGGGTTCAAGTACTTCTTTAAGTACAACTGTTAGCAGCCCATTAAGCGTTGCCTACCAATGGAAAAAGAATGGTACCAATATCAATGGTCAAACCAATTCTACTTTAAGTTTTAGCAATGCTTCTGCTTCTGATAACGGAGTTTACTCGGTTGCTATCAATGTTGATGGTGTAACTACTACTGCAGGTTCAGCTTCTTTATTGGTAAATGCAAATACAGCAATCGTTTCTCACCCAGTAAGTCAAACTCGTCCAGCTGGTTCTGGTGTTACATTTACAGTAAATGCTACTGGAACTGGTGTAGTTGCTTACCAATGGGCTAAAGATGGTTCTCCAATTTTTGGTGAAACCAGCTATAAATTAGATTTAACCAACTTGGCTCCTTCTGATGCAGGTGCTTATAGCGTAACTGCTTCTACTTCATGTGGTTCTGCTTCATCAAACGCTGCTAATTTAACAGTACAAGTTGCTGCTCCAAACATCACAGTTAACCCATCTGCTTTGGTTAGACAATGTGCTGGTACTTCAGCTACTTTAAGTGTAACTGCTACTGGTTACGGTACATTGAACTACCAATGGAAAAAGAATGGTACCAATATCAATGGTGCAACCAATTCTAGTTTGTCTTTGAGCAATATTTCAGCTTCTGATGCAGGAACTTATACAGTTGCAGTAAGCAACTTAGGTGGTACTGTAACTTCAAATTCATCAGTTGTTTCAATCAAAGCAGCAACTGCAATTACAGGTCAACCAATTTCAACATTGAGACGTACTGCTACAAGTTCATTCTTTGCTGTTAGTGCTACTGGTGCTGACGGAGGTTCTTTCCAATGGAAAAAGAATGGTTCAGCCATTTTAGGTGCTACTGGTTCTGTATTAAATTTTGCAAACATAACAAGCAATAACGCTGGTGACTATTCTGTAGACGTTACATTTGGTTGCGGTACTGTTAGCTCAAATTCAGCTTCATTAACAGTATTGTCTTCAAATCCAGATAATACAAGCAAATGTGCTGGTCAAAACGCTTCATTCAGTGCAACTGTTGATGGTGGTTCAGATGCGATTAGCTACCAATGGACAAAAAATGGTGTAAACTTAAGCGGTCAAACTTCAGCTACATTGAACTTATCTAGTGTATCAGTTTCTGATATTGGTAATTATGCAGTAAATATTACTGTTGGTGGTAATTCATTGTTGTCAAACAACGCTAGTTTAACTGTAAGTACAATTACTGGTCAACCAACTTCATTGTTGAGACGTGCTGGTCAAAGTGCTACATTTTTAGTAAACACATCTTCTGCTGCTGCTTACCAATGGAAAAAAGATGGATCACCTATTTCAGGAGCAACATCTGCAACTTACACTGTTGCAAGCGCTGCTGATGCTAATGCAGGAGATTACACTGTAGATGTTTTTTTTGGTTGTGGAACAGTATCTTCTAATTCAGCATCTTTGGCTGTATTGACTGGTAACCCTTCAAATGTTACAAAATGTGCTGGCGAAAATGCTAGCTTCAGCGTATCAGGTGCAGGTGGTTCAGGTGCATTAAGTATCCAATGGTTAAAAAATAACGTGATCATGCCAGGTCAAACTGGATCTACACTCTCTCTAAGCAATGTAAGCGTAAGCGATGTAGCTAACTATTCTGCTCTATTAACTATGGGTTCAAGCTCATTGTTATCAAATGGTGCAAGTTTATTGGTGAATACTTCTGCAACTATTAGTTCTCAACCAGTAAGTGCAGTAAGATTTGCTACACAAAGTGTTGCTTTCAGTGCAATTGTAACTGGTAACTTAAATGGTGTAACATACCAATGGACTAAAGATGGTTCACCTATCTCTAATTCAACTTCAGTATTTGGTGCTACCACATCAACTCTTTCTTTAACAGGTACTACAACTGCATCAGCTGGTAGTTATGCATTACAAGTAACAGGTAATTGCGGTGTTATTACCTCTTCTGCAGCTGCTTTAGGAATTGTTTCTACATATACTTTAGCTGACCAATCAATGTGTGCTGGTAACAATGCAACTTTCAGCGTTTCAGCTACTGGTTCAGGTTTAACTTACCAATGGAAGAAAAACGGTACTGATATTTTAGGTGCTAAAAGTTCTAGCTATACAATGACTGGTGTAAGTGCATCTGATGCAGCTAACTACAGTGTAGCAGTTGGACTTGTTGGAGCTACTCCTGTAACAACTGGTTTTGGTATCTTAAATGTAAGAGCATTGCCTTCAGTTACTATCCAACCTTCAAACGTAAACGTTCCAGTAGGTGGAAATGCTAACTTCAGCATTTCAGCTACCAATGCAACTGCTTTCCGTTGGTTCAGAGTAAATAAAACAACTTTGGAAAACCCTGTAGCACCTGTTGGTGGAACAGTTGTTGGTCCATTCACAAGCAACTTCTCTATGACAAGTGTAAAATCTGCGTTCAACAATTACAGATACATTTGTAAAGTAACTGGTGCTTGCGGTACTGTAAATTCAGATACCGTTAGATTAACAGTTGGTGGTTCTGCTAAAAATGAATTTGCTTCAGTAACCGAAAACTTAGAAATGAACTTGTTCCCAGTTCCTGCTCAAAATGTAATTAACATGGTTACAAGTGGCGTTGCTGAAGGAACTTATTCTATCAGAATTTTAGACCAAACAGGTAAATTGGTAATGGACAGAAACACTTCTGGTTCAGAAGTAAATGCTGGTTTGTCAATTGAAATTTCAGACATGAGCACAGGTGCTTATTTCATGGAATTGAAAAATGCAAATGGCGAAGTTGTGTCTATGAGCAAGTTTATCAAAATTGGTAACTAATTCAGGATACTTCAAATCCAATAAAAAAGGCAACCTTCGGGTTGCCTTTTTTTATGCTTAAAAAACCAGTTCAAATAAGCCCTAAACCTCTTTGATAACAGAAATATCAGTTAATGATATAAAATAGATATAATACCCTATAAATGGTAAAGCAATAGCTGTTTAACTAAATACAACCATTCTAAAAGTCAGAAAAATGAAACTGAATGTAAAACTAGTAAAACCTGAAACTGATTATTGGTTATTGATGAGCTCGTTTGCTGCTTTTAAAATGGTTTCTCCGGCATTTTCACCACTGATCATTCTGGCAATTTCTACTACCCTTTGATCTTTGTTTAACAACTCTATTGAAGTTTGAACACTTTCAGCAGATTGGTCTTTTTTAACCAAATAATGGTTGTCTGCTTTTCCAGCAATTTGTGGCAAATGTGTAATAGCAATGATTTGTTGTTGTTTGGCCAGCTTTTTCATAACCACTCCAACTTTAAGTGCAGCCTCTCCTGAAATACCCGTATCAATCTCATCAAATACAATTGAAGGCAAAGCTATTTTTTCTGCAACCAAAGCTTTTAAACTCAACATCAGTCTGCTCATCTCTCCCCCACTTGCAACTTGATTAATTGGCGCCAATGTTGTTCCCTTATTCGCAGAAAAAAAATAATTGATTTTATTCAAACCAAATACAGACAATTGTTGGCTTTCTAATGCTGTTAATTCTATTTTAAACTGGGCATGAGGTATAGACAATTCAGCCAATAGTTGTTCAATTTCTTTTTCAAATTGAGGCAAATGAGTCTTTCTTGAGCTATTTAACTGATTTGCCAATTGTATACAAGACTCTTTACTTTTTAATAAAGTCAATTCTAACTCAGCAACCTGGCTATTGAGAGCATCAATTGCTTGAAGTGCTTCCTTTTTAGCATCAAGCTGCTCCATTAAATCAATAGAATTTGAAACCCGATGTTTTTTAAGCAGGTTCAAAATATTACCCAATCTATGCTCTTTGAGTTCAAGTTCTTGAGGGTTTGGAACGATGTCCATTCCGACTGCAGTTAATTCTGCTGAAATGTCTTTTAAATCAACAATATTGGATTGAATTCTATTGGCCAATTGCGAAAGTGAATCTATTCCTTTAGACGCATATTGAATGGTAGATACTATTTTATTCAATTGGTCTACCACATTGTATTCTCCATTTTCAATTAAATCTGTGCCTTGGGAACACATTTGCTGAATTTGTTCTGCATTAGCGAGTTTAGTAATTTCTGATTCTAGTTGCTCTTCTTCATTTGGCAATAGCCTTAACTCTTCTATTTCTTCAATTAAATACCTTAAATACGATTCTTCCTGAATAGCTTGGGCAATTTTTTCCTTTAGCGTATGTAGGTTTTTCTCGTGTAATTTAAACTGGTTAAAATGCTGTTGGTAATCTTGTACCAATAACAAATTACCAGCATATGCATCTAATAATTGAAATTGAATGCGCTGGTCATACAATTGTAGGGTTTGGTGTTGCGATACAATATCAATTAATTGAACTCCTATTTCTTTGAGTAATTGCAAGCCAACAGGCGTATCATTTACAAAAGCCCTTGATTTACCATTTGCGTTAATTTCGCGCCTTAATATTAACTGATTAGAAACATCTAAATCATTTTCAATTAGTAGGGCATTGATAAATGTATCTGAAGAATTAAAACTACCCTCTACAATTAATTTGTCTGCACCCGGTTTGATTGATTTAGAATCAGACCTTTCTCCTAAAATAAGTCCTAAGGCACCAAGTAAAATAGACTTACCTGCCCCTGTTTCTCCAGTGACAATATTCAAACCATAACCAAATTCAATTTCAGTTGAATTGATAATGGCATAATTTTTAATTTTTAGCGATTGTAGCATGTTTTATTCTACTGCGAATATAAACTGCTGTAAAGATTTTTTTCGAAAACTATTCTACAACAAATGTGCATGTATTTTGAATTGGCAGTTGGTCAATTTTAAAAATATAACAACCTTTTGCCAAACCACTGATATCAATAGTTTGAGCAGAATTTTGAACACTTACAGAACCTTGTAGAAGCAATTTTCCAGTTAAATCTAAAATTTGATACGACGAATTTTGAATTCGTTTCGACTCCAAATACAACACCCCAGATGCTGGATTAGGGTAAAGCTTAAAATTGGCAACAAATGAATGTTCATTTATTCCAGTTGCTGCCGGCAAAACTTGAACAGCATTGGTTCTGAGAGTATCGTCCTTTCCACCAGAATAAGTAACAGATAATTTAATGTCATAATTACCAGATTGGTAAAATATTACCTTAGGATTAGCAGAAGTTTGGCTTGTACCGCCTACATAATCAAATTGGGTATTTGGTGCATTGATTTCCCATAAATAAGATTTGGGTGTTCCAAAACTTCTGTTTGTTAAAAACAAGGTATCTCCCGCATTAACAGGATTTGGACTGGCCGTAAAATTTGCCTGATTGACAAAAATTTCTGGCCTGTAACTGTCTTTATACCTAATGGTTCTTGCCCCTAGTAATGAGGCTGGCTCTACCACTTCCAATACCGGTATCTTTTGATTTTTAGCCAACCATCGGTATTCGGTTCTGTTGTTTGGCAACGGAATACTATTGGCACCAAAAGTGATGCTATCAATTTCTATTACTATTGATTTAACTCTGATACATTCAAAACTACCAAATGGGGTTTTTAAAGTTCCCCAACCATCAACCATATTGGTTCTGTTACCCGATTGTGACAACGACCCAAAACCTGCAAATCCGGCACCTCCAACAAAAGGACTCGAAAATGAGTCTAAATAATTGAGCGGAAATTTATACAAAGTATCTTTTGGAGTATAAACCAATGAAAGTGGAATGCCTTGAACACTTGCTCCTCTTCCTAAGTAAACATATGCTGAGGCACTTTTTTTAACAAAGGTATATGGATCGGTTAAAGGACTTGCTGCTCCCATATTGCCCAAATTAGGTAACAATGATTCCGGAAAGCCATAGGTCATTGAAGCAAATTGCAACCTATAAGTAAATGGCAATTGACTGGGCGCATAAAAACTTTGAATATCTTGAGTTACTGGAATTAAGTTACTGTAGTCCCATATTTGATTTGGGCCAGTTTGATTGGTATTTAAAAGCGAAGTAGTAACTGAATAACGAATGGTATCACTTGCCGATGCCAAATCAGTTGCATTGATTGTAATTTGAGCTTTGCCTGAGAAAGCAATAAAAGCCAAGCTGCATGCTAAAAATAATTGTTTCATAACTTTTACAAGATAAACCTAAAAACAAATAGAATAAAATTAATTTAAATTTAAAACAATTGAAAATGAAGCAACTTTGTCGCACTCGGCCAAGATTTATAAAACAATAGGGTTTTTCTGGCATTCTTTGCTTATTTTTACAAAAAATTGTGAACACTTTGTGAATGAAACAACTTCCAAAAGGTGTTAATTTTGGTAAAACTTAAAAAGTTTGAGATTCAAAGATTTACATACGTTAGAGTTAGTCGCTCATTTTTTAAGACAAAGTAACGCTTGTTGCATTGCCGGTTTTGGTATTTTCAGATTAGAAAAACTAAGCTCTCACATTGACCCTATTGCTCAGAAGTTCCAACCTATGGAGCTGATTCCTATCTTTACCCAAGGGCATTTCGAAACTTCTACCAATTTCATATCTTATTGCGGTTCAGTTTGGGGCTTGTCTTTTGTTGAAGCCAATCAAAAAGTTAATCTACAACTTGAATTGGCTAACCATGAATTGTTACATCATGGGAAATTGAACATTGAAGAATTGGGTATGTTTACGCAAGGTTTAAATGGAATGATCCAATTTGATTTTGCCAAAGACAAATGGACCGCAGCAAGTTCTTTCGGTTTAACTGGCATTCGGTTTATTCAAGAAAGTCAAAAACCTAAGAAAATTCTAGTAGATAGAACTGCAAAGCCGGGTGAACACGAAGATATAGATGAAACTAGAGAAAATGCTTTGAGAGAATTGAAGCAAATGTTAGAAGATGCTGGGGTTGATAACAATGTTACAGCTGACCCTAAAGTTCCTAAATCAAAGGTTTTTCCAATTTTAGCCACAGTTTTAACATTGATACTGATTATTAATGTGGTATTGTTCTTACAAAAACATCCGCAAGCTGCCAATCAATCTGAGATTGCTAAAATGAACATGGCCGATTTGCCAACAGATTTAGATTCAGAAAACGAAACAACTCTTGCACCAAAAACAGAAGAAAATATTCAGCATTCGGCATCTCCTTCTGAAGGTAACCTATTGTTTAATCCAGGTTTTTCTATTTCTAAGGGAGAATTTGATTTTGACAGTACAGCATATTTTAACAACCTGAGCTTATTAAATTTAGTAAGCCAAGATGAAGTAAATATTCAAACCAATCAAGTAAATACAACAACAGAATTCGAGAAAACTATACCTAAACTTGCTGGTAATAAAATAGAGATTCTTAATGAAACCCCTAAAGAAACAGAGGTTAAATCTAACAAGAAAAATATAAAAGAGGCTGACAATACCATTCAACAAGTAAAAGTATCAGCTAGTCAGTCAATCAACTATTACATTATAGTTGGAGCCTTTGGTAATTACGACAATGCAGTTAACCTACAAAACACTTTCAAAGAAAAAGGTTTTGAACAAGCCCAATTACTATCTTCAAACAAAAAAGGTATGACATTAGTAGCTATACAAAAAACTTCAACTGAAATTGAAGCAAATGATTTAAAAGCTACATTTGAAAGTCAAGGTATTGAATGCTGGGTATTCCCAAATCATTAATACCTTGGTCTCCAAGCTATTTCAGATGCACCTGCAACATGCACCAATTTCCTAGATAACACAAACAAATAATCACTCAATCGGTTCAAATAAACAACTATAATTCCTGGAACCTCTGATTCAGTTTGTAAATGAACTACCAATCTTTCAGCCCTTCTGCACACACATCTGGCTACATGACAATAGGAAGCAGACAACAATCCACCAGGCAAGATAAAATTACTGAGTTCAGGCAATTGCTCATTCATGGCATCGATGCCCTGTTCTAAAAATTGAACATCCGATTCATGTAAATCTGGAATTTTCATTTTAGATTTTTCAGGATCACTAGCCAACACCGAGCCTATTGTAAACAAACGGTCTTGAATCTCTTGTAAGTCTTGCATTGTTTGAGTATCCAAAACGCTGTCTTTCACCAATCCGAGATACGAATTCAATTCATCAATGGTTCCATAACTTTCAATTCTTAAATGAAATTTAGGTACCCTTACTCCACCTATCAATGAAGTTTCTCCGGCATCTCCTGTTTTGGTATATATTTTAAATGTCATACTAGTAATATCAAATGAAACTGAATTTTGTTTGCTTTTTTATTTTTTTGATTGAATTTAATGTTCAACTTAAACCATTGCTAATCTGTTATTAGTCCAAAAGAGAGCAGCGAAATGCCTTTAAAATAAAAAATGCAATAGAGAAACGATGCAATTAATTAAGCATTGCTTTGTTCAAGGTTGAACATTTTTACCAGCTTCATCACAACTTGTTCTACCTCTTCTATGGTATTTTGTCTGCCAAATGAAAAACGAACCGATGGCCTGTCTGGTGAAACCTTTAATGCAGCCAATACATGAGAACCTACATTAGAACCTGATGAACAAGCACTACCACCAGAAGCAGAAACCCCTTCTATGTCTAATTTAAACAAAATCATTTCTGCAATTGGGGTTGGAGGAAAATTAACACTCAATACTGTAAATAAAGAACTGCCCTCTGCATCCCCATTGAATTGTACGTCTGGAATGTGTGTTCTTAATTTTTGTATCATGTGGTCTTTAACAGCCTGAATCTGTTTGCTTTCATGTGGCAAATGATCAATGGCCAACTCCAAGGCCTTTGCCAGCCCTACAATTCCATATACATTTTCAGTTCCACCTCTCATATTGCGCTCTTGAGCACCACCAGATATATATGGATGAATTTTGTTCTTGGCATTGATATAGATAAAACCTACACCTTTAGGACCATTGAATTTATGGGCACCACAGGCTAAAAAATCGATATTGGTTTGAGAGAGATCAATTTGAATATGCCCAATTGTTTGAACCGTATCACAATGAAATACGGCTTTGTAAGTTTGACACAACTCACCAACTTTGTCAATATCTAATAAATTTCCAATTTCATTGTTCGCATGCATCAATGAAACCAAAGCATTTGGATACGTTTTTAGCAACAATTCAAGATCCAATAAGTCTATGTGTCCATTTGGCAATAATTGAACCAAATGAGATTGGACCAAGCCTTTACGAGCCAATTCTTCAATGGTATGAGAAACTGCATGGTGTTCAATTGGGGAACTGATGATATGCTTCACCCCTAAATCATCAACAGATTTGCGAATTGCCATGTTGTCTGCCTCTGTTCCACCTGATGTAAAAAAGATCTCTCCAGGAGTACAACCCATTATTTTGGCAACTTTTTTTCTTGCGTCTTCAATGTAAGTTCTCACTTTTCTTCCATGAGAATGGGTAGACGAAGGATTGCCAAATTCTTCTCTCATTACATGTAACATCACTTCAATGACTCTTTCATCTATAGGAGTTGTTGCTGCATTGTCAAAGTAAATAGCCATTTATTTCTTTTTTAAAGTGTTAAATCCGATTAATTTATAGACCAATTTTGCCATGGTATACTCTGTTAATATATCGCCTTTTCTAGGTGCAATTTCAACCACGTCAAAACCAATGACATTTCTAGTTTCAAAAACAGTTTTTAAGAACGCCAAAGTTTCATTCCAAAGCATGCCATTGGGTTCTGCTGTTCCTACAGCAGGTACAATACTAGGGTCAAAACCATCTGCATCAATACTGATGTATACGTTTTTACCCAAAGTTTTTAAGGCATCTTTAGCCCAATTGGCATTGTTTCTAACTTGATGCGCATAAAAAGTATGTATGTCTTTGCTCTTTTGGATATGCTCAGCTTCTTCTTTACATTGAGCTCTGATACCAATTTGAGTCAATGGCACCCCTAGTTCATGAACCCTTGCCATAACAGAGGCATGAGAATATTTATTACCATGGTAACTCGACCTCAAATCACTGTGTGCATCAATTTGTAACAGATGAAAATCTGGAGTAGCTTTCTTGAGTGCACGGGCTACACCTAGTGTAATGGTGTGTTCAGCGCCTAAAGTAATTGGAAACTTTTTATCCTTTATTAATTTGTCAGTTGATTTTTCAATTGCTTGAACAGCTTTTAAGTCAACCAAACCTTTAAAGTTGATTGGTTCAAGTGTACAGATTCCTCCTTTTTTGTAAGTTTCTTGATTTAACTCTTCATCATAAAACTCTACAAACTGAGAGGCTTTAATCATGGCGGCAGGGCCTTTATTTGAACCCGACAAATATGAAGAGGTATGCTCATATGGAGCCGATTGTATCACATATTTTGATTTTTCGTAATCAAACAATTCTTTTTCAGGAATGGCTAAAAAGTTCTTTTTGGTGTTTAAGTATTTCATCACATTTAAAATAGTTTACTGGGAATTTCAAATTCGTTGTTGACATCTGTCAAAACATAAGGCTTGGTTGTTGTAACACAAATGGTATGTTCAAATTGGGCAGAAAGTTTGCCATCAATTGTTCTGGCAGTCCATCCATCATGCTTATCTACTTTGCATCTTGCTTTTCCAGCATTGATCATGGGTTCAATTGTAAATACCATTCCTGGAGCTAAAATTGGACCTGAATTTTTATCTGACACATGGCATATTTCTGGTTCTTCATGAAATTTTAAACCAACCCCATGTCCACAAAATTCATATACAACAGAATACCCAAATTGGGTGGCATATTTATTAATTTCGTAGCCAATATTTCCAACAAAATTCCCGGAGAAACTTTGGGCAATTCCAATATTCAAACATTGTTTGGTAACTTCAACTAGTTTTTTGGCATGATCTGTTACTTGGCCAACCATAAACATAGAAGATGTATCTCCAAAGAATCCATTTAAAATAGTCGTTACATCAATATTGACAATATCTCCATCTCTCAATTCGTATTTACCTGGTATTCCATGGCAAATGACATCATTGACAGAAATGCATGATTCTTTTGGATAACCATGGTATCCCAAAGTAGCTGGTTTTGCATGGTTATCGCGCATAAAATCAGCACATATTTTATTTAAAAAATCTGTGGTTACACCTGGTTTAACATAAGGAGCAACAACTTTTAATGTTTCTCCAGCCAGTTGTGAACTCAATCGAATGCCTTCAATTTGCTCAATTGTTTTAATGATGATTTTACTTTTGGTATCTCTAAATGCCACTTCTTTAATATTATATTATTCAAATGTTTGTAGCGTTTTTTCAATCGCTTCAACTAATACTTTCATTTCAGACTGAACCTGTTGAATCAAGCCTGGAATTTGATCAATTTGACTTGCTTCTTTTCCCATTTTCTCCAAACTCCTTACATGTTCTGGTAAATCTGACTGACAAATCATTTGAACTGGTGCTTTAATTTTGTGCGCAAGGCTTCCAATTGCAGTATAATTTTCATCTAACAGGAGTTGATCAAAACCAACAACTTCTGTTGCTGTTGTTTGGTTAAACATGAGTAACATGTCTTTTATGAATTGTTTGTCTCCTCCAGAAATTTCATTTAAATAACTTAAGTTTACCATGATTTTAAAAGTGGGCACAAATTACAACTTATTAGGCTAATTTTAAATTAAAAGCTCAAAGCTTTGCAATTTGATTTCTTGAATAATTGACTAATTTTGAGACATGTTAAAGAAAGGAATTTGCCATTTGTCAGTTATTCCGGTTAGGTCAAATGCTGGAAGTAAACATGAGATGGTTACCCAATTACTTTTTGGTGAAACTTATAAAGTGCTTGAAATTGTTGAAGATTGGCTCTATATAGAAAACGATTCAGATAGCTACAAAGGATGGATCAGCAGCAATCAATTTTGTTTGTTCAATGACATTTCAATTGCCCCAAACCTAATCCTAACTTATTTCCCTTATACAGAATTAAAGTTCAAAGAAAACAGTGTTTTGGCTGTTCCTGGAAGTCAAATTACTGAAATAGATGGAAATTTCAGTTTCAATGGAAACAGGTGTGAATTGAACCCCAATCTTGTTCCTATTCAACAAAACATCATCGATTTTGCAAAACTATTTATGAATACACCCTATTTGTGGGGCGGAAAAAGTTTCATGGGAATTGACTGCTCTGGTTTTACATCAGTTGTTTTTGCATGCTTTGGCATCAGAATTCCAAGAGATGCTTCAGAACAAGCACTCATAGGTAAAGACATTGCTTTTGTAAATGAAATACAGCCAGCTGACTTGGTGTTTTTTGCAAACAATGAAGGCAAAATTACACATGTTGGAATAGCAATCAATCAAGATTTAATCATACATGCTTCTGGATCTGTTAGAATAGATCATTTAGACAGTTTTGGTATTTTCAATCACAGTATGGGTAAACATACCCACTCCTTAAAATGTATCAAAAGATTGCTTTAAAACTTTTTGAGCAAACATTGGTTTAATAAAAATAAAAAAATAACATGGCATTACACATTGGCGACAAAGCCCCTTCATTCAAATTATTTGATACCGACAAAAAAGAAGTTTCACTTTCTGATTTTGCTGGTAAAACATTGGTTCTACATTTTTTTCCTGCAGCTTTCACCGGAGTATGCACCACTCAATTGTGTACAGTTAGAGACAATATCAGTCTTTACCACAACGACAAATGTGATGTAGTAGCCATTTCAGTAGATAGCTTGTTTACATTGGCAAGTTTTAAACAGTCTCAAAATTTAAACTTCACCTTGCTTTCTGATTTCAACAAAGAAGTTTCAAATGCATACCATGCGCAATACGAAGAGTTTGCTTTTGGCATGAAAGGTGTTGCCAGAAGGGCTGCATTTGTAATTGACGGCCACGGAGTTATTCAGTATGCTGAAGTATTGGAAAGCGCAGGCGATTTGCCAAATTTTGCAGCCATCGATGCTTGTATTACCCAATTGGCTTAAATATTATTTAGATTTATTTGGGAGTTTAAAGGATTAAACCTACTTTTGCATTCCCAAAATGGTTTCGTAGCTCAACTGAATAGAGCATCTGACTACGGATCAGAAGGTTACAGGTTTGAATCCTGTCGAGACCACAAAGGCTTTCTTCGGAAAGCCTTTTTTACGCCTATTGTTTGGGTTTTGGAATGTTCAACACCCCATTTCCAATTAATTCTCCTTGTTTATTAAACTGGTGGCTAACATTGATTGTATGTCCTTGAAAATTGTGCTTTGCTCCTTTCTTCAATAGATAGTTTCTACAAGTAATACCAGCTTTAAGTGTACCAGAATAAATAACTGCATCTTTATTGTCTTCGGGTTGTTGATTCCATTTACCGCTGTAATAAACAGGAGTAAAAAAGAACTTTTGTCCTTCAACAACTTTATTACTGGCCAATACTTTGTTTGATTTCTCTAGGTAAGCAATAACAGATGTGTTTGGTGCGTCCCACCTGAATGTTAAATTGGGTGCATTTTTAGATGAATAAGCTACAGAATTGATTAATTTAACACGACAAACCCGAACACCTTCCTTTTTAATAATGGTGCCATTGCCATGTCCGGGAGGCGTTTTAGCCGCTATTGCTAGATAGTTTCCTGGTAACTTAAATCTGATTGCTTTTACTTGCTGAGCAACATTTAACTGAGAAGTTCCTGCCAAAACCACTGCCTCAATTTGTCCACTATTTATAAAAGCTGGATCTATATCAATGTAATAAACGCCTAATGCATATTCCCAATTTTGTGAATCGTCATTGGCATATAATACCACATCAAACTCATATTCTTTGTCTGTAACATAGTCTTCATTTTCTATTCTACAGCTGAATCCTTGGGCAAAAACCGAATTATAAAAAGCATTATTTAACAGCAGAAAAAAGATAGATAATTGAAATAGTCTGAAGTTCTTCATTGAAATGTATTTAAATTAGTGGGTACCAATTTACCTTATTTTAGAACATTTTTACAAAGTATGGATTGATTTTTACCTACTTTTAATGGAATGCTGTTTATTCCATTTCTAATACCTTATATTGCGTTAAGAAATGGATACTTTAAGTTTAGAATACAATACAGAAAGAGGCAAATTATTGATCTCAGAATACGGCAGGTCAATTCAAAAAATGATTGAAGTAGCCGTTGCAGAACCAAACAAAGAAAAACGTCAATCAATTGCCAATGAAATCATCAAATTAATGGGTCAACTGAACCCTCATTTGAGAGATGTAGTTGATTATAAACACAAACTCTGGGACCATTTGTTTGTCATGTCAGAATTCAAACTAGATGTAGACTCTCCGTATCCAATGCCAACCAAAGAGTCATTGTTGCAAAAACCTGATGCGCTGAATTATCCTCAATCAAGAATCAAATACAGGTTTTACGGTAAGAATATTGCCGAAATGATTAAAAAGGCAGCTGAACTTGAAGAAGGAAACCTCAGAAAATCATATATCAATGCCATAGGTTCGTTTATGAAAATGAGCAGTAAGGCTTGGAACGAAGAAATGTTAAACGATGCCGAGGTTCTAGCCCATTTAGAAGAATTGAGTTCAGGAAAAATTAATCTAGCCGAAGACACCGACATTCAATTTAAACAAATGCAACAACGTAAAATTGCCAAGCCTCAAGAAAATTTCGGGGGTTCAGGTAATTTTAGAAACAAACATAAAAACAAAAACCGCAATAATGGCGGTGGTAATAATTCTTTTAATAAGAACTTTAAACGTCGGGGTTAAACCTACTTAAACTCTCTGCTAGCCTTAAATCTTCTGGAGTGGTAATTTTAAAGTTCAACTCCTCTCCTTCTATTAAATGCAATGGATAACCTGCATGTTCCCATACCGAAGCATCATCTGTAAATACAGCCCCATTTTGAATGGCTTGGTAAGCCGCTTTTAACTTTGGCAATGTAAATGTTTGTGGCGTTTGAGTTAATCTATACTGAGACCTGTCTTTAGCTTGACTAGAGTCGTTTATCACCAAACGAATGCTGTCCTTCAACTGAATTGAATTGACAGCACTCCCATGCATCTCAGCCTCCTCAAAAGAACGATTTATCTGTTGGGTGCTTATAAATGGCCGAACGCCATCATGTATGGCTACAATAGCCTCCTCATCTGACAAGGCATTCAATGCATTCTTAACTGACTCAAAACGGGTATTGCCACCAATTACTACTGTAAGTGGGGCATTAAACCCAATGTATTCTTTGATTTTTTGCCAGTTAGACAATTGATTTTCAGGAAGCACCAATACCAATTGATTGGCTGAAGATGCTATAAATTTATTCAATGTTCTTACTAAAATAGGAACTCCATTCAGGTCAATAAATTGTTTGGGAATTTGAGCGCCCATTCTCTGACCCGAACCACCAGCAACTACTATTCCTATTCTTTTCAAGTGATTAAATAATCATCATGGCATCGCCATAAGCCAAGAAACGGTATTTCTTTTTAACAGCTTCGTTATAGGCCTCTTGTAACAATTCAAAACCAGCAAATGCAGCAGTTGCCATTAACAAGGTTGACTCAGGTGGGTGAAAATTAGAAATCAACACATTGGCAATTTTAAAATCATGCGGTGGAAATAAAAATTTATCGGTCCAACCTGATAATGGATTGAGCCTATCAGCAGAAGAAACAGATGATTCCAAGGCTCTCATAACAGAATTTCCAACAGCTACTATTTTACGTCTTTCTTCCAATCCATTGTTCACCAATGTGGCCGTTTCTGGATCAATTTGATAAAACTCTGAATCCATTTTGTGTTTGGTTAAATCTTCTACCTCTACAGCACGGAATGAACCCAAACCATTGTGAAGAGTGATTTCAGAAAAACGAACACCTTTAATTTCTAAACGCATCATCAATTCTTTGCTAAAGTGCAAACCTGCAGTTGGCGGAATAACTGCACCTATATTTTTTGCAAAAATGGTATTGAATCTTTCTTTGTCATTTTTCTCAACCGCACGGTTCATGTATTTAGGAAGGGGCATTTCTCCCAATTTGTCTATGAGTTTCCAAAGTTCTTCATCAGAACCATCGAATAAGAAACGGATGGTTCTTCCTCTACTTGTTGTATTGTCAACTACTTCAGCAACCAAATCATCATTACCAAAATATAATTTATTACCCACCCTAATTTTACGGGCAGGATCAACCAAAACATCCCAAAGTTTCATTTCTTTGTTCAGCTCTCTCAACAAAAACACTTCAATTTTTGCACCAGTTTTTTCTTTACTCCCGTATAACCTTGCAGGAAAAACCTTGGTATTATTTAAAATCATCACATCTCTGTCATTGAAATAGCCCAGTATATCAGAGAACTTCTTGTGCTCTATTTTACCGGTTTCTCTGTTAATGACCATTAATTTTGCAGCATCTCTGTTTTCTGCAGGATGCTTAGCAATTAGGCTTTCGTTAAAAGCAAACTTAAACTGTGATAATTTCATTCAAAAATAATTAGGCAATATTTAGGCCAATTAACCTAAAAAATTGGAATGCAAATGTAAGGCTAAAATCAAAAAAATCAACCCTTATTTTTCTCAAAATACGCTTTTACCTTCTCTTGAATAGCTTCTAAATGAATTTGGGTTTCTAAATTTCCTTGTTTGGCTGTTTTTTTCAAGATTTGTTTCAACTGGTAGTTGATAGCAGCTTGTGAAATCGCATCCACCTGATTGTGAAGCATTCTATCAATATATTGGTCAACCAACGAATTTTGTAAATTTTGTCTAAATGTAGATAAATTGCTGTTATCGTCCCCAAAACAAGCTAGTGTAAGCTCGTTTAACATGGCTACTACACTGTATTGGTTGCCGTACAACCTGCTATCGGTTAAACGTTTAATGACAACTGGATTTAGTAAATGAGCTAGAACCAATTCTTGTTGAGCTAATACTCTCTGATGAATTTTAGGATCTTCTGTGCTCGAATAAAAATTAAAACCCCTTCTTTGGTTTTGCAAGTATGGAAGTGTTTTTATATGATGAATAAAAGCATCGTTTGCAAATGCATATTTCTTTAACAATTCCATGGCTTGTTTTTGAACCTTCAGTTCAATTGGGGTATATGGAACGCTTTTTTTAGTTCTGTCAACTTTTACGCCTCCAATGTATTTTGCAACTACTTGAATTTGATTAAAATATTCTGTTTGTGCAATGTCATACATCTGCTTGAGTTCTTGAAATCCAATACCTTTTTCAGCAAATCTATTTGGTATACTATCCATTAATTGATTCACTAATTTCAATCTGTTTTCAGCAAAAACCAATGCATCTTTTCCCATATCGTTTACATTGATTCGTGGATCAATCCCTTTACCAACTGACCTCATATCGTCTGCATCATTTCCAAAAATATGCATTGAATCTGCTGCAAGTGAAAGTATTGAGGACAATTGTATAGCCGTTAAGCTGTCGTTTGAAGCTTCCGGAAGGTATCCGTATTGAATAGCCCAATTGTCATAAGGGCCCGGAATAGTAGTAAAAAAATCACCTTGTTTGGATGGATCTTTAGACAAATTTACGGCAGGGTAATCCATAACAGATGCCGTTAATCCAATTTGATGGGTTAAATTGGTATCGTTTAATTGGCTGCAATACAACATTTGAGAGGCCTTCATGTTGTGATTTAAGCCAAGAGTATGACCCATTTCATGCAAAGTCAAATAATAAATAGATTGTTCTAGATAGCGCTGTTTGAGAGCACTTTCAGCAGGCAAAAATTGTAATGCTGCAGCTGCAAACAAATTTGACTCTTGTAAATAATTTTCAGCTTGGCAAGCCCCTGCAGCTATTTCTTTGGTTATACATTGGTTTTCAAATAAATTTGATTGCTTGAGTTTATTGGTGACAAAAATATATTCAAGCATGATATCTGCCCCTAAAATTTGACCAGTTCTAGGGTCTACAAAGCTGGGACCATAACCTCCAAATGCTGGCTGAGGAGAGTTTACCCATCTAATTACATTGTATCTGATATCGCCAGCATCCCAACTAGCAGAGTCGGGTTGTTGTTTGATTTGAATGGCATTTTTAAATCCAGCTTTTTCAAAAGCAAAATTCCAGCGCTCTCCAGCTTTTTGTATCATTGGTCTGAATTCAAGAGGTGTGGTTTTTTCCATCCACCAAACAATCGGCTCTATTGGCTCAGACATCAATGAATCTGGATACTTTTTTTGTAAATGCCAGCGATGAATCATGTCTTTATATGGCACTGACTGCTTGCTGGTCATATCATCTACTTCTTCTATAAAATAACCTACTCTTGGATCATCCTTTCTGGGTTTGTAGTCATTTTTAGGTGCCTCAATGATACAGTGTTGTACTTGAATACTCGTAAATCTATCGTCGGCAATTTCTTTTCCACCACCAACAGTTGGCAAGGCATTTTCAAAAGCATACGCAATGGAAATAGCTATATTTTGAGGATAGTTTTTGATGCCTGTATATTTGGTCTTATCTTTACTCAATGATCCTAAATTAAATCTATTTGGATTATTTGATTGTTTGATTTGACTCAGCGCTTCTTGTAAAAAAATAGGAGCTGCATCTATGAGTATTTCTCCTGAACTTTTATTTTCAGCAATGATTTTAAGACTTGCAATCAATGCATCATTGATGTTTGCTGCCCCCGCTTTAGCAATGGGATTCTCAGGATCAAAATAATAACCCGTTTGCAAAAATTTCAATTCAATTTTATCAAAATAGCGATCAAATTGAATGAGCTTATTGTCTCTGTATCCACCTCTAATTTGTCCGGTAGCGGCTATACCATCTGTTGTATGAGAAAAGTAAATAAATGGTGTTTTTAACTGATTTTGTGTAATTACTAAATAAACATTCCCATTTGTTGTATCCTGATAGATTGTAAACAATCCAAGTATTTTCTTGTAATTTTTTACTTTTTCTTGAATGGGATTGGCATTTGATAAATTTACTTTCTGTTTACTTATTTGACAGGCAGACAGCATCAGTACAGCTATAAATACGGCTGAAATTATTTTATTAAACATTGGAATTGAGTTTAAATAGTAGCTTTGTTGATCACAAAAGAAGGAGATACTTTGTATTGGTCTTTAAAGCATTTACAAAAATATGAAAGTGAATTAAAACCTACGGAAAATGCTACATCTGCTACACTTGAGTAATTGTTCTTAAACAATAAATAGGCTTTTTCTAATCTGTTTTTACGAATGTAAACCTTAGGGGTTTCATGAAAATATTTTTCAAAATAGCGTTCAAATGTAGAAAGACTCATTTCTAAACTATTTGCAATGAGTTTTACAGACAAATCTGGATTAGAGAGGTTTTCTGCAATGTACTTTTTGGTAGCATTGACAAAAAGCGCATTCTTATCTGCAATATTGATTTGGTGTTCTTGCTTTAATACTCCAATTTCATGTTTTGATTTCCAATTTTCTCTGTCTTTTATAATATTCTGAGCTTTGAGTATAAGCTCTTTGGCATCAAAGGGTTTAAATAAGTAATCGATAGCACCTAATTCTAAGCCTTTATATTTGTCTTCTAATTCAGTTAAGGCTGTTATAAAAATCAAAGGAATATCTTTCGTTAATTCATTTGTTTTTAAGCTATCCAACATGGCCAGCCCATTGGTGTTAGGCATCATAATATCAGATACTATTAAATCAGGCAGGTTATTCTCACAAATTTGAAGTGCTTTAGCGCCATCTTCAGCTACCAATAAATCAAAATAATCACCCAAAATGTCAATTAAAATTTGGCGCATTGGTGGATAATCCTCCACAATGAGAACTTTTTGTTTCATCAGCTTAAAAAATACTTATAAAATTCGGCAAATATTGTGTTAAATTACAATTAATTTATTTAGAAACAACAATTAACGCTGTCCATTCTGAAAATTGGGTATGCTAACCTTAAAAAGGGTTCCAACATCTAGATGAGACTCTAATTCAATGCTGCCATGGTGTAAATCAACAAAATTTTTGATAATTACCAAACCTAGCCCTGTTCCTTGAAAATGTATGCTGTTACTAGCCCTATAAAATGAATTGAATAATTTGGATTGTTCGTTTGTTGGTATGCCAATACCAAAGTCTTCTACAACAACTGTTGTTTCATGAGTATTCTGTGAGATGTAAAGATTGATGTCATTTTGTGAATACTTTACCGCATTTGACAAAATATTTGAAAATACATGAAACATCAATTTGGAATCAATTTCTAAATCTTCGATAGGTGATTGCTTCAGAATTTTGATTTTCCGATTCACTAAAAAACCGAAATTCTGTTCAATCATATTTTCAAGTAAAAGAAGCAAATTACTTTTTGTAAAACAAATAGGAGTTTGACTCACATCATGCCTACCAATCATTAAAACATCGTTTAATAAAGTATTTAAATTATGAACTTCATTGTTGATGGTATTTATGTATTGGTTTATTTTTGGGTTTTCAATTTGGTTCTTTTCTAAAAAAATAGCCAATAAATCTATGCTTCCCTTTATGGTTGCTAAGGGAGTTCTGAACTCGTGTGAAATTGTACTTACAAACTTATTTTTCAACTGATTGAGTTCGGTTTGTTTTTCCAGGTTTTTGAGTGTTTCTAGTTCAGCTTTTTTTCTATCTGAAATATCTAACCCAAACCCTAAAACAAATTCTATCTCTCCCGTAGAATTGTAAATTGGTTTAAAATGTCGCAATACCCATTTGCTTGAACCGTCTGGTTGTTTGCCCTTGAACTCCTCTTCATATTCTATGAGCTTACCAGTGGTAATTACCTTTTTAAAAGTTTCTTGTCTTCCATTTAAATGAGATGGAGAAAGCTGATACTTTTGGGCATACTCTTTATCAGTTTTACCAATTAACCAACTGCGTTTTTTTTCATCTGATAAGGCAATATTGTTGATATACAAATACCTATGATTGGGAGAAAAAACAACTACATCAACGGGTAAATGATTGAGTAGGTTTTCATAAAAATCTTTGAGTTGTTCTAAACCACTATTTTCATTGAAATGAATAGAGGTTGGCCGAATATAAAATAGATACATTGCTACAGATTCATCGTATTGAATTTGCAATTGAACCCCTATTTTTTTTAAATCAGGACATTTCAAAAATGCAAAAAAGTCTATACTTGATTTATTCAACAATGGTTGAGTAAATGGAGATTCCTTTTCAACAATCAATTCAGAAATAGGTAAACCAATGTAATCTATTGCAAAATTTTCAATTGATTTTAAAGAACCTTTTGCATGTTTAATCAATCCAAACTCATCAGTAATGAGAATCAACTCATTTGTATTTTTATCTATGAGCTCCTGAAAATTGAATTGATCTGACATGGTTAAAGGAATTTAACCCAAGTAAAATTCAACTTTTTCAACCATATTCAAAGAACCCATAATAACTGGTACTCTTTGATGTAATTTTTCTGGAACGATATCTAAAATTCGTTGTCCTTTTCCGTTGGTAGCTTTTCCTCCTGCTTGTTCACATATATACGCCATTGGAATACCTTCAAACATTAGCCTGAGTTTGCCATTGGGTGATTTTGCGGTAGGTGGATAAATAAAAACCCCTCCTTTTAATAAATTTCTGTGAAAATCAGCAACCATAGAACCAATATACCTTGCTGTATAAGGACGTTTTTCTTCGCTATTTTTTTCTTTTGCCCAACTCAAATACTGTTTAATTCCTTCTGGAAACTCAGCTGCATTTCCTTCATTGATTGAATAAATTGACCCTGATTGTGGCGTTAGTACTGTTGATTGTGACAAACAAAATTCTCCAATAGATGGGTCTAAAGTAAATGCATTGACGCCTTTTCCTGTTGAAAACACCAACATAGTACTGGTACCATAAACCACATAACCCGCTGCTACCAATTGGTTTCCTGCCTGCAACGCATCTTCAATAGTTGGTGTAGTTCCTGCAGGTGTGATTCTTCTGTAAATTGAAAAAATGGTACCAATTGAAACATTCACGTCTATATTGCTTGAACCATCTAATGGGTCAATACAAATAACATAGTTGCCATTTTTCGAAAATTCGCCTTCTAAGGGAATAACCTCATCATTTTCTTCGCTGGCCATCATGCATACTTCTCCTCCCCTGCTCAATGCCCAAATAAATGTTTCGTTGCCAATAATATCAAGCTTTTTCACATCTTCACCTTGAACATTCACTGAACCATGATCGCCTAAAATATGGGTCAACCCCGCTTTATTCACTTCTCTAGAAATCATTTTAGCTGCAATACCAATATCTCTTAACAATCTAGAAAGCTCACCTTTTGCGTATGGGAAATCTTTTTGTTTCTCAATGATAAATTGACCTAATGTAGTAATGTTCATGATTTGAATTGTTTGGACAAACCTAAAACAACAGATTGAATCTTCAAACCATATTTTTATTTAAGTTTTGAATGTGTTCAAGTATTTTTGAAAACTTATATGTCTTATATTCCCAAAGTATGAAAGTTTACAAATTTGGTGGTGCTTCTGTAAAAAATGCTGCTGCAGTTAAAAATGTAGGAGATATTTTAATGAAATTCGGTTCTAATGAGTTATTAATTGTTGTTTCAGCAATGGGTAAAACTACAAATGCGTTGGAGCAATTGGCAAAAGCTTATTTGAACAATTATCCAAATAAGGGTCAAATTTACTCCGAAATAAAAAAATTTCATGACGATATCATTTCCGAACTCATACAAGGCAAACAGAGCCATGGATACGACGATATTGAAAATCTTTTTATTGAGTTGGAATGTGAATTGGAAATGGAACCAGCCTCTGATCCTGATTTGGTGTATGACCAAATTGTGAGTTATGGTGAAATTTTTTCAACCAGAATTGTGAGCACTTATTTGAATGAAATTGGCTGCAAAAACCGTTGGATCGATGCCCGCAATTTCATTGCGACAGACAATACTTACAGAGATGCTAAAGTAGATTGGGATTTGACCCAAAAGTTAATCCATCAAAAATTAAATCCAATTGTAAAAAAGCAAATGGTAATTACACAAGGTTTCATTGGAAAAAACAATGACAACCTAACAACCACTCTTGGCAGAGAAGGTTCTGACTATTCAGCAGCTATTTTTGCAAATTGTTTAAATGCAAATGAATTGACCATTTGGAAAGATGTGGCAGGTGTAATGAATGCCGACCCTAAATTGTTTCCGGATGCCATAAAAATTGAGCATTTAAGTTATCCAAGAGCCATTGAAATGGCCTTTTATGGTGCAACAATTATTCATCCAAAAACCATACAACCACTTCAACAAAAGCAAATTCCTTTATTTGTGAAATCGTTCATTAACCCAGATGCAACAGGCACTTGTGTAGGTGTTGAAATTGAAAAAGAAGATGATGTTCCTGCTTATATTTTAAAGAAAGATCAAACCTTGCTTTCTATCAAATGTAAGGACTATTCATTTATGAGCGAAGACCGATTGAGCAATTTATTTGCCTTGTTCAACCAATACCAAATCAAGGTAAATTTAATGCAGAATTCAGCTATCAGTTTCAGTGTGTGTATCAACCAACACGAAACCAGGGTACAAGATTTAATGCAGGCATTGGCTTTACATTACGATATAAAAGTGAACCAACATGTTGAATTGTTTACTATCAGTCATGCTAAAAACGATTCAGTGCCCGCTTATGTTGCAAATCATAAGGTAATATTGGAACAGAAAACACGCAATACCATTCAATGGGTCATTACAGCTAATTTGACTCATTAAAATGGAAACACATTTGGCATATTTGCTGCTTGGTTCAAATATGGGTCAGGCAAAATTAAACTTGAAACAAGCCGTTTCTGAGATTGCTCAAATTCCAATTAAAGTAAAGGCTGTTTCCTCTATTTATCAAACAAAAGCCTGGGGTAAAACAGACCAAGCTGATTTTTTAAATGCAGCTTTACTCATAGAAACTACTTTGGAACCAATCATTTTACTTGAAAAATTATTGGAGATAGAGCATAAAATGGGAAGAATTAGAACTCAAAAATGGGAAGAAAGAATCATTGATATTGATATTTTATTGTATGATTCAGTTGTTACAAATAGCCCAGAACTCACCATTCCTCATCCTCAAATTCCATTTAGAAAATTCACGTTGGTTCCTTTGAATCAATTGGCTCCAGAATTTATTTACCCAGGAAAAAATGTCACAATCAAAGAATTACTGGCTACTTGTACCGATGATTTGGCTGTTGAAGAAGTAGAAAAAACATGGATATAGGAAATCAATATACCAATTGCAAATACCCATTTATAGCTATTGAAGGCAATATTGGATCTGGCAAAACAAGTTTGGCACACCAACTTACAGCTGATTTAAATGCTAGAATATTATTAGAAGAATTTGAGGACAATTCCTTTTTACCCAAATTTTATGAAGACCAAAGAAGGTTCGCATTTCCGCTTGAAATGAGCTTTTTAGCTGCCAGATTTAACCAATTAAAAGTGCAACTCAATAGCCTTGAATTGTTTAACAACCAAATGGTCAGCGATTATATTTTTGCCAAATGTTTGCTCTTTTCTAAAGTAAATTTAGATGAAGATGAATACGAATTGTATGTGAAGTTATTTAGTATCATTCAATTGCAATTGCGCAAACCCGATTTATTGATTTATTTACACAACCCCATTGAAAAACTACTTTGGCAAATAAAAAACAGAGGTAGAACATATGAACAATCAATTGATGCTGCATACCTTGAACGCTTGCAACAGGCATATTTCGAATATATGAACCAACAGCAAGATATGCGCATCCTCATTTTAGATTGCAGTGCCATTGATTTTGTAAAAAACAAATCGGATTATTTGAAAATAAAATCACTTTGTTTTGAGAATTTTTCGGTGGGCACACACAAAATAACCTTATGAGCAATTTATTTACCCTACATTATTTACCTTGTATTGCTTGGTTTCAACACTTTGTCAGGCTAACAAATTGCACCTTAGAACAATTTGACAATTACAACAAACAAACCTATAGAAACCGTTGTAAAATATTAGGTGCAAACGGAGAATTAGACCTCATCATCCCAATAAAAAAAAATGGGTCAAAGCAATTGTATGCTTCCATTGCTATTGAAAATGATTTTGATTGGAGAAACCAACATTGGCAAAGCATTCAATCGGCTTATGGCAAATCGGCTTATTTTGAATTTTATGCCGATTATTTTATTCGCATTTACAAAGACCCAGCCATTGTCAATTTATACGAATTCAATTTGGCTTTGCTAAAAGTAGTTTTAAAATGTTTGAAGCAGGAACAACAACTGTTTTTCACAAACGTTTATATTGCTGATTCCAGCAACCCAAACGACTTCAGAGAGAAGTTCAATACAAAAATAAAATTAAGAGAAAGCGAACTGCTTGCTCCAGTTGTGTACTGGCAAGTATTTGAAGAAAAATTTGGCAGCGTTCAAAACCTTTCTATCCTCGATTTACTGTTCAATGTTGGTCCAGAAAGCTTGAGTCTGTTAAAAAAATAATTTATTCTTCAAAAGAACCCATTTCAGCAAACTTCTGAATTCTTTGTTCTATTAATATTTCAATAGGCAACTTTTGAACAGCATTGAATTCTTGTAACAAAGCATCTTTAAATAATTTATATGCTACAGAAGTATCTTGATGTGCACCTCCTAAAGGTTCTGAAATAATCCCATCAATCAATTTATTTCCAAGCATGTCATTTGCTGTTAATTTGAGGGCTTCGGCAGCTTTTTCTTTGTGCTCCCAACTTCTCCATAAAATTGAAGAACATGATTCTGGAGAAATTACCGAATACCAAGTATTTTCCATCATCATCACTCGGTCTCCTATGCCAATTCCCAATGCCCCACCTGATGCTCCTTCACCAATGATGATGCAAATTATAGGTACTTTCAATACAGACATTTCCAATAAATTTCTGGCAATGGCCTCTCCCTGCCCTCTTTCTTCTGCTTCTAAACCTGGTGAAGCACCAGGTGTATCAATTAAACAAACCACTGGAATACCAAACTTTTCAGCCATTTTCATTAAACGTAATGCTTTTCTGTACCCTTCTGGGTTTGGCATTCCAAAATTTCTATATTGTCTTTGTTTGGTATTTCTGCCTTTTTGATGACCAATTACCATTACAGATTGCCCATTGAGTTTGGCCAAGCCACCTATCATGGCTTTGTCGTCTTTTACGCCTCTATCGCCATGAAATTCAATAAAATCTTCAAAACAATTTTCAATATAATCTAAGGTATATGGTCTTTCAGGGTGACGGCTTATTTGAACGCGTTGCCAGCCATTTAAATTGCTATAAACCTTTACTTTTTCTTCTTGAATTTTGCCCTTCATTTCTTCAATTTTATCAGTTAGGTCTATTTTTCCTTTTTCTTGGCTTTTTTCAAATTCGGCCAATTGCTCTTCTAATTCCTGTATAGATTTTTCAAAATCGAAACTTGTCATGTGCGTTTTATTTAGGGTCCAATCTTTCAATTGGACTTGCAATTTGAGAAAAAGCAAAGTTTTTGCAAAGTTTTTATTTGAACCAAAATCATTTTTAACTCAAAACGAGGAGATTAAGACCAATATTGAATTTAAATTCAATAAACTTGCTATTTTTATTCAAAAGATGCTTGACAAAACAAAAGAGTTTGTTACATTTGCACTCCTCAATTGGTGTGGTAGTTCAGCTGGTTAGAATACATGCCTGTCACGCATGGGGTCGCGGGTTCGAGTCCCGTCCGCACCGCCAATTGAAAAAGCGCTCTGAAAATCAGAGCGCTTTTTTGTTTGCCACAATTCCTGCAATTTTGAGTCTTCTTTTTTAATTTTTAAAGCGAATGAATCCTGCTGTTGACCAATTTCTCATAGATGGTTGTGGAAGATGCAAACTGGCGGCAACCCCAGCATGCAAAGTGCACAAATGGCCTCAAGAACTACATATTTTAAGAGGGCTCTTATTAGAAGCTGGGCTTGCAGAAGAAATCAAATGGGGCTTTCCTACCTATACGTTCAACAACAAAAACATCATCATGTTGGCAGTATTTAAAGACTTTTGTTCCTTGTTGTTTTTTGATGGGCACCTTCTAAAAGATACAGCGTCCATTCTAAAAAAACCTGGAGAAAACTCTCAATCAGGCAGAAGACTAGAATTTAAAAGTCCTGACGAGGTAAAAAAACAGCTTAAAAGTATTCAAGCATACATCAAAGAGGCCATTCAAATACAAAAAAACGGAAAAGAGTCAAAAGTCAAAACAAGCCCAGTATTTCAAATTCCAGAAGAATTGCTTCAAAAATTCAAACAAGACAATATCCTTGAAAAAGCATTCTACGCCCTTACACCAGGCAGGCAAAGGGCTTATTGCCTGTTTTTTAGTGGAGCCAAACAAACCCAAACCCGCGTGAGCAGAATTGAAAAATTTGAAGCTCAAATTAAAATGGGCAAAGGCATGAATGATTAAATTATACACATCAGTTGAATATTGCATGCCTTGTAGTCCAAGAATCTATTTTTTAATTTATTTTGCCAGTATGAAAAAACGCATTTCAACCCTTGTTTTATTAGTACTCGTATTTCATCAATTTTTATTTGCCAACGACAGCACCAAAGTTGTACTTAAAACCTTCAGCCCTGAGCCGCAACACGCCATGGTGTATCAATTGGCAGGACAAATATTAAATTCATACCATTACCAAAAATTAGCCATAGACGACCGTTTGTCTGAAAACTTGTTGAATGAATATTTAAAAAACTTAGACCCCTCTAAAGTTTATTTTTTAAAACAAGACATTGAAAATTTTTCTGTTTTTAAACATGAATTAGACGAGGACATTATGCAAGGCAAAGTGGATAGGCTTTTTCATATTTACAACCTCTACCAAAACCGAGTTCAAGAACGCATACAATTTACCAAAGAACTTTTACAAACCACTTTTGAGTTTACAGCAAATGATTCCTTCTTAACTGACAGAGAAATTGCCAATTGGCCTGAAAATTTCCAAGCATATGACATGCTCTGGAAAAACAAAATCAAACTGGAACTATTACAAATTAAAACAGGCGGCAAAGAACTCAAAGTTTGTATCACTGATTTGAACAAAAGATATGACAACCTGCTCAAACAAATGAGCAAAATGAAAAGTGAAGATGTGTTTTCATACTTTACAAATACACTGGCTGAAATTGCAGATCCACATACCAATTATTTCTCACCTAGAATGGCTGAAGACTTCAATACCAGCATGAGTTTGAGCTTAGAAGGCATTGGAGCTACTTTACAAACTGAAAATGAATACACCAAAATTCGTGATGTTGTAAAAGGTGGTCCTGCGGACAGAAGCAAGTTGGTACATGCCAATGATAAAATTGTTGCAGTGGGTCAGGGCAAAGATGGTGAAATGGTTAATATTTTAGATTGGAGAATAGATGATGTAGTTTCATTAATCAGAGGTAAAAAAGGAACCATTGTACGCTTGGAAATCATTCAAGCTGACGCTTCCAATAACAAAACCAAAATTATTGAAATAACCCGTGATAAAATTGTTTTAGAAGACCAAAGCGCAAAAGGTAGTATAAAAGAAGTGACTAAAAATGGTAAAGCAGTTAAAGTTGGAGTGATCTCCTTGCCTACCTTCTATTTAGACTTTGCAGGTATGCAAAAAGGAGACCCCAATTACAAAAGCACTACCCGTGATGTAAAGAAATTATTGAAACAATTGACCCAAGACAGTGGAGCAACTTCTATTATCATTGACTTAAGAAATAATGGTGGAGGTTCTCTCCAAGAAGCAGTTGAATTAACCGGATTGTTTATTAAAAATGGCCCAGTTGTTCAAGTTCGTGAAGCAATGGGTAATATCAATGCTGAATCAGACAAAGATGATAAAATATTTTGGGATGGCCCTATGGCGGTATTGGTTAACAGATTTAGTGCTTCAGCCTCTGAAATCTTTGCAGCTGCAATACAAGATTACAAAAGAGGCTTGATTTTAGGAGAAAAAACATACGGTAAAGGTACAGTTCAAAACATGTTAGACCTGAACCAGTTTTTAATGGTTGATGGAAAAAAATTAGGACAAATGAAAATAACCATTGCTAAATTTTATAGAATTTCAGGAGGTAGTACCCAACACAAAGGTGTGGTGCCAGACATTGAATTCCCCTCAATTTTTGCATCAAAAGAGTATGGTGAAGAAGCCAGCGAATATGCACTTCCTTATGATGAGATTAAACCAGCAACTTTTACTGTTTACAATGGCAATGCTGTTGCATTGACAAGATTAAAACTGAATCATGAATACCGTATGAAAGGCAATGCAGAATACAGATATTTAAATGAAGATATTGAAAGTTTCAATGCTGCAAAAAATAAAAAATATACTACATTAAACGAGCTTGCATACAAGGCACAATCAGACATTGAAGATCAAAAAAAGAAAGCAAGAGACGAAGAAAGGAAAAAAATAAAAGATCAAACAAAAGTTGAACCCAATTTAATTTTAGATGAAGGCGTTCAAATTCTTCTTGAAACCTACTAACAGCATCTATGTTTGCGGCATCCAAACCACTTGCAGAGAGAGTTCGTCCTGAAACCTTAGACGAAATTATTGGCCAAGAACATTTAACTGGGCCTAATGCAATTATTAGACAAATTATGGCTAATAATTGCATTCCATCAATGATATTTTGGGGTACTCCTGGCGTTGGTAAAACAACCCTTGCAAGAATAATTGGAAACCAAATTGGCTTGAACTTTTATTTTTTGAGTGCAATACAGGCTGGTGTTGCTGAGGTTAGAAAAGTCATTGATGACGCAAAAAAAATTGGCAAAGTATTACTCTTTATTGACGAAATTCATCGATTTAATAAATCGCAACAAGATGCTTTATTAGGGGCTGTAGAAAGTGGAACTATTGTATTAATTGGAGCAACGACAGAGAACCCAAGTTTTGAGGTAAATTCAGCATTATTGAGCCGTTCGCAAGTGTATATTTTAAATGAACTCACACCTGCTGATTTAACCCGAGTAATAGAACAAGCAACCATAAAAGATGTATGGTTGCAAGAATCAAATTTTGAATTAAAAGAAACGGAGGCATTGTACCGTTTTAGCGAGGGTGATGCTCGAAAATTATTGAATTTATTAGAATTGGTAATCAATCAATTTTCAAGCTCCGCACCTAAAATTATCACCAATCAAATTGTTGAACAAGTATTACAGCAAAAGACAAGTTTATATGACAAGGGTGGAGAATTCCATTACAATATCATTTCTGCATTTATCAAATCAATTAGAGGCAGCGACCCCAATGCAGCTATTTACTATTTAGCTTGTATGCTCAATGGAGGCGAAGACCCTACTTTTATAGCAAGGCGCTTGCTAATTTTAGCTGCCGAAGATATAGGTAACGCCAATCCAAATGCATTGTTATTGGCTCAATCTTGTTTTGAATCAGTAAAAGTAATTGGCATGCCTGAAGGCAGAATCATATTGGCACAATGTGTTACTTATTTGTCTTGTTCTCCTAAAAGCAATGCATCTTATATGGCAATTGATGAGGCAATGTCACATGTGCGTAAACATGGAATTGGTGCTGTACCCATACATTTAAGAAATGCACCAACCAAATTAATGAAGGAACTCAATTATGGTGCAGATTATGCCTATGCGCACAGTTTTGAAAATAATTTTGTTGACTTAGAATTTCTCCCGAAAGGACTTGAAGGCACTAAGTTTTACGAACCTGGTAAAAATCAAAAAGAAGAAGAATTAAGGTCTTTTCTGAAACGAAGATGGAAAGACAAGTATGGTTATTAACAAAGAGGGAGTAAAGATTTTTGTGTAAGTTACTAAAAGGTAGATGTAATAGGTAAAAGAATTAATTTTATAAAACCATTACATCATGAAAAAGCAGAAAGAGGAAAACCCAATTAAAGCCCTTGCTGAAGAAATTTTCGGAG
>CAISCU010000015.1 GCA_903883965.1 uncultured Bacteroidota bacterium
ATGGATAAGACTCGTTCTCAACTCGACACTCAAAATTTTGTGCCATCAAGTTGAGCGTCATCATTACGCCTAGCGCGGCAATGATGCCTCTTTTGATCATGTTTTTCATATAGTGTAGTTTTTAATTTATATTGTTTTTATGAATTATCAGTTAATTCAAATTTATTCAAATTTTAGAATTATCAAAAAATATTTTTCTAAGGCCTTGCCAATCCAATAAAGTTGCTGTTGTTGTTGTCTATGACAATAAAGTCGTTTCCGTCAACAAATGCATCTCCATTCAAATCTGTATACAAATACCCAGAGACAAAGTTGGCATTGTCATTGTCTACGTCAATAAAGTCATTTCCATCAATGAAACCATCTTGGTTAATGTCTCCACTGTAAATCATGAATTGGCCCAGTGTATTGTCTATTAAATTTGAACCATAAGCTTGACTGGCAGCAGATGTAAAATCGTAAGAGGTTGTAGCTCCCATAAAAACCGGAAAGGCCGACCAGGTTTCAATTGAATTTCTGTGTTTGATTGCAATGTAGTATGAACCACCATTGAAATTACTTGGAATGGTTATGTTGACAATTCCATTGATTGAAATTGGCACCCTTTCTGAATATTCCGTATTGTACATGCCACTGGTGCTTTCGTGCAATTCAATGGTAATTGTATCTGCAATGTTACCTGGCAATGAAAAATCAAAATTGTTTACAGCTGAGGTCATTAAGCCACCACCAATATGTAAACCCTCAATAATTGCTTTTACTTCTAATGCAATGCTACCAGATGTTTCTACTTTTTGAGTCATAGAATAATTTGAGAATCCACAATTGTTTTCAGCTCTCATTCTGGCAAAATAAGCAGTATTTACTTGCAAACCTGTTACAGTAACAGATGTGCCATTTACCATTAAATTGTTATACCCATTGAGCTTGTTTACAAACAATGAATCGGTAGCTATATCAACTCTGAAATTAGTGGCATTGTTGGCCATGCTCCAATTTAAATCAAATGAACTTGAATTTAAGTTGGTTACATTGGTTACAGATGTAAGTACAGGCAATAAATCTACTACTACAACTACAGGTGAAGAAGCCATTGTACAACCAGATGCTGTTAAAACAGAATTGTAAATGGTTGTTGATGCTGGAGCATTCGTAATGCTTGTTCCAGAACCAAGCGAAGATGTACCATTGGTCCAGGCATAGGTAATTGAAGCTGGTAACAAACCACCCCCAAATTCATTGCTTGAAATATTCAATGCATATTCTTCAAATTCACCATAAGATACGCTTTGTGTAGGGCTGGTAATGGTACCTTCATTGCAAATGATTCTCATACGAGTTAAGCCATTTGCCGCAGTTGCAGGAATGGTAAATGAACCTGTTTCGGTATGCGGACCTAATGTAGTGGCTGTTGCAGCATACACTTTTTCGCCAGCATCTGTATACACACCATTTCTATTGTAATCAATGTAAATGGCAAATGAATTGTTATAATTGGTAGTTCCTTGTGTGATTGAAGACAACGAGAAATTGTAGGCTTGACCTGCAGTAAATGCAAATGGACCAAAACCTGTGAAATTACTGAAGCTTCCGGCGGTACCAGTTGCAGTTCCGATTGTTCCAACCAATGAACCACCTGTAGTGGTATTGCTGATAATTGGCGTCCCATTTTGCGATACAATTACGCTACCAATGTCTTCATCAGTTAATGGGTTAGTCACAGAAGGATTGGTGTAATTAGCAGGTGTAGGGTTGTAGGTTTTAACTGAAATTGTTGTTGTTGAACCTTGACAAATTGAGTTTAAACCATTGCTTGAAACAGCGGTTGCAACTACATCTTTAAACGGATTAATTACGGTAACATTGACACTGTTGGTAACCATACAACCAGTACTTGGTTCATAGCCCGTAACTTTGTAGTTATAGGTACCTGCAGCTGTTGGCGTAATGGTTAGAGGAGAACCCAAAGAACTACTGGTAGAACCACTTATGCCGCTACCTGTTGTTGGTGTTGCTTCCCATATGAATCCGTAATTGTTATTGTTTAAAACTATTTGTCCAATGTTTAAATTAACATTGCCATTTGCGCAAGCATTTGTAGTAACAGACGATGTTGCGTAAATAGAATCAGGAACAGTTACATTGATGTCTACTTGAGACCTTTGGCTTTCGCAAGTACCATCTGTTATTGATACATACAAACTTCTGGTAGAATTTACTTTGTAATTGCTCAATATACCATTTTGTTCTCCTGCAATGGCAGTTCCGCCATTAGCAACAGTATACCATCTGTAATTGCCATCAAGCGTACCAGAAGCCATACAAGTTGGCACTAAATTACCACAATGTGCAGAACTAGAAACAGCTGGTGAATTAGGCAATGCCGATGGATTTACAAATGCTTGAGTGGTTTTGACACAACCCGCAATATCCATTGTAACCTCGTAATTGGTTGCTGAATTAACAGTTGTAGAAATTGCATTTCCAGTTCCTATTGCATTGGTTCCGTCTGTCCAAGATACCAAATTAAATGCTGGAGATAAATTGATACTGTATTCTTCGTATTCGCCATAAGAAACAGCTTGTGTAGGACTGCTAATAAGACCCTCGTGACAAATGACACGCATTCTTACAACTCCATAGTTTACATTGCTTGGCACTGTAAATGTACCAGTTTCTGTATGTGGGCCCGAAGTGGTTGCAAGTGCTGTATAAACATTTTCGCCAGCATCTGTGAACAATCCATTGCGGTTATAATCTATATAAATTGCCATAGAATTACTGTATGAGGTTCCGGTTGTAGAAGAGCTCAAAGAGAAACTATACAATTGCCCTGGGTTTAACGTGTAAGGACCAAACGAAGTGAAATTACTATAACTTCCTGCTGTTCCGGTTGCAGTTCCGATGCTACCCGATAAAGAATTGCTACTGGTTGAATTGTTCAATACTACAGAAGTTCCTTTTCTGATGGTGACATTTGAAATGTCTTCATCTGCTGTTGCATTTGTAACTGCTGGAGGTGCAGTATAAGTTGGATTGCCACTAGAAGTACCTCCTATTGACAATTGGACCGCTGAACCTTGACAAACTGTAGCTGGTGAAACAGCAATTGTACTGTTGATAGTTGCAAACGGATTGATTACATTGACTGAAACTGTTGCATTGGTTTGACAACCCGTGTTTGGATCAAAGCCAGAAACTTTGTATGTAAATATACCTGTATCTGATGGTGACACAATGGTTGGTGTTCCAATACTACCTGCTGTTGGAGAAGAAATACCACTGCCATTAAAAGGCAAGGCTTCCCATGTAAATTGGTAATTATTGTTGCTTTGGTTTTGAGCAACAGATAAACTGATATTAGAGTTGATACACACATTAGAAACAACAGTTGAACTTGCAATAATGGTATCAGGCTGAATCACCGAAATGATTGCAGGCATTTTTGTACTCAAACATGTTCCATTGGTGATGGCTACATACAATGTATCGTCTTTTGAAACTGTGTAAGCATTTAACTGACCATTTGTTTCATTTGTTATGGCAGATGTATCTGTTGATTTTTTGAACCAACGGTAGTCGCCATTGTTGGCACCTGTTGCAAGTAAATTTGGCACCATAATGCCACATTGGTTGGCATTGGTAACTACAGGAGCAGTTGGCAATGTAACTGGGTTAACCGCATATTGAATTTTACTCTCACAACCTTGAAGGTTCATGGTGAGTTCATAATTGGTAGGATTTCCTGCAGTGAAATTAAGCGTTTTACCGGTTCCAACTTGGTTTACACCATCGCTCCATGACAATGATGTAAATGCAGGACTGATATACAATAAGTATTCTTCGTATTCACCGTATGAAATAGATTGGGTAGGACTGCTAATAACACCTTCGTGACAAATGACACGCATTCTGGTTAAACCTGTTAATGCACCTATAGGTACTGTAAAGGTTCCAGTGATTGTATGCGGGCCAGAAACAGTTGCGGCTTCAGCAAATACTTTTTCACCAGCATCAGTATAAACCCCATTTCTGTTGTAGTCTATATAAAATGCCAACGTATTTGAATAATTAGAACCCGTTGTAATTGAAGACAAGCTAAATGAATAAGTTTGACTCGCATTCAAAGGCGTTGTTGCTAAGGCAGTAAAATTAGAGAAACTACCAGCGGTTCCGGTTGCAGTTCCGAGAGTACCAGTTAAGGTATTGGTAGTAGTTGTATTGTTTAATAACACTGTTGAACCCGAGCTGATTTTTACATTTCCAATGTCTTCGTCAGTTGTTGGATAAGTGACTGCTGGTGGAGCAGCGTAAGTTGGTGCAGTACCGCCTCCTACTCCAGTATTTGTAGTACTTAAAGTAAGTTTAGCTGGAGCACCTTGACAAACAGTTGACGGACTCATCGAAATTGAATTTGAAAGGATTCCAAATGGATTGATCACTGTTAAAGTGTCTTTGCTTTTTACAATACATCCTGTTGCTAATTCTACAGCTGTAACAGAAAAATAATACGTACCTTCTACGGTTGGTGTTATTGATACCGGTACTCCATTTGAAGTTACAGTTGCACCACTCATACCACTGTTGATATAATCAGAACTTGTCCAAGTAAAACCGTAATTGTTTGTTGATCCAATTTGGTTTACTATTAAATCACGTGATGAACCTAAACACAATGGATTGTTTTTATTTGACACCACTGAAATTGCATCGGGTATTGTAACATAAATTAATACAGGAGTTCTGGCACTCTCACATGAGTAATCTGAAATTGAAACATACAAGGTTTTTGTAGATGCAACCAAATAGTTTGTAAGTGTAGGACCATTTTCGTTTGGTATTGGTGTACCACCTGTTGCTGTAGTATACCATTTGTATATTTGACCAACCATTGCACCCGATGCTGAACAAGTAGGAATTTGCTCACCACAATGTGCAGAGCCATTGGTTACAGGGGCAGGAATGCTATCGAATGTAATGGCTTGAGACAATATTAAACATGAATTACCTGATCCATCAATTGCTTCAAACGAATAAGTTTGATTGCTGTTTAATATTGGTGTTGTAAATGTTTTGGCAGTTTGACCTGCAATGATATTGCCGTAAGTATCTAACCATCTAGTTGAATTTGCTGCAAAACTTGTGCTACCACTATTTACTGTGATAACAGTAGAGCCCGTGTTACACAATGTATCTGTTACTGGTGAGATGCTCAATGCTGATAAAGCAGGTTGAACTGTTACAACAGAAGATCCTGTTTCTTTACATCCTACCACATTGCTTCCGGTACATGTATACACTACTGAACCAGGTGTAGTTGATTTAAAATAAACCGTGAAATATGAATTGTTGGTATCTATAGGAGTGGTGCAATTTGGATCATCAAATAAATTAGAAATTGGTGTCCATTTGAAATTGGTATAAGTTGTATTTGGGGAAGTAACTGTTAAGCTAGAAACTGAATTGTTACAAACTGTTTGATTACTTGAAATTGGCAATGCAGGTGGTGCAACATAAGTTACAACAGTTGGCACTCTTCCACCTAAATTTTTACCATATAAATTATACGTTTCAGCATAATAGGTTGTTGTAGCAGCAACTAAAGGTGTGGTTAAGCTAGCACCTCTTCCAATTAAATTGCCCCCTGTTGCGGCATCGTACCAAGTGATTGAATCAGATGGCATTAAGCTTGAAGCATTGGTTACTGTAATGGTAGCGGTTTTAGGTCCACAAATAGTGGCTCCTTGTGTAATTGGATCAAGCGGCGCATCAACAACCCATAAATCTATTGATGATGGGGCGGCTGCATTGGTACAACCAGTTACCAAATTGGTGAGTGTTAAACTCACATTGTATTGACCAGTGCTTGCAAAATTGGTTGCGGCATTGAACAAATTGGTTCCAGATGTGGTTCCGGTTAAATTTGCTGCAGGAGACCATACTGTACTGTAATTGCTTGGTGGTGAAAAACGGAATGCAGTACTTGTTGTAATGGTTGCTGTTGCGCCATTGATAGGTGCAGCACCTATGGTTTTAGTACTGTCTTGTAAACCTACATATTTTGCATAAGATGTAGTTGAATTGGTGATGTGAATTTCAATGATTCCGGTGGTTTCATACAATACAACTTGAGCTGTTGTAAAACCAGAGGCATTGTATGCAGGAACTGCATTGTACTGTGTTACAAATTTTCTGTTTGGTGCATAACCTGCTGTCCAATATGAAATGCTCCCTGCTGTTGTTAATTTGTTATCCTGACTAACTGCTGCAATTACATTTGCAGGATTTGCAGTTGAAGGGAATCCACCGGTAAATGAATAGGTGCCCAATGGTGTGGTAGATGTTAAACCAAACATCATTGTTCCATTGGTTCCTACTGAGATATTACTGTATGACTTGCCAAAATAATTGAAGTTAAAACCTAGTGGAATATTTAACCATCCACCGTCATCTAAGTCGCCTCCGCTTAGTGTAGTTCCTGCTGGAGCAGTTGTACTTCCGGTATTACATAAAAAAGTTTGGTTGCTTGGCGCAGTTAATGGCGCAAATGGAATTGATGCTACAGAAAAATTACCCGCGCTTAAACCTGAGTTGACTGTAAATTGAGAACCTTGTGTAACTGTATCGTTTGGCGTTACAGACAAATTAGGAATTGGGAAATCGTACACGCCTATAGAAACGTATGCTGTTTGAGAACAATTGCCATCTGATGCAGTTAATGAAAAATCGCTGGTTTGAGTAATTGAAACCTCAGTTGCAGGGCCACTTGTTGTACCTGTGAAGCTAGCAGATTGAGTTAATTTATTCCAAGTAAACGAAGTAAACTGTATGTTAGATGAAGTTGCATACAAAGAGTCGAGTTGTGCCCCTGCTCCCGCACAGTATGAACCTGAAGTTGGAGTAATAGATAGGCTATTTACTCCTGCATTCAATTGCACTCTTTGTGATTCACATTGTGTGGTAGTATCAATTTCAGATACATAAAATGTTGTAGCAGTTGTTAAAGGCAATTGGTATTTGCTAGCAGTTGAATTTTGCATCAAAGTACCTCCTGAAGCTTGGTTGTACCATTTAAATTTGGTTGTTGTAAAACTTGAATTTGAAACAACCATTGCATTTGATAAACCTGGGCAACTGAATGCATCAATTGCAGTTGGAGTTGACGGAGGATTTGACACATTTAATGTAATTGTAGGACTTACTGATACAGTACATCCTGAGGCACTTACACTAGCAGTATATGTTGTGGTGGCATTGGCAGATACCGCAATAGGATTGGTAGTACCAATGGTACTGTTTCCATCACTCCAAGAAATAGCAGAAATGGCTGTACCTGTATTTCCAACAAAAGTAAATTTAGGCCTGCTAGAGGCGGTTGTACCTGTTGTTGTAGACAACATGACTGCAGGTGTTTGACTGTCTCTTTGTGAATAAACAGAACAAGTAAAACCTGGTGCATCTACTTTCATGGTAGAAGAAGTAGCTGTAGTTGCTGATGGAACACTGCTCCAACTGATTGAAACAACTATATTAGAAACACCATCCCAGTTGAATGCTGGTACTGAACCTGTACCCGTTCCAAAACTGAGTGTATTGAGTGTATTTGCAACTGGCAAGAAGCCATCATTTGTTAAGGTTCCTAAATAAACCTGAGAAAGGCCTGTCATGATAAAGTTTGTAGAGGCCGTTGTTTGATTGGTATGTCCAATGCTCACACTAAAACCTGTATAAGTTTGACCTGCAGTAGTTGGCTCAAAACCCATAGAGGTAATGTTACCCGCTGTTAAACCCAAGGCTGTTAATTCTGATGCTTTGATGATAAATTGTGTTTTTGCACCGCCATAACCCCCTGGCAAAAAGCTAGAACCTGTAGCAGAAGAAGTTGTAGCCCCTGCACCCAAAGTAGCTGTGCCGGGTTTGAGCATTTTTGCTGTTAAGTTTACGGTAGAACCTATGCATATTGGGTTGGCAGAACTGCTAATTTGAGCAGAAACGCCATTCAATGGATCGTCTTGGTATGAACTGCCTGAATACAGTTTGGTTAAACCAATTGAATTGGTTGCATTTGCATTCCAAGTAACTGTTGCATTGGTTGGCAATGCTGCAGGAATGGTATATTCCCATACATTACCACTGGTATTAACCATAGCTACATTGGTATTTCCTGCGCCATTGTTATAGGTTAAAGAAACCCCAGTAATTAAGCCGGCTGGTGATGTTGCAATTAAAGAAATAACTCTTGCAGTAGCCGAACATTGGTTACCAGATGGTGATACTGAGTTGAGTGTAAGAGAAGGTGCAGGTGAATTACCTGTAAATTCGTGTGCACCCACATCAGGGGTACTGGTTCTGTTACCTGCATTTCCAAAATAATCATCAGTGATAGCTGGAGTAGTAATTGCGTCTCCGCCACTTTCTGCTTGAGAAGATGTGCCATTTGCTATGGCTAGGTAATTTAAATCTGTACCAGTTGTGCTCGCGAAATAACTTAAATTATTTGCAGTTGAACCCAATGATTCTTCGAAAGAACTTTGCTCCCTATTTACAAAGAATGATTTGAGATTGGCCAATGTATTTTTAGGATTGGTAATGGTTGAGGTTCCCTCTACATAAGTTAAGTGATTGTTTGTTCCTGCAGCAGGATTTACCCAAAATAAATTTTTATTTGAAGCAGTTGCATAGTATGATGGAACTACATTGGCTGTACCACCTGAAAGTCTGATTACTGCAGCTATCCCATTTGAAGCAAGATTAACAGACTCTTGAGCAGGAGTAGACAAATTAATTAAAACATTGTTTCTTAAATTAAATGCTGTTGCTGTACTTGTAACACTCACACATGAATTACCAAAAGTGGTAGCTGAAGTACTGGTAGCTTTTAAAACAATATTGTTATAAAACAAATTATAAGTAGCTGTTGCAGTTAAGTTCAATCCAATAACAGAATTGGTACCTGTTGCAGCAACTGCTTGTAAATCGCCTATGACATTGTTATAAATGTTATAAGTAGTTCCAGAGGTTGCACTTAATCCGTTAGAAATACCTGATGCGGTATAGGCGGTTAAACCATAAATTTTATTTTTAAAAATATTAATGGCAGTAGAACTTGAAGTTTGATTGATACCATATACATAGGTACCTCCTATTAAACTACCAATTGTGTTTTTACTAATTTCCATAGCATTGGGGCTACTCGAAGCTGCCGTACTGATACCCACCATAGTGCCTGTACTGGTAATAGGTAAACTTAAATTTAATATGGTATTTCCGGTATACACTTTATTTCCAGAAACACCATATTCTCTTAGACCATAAATGGTAAATGAACTTGTTGAGGTTGAGCTTAAATTGGCAATGTAATTATTTGAATAAGTAACATTCACACCACTTGAACCACCAAAAATAGCGGCAATGGTTGAAGTTGATGTAGAATTATTAACAGCTAAATTAGTAATTGAATCGGCGTTCGCAACTATGTTAGACGGTGATGCATACCTAATACCATACAATGTACCATTTGAGGTTCTTGTCATGTTATTGATGGTATTGTTATTGATATAGAAAAATCCTGATGAGGTACCATTTACATCAATTGCAGCAATGGTTCCAGTTCCAGTTCCAATAATAGAAATGTTTCTGATTTTATTTGAATTAACATATACCGTACTACATGCAGTTGTTACGTTGATTCCAGTAAAAGGATAACCTCCTCCTGTTGTAGCAGAACTGGATGTTGTTAATGAAATATCTGAAACAATATTACCAGTAATTTGGTTATTAATAGAACTAGTTGCACCACTTAAAATAATGGCGTTGAATATACTGGCAACAGTTCCGGCAATGGTATATGTACCAGTACCTGCAGCCGATGCATATCCTATGATGTTATTAGAAATGGTAAAATTATCGCCACTTGATGTAGTGGTATTTGAAATTTGTATGGGATTGTGCGAAGCAGCGGTTGTAATGGTTCTGGTTGCTGTCTGATAAAACTTATTGGCATTGATGGTCCAAGCTGTATTTCCAGTATTGAGATAAATTCCATTACTATTGGCTGATGCTGAAAAGAAATCGTAAATGTTGTTACCTACAATATTGACATTGCTGTTCCCTATTCCTACATTGGTTGTAGAACCGTTTGCATAAATGGCTTTTACTGGCAATAAACTTGAACTGATAGGTCCAATATTGTTGTAAGAAATGGTATTGCTATCGTTTCCTGTTCCGCCAGAGGTACCTGTAGAGAAAAAGATGGTTGCACCATTAGTGGCTTGTGCAACGGTTGCCCCCCCTAAAATTGAACAGTTGGTGATGGTATTGTACTTGGCATCATTGATAAAACGCATGGTAGCAGTACCCGAAGTTGATGAGGTGGTATTGTTAACAATGGTTAATGATTCTGTACCATTGTTTTTACCATTGATGGTAACATTGTCGGCACCATTGAAATCAATCATTGGAATACCTGCAGTTGTTGTACCAGAAATGGTAAAATTTCCACCAACCGGAGTAATTTGTAATGTACTCCAAGCTCCTGCCCCCAATAATATTTGAGAGGAACCTTCGGAGGTGTTACCTGTAATACTGATTACAATGTTGGCTCCTGTTTGAGTACCCGCATTGATGGCTGCAGTAGCGGCATTTAATGTGGTGTAATTTCCATTTCCAACAAGTGCTCCACTTACGCTTACTTGGGCATTCAATGAATTGAAGACACCCAATAGCAAAAGCATCAAACTGAACACTACCAATTTGGTGCTGAATTTTAGATTTGTAATTTTTCTCATCATACTCATTTTATTAATGTCAAACTGAATTTTGCAACCCAACTTGAATTTACAAGTTATGTTTACAAGACATGAATTGCAATAGATTTAGCCGTGCATTGCCTAGATTTTCAATATTTTAAACAAATTGGCTTGAGAAAAATGTCGCAGTAGCCCTAAATACTTGTGCATCATGACTTTATTAAATTAACCTTAAATTTACAATTTGGTATTTTTACGCGTTTTGAGCATTAAAATTTAAGTTCTCAACTTATGTAGTAAATTCGCTGCCTATGACAGATCATAAAATCATCTTTTCAATGGCTGGGGTTAGCAAAACATACCCACCATCTAAACAAGTATTAAAGAATATTTATTTGTCTTTCTTTTATGGGGCAAAAATTGGCGTATTGGGTTTAAATGGCTCTGGAAAATCGAGCTTATTGCGCATTATTGCTGGGGTTGATACCAATTATCAAGGAGAGGTTGTATTTGATAGCAAAAACTATAAAATTGGATACCTCGAACAAGAGCCTCAATTAGACGAAAGCAAAACAGTTATTGAATCGGTAAAAGAGGGGGTAAAACACATTACCGATTTACTAGATGAATTTGAAAACATCAACAACAAATTGGCAGACCCAGATTTGGATGGAGATGAGATGATGAAAATACTGGATAGACAAGCAATAGTGATGGAACAATTGGAACAAAACGATGCTTGGGAACTAGACACCAAACTAGAAAAAGCCATGGACAGCTTAAGATGTCCGGAAGCAGATACGCCAGTGAATGTATTGTCGGGTGGCGAAAGAAGAAGGGTTGCCCTTTGTAGGCTCTTATTGAGTAACCCAGATATATTGCTACTAGATGAACCTACCAACCATTTGGATGCGGAAAGTGTTGACTGGTTAGAACAATATTTAAAAAACTTTCCAGGTACTGTAATTGCAGTTACCCACGACCGTTATTTCTTAGACAATGTTGCCGGATGGATTTTAGAGTTAGACAGAGGCGAAGGCATTCCTTGGAAAGGAAATTACAGTTCATGGTTAGAACAAAAAGGGAACAGATTGCAAGCAGAAGAAAAACAAGAAAGCAAAAGAAGTAAAGCTTTAGCAAGAGAATTGGAATGGGTGAAGATGGGCGCTAAAGGCCGTCATGCCAAACAAAAAGCCCGATTGAGTGCCTACGATAAAATGCTCAACGAAGAACAAAAAGAAAAAGAACAACAACTGGAATTGTTTATTCCTGCTGGCCCAAGATTGGGTGATGTGGTAATAGAAGCAAAGAATGTGAGCAAGGGTTTTGGCAATAAATTGTTATACGAAAATTTAAGCTTTGCATTGCCTAAAGGAGGTATAGTTGGCATTATTGGACCAAATGGAGCGGGTAAAACCACTTTGTTTAGGATGATGATGGGAATGGAACAACCAGATAGTGGAGAATTTAAAATTGGTGAAACTGTTAAAACAGCTTATGTAGACCAAAGCCATGAAGATTTATTACCTGAGAAATCAGTGTTTGAGGTAATCAGTGGTGGAACAGAAACCATGATGGTAGCAGACAAACAAGTAAATGCAAGGGCCTATATTTCAAAATTCAATTTCAATGGCACCGATCAAAGTAAAAAAGTTGGAATGCTTTCGGGTGGAGAAAGAAACCGTGTACACTTGGCAATGACTTTGAAAGAAGGTGGCAATGTATTGTTACTGGATGAACCTACCAATGACATTGATGTGAACACTTTGAGGGCTCTTGAAGAAGCCATAGAAAATTTTGCAGGTTGTGTGGTAGTGATTAGTCACGATAGGTGGTTTATTGACCGCATTGCAACGCATATTTTGGCCTTTGAAGGAAATTCTCAAGTAGTTTGGTTTGAAGGAAATTATTCAGACTACGAAGAAAACAAAAAACAAAGAGGTGTAGATACAACTCCTCATCGTTTGCGTTTCAAAGGAATTTAAAAATAAAATCACAACTCCAAAATTGATTTGAGTTGACTGTTTAAAATTGATTTGTATGTCACAAAAACCGAGTATTCCTCAAGGCACTAGAGACTTCGGACCTACTGAAGTTTTACAGAGAAAGTATGTTTTGAATTGCATTGAAAATGTATTCAAACAAGCTGGCTTTATGCCTATTGAAACACCTAGTATGGAAAACCTTTCTACCTTAACGGGTAAATATGGTTCAGAGGGTGATCAATTGCTTTATAAAATTATTAACTCAGGTGATTTTTTTAAGAAAATAACTGAAGGCAATGATGCAACAAATTCAGTAGGCAATTTAACTTCAAAACAATTGTTGCCATTGATTGCAGAAAAAGGTTTACGTTATGACTTAACCGTACCTTTTGCTAGGTATGTGGTGATGAACCGAAACAACATTCAATTTCCATTTAAACGATACCAAATGCAACCTGTATGGAGAGCAGACAGGCCACAAAAAGGAAGGTACAGAGAGTTTTGGCAATGTGATGCTGATATTGTTGGCAGCGATAGTTTACTAAATGAATTTGAATTGTTATTGATTTATGATCAGGTGTTTCAGCAATTGCATATTCCTGTAACCATTAAAATTAACAACAGAAAAATTTTAAGCGCATTGGCTGAAGCTTGTGGCTCAATTGAACTGATTAACACCATTGCAGTAGGAATAGATAAATTAGATAAAATTGGACTTGACAAAGTAATTGATGAACTTAAAAATGAAGGCATCAATGAACAAGCCATTGAAAAAATAAAAGCATATTTACAATTACCAAAGCACATTGATTCATTAACTGCACTCGAACAAATTTGCAACAACAATGCGTCTTTTGTTAAAGGCAAAGAAGAGATTGAAGAGTTACTTGTTTACTTAAAAGACAGAACACATACTGCAATTGAAATTGATTTCTCTTTGGCAAGGGGATTGGGTTATTATACTGGAACCATTGTTGAAGTTCAAGCCAATGCGGGCACATTGAAAATGAGTATTGGTGGAGGTGGTCGTTACGATAATTTAACCAGTATTTTTGGATTAAATGGCGTTTCGGGTGTAGGTATTTCTTTTGGTTTAGACCGCATTTGTGATGTATTGAATGAACTGAATTTATACCCTGAAAATTTAATCGCAAAAAGCAGTAAAATTTTATTCTGTCATTTTGAAAAAGATGGCCAACTGAAAGGCTTAGATTATACTTTGCAATTGAGATCAAAGGGAATTGCGGCAGAGGTTTATCCTGATATCACCAAAAAAATAGGCAAACAATTGGATTACGCCAATGCACTCAATATTCCTTTTGTTGGCATTATTGGAGAAAGTGAAATTAAACAACATCAAATTATGTTAAAGGAACTGAGTAGCGGAAATCAAACAGAAATAAATATTTCAGATTTAATTAAAATATTAGGCCACTAAATGAATACAATATTTGAAATCAACAATGCATTGAGCATTGACGCAATAAAAAACATTTTATCTGAAAACAAAACTGTTGTTCTGTCTGCTGAAGCTAAAGAGAGAATAGTAGCTTGTAGAACTTTTTTAGACAATAAAACTGGAAACAGTGAGCAAGCATTCTATGGTATCAATACTGGCTTTGGGTCACTATGCAATACCAAAATTTCGGCCAATGAATTGAATTTATTGCAAGAAAATTTATTGCTATCTCATGCTTGTGGTACAGGTGATGAAGTACCGCATGAAATTGTAAAAATCATGTTGCTTTTAAAAGCGCAATCGCTTGCATTTGGGAACAGTGGGGTGCAATTAGAAACAGTAGAATTATTGCTCTCCTTTTTTAACAACAATATATTACCTGTAGTTTTTGAACAAGGTTCTTTGGGAGCATCAGGTGATTTAGCTCCTTTGGCTCATTTATGTATTCCGCTATTTGGGAATGGATTGGTTTATTGTAAAAATGAAAAAAATAAATTTGAAAAAATTGCAGCTTCTGATGCATTGAACCGATACCATTTAAAAGCCATACAATTGAAATCGAAAGAAGGTTTGGCTCTGATCAATGGCACACAATTTATGAGTGCATATGGCACATTCTTGCTCATGCAATCCATTCAATTAGCAGCAAACATCAACTATATTGCAGCAATGTCTTTAGAAGCATTTGATGGCAGAATAGAACCTTTTCATGCTTCATTGCATGCGGTTAGACCTCATCAAGGACAGATAGCCGTTTCTAAGCAAATGAGGGAATTGCTTTCGGGCAGCGAATTAATTGCACAACACAAAGCACATGTGCAAGACCCTTATGCTTTCAGGTGCATTCCTCAAGTTCATGGAGCTTCTTTTGATACCATTGAATATGTAAAAAAAGTAATTGAAACAGAAATACAATCTGTAACTGATAACCCGAATATTTTCCCTGATGAAGATTTGATCATTTCTGGCGGAAACTTTCATGGACAACCCCTTGCATTAGCATTAGATTTTTTAGCCATTGCATTGGCTGAACTAGGTAGCATATCTGAAAGAAGAACTTACCAGCTCATTAGTGGAACTAGAGGCCTTCCTCCATTTTTATGCGCAAACCCAGGACTGAATTCTGGTTTTATGATTCCTCAATATACCGCTGCATCTATAGTGAGTCAAAACAAACAATTGTGTAGCCCAGCAAGTGTGGATAGCATTGTGAGTAGTAATGGCCAAGAGGACCATGTTTCTATGGGTGCAAATGCCGCTACTAAGTGCTTAAAAGTATACAGAAATTTAGAACGCATAGTTGCTATTGAATTAATGAATGCAGCACAAGCCTTAGAATTTAGAAGGCCATTAAAAAGTGCTGATGCAATAGAAAATTTACATGCCAATTACAGAACTCAAGTAAGCATGTTACAAAACGACCGCTACTTACACGAAGACATTCAGCAAAGTATTTTGTTTGTTCAACAATTAATTGAAACACCATGTATTGTATAAATCACCCTGATATCAATGAACTCATAGAAATTGCTATTCGAGAAGATATTGGAACTGGAGACCACAGTTCTATGGCGTGTATACCTCAAGACCAAACTGGAGCTGCCTATTGTATAGCCAAAGAAACTGGAGTAATTGCAGGCATAGAACTTGCGCGAAAATTGTTTCATAGAATTGACCCCAATTTGGTTTACAAACCCTCAAAAAATGATGGAGATTTAATTGAAAAAGGAGACCATATTTTTGACATTACAGGCTCTGATATTAGTATTTTAACTGCTGAAAGATTGGTGTTGAATTTTATGCAAAGACTCAGTGGAATTGCAAGTCAAAGTAATCAAATTATGCGCTTATTAGATGGATACAAAACAACCATTTTAGACACTAGAAAAACGACACCTGGTATGCGCCTATTGGAAAAATGGGCGGTTGAAATTGGCGGCTGTAAAAACCACAGAATGGGCTTGTATGATATGGTGATGCTCAAAGACAACCACGTTGATTTTGCAGGTGGCATTGCTCAAGCAATTGATAAAACAAAAAACTACCTTCTATCAAATCAATTAGACTTAAAAATAGAAATAGAAACACGAAACATTGATGAAGTAAAACAGGTTTTGGCAAAAGGTGGTGTACACCGCATTATGTTAGACAATTTTACACCGATACAAATTACTGAGGCCCTTGAATTGATTGGATCAGCATACGAAACAGAAGCTTCAGGAGGCATTACCCTAGCAACAATAAAAGATTATGCCGAAACAGGTGTAGATTATATTTCAGTTGGGGCATTGACCCATAGCTCTAAAAGTATAGATTTGAGCATGCGTGCTTACAATAAATAATACCTGAAAAGAAAAAATATACATGAAAACAAATTTTAAAATTTTAACACTTTCATGCATGATTGCACTTTATGTATCATGCGCAAAAAAAGAAACACAAACACAGAATTTAACTGAAAAAGAACAAGCCATTAAAGATTACAAAGAGTTATATGTTGGCTCTACAGTAACAGATACTGAATTGGCTTGGAGCGGAAATTTAGCCAATTGCAATGAAGGAACTATTTCTCAAATTGCCTTGGATAAAACCTTGAAGCGTGTCAATTATTTTAGAAAAATATGTGGCTTGCCTAACAACATGGTATGGAATACCGCACACATGCTACCAAGTCAAAAATCGGCATTGATTATGAGTGCAAACAATTCGTTGAGTCATTTCCCTACTAGTTCATGGAAATGCTATTCTACTGAAGGGGCAGATGCATCTAGTAATGGTAATATTGCTTTAGGCACTCACTCATCAGAGTCAATTACAGCTTGGATTGAAGATGCTGGTGGATCTAATTACAGAACCGGCCACCGCAGATGGATTTTATTTTCAAGGGCACAAGATTTTGGATTTGGGAGCACTTCAAATGCATCTACTTTGTATTGCATTTCAAATACAGATGCTGCACTAGCGAGTAATGTACCAACCTATATTACTTACCCACCAAAATACATTGCACAAGAACTTGCATTTGACAGATGGTCAATGGGTGTAGCTAACCCAATTTCGTTTTATTCTGGCGTTGATTTTAGCAATGCAACAGTTACCATGACAAGTAGCAGCGGAGAAAATTTAGCCGTTACTATTGTTTCAAAAACAGACAATGGGTATGGAGACCAAACAATTGTATGGGAACCTACAGGAGTTATTAAAGATGCCACTGGAGATGTTAGTTACCATGTTGTAATTGATAATTTTACCGTAAACGGTGTAGCCAAAAAACACGAATACGATGTAACAATATTTAAACCATAGTACTTATTTAAATTGTAATGAAGGGCTTGCCATTAGGTAAGCCCTTTTTTGTACCTTTACATGAAATTCTAAACCATGTGGAATAGCTTTATCAAGGGATATCAAATGTATTTACAACTTGAGAAATCATTGCTAAAAAACAGCATTGAGGCTTACCTTCACGATGTAAAAATGTTGCATCAGTTTATGAATTTAAATTACGATGGAACAAGCCCTGAAAATACGAGTATCCAACAACTGCGGCATTTCTTAAAATACTTGAACGAAATACCATTGAGTAATACCTCCCAAGCAAGAATTTTATCGGGCATTAAATCATTTTTTCATTATTTATTATTGGAAGATGTGGTAAAAAAAAACCCGGCAGATTTATTGGAGAGCCCAAGAATAACCAGAAAGCTCCCTGATGTTTTAGAAACCCATGAAATAGATGCAATGGCTGCGCAAATAGATACCTTAAATGGTGAAGGTTTGCGCAACAGAGCCATATTAGAAACCATGTTTAGCTGCGGACTTCGTGTTTCTGAAACCTGTGGCTTGCTTATTTCAAATATTTATTTCGAAGAAGAATACATTAAAGTTACCGGTAAAGGAAACAAAGAAAGATTGGTTCCAATAGGGCAAACTGCTTTAAAATTCATTCAATTTTATTTAACAGACCAACGTTTAAAAATGAAAGTAAAAAATGGCAACCAAGACTTTTTATTTTTAAACAGAAGAGGATCAAAACTCAGCAGGGTAATGATTTTTTATATCTTAAAAGATTTGGCAAAAAAAGCGGGCATTCATAAAACAATCAGCCCACATACACTCAGACATTCCTTTGCCAGTAGCTTGGTTGAAGCTGGTGCCGATTTAAGAGCTGTTCAACAAATGCTGGGACATGAAAGCATTACTACTACTGAAATTTACACCCATATAGACCGTGCCTATTTACACGATACTATTTTGCAATTTCACCCAAGAGCTCAGAAAAAAATAAAACCTTTGAACCCCTAATTGTGTTGTATGAAAGGTGTTAAAAAAACCAATCTTCCTTTTAAAATTTGTTTGCAATGCAAGCGCAGTTTTACTTGGAGAAAAAAATGGGAACGAAATTGGGAACAGGTAATTTATTGCAGTGATAAATGTCGAAACGAGAAGAAAATAAAACAGCCAAACACTTGATCATGGGCATTGATTTTGGCAGTAAAAATGCTGGAACTACTGCCATTGCATGGTTAAATAAAAAAGGCCTACTTGAATATAAACAAAGCAGTAAAAACCAAAATGCAGATGCATTTATTTTGGAACACATTGCTGCATTAAAAATTGAACTAGTTGGCATAGATGCACCTTTGAGTATTCCAAAAGGCTTGCTTGACTTAAAAAACAATTTAGATTGTTTTTACAGAGAAAGCGACCGAAAATTAGGCGCCATGTCTCCCCTATTTTTGGGTGGTTTGACAGCCAGAGCAATTGCGCTCAAGAAAACCCTTATGAAACAATCAGTTGCTGTTCATGAAACTTATCCAGCTGCTTTTATCAAACACAAACAACTGAAAGCTTTTTACAATAAAAAAGCAGCTAACCAAATTGCAGCATTTAATTTATCTGCTCATCATTTAATCCCATTTGACTTGCCTCAAACCTCTAGTTGGCATGTAATTGATGCTTGTATTTGTTTAACCATTGCATTGCTAATAAATGAAGACAAAGCGCAATTTGTAGGAGATATAGACGAACGTATTTGGTTTTGATCTACTTGAACCTGCTATTTTAACCCAAATATTTAATAAATTGCAACAATGAAAAATTTGTTTTTAGTTGGCATAGGTGGTTTGGCTGGTACCCTTCTCAGGTATGGTATTAGCACGGGCATGAACCAATTGATAAAAACAGATTTTCCATTGGCTACTTTAGTCATTAACGGGTTAGGGTGTTTTCTAATAGGTTATTGCTTTCAATTGAGTTCATCAAACCCCAATTTTGATTGGTTAAAACCTTTTATGATGATTGGCTTGTTGGGTGGATTTACCACTTTTTCATCATTTGCTTTAGAGGGCAATCAGTTATTTGGCAATGGCCAAACGTTTATGGCAGTATTGTATATTTTGGCAAGTAATGTCCTTGGTTATTTGGCTGCCTATTGGGGTTCAGTTACATCGGTAAGATTTGAATTATAATGAGAGGGCGCGTTATCAAATCTACAGGTAGTTGGTACCAAGTTTCAACAACAGATTCACAAGTATTTCCGTGTAGAATAAAAGGAAAATTTAGACTAGAAGGTATTAAACATACCAATCCGGTTACTGTTGGTGATTGGGTAAATTTTGAATTGGAGGGCAACGAAGGTAATGGAGTTATTGACGCCATTGAACCAAGACACAACTACATCATTAGAAAATCGAATAACCTGTCTAAACAAACGCATATCATAGCCAGTAATATAGACCAAGCAATTCTGATTGTAAGTTTGGTTTCGCCAAGAACTTCAACGGGCTTTATAGATAGATTTTTATTGACTGCAGAAGCCTATCATATTCCTTGCATTCTGGTATTTAACAAACAAGATTTAATGAACGAATCGTTTGAAGAAATACAAGATGAAGTAATGGGTATTTACCAAAAAATAGGATACAACTGCATCAAAACATCTGTAAAAAACGGCTTAGGACTAGCCGAATTCAAAGCACTCTTAACTGATAAAACCAGTTTATTGAGTGGACATTCAGGTGTTGGAAAATCAAGCTTAATCAATGCCATTGAACCAACTTTGAATTTAAAAACAGCACAAGTATCGAGTGCATCAAACAAAGGTCAACATACCACCACTTTTGCAGAAATGCATGCTTTGAATTTTGGTGGCTTTTTAATTGATACACCAGGTATTAGAGAATTTGGTGTAGTAGATATTTCAACCCAAGAAATTTCTCATTTTTTCAAAGAAATGAAAGGGCTCATAGGCACTTGCAAATTTAACAATTGCATTCATTTAAATGAGCCGGGCTGTACAGTAATGGCAGCAGTTGCAGACGGACTTATTTCGGCGAGCAGGTACCAAAGTTATTTGAGTGTTTTACAAAACGAAGACATTTACGAATGAGGGTAGTTGTTCAGAGAGTGGCACATGCTCAAGTAAACATACAGCAAACTACTTGTGCTCAAATTGGCAATGGATTGCTTTTATTGGTTGGCATTACCCATTCAGATACAGAGGCTGATTTAGATTGGATGTGTCAGAAAATTACCAAGCTTAGAATTTTTTCTGATGACAATGGACAAATGAATTTGTCTGTATTAGATATTAAAGCAGCCATTTTAATTGTCAGTCAATTTACCCTTTATGCTGATGTAAAAAAGGGAAATAGACCCTCATTTGTTGCCGCTGCAGCTCCTTCACATGCAGCACCTTTAATTGAACTTTTTAGATCAAAGATTTCAGAGATCCTACAACAACCTATACCTTCTGGAGTATTTGGAGCAGACATGCAAGTGAGCTTACTCAACGACGGACCAGTAACCATTTTACTCGATTCAAAAATTTAACACATGACAATTGAACAAGCACAAAAACAAGTAGACCAATGGATTCAAACCTATGGTGTAAGGTACTTTAATGAACTCACCAATACGGCTATTTTAATGGAAGAAGTTGGAGAAGTTGCCCGTATTATGTCTAGAAAATATGGGGAACAATCTTTTAAAGTGTCTGATGAAAAAATTGAGCTGGCCGATGAATTGGCGGATGTACTTTGGGTTTTGATTTGTATTGCAAACCAAACAGGAATTGATTTAACTACTGCTTTACAGAAAAACATGGACAAAAAAACAGCTAGAGATCAAAACCGCCATCACAATAACACTAAATTAATTTAGTTACTGATTTTACCGTGTATGGCATAATTGAGTTTATGCATGCCAATGAATTGGTTGTACGATTGAATGTGATAGGAATGGCCTAATTGGTACCTGAGGTAAGCTGCCGAATGACTGAACAATTGTGCAGCTGATTGATAGCTAGTAATGGCATAGAGCTGCTCTTTTACCAGTAACAATTCTATAAAGCTGTATTGGGCTTGTTTGTTAAGTGCTTTTAATTGCACAATTCTCGCAATTGGATTGAGCTGAACAGTTGCCATTTTGTAATCTTTTATTTGAGCCATACCTGGGTATTTGAGCTCTAAAAACGGACGCAATTCAATTTCCCAATTTACTTGATTGCTGTTTACTTCAGAAATCTGATTTTTAAATTGCAAGGATTTATTGAGTTTACTTTTTTGCTTGGACAGGCGGCTCATCTCTGACTTAAAAAAAGCGGGAATAGCTATTGCATTGTTTTGAATGGAGCCTTTATCAGAACAAGCCATTAGCCAAAGCAAAGCAATTGTTAAGATTCCAATTCGCATAATAAATTTTCTCCGTCCATTTCAGTTGGTTTTTCGAGTTGCATTAATGCCAAAATAGTTGGAGCCAAATCAGCTAGCTTTCCAGATTGAATATTGTGTTGAATATGTGGTTGGATTAAAATCAATGGTACATCATTGGTGGTATGTGCCGTATTGGGGCTGCCATCTGTTTCGTTAACTAAATATTCTCCATTGCCATGATCGGCTGTAACCAATAAGGTATAATTGTTTTTTAGCGCAGCTGAAACTATTTTCCCTAAACAAGCATCTACTGTTTCAACGGCTTTAATTTCGGCAGAAATAACTCCTGTATGTCCAACCATATCAGGATTTGCAAAATTGACGCACATAAAATCAAATTCATTTTTTTGAATTTCATCTAGTGCAAATTGGCATACCAAGTCGGCACTCATTTCGGGTTGCAAATCATAAGTTGCCACTTTAGGTGATGGAGCCATATGCCTTCTTTCGCCTTTAAATGGCACTTCTTGACCTCCGCTAAAAAAGAACGTCACATGGGGGTATTTTTCTGTTTCGGCTATTCGCACTTGAACTTTGTTGTTTTGTTCCAACACTTCGCCTAAGGTGTTTTTGAGTTCAATATCAGGAAAAACAACCCCAACCTGTTTGAATGTTTTGTCGTATTCGGTTAATGTAATGTAATTGATGTCAAGTGGCTGCATCTGAAATTCTGGAAAAGCAGTTTGTGTCAAAACCTCAGAAATTTCTCTTCCTCTGTCTGTTCTGAAATTGAAATTGATGACCAAATCGCCAGGTTCTATTTGTGCAATTGCACCGGTTTCATTCACACAAATCAAAGGCTTTAAAAATTCATCTGTTATGCCACTTTCATATTGCTGTTGAATGCTTTGTATGGCATGAAGGGTATGTTCACCTTTGGCATGAACCAAGGCATCATAAGCCAATTTTACCCGCTCCCATCTTTTGTCTCTATCCATTGCATAATACCTGCCAATAACACTTGCCAATTGGCCTCCTGTTTGTTGAAGTTTTTCCATTAGCGTTGTTAAGAATCCAACCCCAGATTTGGGATCAGTGTCTCTTCCGTCAGTAAATGCATGTACAAAAAATTGATTGGCCTGATGGTGTTGCATTAAATCACATAACCCTTTCAAATGTTCTAAACTACTGTGCACTCCCCCATCGCTAACGAGGCCTATCAGGTGTATTTTTTTGTGAGTTGCGTTTGCCTTGTCAATGGCTGTTTTTAATATGTTATTTTCAAGAATGGCGTTTGTCTGAAAGGCTTTATTGATCAATACCAATTGCTGATAAACTACTCTACCAGCACCAATGTTCATGTGCCCAACCTCAGAATTACCCATTTGTCCGTCTGGCAAACCTACCCATTGACCACTGGTTTTTAGTTCTGCGTTGGGGTAGTGTTTCAACAATTGATCGAAATTTGGTTTTTGAGCCAAATAAATGGCATTTCCATTGTATGGTTTTCCATTTCCCCACCCATCTAGTATCAATAAAATAACACGATTTTCCATAATAACTTATTGAACAACAAAGTTAACTATTTAAGCCTGCATATACTTGTGCCAATGAATAAAAAAAATGGATTCTATTTGGCATGATTTTGGTAAATTGCATTAGAAATTCATTGTTATGAAAAAATTGTCTTTTCTACTTTTAATTGCTTTTGTATTTCCACTTTTTACAATGGCCGATACTTTTGATGATTTGTTGCAAGCTATGCGCAATGGGAATGCCAAAGAAATTGTTAAAAATTTTAACTCAAACATAGAGTTGACCTTGCTAGATAATGAAGGCATTTACAGCAAACTTCAAGCAGAACAAATGCTCAAAAATTTCTTTTTAAAATACCCCGCAAAGCAAATTACGTTACAACACAAAGGTGCATCTGGGCAGGGTGCGCAATACGCCATTGCAAATTATGAAGCTGCAAACGGCAAATTCAGGGCATATATTTTTATGAAAGATGCTGGGAATGGGCTCATGAACATTCATGAGTTTAGAATAGAAAGGGAATAGTTTTTTTCTTAAACTGCTACAGGCGCTTTAATTGCAGGGTGTGGATCGTACTGTAACAATTCAAAATCTTCGTACTTGAAATCAAAAATACTTTGTTGGTGACCATTGATTTTCATTACAGGGTATGCCCTAGGGGTTCTTGAAAGCTGAAGTTCCACTTGCTCAAAATGATTGCTGTAAATGTGAGCATCTCCAAATGTATGAATGAAATCGCCAGCTTGTAAATTACAAATTTTAGCAACCATCATGGTTAACAAAGCATAACTGGCTATATTGAACGGTACGCCCAAAAACATATCAGCACTGCGTTGGTATAACTGACAGCTCAATTTACCATCTGCAACATAAAACTGAAAAAAGGCATGACATGGCATTAAGGCCATTTTAGGCAAATCAGCTACATTCCAGGCACTGACAATCATTCTTCGGCTATCTGGATTGTTTTGAATGGTATGGATTAATTCTGACAATTGATCAATGTGCTTGCCATCTGCTGTAGGCCAACTCCTCCATTGGTAACCATATACTGGGCCTAGTTCTCCATTTTCATTTGCCCATTCGTCCCAAATACTGACACCATTTTCTTTTAAATAGCTGGTATTTGTTTCTCCTTTAATGAACCAAAGTAATTCATGTACGATAGACTTGAGATGAACTTTTTTAGTTGTTACCAAAGGAAATCCTTCACTTAAATTAAACCTAAGCTGTGCACCAAATAAACTTTTTGTTCCAGTTCCTGTGCGGTCAGACTTAAATGTTCCAGTTTCATATACCTGCTTGAGCAGTCCTTCATATTGGTTCATAATGGTAATTTAATGGGCACTAATTTAGTTAAAGAATGCGCATAAAAGCATTTAGGAATGTAAAATAATTGAAATAAGTGCCTTAAATACTTGCTAAAATCTTTGATTTTATTGCAATAGACAATCCAAATCTTATTTTTGCCATTCGCTAAAAAAGATAAAATTATGGCTGAAGTAATCCGTATGCCCAAAATGAGTGATACAATGACCGAAGGGGTGATTGTTTCTTGGTTAAAAAATGTGGGCGATGTTGTGAAACCCGGAGATATCCTTGCTGAAGTTGAAACAGACAAGGCAACCATGGAATTGGAGAATTATTCTAAGGGTACTTTGTTACACATAGGTATTCCTGCTGGAGGTTCTGTGCCTGTTGATGCACTGATTGCCATTGTGGGTGAAAAAGGAGAAGACGTTTCTGCACTATTAACTGGTACAAGCCCAGCTCCTTCTGCAAGCACAGATGCAAGTTCAACCGCACAACCAACAACTAGCAACAATAGCACTGCAACTGTAGCACCTGCTGTTTCAGCAAGCAATAACGATAGTAGAATTAAAGCATCACCTTTAGCTAAAAACATAGCCAAAGAAAAAGGTATTGACTTGAGCGCCATACAAGGCAGTGGAGACCAAGGCAGAATTGTAAAGAAAGATTTAGAAAACGTAAGTACTTCAAGTGCCAGTTCTAAAACAGCTCCAGTTGCATTGCCTCAGATAGTGGCTAATGAAAGTTACACTGAAGTAAGTTTAAGCCAAATGCGCAAAGTCATTGCAAAAAGATTGAGCGAAAGCAAACATACAGCACCTCATTTTTACCTAACCATGTCTATTAGAATGGATAAAGCCATGGAAGCAAGGAAACAAATGAACAACATGAGTGATGTTAAAATTTCAATGAATGATATCATTGTAAAGGCTGTGGCTTTGAGCTTAAGAAAAAATCCGGCAGTTAATTCATCTTGGTTGGGCGATAAAATCAGATACAATAACCATATTCATGTTGGGGTGGCTGTTGCTATTGAAGATGGCTTAATTGTTCCTGTTGTAAAATTTGCAGATAACAAAAGCATCGCACATATTAGTGCCGAGGTAAAACAATTGGCTGATAAAGCCAAAAACAAAAAACTACAACCTCAGGAATTTGAAGGAAATACATTTACCATTAGCAATTTAGGTATGTTTGGTATTGATGAATTTACTGCAATCATTAACCCGCCTGATGCTTGTATACTTGCAGTTGGCGCTGCCAAAGAAACAGTGGTTGTAGAGAATGGTCAAATGCAAGTGGGCAATGTGATGAAAGTAACTTTGAGCTGCGACCACCGGGTAGTTGATGGAGCTGTTGGTTCGGCTTTCTTACAAACTCTCAAAACTTTGTTGGAAAACCCAGTGATGATGCTGGTATAAGCATTCTAGATCGGAAGAGCGTCGTGTAG
>CAISCU010000016.1 GCA_903883965.1 uncultured Bacteroidota bacterium
ATAGGCCCGCGCTTCTCTTTTTAAACGCAAACGCGCTGTATTATTTTGCAAAATTAACTGCTCTTTTTTCTCTGATTACAGTAATTTTAATTTGACCAGGATAGGTCATTTCTTTTTGAATGCGTTGAGACAAATCAATTGACAACAAATCTGCCTGATCATCTGTTACTTTTTCACTTTCAACCATTACACGCAACTCTCTACCCGCCTGAATGGCAAAAGCAGTTTCAACTCCTGGATAACTCAATGCAATATTTTCAAGTGTTTTCAAGCGTTTCATGTAGTTCTCAGAATCTTCTCTTCTAGCACCAGGTCTAGAGCCCGAAATGGCATCACATGCTTGAATAATAGGAGACAACATAGAAGTCATTTCAATTTCATCGTGGTGAGCTCCTATGGCATTTACTACTTCTGGGTGTTCTTTGTATTTTTCGGCCAGTTTCATACCCAATAAGGCATGCGGTGTTTCTGGATCCTCATCTGGAACTTTTCCAATATCGTGGAGCAATCCGGCACGTTTTGCCAATTTTACGTTCAATCCTAATTCAGCAGCCATGGTGGCACAAAGGTTTGCAACCTCTCTTGAGTGTTGTAACAAATTTTGACCATAACTTGAACGGTAACGCATTCTTCCTACCATTCTAATCAATTCAGGGTGTAATCCATGTATACCTAAATCAATACAAGTACGTTCACCAATTTCAATGATCTCTTCTTCTATTTGCTTTTTGGTTTTGGTTACAACCTCTTCAATTCTAGCTGGGTGTATACGCCCATCGGTTACCAAACGGTGCATGGCCAAACGTGCAATTTCTCTTCTAATAGGGTCAAAGCAAGATAGAATAATAGCTTCAGGGGTATCATCTACAATAAACTCTACGCCTGTGGCAGCTTCCAATGCTCTGATATTTCTACCTTCACGTCCAATGATTCTACCTTTTAATTCGTCTGATTCAATATTGAAAACAGATACTGAATTTTCGATGGCTTGCTCAGCTGCTGTTCTTTGAATGGTGCTCAAAACAATTTTCTTTGCTTCTTTGCTAGCAGTCATTTTTGCTTCATCGGTAATGTCTTTGATTTTAGCCAAAGCTTCAGTTCTGGCTTCTTCTTGCAATGCTTCTACCAATTGTTTTTTAGCTTCATCTGCAGTTAATCCAGCAATTTTTTCGAGCTGTTTTACTTGGTTTTGCAAGGCCTTTTCAGCCTCATCTTTTTTAGATTGAGCCACTTCAAGTTGTTTCTGAAGGGTTTGTTTGATGTTGTCTAATTCTGCGTCTTTGCGTTGTGCATTTTCTAATTTTTGCTTCAAACTTTGCTCTTGCTGTTTGATCCTGTTTTCTTCTTTTAAAACAGTTTGGTTGCGGGCATTGATTTCTTTTTCGTGTTCCGCTTTAAGTTGTAGAAATCGTTCTTTAGCTTCGAGTAGTTTGTCTTTTTTTAGCATTTCAGCCTTGTTTTCAGCTTCTTTGACAATTATCTCGACTTTCTTTTTGAGCATGGTATTGTTGAGCACCCACATGAGTCCTCCGCCAGCTACCAATGCAATAATAAATACAATAAATATTTCCATAGTTTAATAATTTGGGTTGATGGGAAAACCGGATTGCCAACTGTTAAATTATGGGTGAACTGAAGGCAGGATTTGAATGATTTCCTGCAATTTGCTTTCAATGTTTAACTGCTCTTTGCCTATTGAATCGCGTAATCGCTGATTTTCAGAGGCTAATTCCAATGCAAACATGGCGAGTGCATCTTGTTTGTCTTTTACGGCAAATTGGCTAGATAATACCTGCAATTTGTCTTGTATGAGCTTGCCTGCTGCCCTTATATCGGACTCTTGTTCTGCTTGAACCGATATTGGATAGGACCTGCCTGCTATGTTTATGTTAATTGAAAGTTCGTTCAACCTTTTGATTTTACTGGTTTAACAACCTGATACATTCATCTATCTCACGAATTTGCTGGTCAATTTCTTTTTTGACCAAATTCAAATCCTGTTTTGACAGCTGAATTCCCACAGCAATTTTACTAATTTTATTCTTTTCTTTTAAGTTTTCTATCGTTTGTTCTTTTTCTACGAGCTTTTTTTCGAGCTCTTTTTTGTCATTCCTAAGCGTTTCAAGCTCATTTTTAAGGCTTTCCGACTCTATAAGTAATGCATTCAGCCTTTGTTTAATTTCTAAAAAATAAGCATCTGTTTTGCTCAGCATGAAATTATCCTCTCAGTTTTGCGCCTGTTTCTTTTTCAAATGCTGCAATCAATTTATTCATTACAGCTTCAATTTCGGCATCATTCAATGTTTTTTCTTCGTCCTGGAGGATAAAACTAAGGGCATAAGATTTTTTATCAGCACCTATTTTTTCACCTTCATACACATCGAATACGTTTACTGCTTTGAGCAATTTGCCTGCAGTCTTTCTGGCAATTTTTTCAAGATTTTGGTAGTTTACAGAATGGTCAATTAACAAGGCTAAATCTCTTCTGACACTAGGAAAAACAGGTACTTTTTTTAGTTTAAAAGTAGCTTTTGCAGCCAAATTTGTCCACAAATCCCAAGCTACTTCCAATACCCATACCGGTGCCGAAATGTCAAAATCTTTGAGCAATTGTGTCGGTAGCTGTTTTATTTTAGCCAAATTTTGGTTGTCATGTGTCAATAACAGAGAACAATTGGATAAGTCATTGTATTGCCAATTTAAGTTGCTAAGGTTACTGATTTCTGTCAACTGTTCAAGTAAGTTTTTAAGTTGATAAAAGCCATAAGGTGTTTGTTTGGCTAACCACGACTCTGACTGCTTGTTGCTATGAACAGCAATGTACAATTGTTTGGTTTCAGTAATATTTGCTAGTTCATTGGTATTGCCATGTTGCGTATAAGTTTTACCAAATTCAAAAAAACGCACATCACTTAATTTTCTGTTGTTGTTGTATTGAATGGCTTCCAAGAACGAGTAAGCAAAATCCATCCTCATTATGTTTAAATCATTGCTCAGTGGGTTTTTTAAATACACTGCATGTTGCAAGGCTTCTTCAGCGTAATATGCACTCTTTGTTAGTGAACTGGTAGCAATTTCAGAAAATCCTTTTGCAGCTAAAAAATTGGCTATTTTTTCTTTCAAAGTATAAACAGCATCATAAGCACTGATGCCAACTGTAGAAGTAATTTGGTGGCTCATTTCAATGTTATTGAGCCCATAAATCCTTAAAATTTCTTCAGTAACATCTGCAGCTCTACAAACATCTGTTCGGTACGCAGGGACCATTAATTTAAGGTTGTTTTCGGTTTCTTCAAGCACTTGAATATCTAGTCTGGTTAAAATTTCTTTAACTTGAGCAATTGGAATTTCTTGTCCAATGAGTTCGTTTGATTTGATTGGATTAAACTCAACCTGATGGGGCAAAATTGGCTCTGGATAAAGGTCTGTAATTTGGTGAATGGTTCCACCCCCAATTTCAACAATCAATGATGCAGCCCATTGTGCAGCAAATAATGCCATTTCAGGGTCAACGCCTCTTTCAAATCGGAAGCTAGCATCGGTACTCAATCCATGTGTTTTTGCTGATTTACGAACCATTCCACTGTCAAAAAAAGCACTTTCTATGAAGATATTTTTAGTAGTATTTTGAATACCCGAATGCAATCCACCAAAAATACCCGCTAATGCCAGGTTCTTTTCTGAATCAGCAATCATGCACTCAATTCCTGTTAATTTCCTTTCAACGCCATCTAAAGTAGTAAAGTTCTCACCAGCTATAGCTTGTTTTACAATCACCTGATTGCCCTTTATTTGATCTGCATCAAAAGTATGCAAAGGCTGACCAAGGCTATGTAAAACATAATTGCTAATATCTACTACATGGTTAATAGGTTTGAGACCTATGGTTTGTAATTTGTGTTTTAACCAATTAGGCGATTCTTTCACCTCCACACCACTCAAATAAATGCCACAATAGCGTTTACAAGCATCAGCATTTTGAATGGAAACGGCGATTGGGTTTTTTTGATCTCCAGCTTGATGCAATAGAGCAGGTTTAATAATAGGAGTTCCAGTAAGGGCTTTCAAATCTCTGGCAACGCCTAAATGACTTGCAGCATCGCCCCTGTTGGCTGTCAAGCCAATTTCGATGGTATGGTCTTGGTAAATTTCAAAATAATTGGCTGCAGGTTTGCCAACCTCATAGTGTGCTGGTAAAATTAAAATACCTTCATGGCTGTTTCCTAAGCTCAATTCATCTTCTGCACATATCATTCCCTCGCTCAACTCACCTCTAATTTTTGCTTTCTTAATTTCAAAGGGGTCTCCACCAATTGGGTAAACTGTGCTGCCAATTGTAGCAACCAATACTTTTTGTCCGGTAGCAACATTTGGTGCCCCGCAAACTATTTGCTTGATGGTGTCATTGCCAATATTTACTTTACAAACACTGAGTTTGTCTGCATTGGGGTGCTGAACTTTTTCTAAGACCTCGCCAATGACAATGCCTTCCAATGCTCCTGGTATAGAACTAAATGGAACAATATCTTCAACTTCCAGTCCACATCCTGTAAGTAATTGGTCAATTTGTTGCGTATTGTGCGCTACTGCTATAAATTGTTTGAGCCAGTTGTAACTAATCTTCATTTTTACGAAATAATCGAACAAAAATAAGGAAAACAAAGACCAGGTGCATGCTTTTTTGTGGAAAGTTCATAGAGTGGTCCATTTGAAATTCCATTTATTTTGTGCTGTTCATTTAAACAATACCATGATCAGTCAAATTAAAATAGGTGTTTTTGCCCTTGCTACTTTTATCATGTGCACTATAGCCTGTCAGTCGCCCAAAGAAAAACAGCTTGAACTGGTTAGAAACCTAGAGGCCAATGACAGTACATTTAGCGATACTTTAATAGGCCAATTAAAAAATGCATATTTAGATTTTGTAGCCAAATACCCGGGAGATCCACAAAATGCTGAATTCCTGTTTAAAGCAGCACAACGTTGTATCTACTTAGATCAACCCAAAGAGGCCATTCAACACTTAGATAGTTTGCTCAAAAATTTCCCTAAATCAAGCTTGGTTGAAGAAACTCTTTTTCTCAAGGCTTATACATTAGAAAATAGCATGCATGATTTTGGAGCTGCTAGAACAGCTTATCAAGAATTCCTAAAAAAATACCCTAAAGGAGAATTGGCAGCAGATGCCCAATTTTCATTAGGCCACATGGGAGAATCGCCTGACCAGCTATTAATGGAAGAAGGTCAATAACAATATTTTTCATTTTTACTAGGTGTAAATGGCTCTGAAGCCTTATTGAATAGGACTTTCAGGGATTTATAGTGTAAACTTTACTGCTCAAACACCCAATTGTTTTTTTTAAGCAGCACCTCCATTTTTTGATTGAATTTGGCATTGAAACCAATAAAAATGCCCTCAAACTGCTATTCAGTTTTCAACATCAGTCATTTTCTTAATTGGGAACTAAAATTCTGTATTGTTTAGATTTTTTAACCGCTACAAGCTATCCACATAGCTGTTGATAACTCTTGTTGATATGTGAATGTGGGGAAAAGTGGAGAAAAGTGGAAATAAGTTTCTATTTTTACCATGCGATTGTCTTAAAAACATGACACAGTTACACGGAGAATATGAATGTAAAATGGATGCCAAAGGGAGGTTGATGATTCCGACTGCCCTGAAGAAGCAGCTTCCAAAAGAAGCTGGCGATTCATTTTTCATTAACCGTGGTTTTGAAAAATGCTGTGTGTTGTATCCAAGTAACGAATGGCAACAAATTGCGTCGGAAATCAATAAGCTGAGCGATTACATTCAGAAAGAGCGCATGTTTAAGCGTTACTTTTTAAGAGGAGCTTCTAAATTAGAAATGGACAATGCCTCTAGGGTTTTGCTTCCAAAGTCATTACAGGAATATGCCAACTTACAAGGTGAGTTGGTTTTATTGGCTTATGGCAACAAAATAGAAGTTTGGAACAAGGCGGAATACGATAAAATGTTAAATGAGGAGCCGTCTGACTTTAGTGCACTTGCCGAAGAAGTAATGACCAATAGAAAAAAGGAGGCAAACGATGGCATCTAAATACCATGCTCCTGTAATGCTCAATGAATGTATTGAAGCTTTGTCTATTGTTCCTCAAGGTATTTATGTAGATGTAACATTTGGTGGGGGTGGACATTCCAAAGCCATCTTGGCTCAATTGGGAGATAAAGGTAAATTGGTGGCATTTGATCAAGATGCAGATGCCAAATTAAATTTACCCAACGACAACAGACTATACTTTATAGACCAAAATTTTGAATACATGGCCAATCATTTGGCTTATCAAAACTGTTTGCCAGTGAATGGTATTTTGGCTGATTTAGGTGTTTCTTCTCACCAATTTGATGAAGCGGGTCGTGGTTTTTCTTTCCGTTTTGATGAAGCTGAATTAGATATGAGAATGAATGCTTCAACAGGCAAAAATGCGGCTGACCTACTCAATACAGCTACCCAAGAGCAACTTGCAGATATACTTTATTTATATGGAGAACTCAAAAATGCAAGGTCATTGGCTGCTGCAATTGTAGCCTATAGAACCCAACAAGAAATTAGAACAGTTTTACATATCAAAGAATCACTCAAAGCATACACCCCCAAATTCGGTGATTATAAATTCTTTGCTCAAGTATTTCAAGCATTGAGAATTGAAGTCAATAGAGAAATGGATGTGCTCAAAAAATTCTTAGAACAATCGGCTGAAGTTTTAGCAACTGGTGGCAACTTAGTTGTAATGAGTTACCATTCTCTTGAAGATAGATTGGTAAAAAACTTCATGTCAGCTGGTAATTTCCAAGGAGTTCAAGAAAAAGATTTTTATGGGAATGTGATCAAGCCATTTGAACAAGTTCAAAAAAAAGTCATAACAGCCTCTGAACAAGAGTTGCAAATCAATCCAAGGTCTAGAAGTGCCAAGTTAAGAATTGCTAAAAAGAAATAAGTTGTCTTGAATAAAATCATCGAACATACAGAAACGGAGCAAAAGCCAAAGCCAACCCCTGCAGAAAATGAAGGTATTCGCTTAACTGAAAAAGTGAGGCGCATAGCTGATTTTGATTTCAGTTTGTCTAAAGAACAATTGACCAATCAATTGCCCTTTATGGCATATGTATTCTTACTTGTGGTATTGTTTATTTACAACAGTCATTATGCTGAAAAAACAATCAGAACAACAAACAAGTTGCAGTATGAACTGAAAGACTTAAGAAGTGAATATATCACTGTTTTGAGTGAAATAATGAGTGAAAGTCGCCAAAGTGAATTGGCTAAAAAACTTGAAAATACAGGAATAAAAGAATTAAAAAATCCACCAAGTAAAATAACGTATTAGTGAGTCAGGTAAGTAATACAACCAATAACAGAAAATCTATTCTGATCAGGGCAATTCTTGTGTTCACAGGAATGTTCTTGTTTGGAATGGCTGTGGTGTATTACGTGTTTAAGATTCAAGTAAAAGAAGGTGCTAAATGGTCGAAATTGGCAGACAGCCTTAGTACTCATGTTTTTGATGTGGCTGCAATTCGTGGCAATATATTTGATTGCAATGGCAATCTTTTGGCAAGCTCAGTTCCCATTTACGACATTCGAATAGATGGGCAAGCAAAAGGATTTATTGCCAATGACAATTTTGAAAATGACTTGGATTCATTGGCAATATGCATGGCAAATGAGTTCAAAGACAAGTCTGCAAAATCATATAAAAGCCTTTTTACTAAAGTTAAAAAAACTAAAAACAGGTATTTTTTATTAAAAGGAAAAGTGTCTTTCAGACAAATGCAACGCATGAGTAAGTTCCCCATTTTTAGAATGGGTAAATACAAAGGTGGATTCTTAATTACTGAAAGAACTACCAGAGAAAAACCGTTTGAATTATTGGCAGAGCGCACCATAGGGTTTACGCAAACAGGTGTGGCAAAAGTTGGTTTAGAAGGCAGTTTTGATTTTATGCTCAGTGGCAAAAGTGGCAAGCAAGTTATGCAAAGAATTGCTGGTGGAACTTGGATACCTATAGACGATGAAAATGCTGTAGAAGCACAAGAGGGTAAGGATGTTTATACCACTATTGATGTGAATTTACAAGATGTTGCAGAGCAATCGCTCATGAACAAGTTAATTGAAGAACAAGCCGAATGGGGGACAGCTATTTTAATGGAAGTAGCAACTGGACATATAAAAGCTGTTGCCAATTTAACTAAGGAAGCAGATGGTACTTACACCGAAAAATACAATTATGCGGTAGCCAGAAGCATAGAGCCGGGTTCAACCATGAAACTGATTTCAATGTTGTCGATGATTGAAGATGGTTTTGTAACTGCCAAAGACAAAGTTGATGCAGAAAATGGAGTTAAAACATTTTGCAATTATACCATGCATGATTCTCACATGGGAACAGCTCTGATTTCTATGCAAGAAGCATTTGAACATTCATCTAACATTGGAATTGCCAAACAAGTAGTTCGTTTTTATCAAAAAAATCCTTCGGCATTTTACAAGCATATTCAAGGTTTAAACTTAACCTCAAAACTCAAATTGCAAATTGCAGGTGAATCAACCCCATCGGTTTTAAATCCAAACAACCCAATGTGGTCTTGCTCTTCTTTGCCTTCAATGAGTATTGGCTATGGCTTGAGCTTTACGCCTTTGCAGTTACTGAGTGTATACAATGCAGTTGCCAATAATGGCAAATTGGTAAAGCCACTTTTTGTAAGCAATGTTACAGATGCGGGTCAAACAGTTAAGCAATACAAACCAGCTGTATTGGTTGACAAAATTTGTTCAGATTCTACTTTGAAACAATTGAGAGCAATGATGGAAGGTGTTGTGCTAAGAGGCACCGCTTCTGAATTTAAAAGTGCTTTTTATTCATATGCTGGTAAAACAGGTACTGCAGTGATTGCCAATGATGGAAAGGGATATGACAAGGGTGGACAAAAATTTTATAGGGCTTCTTTTTGCGGCTATTTCCCAGCGGATGCACCTAAATATTCATGTATGGTATTGGTGAGTAAACCGCTCAAGCATTATTATGCTGCACAAGTAGCTTTGCCTGTTTTTAAAGATATAGCCGATAAAGTGTATGCAACATCTATTCAATTGCATGCCAATATAAAATCTCAGATTGCGGTAGACAGCTTGGTTCATATGCCTCCAGTTTCAAAAATATTTACTAATGATTTGAAACAAATTATGGCAGTTTTTGAATCAAACAGGTTGCTCAAAACCGATTCTATAAACGAAGATGCAGAATGGTCAGAAACCATCAATTTTGGAAATAAATTGGGTTATAAATCGGCCAATTACAATACTGAAATAATTCCTGATTTAAAGGGAATGGGCATTAAAGATGCTTTGTATTTGCTAGAAAGCAAAGGGGTTCAAGTTCAAGTATTAGGTGCTGGAAAAGTTACCAAACAATCTGTACCACCAAATACACCTATTAAACAAGTAAAAAAAATTGTATTGCAATTAGGAAAAGCATGACCAAAAAATTAGCATATTTAATTGAGCAACTTCCGGTATTTAAGTCTGAAGGCAATACAAACCAAGAGATAACAAACTTGTGTTTTGATTCCAGACAAGCCAAAGCGGGTAGTTTGTTTTTTGCCATCAAAGGCACTCAAGCTGATGGTCACAGTTATATTAACCAAGTTGTTGCTGCAGGTTGCTCTGCAATTGTTGTTTCAGATACTCATACATTTACTTCACCATTGGGTGCGGATATTGCAGTTATTTCTGTAAAAGATACTTCAGCAGCAATGGCTTTAATGGCCTCAACGTTTTATGAGGTGCCTTCTTCAAAATTAAAATTGGTTGCAATAACTGGAACCAATGGTAAAACAACGGTTGCCACTTTGCTTTTTAATTTGTTTAGGTCTTTTGGTCACCAAGTTGGATTGCTTTCTACAGTTCAAAATCAAATCAACGAACAAATCATTCCATCTACCCATACAACTCCCGATGCGATTGCTATCAATCAATTGTTATTGCAAATGGTTGAACAAGGTTGCGAGTACTGTTTTATGGAAGCCAGCTCACATGCCATTCACCAAGAAAGAGTCAAAGGTTTGCAATTTGCTGGAATGGTTTTTACCAATATTACGCACGATCATTTAGACTACCACCAAACATTCGATAAGTATATCAGTGCCAAAAAGAAACTATTTGATGAAGCCAATGATGAGGCATTTGCGTTGGTAAATAAAGACGATAAAAATGGTTTGGTGATGCTTCAAAATACCGCAGCAACCAGGTACACCTATGCTTTAAAGAACAATGCCGATTTCAAAGCCAAGCTAGTAGAAAATGATTTCAATGGCATGTTGCTCAATATTGATGAGCACGAAGCTTGGTTTAGACTTGTTGGACATTTCAATGCTTACAACTTATTGGCAGTTTATGGAGCAGCCTTTTTATTAGGTAAATCAAAAACAGATATCATTACTCATTTGTCGAGTTTACAACCGGTAAAAGGGAGGTTTGAATATTGCAGGTCAAACAATGGTATTCATGGAATAATTGACTATGCGCATACGCCCGATGCATTAGAAAATATTTTAGCTACCATCAACCAAATCAGAACGGGTAACGAAAATTTAATTACCGTAGTAGGTTGCGGTGGCAATAGAGATACAGCCAAAAGGCCTATTATGGCTGATGTTGCAACCAGTCATAGTAGCAAAGTAATTTTTACATCTGACAATCCACGCAACGAAAATCCTGATTTTATTTTAGATGAAATGCAAGCAGGTGTAAAGCCCATTCATTTCAAAAAAACAGTTCGAGTTGCTGATCGCAAAGAAGCCATCAAATTGGCAGTTAGTATGGCAGTTAAAGGGGATGTGATTTTAATTGCTGGTAAAGGACATGAGAATTACCAAGAAATCAACGGGGTAAAATATCCGTTTGATGACAAAGCCATCTTAAATGAAATGTTTGACCTTTTTAATCCAATAAACAGTTAAATCGCATGTTGTATTATTTATTCAATTATTTAGACAGCCATTTGAATTTTCCTGGAGCAGGCATGTTTCAATACATCTCTTTCAGAGCAGCATTGGCCATTATTTTATCATTGGTTATTTCATTGGTGTTTGGTAAAACATTAATCTCTAGGTTAAGAAACCTTCAAGTGAGTGATGAAATCAGAGACTTGGGTTTGGCTGGAGAAAAAGAGAAAAAAGGAACTCCAACCATGGGAGGGCTCATCATTTTAGGTGCTATTTTAATTCCTACTTTATTGTTTGCTCGTATCAACAATGTATATATTTTACTCATGCTGGTTTCTACGGTATGGTTAGGTGTGGTAGGCTTTCTGGATGATTATATCAAAGTCTTTAAGAAGAACAAAGAAGGTTTAGCCGGCCGCTTTAAAATATTAGGACAAGTAGGTTTAGGTTTTATAGTTGCCACTACTTTGTACTTTAATGAACATGTAAAAACCAAAGAGTTTTATAAGGCAAGTGAATTAACCGAATCATTCATTCAAGAGAACCATTTAACTCCTAAAATAATGGACAATGAATTGATGATGGTGAAAGATTCAAAAGCCACTACTACTACTATTCCATTTTTAAAATCTTCGGAATTTGATTATGCCGATTTGCTCAAATTTATGGGAGAGGGCTACAAAGATTACAACTATTGGATTTATTTATTGGTAGTTATTTTTATCATAACAGCTGTTTCTAATGGGGCTAATATTACCGATGGAATAGATGGTTTAGCAGCAGGTGTTTCGGCTATTATTGGTGTGGTTTTGGGCGTATTTGCTTATGTAAGTGGGAATATCATTTTCTCAAAATATCTCAATATAATGTATATCCCGCATTTAGAAGAAATGGTAATTTTTGCTGGCGCTTTTGTGGGTGCTTGTGTGGGATTTTTATGGTACAATGCATTTCCCGCTCAAGTTTTTATGGGTGATACTGGGAGCCTGGCATTGGGAGGTATCATTGCTTCATTTGCTTTGGTTGTTAGAAAAGAATTGTTGATTCCTATTTTATGTGGCATTTTCTTAATAGAGAATTTATCTGTGATGATACAGGTAAGTTATTTTAAATACACCAAGAAAAAGTATGGAGAGGGTAGGCGCATTTTTAAAATGTCGCCACTGCATCACCATTACCAAAAAAGTGGTTTCCATGAGGCCAAAATTGTAACCCGATTCTGGATCATCGGCATAATGCTGGCCATATTTACCATTATCACTCTTAAAATTCGTTAACTCTTGCAACAGCGCATTGTCATATTAGGTAGCGGAGAAAGCGGAACAGGAGCTGCTTTATTGGCCCAACAACAGGGCTATGAAGTGTTTGTTTCTGATGCAGGACCTATTGCGCAAAAGTACCAAGATGAACTCAGTCAACAGGGTATTTTGTTTGAAATGAATGGTCATACACCTGAACTCATTTTGAATGCAACTGAAGTGATTAAAAGCCCAGGTATACCAGATAAAAACGAATTGGTGCAAGCCATTCTAAAGCTAAATATTCCAATTGTTTCAGAAATAGAATTTGCCAGCAGATTTACCCAAGCGCAAAAAATTTGTATTACAGGAACCAATGGTAAAACCACCACCACATCGCTCATTTTTCATATGCTTCAGAAAGCAGGTTTAAATGTGGCAGTAGGAGGCAATATAGGTACTAGTTTTGCCAGACTGGTGGCCACAGGTAATTACGATTATTATGTCTTAGAACTTTCTAGTTTCCAGCTCGACTATATGTTCCAATTCAAAGCTGAATTTGCTGTATTGTGTAACATTACCCCAGACCACTTAGACAGATACAATTACAATATTCAATATTACATAGACTCAAAGTTTAGAATTTTGCAAAATCAAACACAAGATAACGTGTTTGTGTATTGTGCCGATGATACACTGATTCAGCAAAAAATGGAACAAATACAGGTTCAAGCAAAAGCCTTTCCATTCTCTAATAAAACTAAATCTTTACCTGGTGCATACATTACATCTGGAACGATGTATGCCAACAACTCAATAGATAACAATAACCAATTAACCATGAATACATCTGAATTTTCAATCAAAGGGCAACACAATGCCTACAACTCTATGGCAGCAGCTATTATTGGACAGGCGCTCAATATTCGCAAAGAAGTCATTCGCGAAAGCTTGACTGATTTTCAAAATGTTGAACACCGATTAGAAAAAGTAGCTACCATTCGTGGTGTAGATTACATCAACGATTCTAAAGCAACCAATGTGAACTCTACCTGGTATGCATTAGAAAGCATGGATAAACCAACAGTATGGATTGCAGGTGGTGTAGACAAAGGAAACGACTACGAAATGCTCAAACAACTGGTTGCTGAGAAAGTACGTATTTTAGTATGTATGGGTTTAGACAATTCAAAATTACATGAAGCATTTGGCGGTTGTGTAGATTTAATCATCAATACAAGTTCAGCTCAAGAAGCGGTACATGTTGCCTCTAAAATGGCTAAAACAGGAGAAACAGTTTTGCTCTCTCCTGCATGTGCAAGTTTTGATTTGTTTAAGAACTACGAAGACAGAGGCCGTCAATTTAAAGCAGCTGTTAAACAAATTTAAGAACCTATGATTGCCAAGCTACTCAATTGGGAACGGATTAAACCCAAAGGTGATCCGTTTATGTGGATTATCATTGCCATTCTCTCTTTATGGGGGCTCTTGGCTGTGTATAGTTCAACAGGAGCCTTGGCTTATGCAAAGCATGGTGGAAGTGCCGAACTTTTTCTATTTCAACAACTGGCCTATTTGTTAATTGGGGGCTATGTCATGCTATACATTCATAGCATTCATTATAAAATGTTTATGAAAGTGGCAAAGTTGGTGCTCTATATTTCATATGCATTATTGTTTTTAACGTTATTTGTTGGCTCCGAAATTAACGATGCACAGCGATGGTTAACCATTCCTTTTTTAGGCATTACTTTTCAAACATCTGAAGTAGCCAAAGTAGCCTTAATTTTGTTCATAGCAAGTGAATTGGCAAAAAGGCAAGATGATATCAAAGATTTTAAAAAAGGATTTTTCCCTATTTTAATTCATGTGGGCATCACTTGTATGTTAATTGCCCCAAATAATTTGTCAACGGCTTTGGTTTTGGCTGCCACTTGTTTCGTAATAATGTTCATTGGCAGGGTCAGTATCAAGCACATTTCTTTTGTACTTATACCAGTTCTCATTGTAATCGTAATGCTTGGGTTTATTGTGTTTAAAACACCCGATAAATACCTCAAACCTATGGGCCGTTTTTTAACTTGGAAACACCGCATAGAAAATTACTCAAAGCCTAACAATGATGCAGATGTTACTTATCAAAATGACCATGCAAAAATTGCCATAGCAAATGGAGGGTTTTGGGGAAAAGGACCTGGTCAAAGTACAGAAAGAAATTTTTTACCTGAAGCCTATTCTGACTTTATTTATGCAATCATCATTGAAGAGTATGGGATGTTTGGTGGTATTGCCATTTTGTTTCTGTACCTCTTTTTTATGTACAGGGCATTTAGAATCATTGTTAAAAGCCCAAAAGCTTTTGGTGCATTGGTAGCCATTGGATTGTCTTTTGCTTTGGTAATGCAAGCCATCATTAATATGGCGGTGGCAGTTAATTTATTCCCAGTAACGGGTCTTACATTGCCTTTAATAAGTAAAGGTGGTACCTCAATTGTCATTACCAGTTTGGCATTTGGTATGATCATGAGTGTAAGTAGGTATGTAGAAGAAGAACAGTCCTTGTCCGAAAAAAAATAAACAGTATTTGTATGAAAGAGAAACTACGAATCATTATCAGTGGAGGAGGAACAGGTGGGCATATTTATCCAGCTATTGCGGTTGCTCAGGCCATTGAAAAAGAATTGAATGGTGAAGTTGACTTTTTATTTGTGGGAGCTAAAGACAGGATGGAGATGGAAAAAGTTCCTAAAGCTGGCTATGCCATTGTTGGATTGTGGATCAGTGGCCTTCAAAGGAACTTGAGCCTTAAAAATATATTGTTTCCAATAAAGGTGCTATCGGCAGTTATAAAATCATGGCTATTGATAGGAAAATTCAAGCCCAATTTGGCCATAGGTTTTGGCGGTTATGCCAGTGGAGCAATGATGTTTGCTGCATGGATGAGGGGTATACCTGTAATGATTCACGAACAAAATTCTTATGCAGGCATTACCAATAAGTTGTTAAAAAATAAAGCAAAGAAAGTGGCAGTTGCATACCCGCAAATGGATCGATTTTTTCCTGCATCAAAAATTGTATTAACAGGAAATCCAGTTAGAACTGATATTTTAAGTGCACATACAAAACGAACAGCTGCAGAAGCGTTTTTTAAATTAGACCCCCGTAAGAAAACTGTTCTGGTAATAGGTGGTAGTTTAGGTGCGCGAACCATCAACAAAACACTCTATGGAGCTTGGGAGCAAATAGTCAATGCGGGGTACAACCTCATTTGGCAAAAGGGAAACAATTTCCCAGATGCCGATCAGTTGAATCACCCAAATTTGATAGTTAGGAATTTTATATATGAAATGGATTTGGCCTATGCCATGTCCGATATTGTTGTATCAAGAGCAGGTGCTTTGTCAATAGCAGAAATTGCTATAGTTGCAAAACCATTGATTTTGGTACCATCACCTAATGTAGCAGAAGACCATCAAACCAAAAATGCCTTGGCCTTGGTCAATGAAAATGCTGCTTTAATGGTAAATGATGCCAATGCCAATCAAGAACTAATCTCAACTGTTCTGGCATTGTTGTCAGACCTAAATAAACAAGCATTATTGGCAAAACAAATTGCAACATTTGCCATGCCAAATGCAGCCCAACACATTTCTAAAGAAGCTCTTCAATTAGTAAATACAAATGCAGTCAATTAGCCAAATACAAAAAGCATATTTTCTTGGAATAGGTGGTATTGGAATGAGTGCCATTGCTCGTTATTTTAACCATTTGGGTATTCAGGTATTTGGCTATGATAAAACACCTACTCCGCTTACAAATCAACTCATAAAAGAAGGAATTCATATTCATTTTGAAGACAACCCACAACTGTTCAGTTCACTTGACTTGCAAGGAGCTCATACAATGGTGGTGTTAACTCCGGCTATTCCAAAAGACCACCAAGAATGGAAATGGCTCCAAGAAAACCGATTTCAAATATTCAAACGTTCCGAAGTGCTTGGCTTGTTAAGCAAATCATTTAATACCATCGGTATTGCTGGAACACACGGCAAAACAACTACTTCAACTTTATTGGCACATTTGCTCAAGCAAAGCCATTTAGATTGTGCTGCATTTTTAGGAGGCATATCGGTCAATTATCAAAACAATTTAATACTTCCCGAAAAATCAAATACTGAGGGTTTATTGGTGGTAGAAGCAGACGAATTCGACAGGTCTTTTCTAACCTTGTTTCCGCAAATGGCAGTCATTACCTCAACCGATGCCGATCATTTAGATATTTACGGTGAACACGATGCGTTTAAATCTTCTTTTATTGCTTATGCCAATCAAGTACATGCAAATGGAACCTTATTTGTTAAGCATGGTTTAGAAATTACAGCTGCATTAGACAGGCCATTTTTTACTTATGGTTTTTCTCCAGATGCCAATGTGTTTGCATTGAATGTGCGCATCAATGGAGACCAAAATTCATTTGATTTGAATTATTTCGGAACTGAATTCAAAGATTTATCACTGGGTATTCCAGGTTTACACAATATTGAAAATGCCATTGCGGCATCAGCCATTGCTTTAAAATGTGGTCTGACTGAACTTGAATTGCGCCATGCACTGGCTTCCTTTAAAGGTGTAAAAAGAAGGTTCGAATACATCATCAAACAAGACAATGTCATTTTCATAGATGATTATGCTCACCACCCAGAAGAAATCAAAGCCATTCTGAGTTCAGTAAAAACCATGTACCCTGCACACCAAATGCATGTTGCTTTTCAACCACATTTGTATAGCAGAACCCGCGATTTTATGCCTGAATTTGCAAAAGCATTGTCTAAAGCTGATCAGCTTTATTTGTTGGATATTTATCCTGCCAGAGAGTTGCCAATACCGGGTGTTAGCTCTCAACTTTTACTAGATGCTGTAACAATAGCCCACAAGCAATTGCTCTCTAAAGAAGCGTTGGTAAAGCAAGTTGTTTTGAACAGGCCAAGCTTATTTGTTTTGTTAGGTGCAGGAGATATTGATACGTTAATTGAACCCATTCAAAAAGGATTATTAGCCAGTGTTTAAACTAAAACCACATACCATTTTAAAAATAAAGCAATTGTTTTATATCCTATTGTGGGTATGCCTTTTTGTTGTTTTTGTTTGTGCATATTGGTTTGGTTTCAAAAAAGAAGCAACTCAAAAATGTACCCAAGTAGATGTGCAAATTTTGCCACAGGAGATCAAATTTATCAATCAAAAACAGGTGATTGATTTTGCCTCAAATAAAGCTCAAAAAGGAAAATGTTTAGTAGGTACTCCTCTTTCTAAGCTCAATATCCTACAAATGGAAAAGCGCTTGTCTCAAATTCCATTTATTCAATCAGCTCAAGTATATGCAAATATAGATGGTAAACTGTCTATAGAGCTGCAACAAAGAGTACCCATGATAAGAGTAGAACGCTATGATGGCATGCAGTTTTATATAGATCAATATGGGGTTAAATTCCCTTTGTGCGACCAGTATGTTCACAGGGTATTGTTTGCCAATGGCAATATTTTTGAACGATTTGAGAAAGAAGATACAGTGTACTCTTTTGTAGGAAATGAACTCTTTAAAGTAGCCTCTTATGTTGATAACGACCCTTTTCTAAAGGCCCTTGTTGAACAGATATTTGTAAGAGCAGGAAATGAAATGGTACTCATACCTAAAATGGGTGATTTTGAGATTATTTTGGGAAGTACCGAAGACCTGTCGGATAAATTTGAAAAATTAAAAGTATTTTATAAAGAGGCCTTGAACCGCATAGGATGGGACAATTTTGGAACCATTGATTTGAGGTTCAAATCTCAGGTAGTTTGTAAAAAAAATAAGGCTTAGTTATGTCAAACGAGTTAAAAGTTGTGGTAGGTCTCGATATTGGGACTACAAAAATTTGTGCCATTGTAGGCAAAAGCAATGAACATGGTAAAGTAGAAGTGCTTGCTATGGGTAAATCTGAGAGCTTAGGTGTAATCAGAGGAGAGGTACGCAACATTGAACGTACAAAAACGGCTATCATGGATGCCATAGAAAAAGCCAAAGCTTCATTGTTAAAGAACAGTCCAAACATGCGCATCGAAATTAACAGTGTGCATGTGGGTATAGCGGGTCAGCATATCAAAAGTTTGCAACACCAGAATTCTATCAGCAGAACCAATAGCGATACTGAAATTAGCCAGGATGATGTTGACAGACTTACCAAAGACACGTTTAACTTAGCGTTGCCTCCCGGCGATGCCATCATCCATGTATTGCCACAAGAATATACTGTAGACGATATTGGAGATGTCATAGATCCAGTTGGCATGTCAGGTGTTAGGCTGAGTTCAAATTTCAATATCATAACAGGTAATGTTGATGCCATTAAAAACATCACCAAAAGTGTTGAAAGAGCAGATTTAAAAATTGCAGATTTAATTCTTGAGCCACTTTCATCTGCTGAGGCTGTATTGTCTCAAGAAGAAATGGATGCTGGTGTTTGCTTGGTTGATATAGGTGGTGGAACTACTGATGTGGCCATTTTCAAAAAGGGAATCATTAGACATACTGCTGTAATTCCATTTGGCGGACAAATCATTACAAAAGACATTGAAGATGGTTGCAATGTGTTGAACGCTCATGCCGAATTGCTCAAAATTAAATTTGGCTCAGCATTGGCAAGTGAAAACAAAGACAACGAAGTAGTAAGCTTACCTAGTTTAAGAGGAAGGCCTTCAAGAGAAATTTTGGTTAAAAATTTAGCCCATGTTATTCAAGCCCGTGTTGAAGAAATATTTGAATCTGTTTTGTATGAAATTAAAAGTTCAGGTTTAGAGAAAAAGCTAAATGCAGGTATTGTAATAACCGGTGGAGGATCTCAATTGAAACACCTCGATAAATTGGTGGAATTTGTAACGGGAATAGACACACGTATTGGATATGCCAATGAACATTTGGGTAAAACAGCCTTCTTAGAAGAAATCAAAAGCCCTATGTATGCAACTGGAGTTGGTTTAATGATGAAAGGTTTAAAATCAGTAGACCAAAATGAACAAGCTACTGAAGAACCCACGCTTGAAACTGAAAAATCAAAAAATTCGGCTATCAGCTTTTTTCAGAAAATCATTGAAAATGGGAAAAAGCACTTGTTTGAAAGCAACGACAATTTAAATGAATATTAATCATTGAGGGCTAAATAGAAATAAACATGGAAAGTTCAATCAAATTCAATATGCCAAGAGAACGCTCATCAATTATTAAAGTAATTGGTGTAGGAGGAGGAGGAGGAAATGCTGTAAATTACATGTTTTCACAAGGCATCAAAGGGGTAGATTTTATTATTTGTAATACAGATTTACAAGTGCTAGAAGCAAGTCCAATTGCCAATAAAATTCAATTGGGTGCAAGTTTAACCAATGGACTAGGTGCTGGTGCTAACCCTGAAGTAGGAAAACAATCAGCAATGGAGGCTGTAGAAGAAATAATTGAAACATTAGGTGTAAACACCAAAATGCTCTTTATTACAGCAGGTATGGGTGGAGGTACTGGAACTGGTGCAGCACCTATTATTGCTAAAATTGCCCGTGATTTAGATATTTTAACGGTTGGTATTGTTACCACACCATTTTCTTTTGAAGGTAAAAAAAGAATCAATTTTGCCGAAGAAGGCATTGAGGCTTTAAAGAGATCTGTTGATTGTCTATTGGTAATCAATAACAATAAAATAAAAGAAATGTATGGCAATTTGCCAATGAGTCAGGCCTTTTCTCAAGCAAATGAAATACTGAATACAGCGGCTAAAGGTATAGCAGAGGTCATTACCTATCCTGGCGAAATCAACGTAGATTTTGAAGACGTTAAAACAGTCATGAAATCAAGTGGTGTGGCATTAATGGGATCAGCTACTGCTGCCGGACAAGACCGCGCAATTGAAGCAGTAAAAGCGGCTTTAAATTCTCCATTGTTAAATGACAACAAAATATTGGGGGCCAAAAACATTCTACTCAATATCAGTTCTGCAAAAGGAGCACATGAATTGTTAATGGATGAGTTTGAAGCCATTTCAAATTACATTCAAGAAGAGAGTGGCAATAAGGCAGAAATGATTATTGGTACTTCATATGACGAAAATTTAGGTGATTCAATTGCCATCACATTGGTTGCTACTGGATTTGAATCGGGTAAATACGAGAATAAATTAATTGAAATTGAGCCAGTTCAAGCTGTTCAAAAACCAATTGTAATGCCTTTAATCAATGAAGTTGAGGCACCAGTTGCCATTGTGGCTACATCTGTTGAACCCATTGATGAAACAAATCAATTTACATCCGAGATAGTGCCTGAAGCAAGCATTGAAGAGGTAGCTTCTGAACAGATCAATTCTGTTTTATTTGAAGCTGAGCAGACTCAAGAATTCAATGTAGAATCATCAGTTGAGTTTGAAATTAATTCACAATTCAATGAAAAAGTAGCCAGTGAATTCAAGGAAGAAAGCACAATAGATTTTCAAGATAATTCTGATTTCAATGAAATTCCTCAAGAATCATATGTGAATCCTGTCGAATTCAAGCAAGACGATTTTCAATTGCCGCAGGTACCTAGTGCTGCTGCCGATAAAAAGGAAATTTTTATTCAGCCTTCATTGTTAGATTTTCATGAAGATCCATTTTTTGAAGAAGCTGAACGAAAAATTGAACTACAAATTTCACGCATAAAGGAGTTAAAAGAATTGAATTTAAATATTAACTCTTCTCAAGGTTTAAGAGATTTAGAAAAGGAACCAGCCTATAAAAGAAGACAAAAAAGATTAGATGAAATTCCACATTCATCTGCATCGCAAGTGTCAAGGTTGAGTTTGTTTGAAGACGGTTCTGGAAAGCCGGAATTAAAAAGCAACAATTCTTTTCTTCACGACAATGTAGATTAAACAGTTAAAAGGCATCAACAGATGCCTTTTTTATTCTCTAAGACTATGAAAATTGCTAAGGCATACCAAAAGGAAGTTTTTTGTTTAGAAGGCGATTGGAGCAATGACTTAAAAAAGCAAAACAGCATCATGGCTGCCTTGTTGTTTTTGAAACAAAATAGAAACATCGATTTTATTCATAGAAATTGTGGCACCATTGAAAACCTGAGTTATTATTTATTGCAATGGCAATTAAAACGCTATAGCAATTATTCAATTTTATATTTGGCATTTCATGGTAAGCCAGGACAAATACTCATCAATAAAACACCTATCCACTTAGATGAATTGGCAGAAATGCTGGGGCCTAATTGCCACAACAGAATCATACATTTTGGAAGCTGTCAAACACTTAATACAGACAAAAGACATATCAAACGTTTTTTAAAGAAAACCAATGCATTGTGTGTATGTGGATTTGGAAAAGAATTGCCCTTTGTAGAGAGTTCTGTCTTTGATATTTTACTGATTGATATGTTTCAGGAGTTTTTAGATGTAAGAAGGGTAGAGGCTACTTTAAAACAAAACTACAGTGCTTTAATGAACCGCTTAGAGTTTAAACTCATACACCTGTAAGCATCTGAATCAATACCTGTTCAAAATTCGGTTCAATAGGGTGTTTGGCCAACAGGGTATGCAAACCTGCTTTTTGGGCACCCTGAATATTGCTTTCGCTGTCATCAATAAATAAGGTTTCATGTCCATTTATACATGCCAAATTTAGAACGCATTCAAATGCTTCAACTTCGGGCTTTCGTTTTCCTATGACATGCGAATAATACACCCCATCAAACAAATTCTCAAACTCATTTTTGCCAAATAGGCCATCTGTATACTGAAGTACCTCGGTTATATGAATGGTATTGGTATTGCTAAACAAATAGAGCTTGTATGTTTTTTTAAGTGCTTTTAGGATCTCTATTCTAAAAGCGGGGAAATCGAGCAACATGGCATTCCATGCTTCAATAATTTGTACTTCAGTTGTGCCATTTGGCAAGATTTTTTGAAGCGATTCTATGAAAGAATTAACGGTACAATTACCCGTTTCAAAATCGTTTAACAGGTTGGTATGCTCACTCAATACCTCTGGGCTTAAACCCAATTTTTTAAAAGCATGGAATGTTTTGTTTTGGTCTAAATTGAGCAGTACACCGCCAAGGTCAAACAAAATATTTTTTATCATTGTTGAGTTGTAATACTAGAATAACCAATAAAAGTAGAATTGGTTTTAATCTTGGCTTTTGTTCAATTTGGTTAGCCTTACCAAATTAATTCTAGAGTTGTTAACCGATTCAATTAAAATGTCAAAGTTTAAGATATGAATCTGTTCTCCAGCAGGAGGAAAACTTTGGTAGTATGCAAAAATAAATCCTCCTAAAGTATGGTATTCACCTTCTGGAATTCCCAGCTGATACGTGTCGTTTAAATAACTAATTTCTAAACGTGCCGAAAACCTAAAAACATCTGTTGAAAGTTCTTGTTCTGTTAAATCTTCTACATCGTGCTCGTCTTCTATTTCTCCAAAAACTTCTTCCATAATGTCTTCAATGGTAATGATGCCAGCTGTTACGCCTAACTCATCTACTACCAGTGCTATGCTTTTTCTTGATTTTGAAAACTTATTGAGCATGTCCATAGCAGACATTGTTTCTGTTGCAATCTCTATTGGAATTAAAATGGATTTAATATGAGCTGGTTTTTTAAATAAATCTTTTTGGTGCACATAGCCAATAATATGGTCAGGTGTTTTCTCAAAAATGAGAATTTTAGACAAGCCTGTTTCAATAAATTTAGCATACAACTCATCAATAGCAACTCTGCTATCCATACAGATCAATTCAGGTCTTGGTGTCATGCATTCTCTTACCTTTACGGTTGAAAAATCGAGTGCATTTTTAAACATTTCAGTGTCAACATCTGCATCATCTGGCAAATCGTTTTCCTGAACTTGAGCTATGTATTGGTCTAAGTCAACCTTTGTAAATGCCGGACTGGTTTCATAGAATTCTACCTTTAATAGTTTGTTCATGATCATTTCTGCCAACCAATTAATGAAACGTACAATAGGCCAAAACAAATAATAAAATAACAAGAACGGAACTGCAAGTGCTTTTAGCAATGAATCAGGATTGATTCTGAACAGTACTTTAGGAATGAATTCAGCAGTTATTAAAACAATTAAAGTAGAAATAATGGTTTGGCTAAACACCAATAAATAGTGGTTATGATGAAACGGCTCCCACCATTGAACCAATTGGGTTTCCAGTATTTTTGCCATGTATATTCCGTAAACAATGAGCCCTATATTGTTTCCAACCAAAGTAGTACTGATAAATTTAGAAGGATTGCTTACAAATGGAGATAAAATTTTTGCAGACAAACTGCCCTGTTTGTTTTTTAATTCGATGAGCAGTTTATTGGCCGAAATAAACGCAATTTCTATTCCTGCAAAAAATGCAGAAAATAAAATTGAACAAATAATAATGATGAAAGAATGCTGCTCCATTGATTCAAAAATAGGTAAATGTCTTTAGTTAGTTAAATCTAATTTGGTTTTGATGATTTTACCAAAATTAAATGTCTGAATACTCACCAATTCAGATTCATCGTCTACAATTCCCCAGAACCGTTCAGGGTCTGTTTCATTGGGTTGGTTGTTCTCATCAAATTGAGCTTTGGTTCGTTTATCCGCTTTTTTAAAGTACAATCTCAACTGGGTTTGTTGCTTGTTTTTTCTTACTAACAAAATACTACAAAATGGGCTTGTTTTTTTAATGGAATCAATTTGAGCTGGAGTAGCAAAATCAAGGTAAGCCTCGTGGTACAGTCCTTTAAAACTATTGAGGTAATGTTTGATGCGATTGCTATCAGTAGGCATCTGTGTATGCTTTTCATCGAACAATGAATTGTTTTTGATCTCAAAAGACAAGGCTGAATTCATTGGATATTGAACTTGTATACTTGAAATACTGTTTTGGTCGTCATCAAAAACCAATTTGTCTTTCCATTTCAATTCCTGAATAATAAATCGGGGTGTTAAATAACCTACAAAACCTGGTATGTGAACAATCAAAGGTTCTTTTTGAGTTGCTTCGTAATAGAAAGTGCCAATTTTATCTCCTGTTTCAGAACCTATATAAAAGGTTTTGGTGTTTTCGCCTTTGCTATAACATTCAACTTTTATGCCTCGGCTCGATAAGTCTGCAATTATGGTGTTGTGCTGCGATTCATCAATTGGCCTTTGAACTCGCATGTCGTGAATGGTGGCAAGTAATAAATTTATTTTACCTGGGTCAACCAAAAAATGACCATTTACTTTCCATTCATTGTTTGTTTGTTTAACCAAATCAATGGTATGTCCGCTTTTATCTGCTAAAAAAATATGATCTACAGCAGCAGTATCTGCAAGGGCTATATCTTCAGATGCAATAGTTACTGTTTTCCAGTTTTTAGAGTAGTTGAATACATAAAGAATTGCAAGCAGCAATAAAATTACTATGAGTGTATATCTGATTTTTTTATTCATATATGGGTGTATTTTCTTTTGCGTATGTAATGGTTACACATGCCAAATAGTAAAATAAACAGGAGCGGTAAGCAAGTATTGAGTAAAGTCCAGTACATTTTTTCTTTTTTTATTTTGCCTTTGTCTAATAAACGAAGCGTAATTTCTTTGGCTCTGATTTCAATGATGCCACTGTCATCACACAAATAATCTATGCAATTTTGAATGAATTTCTTGTTGCCAAATTGTTCATTGGTATACCTATCAAATCCTAAAGGAAATACTTCTCCAGTTGATTGTTTGTATTGGTTTCGAATAACATCTCCATCAGCTATTACAATCATTTTGTTGTTTTCTACTTTATTTTTAAAAGCAATTCCAGGATTTTTTTGAGCATCAAATCGGTATTCAAAAATGGAATTGAACGAGCCTTCAAGCAAAACGGCCAATGGAAAGTTTCCATTGCTTTTTCTTCTAAACATTTCTGGTTGTAAGTCTAATCTCGATACATTTAAATCAACCCTAGCTGGCGCACTGATTATTCTCGAATAAGGAGAACTCTGTAGCAATATTGTTTTCTTAATTTGTTTGTTGGCGAGTGTATCAATTGAAGCTGAAAATTGAAACCAAACAGGGTCAATTCCTTTTACAATAGGGTGGTCTATAATTGGAGCTGCTACAGGAAAGTAAGGCCAAGGCAGCAATTTTTGCTGTGGTACTCCATCTCTCATACCGCTTAAAACAGGAATGGCATTGCATTGAAGGTCTTGAACAATGCCAGGGTTCAAACGAACACCATACCTAAACAGCATGTCTTCTAATTTAGTTGGGTAAGTAGTTGTTACAAATAAATTACCTGATCGGAGGCTATCCATTTCAGCATGTTGCGACTCTAGAAGCCAAAGCACCTTGCCACCATTCATGATGTATTGATCTATTTTAAATTTATCGAATCCAGGAAACTCAAAACGGGGTTTTGCTATAATAATTCCAGCGTATTCGTTTAATTTCTCAGGCACCTGAATTGAAAGCGGCAGTCGTTCTACTTGGTAAAAATCACCTAACATGGCTTGTGCTTCTGCAATGTCCCACCTTCCCAATTCACCATGGTCGTCTATAATGGCTATTTTCTTTGATTTGTTCAGTAATGCTTTTCTTAACAAGTTGCTGATTTCGTATTCCAGTAATTCAATAGAACTGTTGATTACCTCTTCTGGATTTTGACCAAATTGATTTTTTAAAAAATTAATTGACAATTCTTTCCCATGAAAATAAACCAGTGCTCCTGGTACAATAATTTTTTGTGCAAATTCGTCTTCTTTATTTACTTGTACATTGGTTGGTTGTAATCCTTTGGCACCAAGTTCTTGAATAATATCACTGTGCTTTTTTGCATCAGCTCCAGCAAATGGGTCTATGAATTCATATTGAATATTGTTATTACTGTATACCCTGTATTCGTCTAAAATTTCTTTCACCGATTTGCCTAAGCGTTTAAAACCAGCTGGGAATTCACCTTCTAAATACACTTTGAAGTACATGGCGGCATCAACCTTAGCAGCCATTTTTTTACTGGCATCTGATAAACTATACCTTTTTTCTTTTGAAAAATCTAATCGAAAAAAATGATCAGCCAATACCAAGTTCAAAAGCAAAACAATTCCAGCAATAATTAAAAATTCAAGAATGCTTTGAAATTTATAGTTCTTGTTTCCGTTATTTTTCATGTGTAAATGTTTTTATGCCTACCATTTTCTGGTTCCAAAAACCAATTTGCCTGCAGCGATGAACAAAGTGTTCAAGCTTAAAAAATAAATTAAATCTCTAGAGTCCAATACCCCTCTGCTGATAGACTGGTAGTGAGATTGAATGCCTAATGCACTCACCAAAGTGTCAAACTTTCCTAGCAATTTAAAATCTGCTATTAAATCAAAAATCCAATACAATGCAAAGCAAATAAACAAGCTACTTACAAAAGACACAATTTGGTTTTCACTAATCAATGAGGCGAAAATTCCAATAGACACAAAACAAGAGCTAATTAAAAATAAACCTAAATAAGAACCCAATAATGCACCAGTATCTATGTTTCCTTTTGGTACACTCAGTTGGTAAATGCTATACCAATAAATGAGTGTAGGTAAAATGGTAAATAATACCAAAATAATTCCTGCAAAGTATTTGCCTAGTATTATTTCTAAATCACTGATTGGCCTGGTAGTTAACAATTCAATGGTGCCATTTTTTTTCTCTTCACTGAAACTTTTCATGGTGATGGCTGAAATTAAAAATACCAATAGCCAAGGTGCCATGCTAAATAAACTGTCTAAATTGGCGTATCCATTGTCAAAAATGTTTATGTCGGGCAATACCCAATTGAACAAACCAGTAGCAATTAAAAAAACAAGCATCACTACATAGGCTATGAGTGAACTTAAAAATCCTCTAATTTCTTTGTGTATGATTTCGAACATTTTTTATTTAGTTAGTTGTTGAAAAACGGATTCTAATGAGGTAAATTCTTTTTGCATACTCAGTATCAAGTTTTGCTCACTAGATACTAGCTCTGCTATTTTTTCTCTCAAATCTTCATTCGATTCAATCATTAAGGTATTGTCTACGCATTCACATTTTAAAACCCCTTTCAATCGTTTGAATCTTTCAATTTGAGGTTTTTTTTTGAGTTCTACGCGGATTAAAAATTGTTTGTCAGCTTTCTCTTGTAAGTTTTTAATTGAATCGTTTGCAACGATATTTCCTTTATTGATAATCACCACACGGGAACAAAGTGATTCTACTTCTTGCATAATATGTGTAGAAAACAAAACGGTTTTATTTTCGCCAATTTCTCTAATTAAATTCCTGATTTCAATTACTTGGTTTGGGTCTAAACCTGAACTAGGCTCATCCAATATCAATACTTCTGGGTTGTGTAACATGGCAGCTGCCAATCCTACACGTTGTTTGTATCCCTTAGAAAGCTGGTAAATGCATTTGTGTTGCTCTTGGCTAAGGCCGGTTTTGGCAATCATCTCTTTCATTCTGCTACTGAGCCCTTTTCCATTTAAGCCCATGAGCCTACCTGTAAATTGTAAGAATTCAGTTACATACATTTCGGTATACAAAGGGTTGAGCTCTGGCAGGTACCCTATTTTGGCTCTAAAATCTATTTCTTTGTGATTGGTATCAATGCCACAAATGCTTGCTGTTCCTGAATTTTGAGGAATAAATCCAGTAAGTATTTTCATGGTTGTAGACTTTCCGGCACCATTTGGCCCCAAAAAACCCACTATTTCTCCAGGCTGCACCTCAAAAGAGATGCCGTTCAATGCCCTTTGCTGGCCATAAATTTTAACCAAATCATTTACTAGTATAGACATGAAATAAGAATTAAAAGTAACAAATGCAGCCAAAGCTACAAAATCAAATCAAGCCCGCCAATAGTTCCTCAATTCTTTCAGTATTTACAAGGTTTATGGGTGTACCTTTTAACAGAATGAGACAAATCATTTTTTCAATCAAAAAATCCTGATTATTTTCGCCTTGTATTTAATCAAACAACAAACATAAATTATAAATCATGACGAAAGTATCTGTTATTGGCGCTGGAGCGGTTGGTGCAACAACTGCCGATGTTATTGCTTACAGGGAATTGGCCGATGAGGTCGTTTTATTAGACGTAAAAGAAGGTTTTGCCGAAGGTAAAGCTTTGGATATTTACCAAACAACGTCTTTGTTGGGTATGAAAAACCGCATTACAGGTACTACAAATGATTACAGCAAAACTGCAGGTTCAGACGTGGTAGTTATTACTTCAGGAATTCCAAGAAAGCCTGGAATGACCAGAGAAGAACTCATTGGTACCAATGCAAATATTGTAAAATCAGTTGCTGAAAATGTATTGAAGCATTCTCCAAATGCAATCATTGTTGTGGTTTCTAATCCAATGGATACCATGACCTACCTTGCTTTAAAAGCTACAGGTTTGCCTCAGAACAGAATCATTGGAATGGGTGGATTACTTGATAGTGCCAGGTTTAAAGGATATTTAGGTTTAGCAATGAATGCTCCAACAGCAGACATACATGCTACTGTAATTGGCGGTCATGGAGATACTACCATGATTCCACTCACCAGATTGGCAGCTTTAAATGGGGTGCCTGTGTCATCTTATTTAAGTGCTGATCAGTTGAAAGAAATCAGTGATGCTACAATGGTTGGCGGTGCTACGCTTACCAAATTATTAGGCACTTCTGCTTGGTATGCTCCGGGTGCAGCTTCAGCATTATTGGTAGAAAGCATTGTGCGTGACCAAAAAAGAATCATGCCTTGCTGTGTTCATTTAAATGGTGAATATGGCCAATCAGACATTTGCTTGGGTGTTCCAGTTACCATAGGCAAAAACGGATGGGAGAAAATTGTAGACTACAACTTAAATCCTGCCGAACAAGAAGCATTTGCTAAAAGTGCAGACGCAGTTCGTAACATGAACAATGTGTTGAAAGAAATTGGGGTGTTGTAAGTCAAGATCG
>CAISCU010000017.1 GCA_903883965.1 uncultured Bacteroidota bacterium
ATCTCGGCTTTGCCGCGCGCCTCTGTTGTTTTATTCCTTAATGAGTTTCAAATTAAACACACTGTTTTGAGCTTTCACCTGCATCAAATAAAATCCGTTTTGATAACCTGAAAAATCAGTTTGTTCGAGTGTTGCCTGGTTAAATTTGCCTAGCATTTTGCCGTTTAAATCATACAGGTAAAATTGGGCCTCTGCAGATGCTGAAAATACCCTCAGCGAACAGCTAAAAGGGTTAGGGCCAATAACAGGTTGTTTGAATGTTGTTGCAGTTTCATTGTCTAGGCTAACTGGAGCTGCATTCAATATGATTTTCCAGCTGGCATCGTCACAAGTTACTGAACTCAATGAAAGCGTAAAGTCTGAAAAATTTCGCAACAAACTATCTCTAATGATCACAATACTATCTAGTTTGTTTGCCGACTGGTATAATTTGATTGAATGACTTGTATTTACATTTTTCAACAAACACTGATAAAAACACCTAGGAATGTTTAAGTCGTCATAAGTTAGAACCAGGGTGTCTTGCTTACCAAATGCAATTTCTTTGGTGGCCATGCCAAGTTGTTTGGATAGGTTTACATTGAACGGCAGTTCGTGAGTAACCATACCTCCATTGTTTCTGGCATATAGGTCTAAAAAATAATTGGTATTTTGAGTAGGGTAAACCACAATAACAGGGCTCTGTTTAAATTCAAGAGAATCGTCTACAGGTGAAGCATACCATACATAGGCAGAATCGCTTGCCAATGGGTTTACTGCAATGGTATTGGCTTTTCCAATACAACCACTAGGTTGGTATGAGTAAATAAATACAGTACTGGTATCGGCATTTCCTCCTGCATTTTTTGCAATCAAAACAATGCTGTCTTCACCTATCCAAAATTTTTGTGTAGGTATGATCTTCAATTGGTTACCAAAAACCAAAGTGGCATTGTTGTACAATGCATTTCTGTATATTTTCCAATTGATAAGTCCAGGAGAGAAATTCATGTCGCGTACTTCTTTTCGGAGGTCTTTAATGGCATAAATTTCATTTGCATTGCGGGTAATATTTTTAAGCAAAATGCTTGGTTTTGCATCTGCTCTGATTTCCATTCCGCTAATATAAATATTGCTTTTTGAGCTGTTATTGCAATTGAAATACAAGGATAAATAAGAGACATTGTCTGGCACATAAAACCGAAAGCTGTGTTTGACATAATCAATAGAATTGGCATTTACAGACAGAACAACACTGTAATCAGCTTCGGGTAAAGAAAGGTAAATGCCCACATTGTCCCAATCATTTGCAGCACCTTTGCTATAAATGCTGAATGTGTTCCATCCTTTTGCCAATCCTCCGAGTTGTTTTACAATCATCATTTGAGCCGACTGCGTACATTTGAAAGCATCTGGAAAAGTAGAGTCTACTCCTGCATCAGGTTCGTGTGTAGCAGCCCTCATGATAATGCCATCAGGCGCGCCATCTGCATTTAAATCGAGATTGGTTTTGGGAAAAATATTTTCACTCAGATTGATGTTTGATTGATACAATTCTTCGTACACCTCATGATAAGTTCTTACTGGAATTTGATTGGCCTCACACCAGGTAAGTAATTCATCGATGCGTTTACATATGGTATCAATAGGAGCCACATTGCCCCATGTGTTTAAATGGTTAATACTAATGGTATGTATGTGGTTTGCCCTGTTGTCACTAATGATTTTTTTAATCTCGTTGGTTGTTTTGTATTCTTCAGTAAAATCTCCTCCAGGTATTGCAAAATGGTTGAAGCCATTTCTATTAGACTGCAAGTAAGTATTAAAAATTTGCGGATAAGTACTGCCACAATCGTAGTGAAATTCTTTTCCATAAATTCTTGAAATGACATCAGCACTGATGTATGGGGTTGACCCACCTGGATGAATAAATACCTTGGGTTGTGGGAGCTGGTATTTAGCAAATATTTTTAAACTCAATTCTGCCATTAAACGAATGGCATCATCGTGCACACCAATGTCATATGGAGATACCTTTTTATAGGCTGCAGAGCTGATACTGTTTAATGTAATGTCTTCGCTCCAAAACGATTTAAAATAAAGGGTGTCGGGGTCTAATGGATTTCTATTGTTGATATAATTTACTTCAACTACTTCATTTAAACTGGGTATGAAAACATGGGTAAAATAATTGCTCCACAATTTACTTTGTTCCCACTCACCGGCTTGTTCAGAAATTAAATATTGTGGCGTTACTCTTACATTTCCTTCGTCTCCAACTCCTTTGTTGTTTTTAAGGTAGTATTTAAACTGTACTTTTTTGTTACTCAAGTTAATGGCATGAACACCTGCTTTTCCTTGGTAATAACTGACATCTGTACCATTAGAAAATCCAATATGTTGCGTTACGTCGTTTGGGCTTTGATCGGCCAATTCGTGCCCTTCTTCAGCCATTTTTTTTAAGGTTGGGAAATAATCTGCATCGCCTCTTAATTCGCCCAATTGACTGTTTAACGCATACACCATTTTTTTACCATGTTTGTTAAACACAGCTCTGAGTTTTTCTAATTTAGCAGGGCTTTGGTAATCGTCGAACCTAAAAGTTACGCCGGCATTTCTAGAACTCAATTGGGCATTACTTTGAGGTACATAAAAAGCATAAATGAAAAGCGTTAGAAAGCAAACATGTTTTAGCATAGCCTGTTCAATTTTTGAATAAGAGCAAAAATATCAAGCTTAGGCCTTTTTTGGTTTGACTCACAACAGATTACACTAGGTATTTATGCACATTGGCAAGGGTATTGTATCATAATTCGAAATTCGTATTTGCTAAAATTGCTTATCTTTTCAGTAAAGAACTCCTAAAAAATGAATGTACAACAATTGAATGGTTTCAAATTCAACTGGGTAGATGTGAGCATGCCTTCAGATGCTGATTTGCGTGAACTGGCAATCCAATACAATTTGCCTTTAACAGCAGTAAGTGATTGTCTGCAATCAGATCATTTGCCCAAACTTGAACAGATAGACCAATATACTTTTGCTATTTTTAGGATGTTTGATGTGCATGCCGAACCAAATGCTGGAAGTTTTCAGCAATTGACTCGCAAATTGGCGGTGTTTTATACCAATGATTTGTTGTTAACCATTCACCGAAGCCCAACTGAAATCATAGAAAAAGTTGCTCTGAAATATGCTAACAACTCTTTGGCATTGCGTCCGTTCGAGCTGGTATGCAAATTGTACAAAAATGTTTTGGAAACATTTCAATCACCCTTGCACCTCATAGACCGAGATATAGATGTGTATGAAGAACGCATTTTTTTAAAGAAAAGAATTCCTGATTTATTAAAAAAACTCTATGCCATTAAACGAAAAACCTATTTGATCAAACGCTTGAATTTAATCAATAAAATGGTCATAGAATTGATGCCAATGAATGAGGAGAAATCTCCATTCTATGGCGATTTACACGATTATTTCATTGGGCTAGAAACCTTAACGGATGAAATTTATGACAGCAGTCAATCATTGTTGCATGTATACCTCAGCATCTCATCTCAGAAAACAAATGAAGTCATGCGCATACTTACTGCGTTTTCGGCATTTTTTTTACCACTCACATTTATTGTAGGTGTTTATGGAATGAATTTTGAATTCATGCCAGAACTGAAATTAAATTACGGCTATCCAATGGTTTTAATTTGTATGGCCGCAATCAGCTTCACTATATGGATCTGGTTTAAACGTAAAGGTTGGCTATAGTTGACTAGGCATTGTTAAGCCAGTTTCATTTACCAATTCAAGCATACTATCAATTACAAGTGTATGCACTGGGATGCCATTTTTCATGCGTTCAATGGCCTCTAAGGCTTCGAGTTCTCCAGGAATTAATACGGGTTTGTTTTCATTGATTGGCGTAGTTTGCTTGAACCGATCAATCCAATTGTCCATATGTTGCTTGAAATCGGCAGCAGGTCTGAAAGCATCTATGCGCATAGCGCCAACAAAATGGCCAATTCCATTTCCGGGTAAATTTTCCAATGGGTTTAGAAATGCAACAAATGGAGGAACCCAAGGTCCGTAATTGGCTCCAGACAAAACACCTGCTAAAATATCAACCATCGAAGCAAGCCCATAGCCCTTGTGTCCACCTAGTGGAAGCAGTGCGCCTCCTGCTTTTAATTCATGGGCATTGTTACTGGCCATTCCTTCTGAACTTTGTACCCAATTGGGCGGCAAATCTTTCCCCATTCTTTGGGCTATTTCAAGCTTGCCATTGGCTGCAGCGCTTGTAGCCATATCTAAAACAAATGCTTGGTTATGGTTACTTGGAAAGCAAACACAAATGGGATTGGTGCCCAGCATACGTTCTTTACCATTGGTTGGTGTAACCAATGGGCTGGCATTGGTCAATGCAAAACCAATCATGTCTTGTTCCAATGCCAATATTGCGTGGGCTGCCGCTATTCCAAAATGATTGCTGTTTTGGATGGCAACCCAGCCAGTTCCTACTTGCTTGGCTTTTTCTATTGCAAGCAACATGCCAGCATGTGCACTGTTGAGTCCCAATCCTAGATCCGCATCAATTGTAGCTGTTGAAGGGGTTTGGTGCAGAATTTGAAAGTTGGGTTTAAAATTGGCTCTTCCTGCTTTTTGTAAACGAATATAGCCACTCAATCGGGCAATTCCATGAGAATCAATTCCTCTTAAATCGGCAAGAATTAAGTTTTTGGCTGCAATTTCTGCAGCTTCATCTGACATACCAAAATGAACAAATACGCCTTTTGTAAAAGCAAGCAAATCAGCATAAGAAAAAACAGCAGTGTTCATGGCTTATATTCCACTGGCTAAAACTTCTGAAATATGAAGCATTTCGAGTTGTTGAATGCCCTGCTTTTTCAATACACTGTCTAATTGAATTAAACAGGTGTAATCGGTTGAAATCACATACCGCGCGCCAGTTGTTAAAATTTGATCAATCAATTCTTTGGCCATACTTACCGAAAGGGTTTCTGATTTGACTGAAAAAGTTCCACCAAAGCCACAACACAGCCCTTGTTTTGGTAATTCTATGAGTTCTAATCCTTCAACTAATTTTAATAAGTTTCTTGGCTGTTTGGAGATGCCACATTGGCCAGTTACCTGACATGCATCAATCAGTACTGCTTTGCCATGGAGTTGTGAGCCTATGTAGCCCATTTTTAATACATCAGTTAAAAATTCACTGAATTCAAATGTGCGCTTTTGAAGGTTTCTAAATTTATTGTGGTAGCTTGAATTCTGAAACAACAAGTCATAAGAATTTCGAATCATAGATGTACATGCTGCTGCGCCAGTAACCAAAGTTTTGTCATTAGAAACTTCATTGATGAATTTTTCTGCAACTTGTCTGGCATCATCCCAATGACCTGCATGAAATGCCGGCAAACCGCAACAAGTTTGCTCCGGATTATAAATAACTGTACACCCCGCTTTTTCAAGCACTTTAACCATGTCTAAGCCAATTTCTGGTTTAAATTGATCTACAAAACATGGGATTGAAATTTCAACTTTTATGGCTGCCATTGTTATGCTGTTTTACCTATAAAATTTCTAATTCTCGATACAAAAAATAAACCTACAATAAAAAATACCATTAACACCAATACTGAGCTTCTCATATTGCCAGTTAGGTTATTTATAAATGCAAACACAAATGTTCCTAGCACGGTTGCCAATTTTTCGCAAACATCATAAAAGCTAAAATAGGATGCATGCTCGGTGGTATGCTCAGGAATTATTTTTGCAAAGGTAGACCTGAACATTGATTGAATTCCTCCCATTACAATGCCAACAACTCCGGCTAATGCGTAAAATTGAATGGAGGTTTGAACGCAATAGGCGCCTATGGTAATTCCTACCCAAATGAATAACATAGTCATTAGGCTGTAAATATTTCCAATTTTTGCGGAGAGCAATGCAAATGCTTTGGCTCCAACTATGGCAATTAATTGAATGATTAAAATGGTTAGGATCAATTCTGAGGTGCCCATTTTAAGTTCCAATGAGCCAAATAAACTGGCTACATACATTACTGTTTGAATACCCATACTTGCAAAGAAATAACCAATTAAAAAATAACCGATTCGGCCCGATTTTGATAGTTTGATTTCTTTGAAAACTTTTTTCAATTCATGAAAGCCTTTGTTCAAGTTGTTCTGCCTATTTGAATTGTCTTTTTTTGGATATTCCTTTAAATTTTTAAAAGTTATTTGTGCAAATCCGGCCCACCAAATACCCACACTAACAAAACTCAACTTAATGGCGAGTAAGGCATATTCATCTTTGGCTTTTTGATATGCTTCTTCGGCAGAAAATCCAGCATTCATTAGCGCTTCGGCTTTGCTAGCTAATGGGAATACCCATCCTGGATTCATAATCAATACAAGATTCAATATCAACAGGAGAACAGACCCAATATAACCCATTGAAAAGCCCCTTGCACTCAACTGGTCAAACTGGTCTTCAGATGCAATCTCAGGTAAAAATGCATTGTAAAACACAATGCTTCCTCCAAAACCAACTAAACTAACAATGAATAAAACCAATCCTAAGTAAAAATGGTCTGGGGTAAAAAAGTACATCAAGAGACAACTTAATGAGCCTAGGTAGCAGAAAAACTTCATGAAAGAAAGTTTGTTCTGTTTGGCATCTGCAATACCAGATAAAATAGGAGATAAGACGGTGATGATTAAGAACCCAATTGACAACGCATAGGTATACAATGCTGAATTCACTATTTTAAGTGGTCCAATATTTAGGTAGTAATTGCCATCTATGAAATTGCCTTGAGCAATAGATGCGGCTTTACTTACAGTTTCAAAGTATGGCGGAAATATTGCAGTTGCAATTGTTAAAGAAAACACAGAATTGGCCCAATCATACATGGTCCATGCCTTTGTTACTTTAGGGTCGTTTAATGTTCTTTCCATTCATTGCAAAATAACCAATTCAACTCATTTTTTATTCATTTTTACAAGTTGAGCTTATGCCGCAACCTGATTCTTAAAACGAATAATTTTCATTTTGGCTTCGGCTTGTTGAAGGCTTATATGCAATTTTTTATCGGTGCTGTTTGAATCGGGTAATTCATACATGTAGTCTAGCATCAAAGATTCACAGATACTTCTTAAGCCTCTGGCTCCTAATTTCAGCTCAAATGCTGTTTCTACAATTAAATCAACAACAGCATCGTCAATTTTTAAATCAATACCTTCAAGGGCAAACAAATATTCGTATTGTTTGATCAAGGCATTCTTAGGTTGAATTAAAATATTTTTGAGTGCTGTTTTGTCTAATGGATTCAAATGACAAAGTACAGGCAAGCGTCCTATGATTTCAGGAATCAAACCATAGGTTTTTATATCAGCTTGGGTAATATAATTCAATATGTTGGGGTCATTAGCTGTTTCTAGTTGGTCTGCAGCTTTAAACCCGATAGACTGTGTTTGTAACCTCCTCGATATTATTTTATCAATTCCATCAAAAGCACCACCGCAAATAAACAAGATATGCTGGGTGTTAATTTGTATCATTTTTTGATCGGGGTGTTTTCTGCCACCTTGTGGGGGTACATTGGCAGTTGTGCCTTCTAAAATTTTTAACAAGGCTTGTTGAACTCCTTCTCCACTAACATCTCTGGTAATACTTGGGTTATCGCTTTTTCTACTAATTTTATCAATTTCATCAATGTAAATAATGCCTCTTTCAGCAGCATTGACATCATAATTGGCTGCTTGCAACAAACGAGTTAGAACGGTTTCAACATCTTCGCCTACATAGCCTGCTTCAGTTAATACAGTAGCATCTGCAATGCAAAAAGGAACGTCTAAAATTTTAGCAAGTGTTTTGGCCAGAAGCGTCTTACCAGTTCCAGTTTCACCAACCAATAAAATATTTGATTTTTCTATTTCAACTTCTTTGCCATTCGATTGTGCATTGATGCGTTTAAAATGGTTGTAAACGGCAACAGAAATTACTTTTTTGGCTTCTTCCTGACCAATTACATATTCGTTTAAATGTGCTGTTATTTCTGATGGTTTAAGCAATTTAACCGGCTTTGAATTGGCTGTTGCATTTGCTCCTGCATGTGTTGCGTCTTCACTGATTATTTTATGGGCTTGTGAGATGCAATTTTCACAAATCATACCTTCCATACCTGCAATCAGGTAGTTCACTTCTTTTCTTGTTCTGCCGCAAAATGAACAGTTGTCTTCTTTTTTCTTTGCCATTATATACAAAGATAGTTGAGTCAACTACAATTAAAAAAAAAGCTGCCCTATTGGGCAGCTTTCCTAAATTTTATTTTGTTTCAGGTTTGTTTTTCAACAACACATCGTCAATCATTCCGTATGCTTTGGCTTCTGCAGCAATCATCCAGTAATCTCTGTCACTGTCTGCTTCAACTTTGTCGAAAGGCTGTCCACTGTGTACTGAAAGAATTTCATACAATTCCTTCTTTAGTTTTTGAATTTCACGTGCTGTAATTTCAATATCTGAAGCTTGTCCTTGAGCTCCACCAAGAGGTTGGTGAATCATAACTCTGGCATGCGGCAATGCAGAACGTTTTCCTTTTTCTCCTGCGCACAACAAAACCGCAGCCATTGATGCTGCTAATCCTGTACATATAGTTGCTACATGTGGGTTTACCCATTGCATGGTGTCATAAATGCCCAATCCTGCATAAACAGAGCCTCCTGGGCTGTTGATGTACATTTGAATGTCTCTTCTGGCATCCATAGAATCTAGAAACAACAATTGTGCTTGAATAATATTGGCCACATAGTCATCTATAGGCATGCCCATGAAAATAATTCTGTCTGCCATTAATCGAGAGAAAACGTCAATTTCTCTGAAGTTCATCGGCCTTTCTTCAATCACAGTTCTTGTCATGTTTTCCATTGAACTTTCAATGTAGGCATCAACTTTTATGCTGCTAAATCCTTTGTGCTTAATCGCGTAATTGCGAAATTCATTTCCTATATTCATGTTAATTCTGTTTTTTCTTTGTGCTTAAAAGTACTCATTTGCTTTAAATAAATTGGTGCAAATGCGTTAATTTTTTTTCGATTGGAAAATGAGGTCCTAAAAAAAAGCCCAACAAGTTGGGCTTTTAAAATTAGTTGTTTTCAAATTCAGCTTCTTCGTGGTCTTCACTATGATCATGGTCATGGTGATGTTTGTGGTTATGTGCTGTAATGATTTGATTGAACTCTTCTACACTCACTTCTTTTACATCTTTGGTGATGGTGTTTAACAAGAATTCATTTACTTTCTTTCTTGCAGCAACATTGATCATTCTGCTTCTGAACTCTTCTTTTTGAAGTTGTGGTTCAATAATGCTATTTAAAATATCATCGCTTAAGTTGCCCATATTGTATCCACCAAACATTTGCATGGTGTATGATTTTGCTGCAGCTTTGATATCGTTTTCGTCTATTTTGATGTTGTTTGAAACCAATATTTTTTCTTCCAATAAATGGTTTCTCAAGTAGTTGGCTTCTGGTAGGAAGGCTGTATCTACATTAGAAGCGTTGAATTTTTCAGGATGTCTGTCCAATAACCATCTTTTTAAGAATGCTTCAGGTAATTGAATATTGTGTTTGGTAACCAAACTGTCAAACAATTCGTGCTCCAACAAATGATCGGCTTGTTGGGTAAAGTAGGCTGCAATCTCTTCTTTAATTTTAGCTTGTAATTCTTCTATGCTCTTAACAGTGTCTTTCCCGTATACTTTGTCAAAGAATTCTTGGTTCATTTCAGCCGCAGTGGTCCTTTTGATTTGATTCAAAGTAAGACTGAAAGTTTGGTTCAAATCAGCAATGCCTGGTTTAGGAATGTTCAATGCATGACTCATTTCTTGTTCATCGTTGTTAAACAAGGTAAATACATTCACTTGAATACTGCCTTCTTTCTTTAATTTTAAGATTTCAGCTTTCAAGTCAGCATCTTTAATGGTGTTCAATGCCAATGGAACAGATGGAGCTGATGCACCATTTTCCAATATTTCAGATTGTTCGTTTAATTCAGTTAATGTAACGTAAACCAAGTCGTTTTCTTCCATTTGGTCTACATCGGTTAAAACGCCCATTTGTTTTTTGAGTCTGTCAATTTCATCATTTACCATGGTTTCGGTAACTTGTACTGAAATGTATGGGTATTTGTCAGAGCTGCTGATATTTAAATCAAATTCAGGAGCCAAGCCAATATCAAATGAGAAAGTATAAGAACTGGTTTTAGTCAATTCATCTATTTTGGTGTCTTCAGTCATTACTGGCTGACCCAAAATATGTAATTTGTGTTCGTCTATGTAATCAAACAATGCTTTGCTGGCAAAACCATTTACTTCTTCTAAAAGTAAACTTTGGCCTACCATTTTCTCAACCACGCCTTTAGGTGCTTGTCCAGCTCTGAAACCGGGTATGTTAGCTTTTTTGCCGTAGTCTTTTAGCTTTTTTTCGTAAGAAGGTAAGAAGTCGTTAGGCTCAATTGAAACTGAAATGGTACCATTCAGTTCATCTTTTTTGTCAAATGTTAAATTCATGCTGATTAAAAAAAATCGTGCGGATGGAGGGACTCGAACCCCCACGCCTTTCGGCACCAGATCCTAAGTCTGGCACGGCTACCAATTACGCCACATCCGCAGTTGTTGTTAAAGAACTATTTTATTCCGTAAAACGGACTGCAAATGTATGCTTATTTGAACGAATTCCAAATTCTTATGCATAAATCCCTTAGAACTTATTTTTTAACACAACAAAATAAAAAAAAATCAAGCCATATCTCGGCATCATCCCTGCTTTTAGTAGCTTTGTAATGCATTAAAATTGCAAATGCATGGAACTAAGCCAAATAGATATAGAATCAGAAAATAAATTAATTGTAAAGCAATATAGGGCCTTGCTCAGAAGTATCAAGCGTACACTTACTTCACAAGATCGAAAAAAAATCAGAGAAGCTTTTGACCTGTCTTTGAATGCGCATAAAAACATGCGAAGAAAAAGTGGGGAGCCCTATATTTTACATCCATTGGCGGTTGCACAAATTTGTACCGAAGAAATTGGATTAGGAGTTACTTCCGTTATTAGTGCTTTATTACACGATACCGTAGAAGATACAGACATAACTTTAGAGCTGATTAAACTCAAATTTGGCGAAAAAGTCATGCGTATTATTGACGGACTTACCAAAATATCAGGGGTTTTTGACCAGCCTGATAGAAGCGCCCAAGCCGAAAATTTCAAAAAAATGCTACTGACCCTGGGCGATGATGTGCGTGTGATCCTCATTAAATTGGCAGACCGCTTGCACAATATGAGAACCCTCGATTCCATGTCAGGTAAATCTCAATTGAAAATAGCATCTGAAACCGCATACGTTTATGGGCCATTGGCACACCGTTTAGGGTTGTACGCCATTAAAACAGAGCTAGAAGATTTGTCTACCAAATACCTCGAATCTGACAGGTACAATTTTGTAAAAAAGAAACTCAACGAAACCAAAAGCCAACGCAATAAGTACATCAAGCAATTTATTGAGCCATTGGTAGAAGATATTGACCATGCTGGATTAAGCTATGAGATTAAAGGAAGGCCTAAAAGCATTCATTCTATCCTCACTAAAATGAATAAACAAAACATTCCTTTTGAAGAGGTATACGATTTGTTTGCCATTCGAATCATTGTTGATTCCCCTTTTGAATTGGAAAAAAGTGATTGTTGGAAAGTTTACTCTGTAGTAACAGATCATTACATGCCAAATCCTGATAGGCTAAGAGATTGGGTAAGTACGCCAAAGGCCAATGGTTATGAAAGTTTGCATACAACTGTTATGGGGCCAAAGGGAAGGTGGGTTGAGGTGCAAATCCGAAGCAAAAGAATGGACGAAATTGCCGAAAAAGGTTTTGCGGCCCATTGGAAATACAAAGACAATGCACAGGCTGCAGACAATGGCTTGGAAAATTGGTTGTTGAAAGTTCGCGAAATTTTAGAAAATCCAGATGCCAATGCATTGGAGTTTTTAGACGATTTTAAACTGGCATTGTATACAGATGAAATTTTTGTTTTTACTCCCAAAGGCGATTTAAAAAAATTACCAATGGATGCCACCATCCTTGATTTTGCATTCGAAATTCACAGTGATTTGGGCCTGAGATGCATTGGTGCCAAGCTCAATAACAAATTGGTTCCAATTAACCACAAATTGAGTAATGGCGATCAAGTAGAAATTTTAACAAGTGCTAAACAAAATCCAAACGAAGATTGGATGCAGTTTTTGGTTACAGCAAAAGCCAAAGCCAAAGTGCGCGATTATTTTAAACAATTGAGACTGAGTTCTGCTTCTATGGGCAAAGAAATGCTTGAACGCAAGTTCAAAAATGCCAAATTGCCATTTACTTCAGAGGCTTTACAAGCTTTAACGAGGTATTTTAAATTGAAAGCTGTTACAGATTTGTATTATTTAATAGCCACAGATAAAATTGACCGCACCAAAATTGACATTGCAGAAATTTTATTGATGGAAGCGGCAAAATCAACTGAAGTGCCGGTTCAGCTCAAACATAAGAATACCAAAACACTTGCCAATGATGCGGTGGTATTGGGAGAGAATGAACAAGATTTGCCGTATGCATTTTCAGTTTGTTGCAACCCCATTCCAGGAGATGAAATATTTGGTTTTGTAACAGTAGGAGAGGGCGTTAAAATTCACAGAACCAATTGTTCTAATGCCTTGAGCTTAATGAGCAATTATGGGTACCGTATAATCAAGGCAAAATGGGCCGATGATTCCTTCAACAAAGGCAAAGCATTCTTAACCTCAATCAAAGTTTCGGGTATAGATAGTGTAGGTATTGTGAGTATCATTACAGACATCATTTCAAAGCAGTTAAAAATAAATATGCGCTCTATTTCAATCAGTTCTAATGAGGGTATGTTTGAAGGCTCTGTATTTTTGGAAGTACACGATACCCAGCAATTGGAAAATATCATGACAGCCATAAAGGCCGCAAGTCCCTTGATCAGTGTAAGTAGGGTAGATTTAAATTAAATTGGATTCAGAATCAGCAGGTTGATTAAAATTTGATTTTCATTTTTTCATTCATTCTGCATGACCTATCTTCGTGCCTTTCATACAATTCATGCAAACATTGCCCGGACCATCAGATGCCATAAAAGAGGAAGTACGACAAAAATTTGTGGAATTTCTTGAGCTTCATCAGCAACGTAAAACCCCTGAAAGGTTTGCCATACTCGATGAAATTTATTCTAACAAAGAACATTTTGATGTGGAGACTTTGTTTGAGCACATGAAAAATAGAAATTATAGGGTTAGCAGAGCAACAGTTTACAACACCCTCGATTTGTTATTGGATTGTGGCTTAGTAATCAAACATCAATTTGGTAGAAATATATCTAGGTATGAAAAAGCCTATGGTTTTAGGCAGCACGATCATTTAATATGCAATGCATGCAATGAGGTCAGGGAATTCTGTGATCCAAGAATTCAACAAATAAAAGACACCATTGGTGACTTGATGAATTTCGAAATCACGAACCATTCATTGTACTTATTTGGAAATCCACAATTAAACAGCGAAGGCGAGTGTATAGCTTGCCAAAAAAATATAAAATAATATGGTAGATGTAGTTTTGGGGCTTCAGTGGGGAGACGAAGGAAAAGGTAAAATTGTAGATGTATTGACACCGCAATACGATGTAGTTGCTAGGTTTCAGGGTGGTCCAAATGCAGGGCATTCATTGGAGTTTGGGGGTAATAAATATGTTTTAAATACCATTCCATCAGGAATTTTTCATGAGCATTGTATCAATATTATAGGCAATGGTGTGGTGGTAGATCCTGTGCAATTGAAAAAAGAAATTGAAAAAGCACAAACCACGGGTATAGACATTCATAAGAACTTATATATTTCAGAAAAAGCCCATTTAATTTTGCCTACACATAGGTTGGTAGACGCGGCATCTGAAGCTAAAAAAGGTGAACACAAAGTTGGTTCAACACTCAGAGGAATCAGCCCTACATATCAAGATAAAATTGGAAGAAGTGGTTTAAGAGTAGGCGATATTTTAAGTCCAATTTTTAAAGAGAAGTACACCAATGCAACAGCCATTCATTGCACTTTACTTGATTCATTAAATTTTGAATACAATTTAAGCGAACATGAACCTGCATTTTTTGAAGCAGTTGAATTCCTAAAAACTTTTAAAATCATCAACAGTGAATATTACATCAATGAGTTAATTGCTCAAGGTAAAAAAATATTGGCTGAGGGTGCTCAAGGAACCTTATTAGACATTGATTTTGGGTCATATCCATTTGTAACTTCTTCGAATACCATAACTGGCGGTGCTTGTGTTGGATTAGGAATTGCACCTCAACACATTCAAAAAGTATATGGTATTTTTAAAGCCTATTGTACCAGAGTTGGTAATGGTCCGTTTCCTACAGAACAAGAAAATGAAACCGGTGAAAAGTTGAGGAAACTAGGTCATGAATTTGGCGCAACTACAGGTAGGCCAAGAAGAACTGGTTGGTTAGATTTGCCTAGTTTAAAATATGCAATCATGTTAAATGGGGTAACCGATTTAATCTGCACCAAATCAGACGTGTTGAGCGGATTTGAAGAGGTGTTGGTTTGTGATGCCTATCAGTTAAACGGTACTACCATACAGCAAATTCCTTTTGGAATTCAAGATTATACCATTGATCCAGTTTACAGTAAATTTGAAGGCTGGCAAGGAGATTTGAGCAAGATGAGAACGTACACTGAATTGCCTGAAACTTTTAAAAAATATATGAATTATGTTGAAGCTCAGATTGGTGTTCCTGTGAATGTGATCTCAGTTGGTCCAGACAGAGAAGAAACCATTCTGAAGTAATTACAACAAAGCTCTTTTGTATTGTTGAATGGTGTTTTCCCATCCAAACAGGAGAGCGTCGCATACAAGCGCATGTCCTATAGAAACTTCCATCAATTGGGGAATTTCGCCTTTTAAATAGCTCAAGTTTTCTAAGTTCAAATCATGCCCAGCATTGATTCCTATACCTATTTCGGTGGCAAATTGTGCCGCTTTGATATAAGGTGCTATTGCATTTGCTCTATGGGCGTTGAATCCACTCGCATAGGCTTCTGTATAGAGTTCAATCCTATCGGCTCCAGCTTTTTTGGCGCCTTCTATGTGCTTGATTTCGGGGTCCACAAAAACAGAAGTACGAATGCCCTTTGACTGAAACAGTTGAATGGTATCTCCTAAAAAATGCTGGTGTTGTATGGTATCCCAACCATGGTCGCTGGTTAATTGATTTTGATTGTCGGGTACAAGAGTTACCTGATGTGGTTGATTGGCCAATACCAATTCAATAAACTTAGCTTCCATAGGATTGCCTTCTATATTGAATTCTGTTTGCATCGCAGCCTTTAACAATGGAATGTCAGCATACCTGATATGCCTTTCATCGGGTCTTGGGTGAACAGTAATACCCTCTGCTCCAAATTTTTCAGCCAGTACAGCCATTTCAATTACATTTGGATTGTTTCCTATTCTAGAATTTCTAATCAAGGCTATTTTATTGATATTGACACTCAGTTTAGTCATGGCATTCATTGATAAAAAGTTAAGTGAAAGCTTTGTCCATAAAAAAAGCCACCCTGTATGGGTGGCTTTTTAGGGTTTTTAAAATTAGTATCTGTACATTTCTGATTTGAATGGACCTTCTGTTTTTACACCAATGTACTCGGCTTGTTCAGGATCCAATTTGGTTAATTTTGCACCAATATGGTCTAAGTGTAAAGCAGCCACCTTTTCATCTAAATGTTTAGGCAATACATACACTTTGTTTTCGTAGCTACTGCTATTGGTCCATAATTCTATTTGAGCCAATGTTTGGTTTGAGAATGAATTACTCATTACAAAACTTGGATGACCCATAGCACAACCTAAGTTCACCAAACGTCCTTCTGCTAAAACAATGATTTCATTGCCATTTACATTGAACACATCTACTTGAGGTTTGATGGTGTATTTGCTGCTGCCATGATTAGCGTTTAACCAAGCCATGTCTATTTCATTGTCAAAGTGACCAATGTTACAAACGATAGATTTGTCACGCATTGCTTTGAAATGACGGTCAGTGATGATTTTTACATTACCGGTTGCCGTAACAAAAATATTTGCACGTGAACAAGCTTCTTCCATGGTTACAACTTCAAATCCATCCATTGCAGCTTGTAAAGCACAAATTGGGTCAATTTCAGTAACCAAAACTCTTGCTCCAGCACCTCTCAATGATTCTGCTGATCCTTTACCAACATCACCATAACCTGCAACCACTGCTACTTTACCAGCTAGCATAATGTCAGTTGCACGACGAATGGCATCAACTAAAGATTCTTTACAACCATATTTGTTATCAAATTTTGATTTGGTAACAGAGTCGTTTACGTTGATTGCAGGAATTGGCAAGGTACCTTTTCTCATGCGCTCGTACAAGCGGTGAACACCTGTTGTAGTTTCTTCAGATAAACCTTTGATATTGCTTACCAATTCAGGGTATCTATCTAAAACCATATTGGTTAAATCTCCACCATCATCTAAGATCATGTTCAATCCTTGTCCGCCATCAAATGCAAACAAAGTTTGTTCAATGCACCAATCAAATTCTTCTTCATTCTGACCTTTCCAAGCATAAACTGGAATACCAGCAGCAGCAATAGCAGCAGCAGCATGGTCTTGAGTAGAAAATATATTGCATGAACTCCAAGTTACTTCAGCACCTAAGTGTTTCAAAGTTTCAATTAAAACTGCAGTTTGAATGGTCATGTGTAAACAACCAGCAATTCTTGCACCTTTTAAGGGTTGTTTTGGTCCATATTCTTTACGAATTGACATTAAGCCTGGCATTTCTGCTTCAGCTAATTTGATTTCTTTACGGCCCCACTCGGCAAGCGAGATATCTTTTACTTTGTAAGGAAGTTGTGATTTTGCTTCTGACATTTCTCTTTAAATTAAATTGGCTTCAAAATTAGGTGTAATAGTCTGATTTTAAAAATAAAATTGGTTGCAAATCAGGTTTTAATTGTAAAATTTATGCTGACATTCTTTCATGCTTTGTTTTTTGGCTCAATGCTTGTTCTTTAGCAAACAAATTTAAACCAGACACACTATGGCATATCCAGAAATGTTAGTTGCTCCAATGAGACAACAATTAGAAAATGTTGGATTCAAATCTTTGATGACACCATCAGAGGTAGAACAAGCCCTTTCAAATAAAGAAGGAACTCAATTATTGGTTTTCAATTCGGTTTGTGGATGTGCAGCAGGAACTGCCAGACCAGGAGTCATTGAAGCCGTTGAAAAATCAGCCCAAAAACCTGCTCAATTGTTAACTGTATTTGCTGGACAAGAAACTGAAGCAGTTGCCAAAGCCCGAGAATTTACTTTGCCTTACCCACCTTCTTCGCCAGCTATTGCATTGTTTAAAAATGGCGAATTGGTGCATTTTGTAGAAAGACACATGATTGAAGGACGCAGTGCACAAATGATTTCAGCTCATTTACAAGCTGCATTTGACTCTTACTGCTAAAAATTACTGAGATTTTGAAGGCTTACTCATTGGGTAAGTCTTCATCTCCTTTTTTGTATGGAATATAGGTGAGTATGAGTTGGAGCATCTCATCAGTAGTTTTCATACTTCCGTTCCTGTCCCTAATTAATTGAGGCGGAGAGAACGGATTATTTGGGTTTTGTGAAGTATTGTCATAAACAGCTTCTACATAAATTTGGCTTCCTCTTGGCAATTTTAATAAATGAGGAGGTCTATAAAAATATTGCCATCTAAAATCCCATTGATTGATTGCAATCAAGCGTACAGTATCTCCACTTGGTTTAATGGCATATGACTTGAATTTTTTGCCAATCAAATGCATGTGAGGAACCATATTCAAGATAGAAATATCTTCAGGTACAGTAAATTCAATTTTAAATGTTTTGATCTGATTAGCCGGAATACTCAAATCGGGTACAACCGGGCTCAATCCGAGTGTGCCAATCTGAAATTCTTTCACTGGTCTAACAGGTGCTTTGTCTGTTAAATAAATTTTAAAATAAGATGAATCAATAACAGGTATTGGACTTGGACCAAAATGAATGTCATTGATATATAAAACGGCTTGTTTAGTAAGCGAGAATCCCCCAATACCTTCAGGGTATTTAGAAAATTGCGCACCCGGTAAATAATTGCAAACAGAAGGGGTCATTGCAGGGTATGAACCATCAGTATAGCACAGGTTTAAATCTTTGTGTATGCGCTGACTTTCTTGTTGGTTTTGATCGACCCAATAAGGCGCTGAATGGGGGAATGCAGTTTGTGTTTCTGAATAATTAATTAAATGTGCATTCATGTGGTGCACCAATTTCAATTGATGCGGCACAAACTCAATTGCCTCTATGTATGTATTGGCTGGAACTTGAATGGGGTATTTGGCTACAAAAAAGTGGTCTTTGTTATCGCCTTTAATTAAAAATGGTTGAGGCAGTTTTACAACTATAAAATTTGAGTTCTTAATTTGTTGGTTTGGGGGTAATTCCAATTGCAGGCTACTGTCTCCAGCTGGCATTCCGCTTGTCACCCATTTTTGAATTTGATTAATTTCTTTATCAGACAACGCCAATTCACCAGTAAAATGAGCATATTCTGGATCAGCAGGCCAAGGTGGCATTATTTTTTGTTGAACCACATGGGCAATCAATTGACCTTTAGAAGCAATTTCTTGGTAATTGGTTAATGGAAATGGACCTCCTCCATTTTGTTGGTGACATTTGATACATTTCTGCTGAACAATAGGAGCAATGTCTTCAGAGAAATTGGGTGTTGTATTCATTTGACATGCCGATAAGAGTAAACAACAAATCAGCAATAAGTTTATTCTATGAAACATCCAATGGCGGTTTTAGAGGTGTATGGCATGTTTTGATTTAGCATCAATTTTTTCAATTGCATCTCCAAATCATGAATGCTCGTAAGGGGTCTGGTTTTTCCAGGGGCATAGGCCCAGTTGTCTATTCTACCACTGTAAATAAGCTTATAATTGCTATTCAAGACAAAGACTTCGGGGGTAATTCTTGCTTTTAATAATTGAACCAATTGCAGTTGTTTGTCAGTGAGGTAAGTCATGTTCAATTGGTAAGTTTTTATAAAGTTCTTTACAGCTTTTGAGCCAGTTTTACCGGTTGATATGGCATACCATTGCACCTCTTTGCCAAATTTTTTCTGAAGTTGTTTGAAAACAAGGGTGTATTGCTGACACAGTGGACAATCGGGTGAATAAAACCACAATACCGTAGCTTTGAACTTGTAAGCATCTTGAATGTATTGGCTTTGGTTGTTTAAATTGTACAAGGGGGTAGATTCAATTTGCTTTTGTGCCATTGCAACCTTGGCAAATCCTATTAACAGCATACATAAAAGATAGTAGAAGCGCATATTAGCTGTTTTTTAGTTGGTATTCAAAACCAGGTTTGCGGTATATTACTTTGTCTTTTTGTTCGTGCAAGGGCGCTGTTTCAACAGCAATAGGCAATGGTTTGTCTTTGATGAAATAAAGTATCACATTTGAAATGATGGGCAAAAACAGGCCCATCATAAACCAGAACCAAAAAGAATGCCCCTTTGATCTGGCATAATAACCTGATATAGGTGGATGTAATAACAATAAAGGGAGTAGTTCCATCTTTGGGTAATAAAAAAAAGCCCCTTGCGGGGCTTATGTAAATTATTTATTGATGTCGAAGGTATTCATAAAGGCGGTTGTGAAATTGCCTTTTTTGAAGTCTTCATTTTGCATTAATTTAATTTGTAATGGAATGGTTGTTTTGAGTCCAGGTCCTTCAATGATAAATTCGCTCAAGGCTCTTTCCATTTTAATGATTGCTTCCTCTCTGGTTTGAGCACTTACAATCATTTTAGCAATCATAGAGTCGTAATTTGAGGGAATGGTATAGCCCGCATAAATATGAGTATCAACTCTAACACCATGCCCACCAGGTTTGTGTAAATATTCTATTTTACCTGGAGTTGGTCTGAAATTATTATATGGATCTTCGGCATTGATACGAACCTCAATGGCATGTTTAATAGGGTAATAGTTTCTACCACTAATTGGCACACCAGCTGCAATTAATATTTGCTCTTTTACTAAGTCAAAATTAATGACTTCCTCAGTAACTGGATGTTCTACCTGAATACGGGTATTCATTTCCATGAAATAGAAGTTTTTGTGTTTGTCTACCAAAAATTCAATGGTCCCCAAACCTTCATATTTAATGGCAGATGCTCCAGCAATTGCAGCTGCACCCATTTTTTCTCTCAATTCCTCGTCAATAAATGGAGATGGACTTTCTTCCACCAATTTTTGATGTCTTCTTTGAATAGAGCAATCTCTTTCACTCAAATGACAAACATTGCCGTACTGGTCACCTGCCAATTGAATTTCAATATGTCTTGGTTCTTCTACATACTTTTCCATGTAGATGCCATCGTTTCCAAAAGCAGCAGCTGCTTCTTGACGGGCACTGTCCCAATGTTTCTCAAATTCTTCGTCATTCCAAATGATGCGCATTCCTCTACCACCACCTCCGGCTGTTGCCTTGATGATAACTGGGTAGCCAATACCTTTAGCCAATTTGCGGCCTTCATCAGGGCCAGACAACAATCCTTCAGAACCAGGAATGACAGGAACACCTGCTTTTTTCATGGTATCTTTTGCACTGGCTTTATCGCCCATTGAATTGATCATTTCTGGAGATGCTCCAATAAATTTAATTCCATGGTCTCTACAAACTTGCGAGAACTTTGCGTTTTCAGAAAGAAAGCCATAGCCAGGATGAATGGCATCTGCATTGGTAATTTCTGCAGCTGCAATGATATTGGCAATATTTAAATAAGATTGTGGAGATGGAGCAGGACCTATACATACGGCCTCATCTGCAAAGCGAACATGTAAGCTATCTCGGTCGGCAGTAGAGTATACTGCCACCGTTTTAATGCCCATTTCTTTTGCAGTTCGAATGATCCTCAGTGCAATTTCGCCCCGATTTGCAATCAGTATTTTTTTAAACATGTTGTTTTTTGTTTGAATGGAGTTGAATTCCAATTTTTAAGTGGAGGTCCAATTATTTAATTGGCTCAACTAAAAACAATGGTTGGTCATACTCAACAGGTGAAGCATTTTCAACCAATATTTTTACAATTCTACCAGATACTTCCGATTCAATTTCGTTGAATAGTTTCATGGCTTCTACAATACACAAAACTTGACCAACTTTGATTTCATCACCAATTTGAACAAAATTTGGTTTGTCTGGAGAGGGAGATTTGTAATAAGTTCCAATCATTGGCGATTTGATGGTAATGAAATTGCCATTGACACTTTCAGTTTTGGCTGCAGGAGCTTCTAACTTTTCAGTGTTAACTGGAGCTGAAATAGAAGCCGGTCTGGCTTGTTCAGTCATGGCAACAGAAGTTACCATTGGTGCCTGTTGAACATAGGTTACTTTATCGTCAGTCTTTTTGATAGAGATTTTAAAATCTCCACGTTCAACTTCTACTTCGGTTACACCTGCATCAGAAACTAATTTAATTAGTTCCTTGATTTCTTTTAATTCCATAAATGAATGATTAAGAAAGTCAAAATTATAAAAAAAATGTTTGAATTGTTTTTTGTAAGAATATTTTAATTCCCGTCATAGGCCCATTTGATATAAATGGCTCCCCATGTGAATCCACCTCCAAATGCAGCCAATACCAAATTGTCGCCTTTTTTTAGTTTAGATTCCCATTCCCATAAGCAAAGTGGCAAAGTGCCGTTTGTGGTATTGCCAAAATGATCAATGTTAATCATTACTTTTTCTTTGCCTAATCCCATACGCTCAGCTGTTGCGTCTATAATTCTCAAATTGGCTTGGTGTGGAACTAACCAGGCAATGTCATCGGCACTCAGGTGGTTTCTTTCCATAATTTGTGCAGAAACATCAGCCATTCCGGTTACAGCAAATTTGAAAACAGTTTTGCCATCTTGAAAAACAAAATGTTCTTTGGCATCTATGGTTTCATGAGTAGGTGGTTTTAAAGATCCACCCGCTTTTTGGTGAAGAAAATGACGGCCATGACCATCAATTTTTAATACTGAATCTATTATGCCGTATCCATCTTCATTTGGCTCAAGTAAAACAGCTCCGCATCCGTCTCCAAATATGATACAGGTGTTGCGGTCAGTATAATCAATGATTGAAGACATTTTATCTCCACCCACAACCAATACTTTTTTGTATTTACCACTTTCAATGAAACGAGCACCTGTTTCTAATGAAAACAAGAATCCTGAACAAGCAGCTGCCAAGTCATAACCAAAAGCATTTTTTGCTCCGATTTTATCTGCTAGCAAACAGGCAGATGAAGGGAATATGAGATCACTGGTTACAGTTGCAAAAATGATCAGGTCGATTTCTTCTGCAGAGATACCTCTCTTTTTGAGTAAACCATTCACAGCTTCTACAGCCATGTCTGAAGTGGCCAGACCAGGTTCTTTGAGAATCCTTCTTTCTTTAATTCCGGTTCTGCTAAGGATCCATTCGTCGTTGGTGTCCACCATTTTTTCCAAGTCTTTATTAGACAAGACTGTTGGTGGAACATAGCCATTTACGGCAGTTATTGCAGCAGTGATTTTACTCATTTTTTAAACTGGGAGAACAACACTTTTAAAGGATGTTTTAATAATATTAACCAAGTCGGAATTTTGAACTTCTTTGGCTGAAAGTATCATGTTTTTAAATGCTTTTGCATTTGAAATTCCATGTCCTATAATCACAGGGGCGTTCACTCCTAAAATTGGAGTTCCACCATAGTTTTCATAGTTAAATCTTTCTATAAAATCGTCTTCTACGCCACGTTTTTTCATGACATAGTAAACAGATTCTAATGTTTTTAGTACCACATTTCCGGTAAAACCATCACATACAATTACATCGGCTTTATCTGATAAGAAATCACGGCCTTCCACATTGCCAATAAAATTAAAGGCAGTTGTTTCAGCCATCATTTGATGTGCAGCAATGGTAACTAAATTCCCTTTTTCTTTCTCTTCTCCAATGCTGAGTAAGCCTACTCTTGGGTTTTCAACCCCATATACATGCTTCATCATTAAAGAACCAAGAATGCCAAATTGGAAAAGTACATCCGGTTTGCAATCAGCATTAGCACCTACATCCAATACAACACCAAATTTTCCGTTCAATTTTGGAACAATAGATGTAATGCTCGGCCTGATTACCCTTTCAATTGGTTTAACTGAAAACATGGATCCAACTAACATTGCTCCAGTATTTCCAGCACTTACAAATGCATCTATTTGTTTCTGAGCCAACATACCGAAACCAACAGAAATGCTCGAATCTTTCTTTTGAGAAATAGCTTTGGTTGGATGTTCCCCCATGCTAATTACTTCAGAAGTGTGAACAAAGTCAAAATCAGCTATATCAGCACCATTCTCTTGAATGAGTGAGATTGCTTGATCTTTGTCTCCAAATAGAACGATACGGGCAGTTCCTGCCAATTCTTTGTTAGCCAGTATTGCACCTGCAATTGCTTCTTTTGGGGCATAATCTCCCCCCATGATGTCAAAACCAATTTTCATATGTGTGCACTTAGTGCTTAAGTAAGCTTAAATATCTTTTTTCATTTCAGGGAAAGCTAATTTCCCTTTGTAGTAACCATTAGCAGTTACTCTGTGGCGCAAATGAGTTTCACCTGATGCAGCTTCAACAGTTAAAGTTGGAGTAGCACCTTTGTAGTGTGTTCTACGTTTGTCACGGCGTGAGTTCGAGATTTTTCGTTTTGGATTAGGCATAGTCTATTTCTCCTTGTTAATTGATTATAATATATCTTTTAGTTTGTCCCATCGAGGGTCAACATTTTCTTCGTTTTCACTGTACTTATTCAATACAGCTTTGTCACATGGTTTTGGTTCGGGTAAACCATCGCAGTCTCTTTTGGTTGGTAATGATAGCAATACGCTTTCGTAAAGGTATTGTTTCAAATCATATCCAATTTCATTTCGATTGAGATAGATCATATCCGGGTTGTCAAAATTATTGGCTTCACTCATTTTAATGAGAAAGCTGAAATTTTGGTGTATTGGCATTTCTATTGAAACCAAACAGTTGTCGCAACTTACTGATGCTGAACCGATTAGCTCAAATTCGAACCCGTACATGTTTTCAGATTTGTCTATTTCAACTGCCGCCTTAACCGAAATAGCTTTGACAGGTGAAAATTCAAATGCTTCCATGAACGAGTGGTCCAATATAAATTCATCTCTGTTCAACCCATGTTGAAGTTTATTGAATTCAATTGTATATGCCTTAGACTCCAAACCCATTTTTTTAGCCTACAAAAATACGGAAATGTTACAAAAAAGTAGAACTTTTTGCTTTTTATTGATTGTCAGATTGTTATATATATTTTTATTAAAAATCAATCCGGAATCGTTCTCTTTTAAAGGGAGTCATTGGCAAAGGTTCATGAGTTATTTCCTGGTGTATGTTTCGTTTTCTTAATATGTCTAAAGCAGCATAGATGGCATTTCTCAATGAGGCCGGGTTTGCTTCATTTTTGCCTGCTATTGCAAAAGCAGTTCCATGGTCAGGTGAAGTTCTTACCACAGGAAGCCCGGCTGTAATATTTACACCATCCATAAAAGCCGAAGCCTTAAATGGAATCAAGCCTTGGTCGTGGTACATGGCCAAAACGCCATCGTATTGCTGATGCATACCCGATCCAAAAAATCCATCTGCAGGATAAGGGCCAAACAAAATACCGATGTTTTCTTGCTGAGCAGCTTCAACAGCTGGTATGATGATTTCAATTTCTTCTTTTCCTAACAACCCACCATCTCCGGCATGAGGGTTCAGCCCCAATACCGCAATTCTGGGTTTGCTGATTCCAAAATCACTCCTAAGGCTATTGGCAAACAGCCTAATTTTACCAAGAATGGCTTCTTTAGAAAGTTGTTTGCTAATTTCACTTACCGGAATATGACCCGTAACCAAAGCCACCTTGAGCTCTTGGCTAGCAAGTATCATCAATGGTTTGGCGCCACATTCTTCGGCAATGTATTCTGTATGTCCTGCAAATTTTCTATTTGGAATGACAATGCTGTTTTTATTGACAGGTCCTGTCACCAAAGCATGAATTTTACCTTCAACCAAATCTTTAGTAGCAGATTCCAAGGATTTAAAAGCATACTTACCTCCTGTTTCATTTGCTTCTCCAGGTTTGATGTCTATTTCTTCATCCCAAACAATTTTGAGGTTGTTTTTTTTAGGATGCAATTGGTCTAAAGTTTGAATTTGATGAAAATGAATTTCACCCAAGTTCAAGTGTTTTTTCCAAAATGCGATTGTTTTGGGAGAACCGTAAACCAATGGAGTGCAATAATTCAGAATCCTTGCATCTAGAAGGGTTTTTAAGATTACTTCAACCGAAATACTGTTGATGTCTCCAATGCTGATTCCTATGATGGGTAATTTACTCATTATTTTTTAGGGCTAACATAGTTTTGGATGAAATCGAAAATAAATCGCACGCCTACACCTGTTCCATTTTTTCCTCTGTATTGATCTGTTGAGGCTAAAAATGCAGGTCCTGCAATATCAAAGTGCATCCAATCGTAATCAGTGAAGTGGGCTAAGAATTTTCCGGCAGTAATGGCGCCGCCTACAGGTCCTCCAATGTTTTTTAAGTCGGCAATGTCACTTTTAATGAGTTTTCCATAGTCATCCCAGAATGGAAATTCCACCAATCTTTCGTGTACTTGGTTGCCACTTGCTTTGAGTTTATCTTTTGTTTTTTCAGGGGCATTACCCATACAAACAATTCCATATTGCCCAATGGCAGCAGCAGCAGCGCCAGTTAATGTAGCAAAGTCCAAAACCAATTCAGGCTTGTATTTTTTAGCATATGCCAAAGCATCGGCTAAAATCATTCGGCCTTCTGCATCGGTATTTAATACTTCAACGGTTTGGCCATCGTACATATGAATGACATCTCCTGGGGTATATGCATTTTCTCCTGGTCTATTATCTGTTGCTGGTATTAGGGCAATGACATGTACATTTAATTTTGATTTGGCAATTGCATACATGGCCGATCCAACAGCAGCAGCTCCAGCCATATCGCATTTCATGGTATCCATACCACTGGTTGGTTTTAAACTCAAACCTCCGGTATCATATACCACTCCTTTTCCTACTAAAACTATTGGATGTTTGTTTATTGGTTTTGCAGGTTTGTATTCGGCAATGGTAAAAGTTGGAGGTGTTTTACTGCCTTTGTTAACAGCAAGTAAGCCTCCCATTTTCAATGTTTGAATTTGAGATTTATTTAAAACAGACACTTTAAAACCAGCCTTCTTACCCATTTTAGAAATTTCTTCTGCCAGTTTGGTTGCCGATAAATATGATTGAGGTTCATTTACCAAATCTCGGGCCATAAAGACAGCTTCACTTACATTGTTTAGGTTGGCAATAGACTGTAGCATGTTTTGTTGAGATTGAATACTCAATTGTTTCAGGGTATTGGGCTTATTGTCTTTGGTTTTGTATTTGAGGAATTGGTAATTGCTCAATAAAAAACCTTCTGAAAATGCCATGGCATCATCAGTATTAAACCCTGAAATTTGAAATTGGGTTTGTTTGTCGTTGTTAAGCAGACCATTTAATTTGTTTCCCAAACAACGCAGTTCTTCTAGACGTTCATTTGTATTGTTTTTGAGACCGTCTTTGTGTTGAAAATAAGATTTATCCGACAAAATGGTAATTCCTACAAAATAAGTTTTGTCTGCAAATTTTGATTGGATTAATTTGATGGCCTCAGGGCTCAATCCAATTTTCTTGAAATCTGTTTTGTTATCAACCAGGTATAGACTATGGCATTTTTTTGCCAAAGATTTAATAGATTTTACTTCAATCATAAGGCAAATTTAGTTTTTTAAATGGGCTAATCAACTAAGAATGCGAATCTCTTTATAGGTACAATAGTTGAATTTATAGGATAGGCTTAGTTTAAAAATAAAAAACCTTTCATGTTCCAACAAAATATGAGAATTTGCAAACATGTCTGAAAAAGTAAAAGCGAAGAAACATTTAGGCCAACATTTTTTAACGGATGAAGTGATTGCTGATGAAATTGTAAATGCTTTGCAAAGTCAAGTAAATACAATTGATGTGCTAGAAGTAGGTCCTGGAATGGGCGTACTCACTCAAAGGTTATTGAAATTTCCACATTTGCAGGTTTGGGCTTCAGAAATTGACAAAGAGTCTGTTGCCTATTTAGCTAAAAATTTTCCTGCATTAGAAAACCGGTTATTGAGTGAAGACTTTTTAGAAATGGATTTTAAATCTTGGTTTCATTCAGAATTAGCAATTATTGGCAATTTCCCTTACAATATTTCGTCTCAAATTGTATTTAAAATTTTAGACAATATGGAGCAAATCCCAATCATGGTAGGGATGTTCCAAAAAGAAGTAGCAGAACGCATTTGTGCCAAACCTGGGGGTAAAGAATATGGTATTATCAGTGTGTTGACCCAGGCATTTTACAATACAGAATATTTATTTACGGTTCCCCCACATGTTTTTGATCCTCCACCAAAAGTAGAATCAGGAGTAATGCGGATGGTTAGGAAAACAACGCAATTGCCTGTTCCAATTGGTAAATTAAAAAAGGTAGTTAAAACAGCATTCAATCAGCGCAGAAAGAAACTAAGGAATGCGGTTTCTGTTTTTGGTTTATCGGATGCACATTTGGGAGAATATGCTGCCAAACGAGCAGAAGAGCTCAGTTTGGAAGATTTTATTCAATTGGTAAATTTGATAGAATTGAACGGAAAATGGAATTGAATTTAATTGATAAAAATTACATCAAACTCATTAAAGAGTTTCTTGGGAATGGTTCTTTGAACGAGTTAAACAATTTATTGGTACAGTTACACCCTGAAGATTTGGTTGTACTAATCAATCAATTGTCTTTAGATGAGCGCATCACAATTCTTTCTCAGATTGAAAGAGAAATACTCGTAAAAGTATTGGTTAACCTCGATGAACCAACCCGAGATTTATTTTTTGAATCGTATAGTCCTGCAGAAATTGCCAACGAATTCATTGAACTGATGGACTCAGATGACGCGGCGTTTATTTTGGCACAATTGCCAGAACAAATTAAAGACGAAGTGCTCAGTAATCTCCAGGACATTGCTTATGCCAGTCAGTTATTGGCTTTGCTCAACTACAAAGAAAATACAGCAGGTAGTTTGATGGCTGTTGAGTTGGTAAAAACGGCTTTGAATGCAAGCGTTCAATCTTGTATTGAAGAAATTAGAACCCAAGCAGAAAATGTCAACTCCATTTATGTAGTTTATGTAGTTGATGAATTTGAGCGTTTGGTTGGATTGATGACATTGAAAAATTTAATCCTAGCCAGCCCAGATGCTTTGATTGCAGATGTCTGTAACAAGCAGGTAGTTTCAGTGTCTACCTCTGCATCAATTGAAGAGATTTCAAACATTACCCGTAAGTATGATTTGGTTGTATTGCCTGTTGTTGACGCCATTGGCCGTTTAGTAGGCAGAATTACCGTTGATGACGTTGTTGAAATCATGCATGATGAAGCGGATGAAGATTACCAATTGATGTCGGGTATTACCGAAGATGTTGTTTCAACCGATAAAGTTTGGATTCTATCTAGGGCTCGGCTGCCTTGGTTAATTATTGGATTGTTTGGAGGGATAGCCAGTTCCAGATTTTTGGAATTGTACGAAGACCAAATTCGCATACATCCTGAAATGGCTTTTTTTATGCCTTTAATTGCTGCAATGGGTGGCAATGCTGGGGTGCAATCATCGGCCATTGTGGTTCAAGGATTGGTAAATGATACCCTAGGTACTAAAAATATCATGCAGAAAATTTTAAAAGAATCAAGGGTGGCATTGTTAAATGGAATCATTTGTTCAGTTATTATTTTGTTGTATGGATTCTTTTTTGCGCCAAATTCTAATATGTCGGCAGTGGTTTCAATTGCACTCATAACTGTGATAGTTTTTGCATCTATTTTTGGGACAATGGTGCCAATGCTGCTGCACAAACTTAAAATCGACCCTGCTATTGCTACTGGTCCTTTTATTACAACAACCAATGATTTATTGGGGATTGCAATTTACTTTTCATTGGGCCATGTGTTCTACCATCCTTAATGATGCAACTTTAACCCTTACTTTCAACACTTGGTTTAAATGAGCAAGCAAACAAAAGTTTATATCATAGACGATGTGTCTCCGATTTTAACGGATGGTCTTGCCTTGCATGGATTTGAGGTGATTTATGAGCCAGAATCAACCAGAAAAACAATTTTATCTAGGTTAGTAGAATTGAACCCAGAAATATTGGTATTGAGGTCTAAAATTTCCATCGATCAAATGGTTTTTGAAGCAGCCAAAGGCCTCAAATTAATTGCCAGAGCTGGCGCAGGTATGGACAATATAGATGAAAAACTTGCCCAAGCTTTTTCAGTTGAATGTATCAATGCAGGAGAGGCCAACTCAGATGCGGTTGGAGATCATACCTTGGGCTTATTGTTAAATGGAATGCGAAATATTTCGAAGTCTTTCAATGAAGTGAAAAGTGGCTTGTGGTTGCGTGAGGCCAATAGGGGAACAGAACTCTCTAAAAAAACTGTTGGAGTAATTGGTTTCGGAAATACAGGAAAGGCTGTTGCAAAAAGACTGCTTGGGTTTGGATGCAAAGTACTGGTGTATGACAAGTATCTTACAAACTATGGGGACGAACAACTGATAGCTTCAAATATGCAAGACATTTTTGAGGAGGCAGATGTGTTGTCTTTACACATTCCCTTGAACAAAGAAACACATGGAATGGTAAATGACGAATTCTTGTTGCAATTCAAAAAGCCCATATTTCTTTTAAATTTGAGTAGGGGAGCCATTGTAAAAACAGCCGACCTAATCAAGGGTTTACAAATGGGTAAAATTAGCAAATGCGCCTTGGATGTATTGGAAAACGAAGATTTGAATAGGTTGAGTCCTGAACAAAAAAAAGAATTTGACTTTTTGGTAAAATCGGACGCTGTTACACTCACTCCACATATTGGGGGCTGGACTATAGAGAGTTACGATAAAATATCGGCAGTATTGTTGAAAAAAATTAAAGAAATCAATGAAAAATAAGCCGGTTAAATACAGCCATTTAGGTGACGAATTTGTTAAATTCCTTTTAACTGATTTATTTTACACCTCTTATTTTAGAATAGCTATTTGTAAATTATAAGTAAATGAAGAAAATATACTCACTACTCGTATTTGTATTTGTGATTCAGTTTGGGCTCTTTGCTCAGTCTGGTATGGGAACAATCAGGGGAAAAGTAATTGATGGCAAAACAAAAAAGCCTTTGGATTATGTCAGCATTACCATTAAACTGAATGGCGTAGCTAAAGCCACAGCCCTCTCTGATGATGAAGGAGGTTTTATTATTAAGGCTTTACAGCCTGGAGAATACGAATTGTATGCCACTTATGTTGGTTATCCAAACACTACTTTAAAGGGTATTTATGTAGGAGCAGAAGAAGATAAATTCATTGATTTTTCTATGTCTGCAGACAATGAACTCAAAGAAGTTGTAGTTACTGTAAAGAAAGAATTGATTGACCGTGGCGGTGTAAAAGGAGGTAAATTAACTTCACAAGAGATCATGAAATCGCCGGTAAGGAACGTGAACTCTATTGCCAATACGGTGCTTGGTGTAGAATCTAGAAATGGATCTACCCCAAACTTTAGAGGTGCAAGGGCTGAAGGTACAGCATATTACATTGATGGGGTGAGAGTAAATGCAGGTGCCAATAGCATTCCGCAAAATGCCATCGACCAAATTCAAGTAATTACAGGTGGAACCCCAGCGCAATATGGAGACTTTGTTGGTGGTGCAATCAGTATTACAACCAAAGCTCCAACCAAAAATTTCAATAGAGGTATAGAAATCATAACAGCTTCTCCATTCAACAGCTATTTAGACAATTCTCATTATAACCAAGTTCAAACCTTAATTTCTGGTCCTATCAAATCAATCAACAAAGGTCGTGGTTCTGAAGAAAGGGTATTGTTAGGATTTTTATTCTCTGGTTCATTTACCTACAGCAAAGATGGTTCTTTACCAGCGGTAGATTTGTATCAAGTGAAGGCCTCAAAATTAAAAGAATTACAAAATACACCTTTGGTGCCAAGTGCGTCTGGAACATTGTTCAATGCCGCAGAATATTTAAGAGCATCAGACTTGGAAAAAGTTGGTTACAGACAAAATGCAGCAGGTTATTCAGTTAATATCAGTGGTAATTTCAACTACCAACCTACAAGAAACGTAAATGTAAGATTGGGTTATTTTGGAAACTTCTCACAAGGAAGAAACTGGAGTTCATTCAGCTCTTTGATGAACAATGATAACAACTCTTTGTCAAAATCGAATGTGTTTAGAACGTATGTTCAGCTAACCCAAAATTTTGGTAAAGATTCTGAGAAAAACAAAGATGATGCCGCTAAGAATGGAGGTATCAGCAATGCTTTCTATTCTGTTAGATTGTCATATGAACGCATTGCCTCTGAAAGCATGGACGCAGAATTTCAGAACAATTATTTTGATTACGGCTACCTAGGTAAATTTACTACTTATCAAGCGCCTACTTTTTCGAGAGTTGCCAAAGGTTTTGGAGCACCTGCAGATAGTTTCTTAATGGACAATGGTAAATACATTCAGTTAACCAATTATTACAGACAATCGGGTTCCGTTGATACCGCTTACACTTTTGAGCAAGCAGATATCAATACCGTTCGTGGAAATTATACCAAAGCTTTATACAATTTCTTAGGTGCTGGTAACATCACCAATTTAGGAACTGTGAGACAATTTGGAGGATTAATCAATGGTGACAATCCAAATGGCATTTACTCAAATATGTGGAGCAATGTTGGAACCAATGGCAATGGCTATTCTAAGGGATTGTCAGAAATTTATACCCTTTACATCATGAGTGAATTTAGCATTGCACCAAAAAGCAATCCTAAAGCCAAACATGAAATTCAATTGGGTATTACAGGAGAGCAACAATTCAGACGTTCATACAGTTTAAGTACCAATGGTCTTTGGTCTTTGATGCGCTTAAATGCAAACAGACAATTCCTAGGATTAAATACATCTAGTGACAGTGCCATCTTAAAATTTGACCAAAATGGCGTGTTTCAAGATACAGTTTGGTTTAACAAGCGCATTGTTGCCGATCAACAAACCAATTTTGATAAAAATTTAAGAGACGCATTAATTAGACAAGGTGCAGTTGATGCCAATGGCAATCCTATCAATCAGTACAGTTTCATTGATGTGAATTCATACAAACCAAGTACTTATTCTTTAGACATGTTCAATGCAGATGAATTGTTGAACAATGGTAATTCTATTGTGAGCTATTCTGGTTACGACCATTTGGGTAACAGCATTGGTTACAAGAAACCATCTTTAGATGATTTCTTAAACAATCCTACTTCAAGGTTATTACCAGCCTACCAACCAACATATTTGGCAGCTTGGGTTCAAGACAAATTTGTATTCAAAGATTTAATTGTTCGTATAGGGTTAAGAATGGAAAGATTTGATGCCAACCAGCCTGTGTTGAAAGATCCATATAGCATGGCTCCTATTTATACAGTTGGAGAGGTTAAAGGAAGCAGCGAAAGCAGATTCAGTAACTTGAAAAATCAAATTCCTACAACCATTGGCGATGACTATGCCATTTACGTAAACAATGAAAAATTTGGTGATGGTGGACAAAGTGCAAGTTTAAATGTAGCTGGTTTTAGAAGTGGCAATAATTGGTACGATAAAAATGGCAATCCAGTTACCGACCCTCAACAGATAGCCAGAGATGCTGGTACAACTAGAAACACTCCTTTACTCATCGACCCATCAAATCCAAATAAACCAACCGCTGCTTCATTTAAAGATTATGAGCCAGATTTGAAATTATTACCAAGGGTTTGGTTCTCATTCCCAATTTCAACAACCAGTCAGTTTTTTGGAACCTACGATATATTGACACAAAGACCTTCTGCAAATGTTGGACAAATTGACGATTACTATTTCTTACAAAACAGATTGAGTGATGGTGCAATTGCCAACCCGAATTTGAAAATGACACAAGTAACCGATTACGAAATTGGCTTCCGTCAACAAATTGGACAAGATGCTGCATTGGGTATCATTGCCTCATACCGTGAATACAGAAACATGGTTCAGTTGTATAGATACATTCAAGCATGGCCTAACGACTACAATACGTTTGGAAACTTAGACTTTGCAACAGTTAAAAGTATTGGTTTGGAATACAATATTCGTGAATTAGGTAATGTATCATTGGGTGCAAATTACCAATTGCAATTTGCCGATGGTACTGGATCAAATGCAACCTCTAGTGGTGCATTGGTTCAAGTAGGATTGCCAACTTTGAGAACAATTTTCCCGCTTGATTTTGATACCAGACATACAGTAAAATTAAGTTTTGATTACCATTACAAGTCAGGTAAAGAATATGATGGTCCAGTGGTAGCAGGCAAAAAGATTTTAGAAAATGCAGGATTGAACTTCATTTTTACTGCTTATTCTGGAAGGCCTTATACCCAAAACATGTTACCTACTCCTGACGGAGTTCAGTCAGGTGTTGTAGTAAGAAGTCCATTAAAAGGAACAATCAATGGTGCCAATTTGCCACCACAATTCAATGTAGACTTAAACATTGATAAGAATTTCGAATTCAAACAAAAGAAAATTGACGGTAGCACAACTTTCTATAGGTTGAGAGTGTTCTTATGGGTTCAAAACTTATTGAATACAGCTAACGTTACTTCAGTGTTCAGATATACTGGAAACGCATACAATGATGGATTCTTAGCTTCTCCGCAGGCGCAAGAACAAATTAGAACCGCAACCGATCAACAATCTTATGTTGACTTGTACAATGCAAGAATGTTAAATCCTGATAGATTTAGTTTACCTCGTTTAACTCGTATTGGTGTTGCCCTTTATTTTTAATATAAAAGTATCATGATAAATATGAATAAATTAACTTCCAATCTTTTATTGAAACCTGCATTTGTTTTGTCTTTGTTAGCATTGACAACAAATGGTTTTGCAAAAGAAGTAATTGGACTAGGGAAACGTGGTGCCGATCAGCTGTTTAAAAAAGCAAGTGGTTGCGAACCCGCCTCTCAGCAAAAAGATTTAGACATCAACAATGTTAGAACAACCATTTTAAATGGTGGTGACATGTGGTGGAATTTAAGCAATGCAAGGTATGAAGTTCCTAAAGTTGGAACTGGACAAGTTTCTAAGCATTCATTGTTTGCTGGAGCATTGTGGATTGGGGGCATTACTCAAGGCAATTTGAGAATTGCGGCACAAACATACCGTCAAAGTGGTAATGATTATTACCCAGGTCCATTACAAGTAGATGGAGCAGCAAAAGGTTCAGTGAGCAAGGAGACTTGTAAAGCTTATGACCAAATTTGGAAAATAAGCCTCCAAGAAATAGACCAGTTTAGAAACAATCCTGATAATTGGAGCAATGCGCCTGATGTGATTACAACTTGGCCGGGTAATGGAAAAGCTGGAGAAGCCAGAACACTAGCTCCGTTTGTTGATTACAACAACGATGGTATTTATGATCCAGTTTCTGGAGATTATCCTTCGTTTGATTACAACAATCCTCAAAATATTCCTGATATGATGTTGTATATGATTTACAACGATAAAGGAAACATCCACTCTGAAACAGAAGGTATGGCTATTGGGTTGGAATTGCACACTCAATGTTTTGGTTATTCAACCAATGATGAAGTAAATAACATGACTTTCTATAGAACTACCATTTATAACAGAGGTACAGAAACAGTAGATAGTTGTATTTTTGGTCAATGGGTTGATGCCGACCTTGGTAACTATTCAGATGACTATGTAGAATGTGATGTGAAAAGAAATTTAGGTTTGTGTTACAATGGTGATGACAACGATGAGGGTATTTTAGGATACGGCTTGAACCCACCAAGTGTTGGTGTGAATTTCTTTGAAGGACCTAGAAGACCTGATGGATCAGAAATTGGTTTGACCAAGTTTGTTTATTACAACAATGACTTTTCGGTAACGGGTAATCCTAGAAGACCTGAACATTATTGGAATTACCTCAATGGTAGATGGACAGATGGTTTGAGTATTACCTATGGTGGAAATGGAAGAGGTGGAACAGATACTGCTTCATTTATGTTCCCTGGATCATCAGATCCTGCAAACAGAGAAGCATGGACAGAAAAAATAGCAAATAACCAACCTGGAGACAGAAGGTTTATGCAAACTGCAGGCCCATTCAGTTTATTGCCTGGTGCAAGAAACGAAGTTACGATTGCCGTTGTATGGGCAAGAGCAACAACTGGAGGTTCTACAGGTTCATTTAACTTGTTAAAAGAAGCATCGGATAAAGCGTATGTGCTTTATAACAATAATTTTAAATTTATTGATGGCCCATCTATACCTACAATGGAAATTACAGAATTGGACAGGAAATTAATCATCAATATAACTAATTATCAAAAAACCGAAGCCTATGTAGATTCAAGTGCTGGTTTGTGTGATGACAAAACTTTATACAAATTCCAAGGTTATCAGATTTTCCAAACCAAAACAAGTTCACCTCCAGGAGATATATACAACAGTGATGAAGCCCGTTTGGTTGCACAATGTGATATAGCCGACGGCGTAAACATGATTGTTAATATTGTAAACGACCCTGATTTGGGTAGTACCAAAAAAATCATGGTCGCTGGAGCTGATAAAGGTGTTCAACACAGTTTTGAAATTTCAAAAGATCTATTCTCAACAGCTTCTGATCAAACATTGATTAATTTCCAAAATTACCATTACTATTTAATTGCTTATTCAAGTGCGGTAAATTGTTCAAAAGAACAAACACAGTATTTAGCCGGTCGTAAAAGATTTGATGGGTCAGCCAATACTACTTACATGGCTGTTCCTCATAAAGCTGCTCCGCATGCAAATGGTACCACATTAAACTCAACTTACGGAGATGGTCCTGAAATTCAAAAAATAGAAGGTATTGGAAATTCAGGTTTGGAAATTCAATTGACTGAAGAAACCATTCACAAAGCATTGTTGGCTCCATATTATGTTGAAGTGCCAAAATATAAAATTGGGTTTGGACCTGTAATGGTGAAGGTGATCAATCCATTTAAAATTCCACATGCAAATTTTGAATTGCGTTTTATTGACAGTTCAAATTCGGATAAAGCAGCACAATTAAATGGAGATACAGCTTATTGGACCTTGAAAAATGTAAGTACTGGTGAAGTTGTTAGAGCTGAACGTTCTTTAGGTGCTCCAAATGAGCAAATATTTGCAAATTGGGGATTGAGCGTTACAACCCAACAAGCTACATCCCTTGGCAATCCAGATGATGCAAATGATATCAGTAATGGATTTGTAAGTGGATCAATAGAATTTGAAAATCCAAATTATGTTTGGTTATCTGGAGTGCCTGATGAAGCAGCTCCAATTTCTCAATTCAACTGGATTAGAGCAGGTAAAAATGGAGATCCTGAATATGGTAATTTCTTCGAACACGATTTTGCGGCTGGTTCAAAAGCACCTAAAAGCCCAGTTGATCCTAGAAAAGCATTTAGTAAAGTAATTGGTGGAACTTGGGCGCCATATGCATTGGCAGCAAGAGCCGTTGCTTCAGACACCAAACAATCTACATATGGTCCTGCATGGGCAGTAGCTTCAGATGGTAAAGGTTCCGCTGGTAATGGCGGATACACTACCGATAACCAACTGTCAGAATTGCAAGGTGTTGATTTGGTTCTTACTAATGACAAATCATTGTGGACACGTTGTGTAGTTGTTGAAGCTGGTGAAAATTACAACTTAACAATAGGTGGTGCTGTTAAATTAAACAGAAGAAAATCACCATCAGTTGATAAAAATGGCAAGCCAGACGGAACTGGTAATGGAATGGGATGGTTCCCTGGATATGCTGTAAATGTAGAAACAGGAGAGCGTTTAAACATTTTATTTGCTGAAGATTCTTCATTGCCAACAGAAAATGGAAATGACATGATTTGGAATCCAACAGGTAATTATATTTCTAATAATGCTGGTGGAATGGAATTTTTATTTGGAGGTAAACACCATGTTTATATCATGGGTACAAAAGCTTTCAGGTCAACACCAACAAGTCCTATAAGCTACAGAGGTCCAAGATACGATGAGGGTAAAAGCTATGACAGTTTGTTTACTTTAATTGAAAATGGTACAAATCAAACACTATTAAAAAGATACCTTTATTCACAAGCAATGTGGGTGTCAATGCCTATCACACAGCCTAAATATCCAATGTTTAGTGCTGAACAAGGTTTGATTCCTACTAAAACAACTGTGAAATTAAGAGTAAAAAGACCTTATGCTTCTTACACCAACACTTCTAGTGTTTTAGAAAACAATGGTTTGCCTTTGTACAGATTCTCTACTGAAAACATTGCACCTACGACAGCCACACCAGAGGCTAGAAAAACAGCTTTGGATTTGGTTTCAGTTTCACCAAACCCATACTACGCTTATGCTGGATATGAAGATCCAAACAACCAATTGGATGCAAGAGTTAGGTTAACCAACTTGCCTAAATTTTGCGTAGTTTCTATTTATACTCAGAGTGGATTTTTGGTTAGAAGAATTAGAAAAGACGATGACTCTAAAACATACATTGATTGGAATTTAAAAAATGACGCCAATGTGCCTATCTCGAGCGGTATCTATCTAATACATGTTTATGACGGAAGTTCTGAAAAAGTAATCAAATGGTTCGGAATCATGCGTAAAACTGATTTTGATACTTTTTAATTGCTTGAGTTATTTACCTTATTGAAAAAGAAAATTGACATGAATAATAAAATTAAAATAGGTTTGGTTATGACGTTGCTTTCTGGTTTTACTGCATTTGCAGGTAATCCAGATAGGGCAGGTGGTGCAGGTGCAACTCAATTAGTTGTCAATCCGTTTGCGCGTTCATCAGGCTTGGGAGGCATTGGAACAGCCAATGTAAGAGGTGTAGAATCTTTTTACTTAAATATTGGTGGTTTGGCTTATACTACTGGAACTGAAGTTGCATTTAGTAGAATGAATTATTTTGCTGGTACAGGAATTAGTATCAATAATTTAGGAATTGCTCAAGCATTGGGAGAAGAAGGAAGTGGTGGTGTGATGGGGCTGGGTATTACCTCTTGGGATTTTGGAGATATTCCAATAACATCTTTTGACAATCCAGATGGTACTTTGCCAAGTTACAAGCCACAATTGTTAAACTTGAATGCTTCTTATTCAAAACAGTTTTCAAACAGTATTACCGGTGGTGCTTTGTTAAGAATTGTTTCTGAAGGTACAGCAGATGTAAGAGCGGCTGGTGTTGCCATGGATTTTGGCGTGCAATACCAAACTTCTTTCAATTCTAAGATGAAGAAAATTAAAAAGGAAGATTTTAGATTGGGTATTTCAGTAAGAAATATTGGTCCAGATTTAACTTATACGGGCGCTGGTTTGTCTTTCAGGGCTATCAATACCTCTACCGGTGCTGACCGTAGAGCTTTATTTGATGCTGATTATTTTAATTTGCCAGCATTGGTAAACATAGGTTTGGCTTATGACATGAGATTAGACCAAAACGATAACACCTATTATCACAGATTAACCGCTAACGGAAACTTTCAATACAATGCATTTCAATCAAATGTATTGGGCTTAGGAGCGGAATATGCTTACAAAGAAATGTTCATGTTAAGAGGTGCATACTTAATTCAGGAAGCAAACTCTTTTAAGCACAATCCGAGTAATCCAAGTAACATGGCATCTGATTATGGTTTTTGGGGAGGATTAACCTTGCAAATGCCAATTTCTAAAAATGGAACTGCATTTGCATTAGATTATTCTTATGCTCCTACTCGAATTTTCAACGGTATGCACACTGTTGGCATTCGTTTGACGCTTTCAGGTAAATAAAAAAAACAGTATAATTGTATATGAATAAAAGGAAACGTTCCGACTTGTCGGAACGTTTCCTTTTCTATTTAATCAGTAATTAAAACGCATTATGGCAGAGATAAATTATGTTACTAAAGAGGGTTTAGAGAAGCTTCACAAAGAACTACATGATTTGAAATATGTTCAAAGACCATTTATTACAAAACAGATTGCAGAAGCTAGAGACAAAGGTGATTTGAGTGAAAATGCAGAATACCATGCCGCAAAAGAAGACCAAGGTTTAATGGAAACTAAAATTGCCATGTTAGAAGATTTAATCACTAAAACCAGAATCATAGATGAAAGTAAATTAGATACCAGCAAGGTAATGATGCTCTCAAAAGTGAAGGTGATCAACAAGCAAACTAATAAAGAAATTGTGTACACATTGGTAAATGAAAAAGAAGCGGATTTAAAATCCGGAAAAATTTCTTTTAAATCACCAATTGGAATAGGATTAATGGGAAGGAAAGTAGGAGAGGTTTGCGATGTGCAAGTTCCTGCAGGCTTAATTCAATTAGAAATAGTTGATATATCATTGTAATGGCTAGTATCTTTTCTAAAATCATAGCGGGAGAAATACCAGCTTATAAAATTGCCGAAGACGATCATTATTATGCGTTTCTTGACATACAGCCATTGAGTTTAGGTCATACGTTGGTAGTTCCAAAGCAAGAAGTTGATTATATTTTTGATTTAGAAGAGTCAACTTATATTGGTCTTCAGCTATTTGCTAAAAGTGTGGCAGAGCGCTTAAAAAAGGCCTTTCCCGGCAAAAGAATAGGTGTTGCTGTGATAGGACTAGAAGTGCCTCATGCCCATATCCACTTAATTCCATTTTCTAAAGTGGAAGAAATGAATTTTTCGAATAAGAAATTGAACCTATCTAAGGAAGAATTTGTTGCAATAGCAGAAAAAATAAAATCTGCAAACTGATTCAGATGGCTAAGATTTTTTAATAATTTTATTTGGATTGTTACTCACAAAACTAGCCCAACTTTGGGCTTTCTTTTTGGGAGTTGTTTTCTTTGCTACAGACTTCAATTCAGGTTTGTCAGTTTGAATAAAATGACAAAATGCAGCAGCTAAACCATCAGTTGCATCTAAAAACTGTGGGCCTTCTTTGAATTTGAATAAATGTTGAAGCATGGTTGCAACTTGCTCTTTGCTTGCATTGCCATTTCCAGTAATTGATTGTTTTATCTTTTTTGGTGAATATTCTGTAACAGCCAATTCCCTGTTCATGGCAGCAGCAATGGCCACACCCTGAGCCCTACCTAACTTGAGCATTGATTGTACATTTTTTCCAAAAAAAGGAGCTTCAATGGCCAATTCATCAGGTTTGAATTCATCTATTAAGCCGGTAGTACGTTCAAATATCTTTTTTAATTTGAGTGCATAGTCATCATATTTATCCAATTTGAGTACACCCATGCCTAATAACGAAGCATCTTTGCCTTTACAAAGAATAATCCCATATCCCATCACTTGTGTGCCAGGGTCAATTCCCAAAATAATTCTTTCTTTCATTGTTAGGCTATATTTGGTTTAGGGCCAATCTGTTTGTTTCTTTGTTTTCAAACTTAGTATTATTCCAATATGAACTCAATAAATAATTTTAAGCAGCGCTTTACTGTATTAAAATGGATGATTTCTGTTGGGGTAATCTGTTATGTAATGTATGAATTTTATACCAAATTCAATTGGGGAGTTAGTTCATTAGATTTACAACGATTGCCAATAAACCAAGTTGGCAGTATAGGCCTCAATGTTTTATTATTGGGAGTTTTGAATATATTAGTTGAATCTATGAAGTGGCGCTATTTAATGAAGCCATTTGAACAGATCAATTGGAGAATTGCCGTTTCATCAGTATTTACAGGGCTGTCATTGGCTGTTGTTACTCCAAATAGAATTGGTGATTTGGCGGGCAAAGCATACCAACTCAAGACTACGTCAAAAATAAAAGGTGTCTGTATTGCGCTTTTGGGGCATGCCGCACAATTTGTTATCATATTTATGATAGGGGCATTTGCAATGAGTAGTTTTTTTTCAATTCAACAGTTTCACTTTAAAATAGGATTGATTGTGTTATCAATTGTTGTTTTGGTTCTTTATATGAAAATTGACAAATTCATTGCTTGGTTGGCCCAGATCAGGTTCTTAACAAAAACTATAATGGCATTTGAAGGATTAGCTGTTTTCGGTTTCAAACAAAAAATGTATTTGCTTTTTTTATCGCTACTTAAATACCAAGTATTTGTAGCTCAGTTTTACCTTTTATTGATTTTATTTGGTGTTGAAATTCCACTAGAACATGCATTGAATGCGCTCTTTTGTACCTATTTTGTGCAATTATTTGTGCCTTCTTTTTTATTACTTGAACTTGGGGTTAGAGGAGCTGCCGCAGTATACTTCATTGGGCATTATTCAACAATGGTAGCTGGCATACTTATGGCGTCTTATACCTTGTGGGTTCTAAATATTGGGTTACCTGCACTCATTGGTTTGTACTTTTTTAATAAGAAAACAGATTGAATTATTTTGAACTAATACAAGTTGCATTCTTTATAGCCTACGTTATACTCATTCTATATTTTTTCTGGGGTTGGCATTTAATTCCTTCAGAAAAAGAAGAAAACGAACAAAAGAATCAAATTCCTTTTTCTATTCTCATCTCTGCTAGAAATGAAGCAGATTGTATCTTGGAAAACTTGAATAATTTGAGGCAACAAACGTATTCAATTAACTTGTTTGAGGTTATAGTTATCAACGATTATTCAACAGATGGCACTTTAGAGATAGTGGTAGACTTTAAAAAAAGGTATCCTGAGTTTCCTATTCAGGTTGTAGATTTAAAAAACCATCCAAGTATTTCCAATAAAAAGCAGGCAATTACTTTGGGTGTTGAAATGGCAACTCATGATTGGATATTATTAACCGATGCAGATTGTACCAGGCAAGCTAATTGGATGCAGGCATTGAATCAGTTTTTAATTAAAAATCCGCATTTGAATTTTGTATATGCACCGGTATGTTTATTAGCTACTAATTGGTTTGAAAAATTACAAGCCTTGGAGTTTACTGGTTTGTTAGGAATAGGGGCAGGAAGCATTCAGTTGTCTACCCCAAATATGTGTAGTGCAGCAAACTTAGCATTTCATAAAGCTGCTTTTACTGCAGTAAATGGATACGAAGGGAACCAACATATTGCCTCTGGAGATGATGAGTTTCTCATGCATAAAATTCACCATAAAATGCCTGGTACATTGGCTTTTTTAAAAGACTTTAGGGCAATTGTATATACGCGTTCAGCAAGCAATGTCAAGCAATTTGTGGAACAAAGAAAAAGATGGGTTTCAAAGAGTACCAAATATGAAAACAAATCAATAACAGGTATTTTAATTGGGGCATATTTGTTGAATCTGTTTATTGCGTTTGATTTATTGATGCTTGTTTGGGATTTCAATACTTTTAAATTAGGAGTTGAACTATTAGTTGTAAAAACACTCATAGAAGGCCTCTTTATCTATTCGGTATTAAAGTTTTTTAAAACAGAGTTGTACATTTGGTTGTTACCAATTGCGGCACCCTTACATGTATTGTATGTGATTGTAATTGGATTTCTGGCAAATAGCAAAACGTATCATTGGAAAGGGAGAATTCATTAACAGCATATGGAAATTAGTCAACTAGAATGGGATGTATTGAACAGTGTTTATTTTGTAGAAACATTCGATAAAATATTAGAGGAGGTAGATGCCCCAACACCTGTTGTAGCTGATGTGATCAAGACTTTGATTCATAAGAAAATGATTGTTTCTATGCAATGGGATGAGCAAAAGCAAGATTATATCAGAAGTTTCATGTATGATTCTGATAACATGCAATCCTATGCTTATTTAATTACCAAAGAAGGGTTGTTGGCTCACAACACATTGTAAGATGATAGATAAGGTAAGAGGCATCGTCATTGGAGCTATTCCTTATTCAGAATATTCGGTAATATTAAAAGTATATACCGACCACTATGGGTTACTCGCATTTATGGTGAATGGCGTAAGGTCAAGAAAAGGAGCCATTAAACCTTCTCAGATTCAGTTGTTGAATTTGCTCGAGCTAGATATCAGTTTTCAGCAGAGTAAGTCGTTTCAAAGAATCAAAGAACTAAAAGTCAATCCAGTTTTGAATCAAATTCATTTTGATATTAGAAAAGGGGCAGTGGCCATGTTTATTGCAGAATTGGTTCAAAAATGTATCAAAGCCGAAAATCAAAAAGACCAACAATTGTTTGATTTTTTATTTCATGTGATTCAATTTGTAGACCTGCAACAACACGGAATTGCCAATTTGCCTGTTTATTTTTTGGTGCATCTGAGTAGGTATTTAGGTTTTGCACCAGCCAATAATTACAGTCAAACAAACTGTATTTTTAGCTTAAGAGAAGGCATTTTTGTGTCTACTGATTTAATCAGTTCAGATTGCTTAGAAACTGATTCGAGCCATTTTTTAAACAGTTTGATGCAACTCAAATTAATTGATCTTCCATCTTTACAAATTCCTAAATTGCAAAGACAGCGTTTATTAGAAATGTTGCTGAGGTATTATGGCGTTCACCTTACCCAATTTGGTGAAATGAACTCGCATAAAATTCTTGCGACAATATTCTAATTACAGTTGTTTGTTTTATTTAAATTCAATTACAACATAATTCTTAAAATGAATTGAAATGATGACTATTTTATTTTTAACAATAGGTTTAGGACTTGGGTATTTGATTGCATTTTTATTGAACAAGCAACAACTTACTCGCCAAGAAACTCAATTACAAATGAATGAGAATGCTTTACAAACAAATGGGCATGAGTTAGAGAGGTTGAGACAACAAGAACTTGATAAAACAACCCTTATTGCAAAGTTAGAAGCAGAGAAAGTAAGTTTGTTATTTCAATTGTCTGAACAAAAAGAAGCCTTGAGTTTATTGAATCAAAAAATGCATCTTGAATTTGAAAATTTGGCAAATAAAATTCTAGATGAAAAAGCTAAAAAGTTCACCGATCAAAACCAACAGAATCTGACACAAATTTTGAGTCCTTTAAAAGAAAGAATCAAAGATTTTGAAGACAAGGTTCAAAGGCATTATGATGAAGAAAATCGTGAAAAAGCATCTTTGAAACAGCAAATAACCATGCTACATGACTTGAATCAAAAAATGAGCACAGATGCTCAAAATTTAACCAAAGCCTTAAAAGGAGACGCCAAAACACAAGGCAATTGGGGAGAGTTTATTCTTGAAAGTATTTTAGAAAAATCGGGTTTGCACAAAGACAGAGAATTTACAGTACAAACTTCAATAATAGATGATGAAGGCAAACGCTATCAGCCCGATGTATTGGTTCATTTGCCTGAATCAAAAGTATTAATCATTGATTCAAAAGTGAGTTTAGTGGCATATGAAAAATTGATTGCTACTGATGACGATGTAGTTCAGCAAATTGCAATCAAGGAACACCTGCAGTCTATTCGCAATCATTTAAAAGGATTAAGTGATAAAAAATACCAACAGTTAAAGTTTGGTAAAAACTTAGATTTTGTACTGATGTTTGTACCCATAGAACCTGCTTTTGCATTGGCTGTTCAGAACGATGCACAATTGTTCAATGATGCTTTTGAAAAGAATATCATTATAGTTAGTCCAACTACGTTATTAGCAACATTAAGAACAGTTGCAAATATTTGGAAACAAGAAAAACAATCAAGAAATGCCATAGAAATAGCATCAAAGGCTGGCGATTTATACGATAAATTTCATGGGTTTGTTGATGAAATGATTGACTTAGGTAAGCGCATGGATGCCAGTAAGTCAACCTATGAAAATGCCATGAAACGTCTTTCTTCTGGAAGGGGTAATGTAATTAGGCAAGTAGAAGAATTGAAAAAAATGGGAGCCAATGCCAGTAAACAATTACCTCCAGGATTATTAGACAGAGCTATGGAAGAATAAATAATGGTGACCTTTGAGCCTGTAAACTTTTTTGTGTAAACGGTAGATGTTAGATTAGGCATCTGTTTTCAAATGTAATTAAAAATTGATTTGCAATTAACCCCCAGTTTCTAATC
>CAISCU010000018.1 GCA_903883965.1 uncultured Bacteroidota bacterium
TCAAGCTGCAGGGTTTATGGTTTCACCATGATTCCCCTGGCCGCTTTTACAAGCTGCAGGGTTTATGAATTTCATTCATGATTCCCTTGGCTGCTTTGTCAAGCTGCAGGGTTTATGAATTTCATTCATGATTCCCCTGGCTAAAGAAGTGGACCAATCCTGCGCTGCTAGTAAGCGGCAATTGGTGAAAATAAAATGTTCGTGTAATTGGCAAGTTGAAGGGTTTATGGCTTCACTATGATTTCCCTGGCCGCTTTGACAAGCTGCAGGGTTTATGAATTTCATTCATGATTCCCTGGCTAAAGAAGTGGACCAATCCTGCGCTGCTGACTCAGCGCCGTTTATTGACTGCGCAAAAAAACAAGCGAGCTTGCTTTTTGTGCTTCATCAATAAACGGTGACAGTCTTGGTCCAACAGCATTGGTCATCTGTGGAGCTGCAGGGAGTTGAACCCTGGTCCGGAAGTGGATTGGTCGAGCTTTCTACATGCTTAGTGAAGCATTGGTTTCAAACGGAGCAGGCTGCTTCTCTTACCAACCCCGTTCTAAGAAACCTGTTTACTTTAACAAGCCGGTTTCCCACCTGCTAAAGACCCTGTTTGTTGACGGTTCTATTGGTTGCACAACAAGACAAATGCAACCGAACCGAAGGCCGGCTTAATCTTCCTGATTAAGCAGCCATAGCGAAGTTAGACTCGCCAATTAAAGTTTTTGAGATTGAGATTAAAGTGCCAATACATCCAATGCACTGCATGCTTACACGCCGCTGCTCACCCCGTCAATACCGGTCAGCCCCAAATGTCAAATAACAAAATTGTACCACAAAGGTACAACAATTATTGTCTTAAACGAAGTCTATCAACAAGGCGTTTTTTTCAACGGCTTGTTTGGGCTCAATCCATATTTTTTTAATGGTGCCAGCAGCAGTTGCCTTGATTAAATTTTCCATTTTCATGGCTTCTAAAACCAACAAAGCATCGCCTTTTTGTACCGTATCGCCTTCTTTTACTTGAATGCTCAATACCAAACCGGGCATGGGTGCTTTCAATTGATTGGCTTTGGCTGACATGGCTTTGTCCAAGCCTAATTGGCTCAATAGGGCATCATACTGGTCGCTTACTTTTACCGTTTTTTTGCTGTTGTTTACTTGCAAAATGGTTTGCTTTCCAGTTTCGTCTTTTTCAAGCAATTCTATGGTAATAGATTGTTTATCGTACAACAAATGGTATTTGTTGTTGTCAAGCTTTACCATATCTACTTCAGTAAGTTTGCCGTCTATTAAAACAGCACCTTTTTTTTCGTCAAATTGCAGGCTTTTGCCATTTACTTCAATTGTCAGCATTTTGGGTTATTCAATTATTTTGTTTCTTGCAACAGATTTCAACTTATGAAAAATTCAGTTAAGCCAATTTTTGCTGCTATTGTTTTACTCTCAATGGCATGCAATTTAAACAAAAGATTTGATTCAAACGCAGTTCAAATTGACAGCCACGAACAATTGAATACCGTGGTGGTAAAACCCCATGCCAATGAGCATTTGGAACCTTATCAACCCATGCCTACTCAGTTGGTTGACCTTATTCATACCCGTTTGGATTTGTGGTTTGATGAGCCTCAAAATTTTGTAAATGGCTATGCCAATTTATTGCTCAAGCCTTATGCAAGGCCTATTAGCGAAGTTGAATTGGATGCCAAAGGCTTTACCATTCAACGTGTTGCTGAAAGAATAGGAAAAGATACTGTTAATTTAAATTACCAATACGATTCGCTCAAATTGCTGATTTCGCTCAAGCACCGTTTGTATGCGCATGATTCCCTTCAGTTGTTAATTGCTTATACCGCAAAACCCAGTGCGCTCAAAAGCAAAGGTGGCCGCGCCATTCGCGACAACAAGGGTTTGTATTTTATCAATTCAAAAGGAACAGATCCGCACAAGCCTAAGCAAATTTGGACTCAGGGCGAAACCGAAAACAGTTCGTGTTGGTTCCCTACCATTGACCGCCCTTCAGAAAAACATACCCATGATTTTTACTTATACATTCCACAACAAGCTACTTCCTTAAGCAATGGTTTGTTGGTAGAAAGCAGGCTATTGCCAAACAAAATGAAATTGGACCATTGGAGACAATCTCTGCCACATGCGCCTTACTTAGCCATGTTGGCCATAGGCAATTTTAAAGTTACTAAAGATTCATGGAATGGCATGGAAGTGAGTTATTATTTGGAACCAGAATTTCATCCACATGCAAAAGTAATTTTTGGTGAAACCCCCAATATGCTTACTTGTTTCTCTGAAAGAACTGGTGTTGCATATCCTTGGGAGAAATTTTCTCAGCTTGTTGCACGCGATTTTGTAAGCGGTGCCATGGAAAATACCACTGCAGTTATACACCATGAGGGCGTTCAGCACACTGCCAAAGAACACCTAGACCATCCGCAAGAAGACATCATTGCTCATGAATTATTTCACCATTGGTTTGGCGATTATGTAACTGCCCGAAGCTGGGGACAAATTCCACTCAACGAAAGTTTTGCCAATTACGGAGAATACATTTGGAACGAATACAAACATGGCAAAGACCAAGCTGATTATTATTTTGAAAGGGGCAGAACTGCTTATTTGAATTCAAAATCTAAACACCATACACCTGCCATCAGAACCCATTATAACGAGGCCGACGATATGTTTGATGTATTGAGTTACCAAAAGGGAGGAAGGGTTTTACACCAATTGCGAAATTACCTAGGCGATACTTTGTTTTTTAAAGGCATTCAATTGTATTTAACCACAAATGCCTTTGGTATTGCAGATATTCACGATTTGCGCAAAGCCTTTGAAAAAGCTTCTGGTGAAGATTTGAATTGGTATTTTAACCAATGGATGATCGGATTTGGGCATCCTGATTTGGTAGTAGATTACAACGTCAATTCAAACAAGCAAACAGTTGAGGTAAAAATCAAACAAAGACAAGATGCCTCCATGGGGGTATTTAAAATTCCAACCAGTTTAGTGATAGGTGCTGATAGCAATCAGAAAATACGTTTCCCCTTGTTAATAGACAGTGCCGAACAAACTTTTGTGTTTCCATTTAAAGGTAAAAGTTTGAAATATATCTGTATAGATGAAGAAGGTGTTTTACTAGCAGAAATAGAAGAACACAAAACGCCAATTCAATGGTTCAATCAATTCAATTGGGCAGGTTCATATGGTACGTTTTTAAGAGCTTATGACCAATTTAAAGATGCAAAAGATTCGGTGATGATGGCTTATTTGCCAATGCTCATCGATAAATATTTGGTGAACCCGAATTGGGTATATCAGCAATATGGCTTGGCTTTACTTGACAAACAATTGCCTTTGATTCAAGAACGCCAAAGTTTTATCACCTATTTGGCCTTGAATCACCCAAGATCAAAATTCCGTTGTGAGGCTTTGCAAGTATTGAGTGCATTGAAACAAACTGCAGTTCCGGTGCTGCAAACTGCTCTCAATGATTCATCTTATATGGTCAATGCAAGGGCATTGCTTATTTTAAATGATATTCAGCCTGATTTGGGTTTAAAAACAGCTCAATTGATGGAACAAGTGTATAGTGGTGACGTGCAAGAAGCGGTTTCTTCAATATATGCCAATGCTGCGTCAGCCGGTAAGCTCAAGTATTTTGCCTTGGTATTGGGTAAATTTAGAAACAAACGCTTTGTGGTGTTTAACAATTTTGGAAAATACTTAGGAAAGCACCTTATTGAGGAAGGCTATGATGGTTTGCAATTGCTTAAAAATTATGCCATGCAATCAAGCGACAAAGACATGCCATATAAGGTTGATAAACTCATGCAACAATTGACCAAGCAATTGAATGAATTTTACAAACAAGGAAAAATTACCGAAAACGGCTATATTATGGTAAAAGAATCCATTAAAAATTTGCAAACCTGGTCACAATCAGGGCTTGAAGGTTAGCTGGTCAACTCCTCTAATTTCTAAATTGCCTTTGTGTTGCGCAAATCCAATGAGGCGGTAATTGTCTAAGTTAATGGTTTGTGGAATATACATTTTCAATTGACCTTTCTCTACTGTAATAGGAATATGTTGTAGTTGTTTGCACACATTGTGGTGTTGTAATATTTTATCTTTGTTTTCTCCGGCAGTTACACTGTTGTTTATTTCTACTTGAACCAAAGCGGCATAAAATTCCAATGAATCTGTTGGTCCCCATAATTTGTAGGCAACAATTAAGCTGTCTTCTCCTGGTATAGCACTTACATCTATTTTGAGAAAATTAGGATTGGGTTTGGCCAAATTTTGTGTGATTTGAATACCCACTGATTTTTTATCAGAGCCAGACAAAGCTTTACCTCCATTTACAAAGGCCATTGGTGTAAATAATTTTGCTTCGTTTTTTTGTTTACAAATGGCAATTTGTCTTTGTGTATATAAACTGTCGCTAAAAGGGTCAATCCAACCCGATCTGTTCCAATAATCAACATGGTAATCAATGACATAAACAGGTGTTTTTGTGCTGTCGCTCAAATGTATGATGTCTTTCATGAATGCATCTGCTAATGGACAAGAACTACAACCTTCCGATGTAAAAAGTTCAATTAAAACATTGTTTTGATACATGGGTGTTTGTTTATTGGGCGTAAAAATATCTACGTTTTGCTGCCCCTTTACACCTATCATGTTTCCAATTAAAAGTATGCTAAGAATGATTGTTTTGAAACTTGTTATTTTCATGTGTGTGCCATTTCTACCTATCAAATGTAGCAAAAATATACCTATACAAATTTGTATATGCCTTCTAGTTTTAGACACTTTAACATTTACATGCTCAAAGATTTTCTAAATCAGCTATTTATTTGATGTAAATTAAACCTTTTATCTGAATAGAAATCAATAATTAAAAAAACATTGAAAAAGTTCATTTTTATCTTATTTGTTTTGTTGATTGCTCAAAAAATCAATGCTCAACAATTCATTCGGTCGGCTTATTTGAGCAAGCCTACTTTCAACAGCATTTCTATTCGTATGATGCTTGATACTTCAACAACGGTTTTTGTTGTTTATGGAAAAGACAGCTTTGCATTGACCGATACCAGTGAACGCGTCATTTCAACTGCCAACCAAATGTTGGCCTTAGAAATGAAGGGATTGGAAGCTGCTTCAACTTATTTTTACAAGTTGGCTTGTTGGGGACCTAAAGATAACCAAACGCAATACACGCCAGTTTATTCTTTCAAAACAGCAAAACCAGCGGGGCAATCTTTTTCGTTTGTAGTGCAAGCAGACCCACACATGGATAACCAAACCGATACGGCCATTTTGTTCAGATCAACCCTCAATCAATTGCAAGACAAACCTGATTTTTTAATTGACTTAGGTGATTTTCTCATGACCGATAAATTAAGAAATGCGGCCAAAATTGTTACCCAAGATACCTTGTCATACCGCTGTCATTTGTTGAGTAATTTTTACGAAAAAAGTGCCCATTCGCTTCCTGTATTTATTGCTTTGGGAAACCATGAAGGTGAATCTGGATGGAACCTAAATGGAAATGAAAACAACATTGCAGTTTGGAATACCAATCTAAGAAATCAGTTCTTTCCCAATCCTTTTCCCAATACCTTTTATACTGGCGATACCACTTCCTATTCATTTGTTGGAAAAAGAGCCGCATACTATGCATGGCATTGGGGCGACGCTTTGTTTGTAGTATTAGATCCGTATTGGCATACATCTACTAAACCCGACTCATTAAATGGGTGGCGTTGGACCTTGGGTAAATTGCAATATGATTGGCTAACGCGCACATTGGAGTCAAGTAATGCAACTTTTAAATTTGTATTTGCCCACCAATTGATTGGAGGCGACCCAGATGGGAGAGGGGGTGTTGAATTTGCAGATTTGTACGAATGGGGAGGTAAGAATTTAGACTTAACAGAAGGCTTTGCTACTCACAGGCCAGGTTGGGAAATGCCCATTAAAGAGTTGTTAAAAAAATACAAGGTGAATGTGTTTTTTCATGGCCATGACCATTTCTTTGCCAAGCAAGAAAAAGAGTGTTTAATTTACCAAGAAACCCCACAACCTGGGCATCCAAATTTTTCAAACGCTGGGCAAGCTCAAGGTTATGGTTATGTTTCGGGTGAAATACTTCCCAATTCAGGGTACTTGAGGGTTCATGTTGATAGCAGTCAAGCTAAAATTGAATATGTTAGGAATTACAAACCGAGTGACGAAACCAGCAACAGAAAAAACAAAGATGTTTCCAATGTTTATTTCATCAACAAAAGAAATTGTTACGATTCCGTGAGTACATCCACCCCAGTTATTTGGAATCAACAATATGTAGATGAAATGGTTTATCCCAATCCGTTTTCTACCTCTACTACTATTGAATTTAGTTTAACAATTGAACAGCAAGTGAGTTTGGTAATATATAACCTCAAAGGCCAATTGGTTAAAGAATTGTTAACCAAAAATACATTGGCGCCTGGCCGCTACAGAATAGATTGGGATGGCATTGATGCTGCCAATAGATTTGTGGCAGATGCAAACTATGTGTATCAACTGAAAGGCAGCTGTGGTGTTTTAAAAAGTGGTCAACTCATTTACAAGAAATAAACCTATGAAATACATTTTTACTTTGATGCTCTTGTGTGGCATACAAGCTTTTTTGTTTGCGCATGCCCATCATTACAACAAAATTCACCTCAGAGCTTGGCATTTACAGCACCATTCAAAAACCATTCAGGGTAATTTGTTGATGTTAAAAGCAGGCAAAGTTTATATTGTTGGCAAACATCAGCAGCAGGTAGTTGTTCCATTCAATCAATTGACAAAGGCCGACCAAGATTTTGTATTGAATAAATATGCGCCGTTAAAAGTCATACAAAAAAACAATGCAAAAGCAGTATCCACCCAATCCAAAATGCAAAGCGCAAATAGGGGAATTGCGGTGTTGGTTTTTGTGGTGATTGTACTTTTGCTAGCATTTTTACTGATTTACTTGAAAGGCCTGCGAATGGCTATTCCAGTAGCTTTTTTGTTTTTTGCAATTGTTACATTAGGTTTCAAACAGCGATTGACCAGCAGCTCTGGAACCGCTTTTTTAGAAAGTGTATTTGCGCCATTTTCTAATGTTTTAAGAACCTATTCTGATGATTCTTATTTTTATATAGAATCAAACGGTATTCCTGAAACCCATGAAATGATGGTGGGTATTTCAAACAAGGGCTGGCAACAACAGGTTCCTATACAGCAGTGTTATACTGGTTCAAATGCTTGGCCTATTCCTTTAAACCCGGCACTTGCTGTCAACCCTATCCCTGTTGATAGCATTCATTTTACCAGAGGTGCTATTGCCATTGCAGCCAATGGAGTTCCCATTTTTAATGTGCATACCAATACAGGAGTTGATTCGTATTTAGATGGTCAGCTGGATAGTTTTGGAGGACACTGTGGACGTGCAGATGATTACCACTACCATATTGCACCTTTACATTTGTATCAATATACAGCAGCTACAATGCCCATTGCCATTGCTTTGGATGGATTTTCTATTTACGGAAATACAGAACCCAATGGTAGCAACATGCAGAGTTTAGATGAAAACCATGGGCATTTTTTTGAAGGTTTGTACCATTATCATGGAACCACTAATGCTCCTTATATGATTGCTAAAATGGTTGGTAAAGTAACAGAAGATACTACGCATCAGTTGGTTCCTCAAGCATCAGCAAAACCCGTTAGACCTGCTCTCACTCCACTCAAAGGTGCTTTGATTTTGGCCTGTGTTCCAAATGCCACAAAAACAGGATATACTTTGGTGTATCAATACAACAACAACTTAGATTCTATTGTTTACCAATGGAACAACACGGGGCAATACAATTTTGATTTTTACCATTTGGGTATTGCTACACATCAATTATACAAGGGCAATATGCCTTGCAAAATTGCCAATGGGCTGTTGTCTAATGCCACATTGATGGATGCAAACAAGGTGTTTCCAATACCTGTCATCAATCAGTTGTATGTTGAAGTTTCAGAACCGCTTTTGCTGCTGTTGACCGATATGAGCGGCAATCAATTGTTCAAAGCAAAAACTCAAAACCAACAGTTGTTTTCAATTGCCATGGACCCATACCCTGCTGGAAATTATGTGCTAAAAATGGTCAATGCCAAAGGGCAAATGGCACACAGAAAAATCACCAAATTTTAAGGGTATGAAGCAAATTTTGATAGGCTTGTTGAGTGTGCTTTGTTTGCATTTGAAGGCACAACCTTTTTACAAAACCATGCTTAAATTGCCTGATACTGGCCAGCAAACAGATTTTACAAATACATTTGGAGAGGATGCAGATATTACATTCAATCCACCTGGTTTTGAAAACCTCAACAATGGCATTTTAAGAGATACCATTACAGGTTTGTATTGGCAACAAAACGATGGGGGAGAAATGACCTTTGAACAAGCGCAGGTGTATTGTCAGCAATTGAATTTGGGTGCATTTACCGATTGGCGTTTGCCCAATGCATTCGAGGCGTTTGCTATACTCAACCAAGGGGCTTTGAACCCCGCTATTGATGTAAAATACTTTACCAAAACAGCTGCTGAATATTGGTGGACGGCTACTGTTCAAGTTGGCGACTCCTCTAAAATATGGGTTACCAATGCAGGGGGCGGCATAGGCAATCATCCTAAATTAGAAAGTATCAGTGCAGGGGGGACAAAAAAAATACATGTAAGGGCGGTTAGAAATGCCATGCCTGCGCAGCTACTTGCCAATCATTTTAATACCCTCAACAATGGCTCAATTTTAGACCAAAATGCTGAATTGATTTGGCAACCCTATAATGGCAAAACCCTTGGTTGGGAGGGTGCTTTGGCTTATGCCAAACAGGTATCAGATAGTTTAGGTGAAAACTGGCGATTGCCCAATATCAAAGAATTGCAGTCAATTGTTGATTACAATTTGCAACAGCCAGCTCTTAATAAAACTATTTTCAATGTAAATGCTTCATTGCAGTTTTGGTCATCAACCACTTTGCAAAACCAAGCCACCAAAGCTTGGTTTTTAGACAGCAAATTTGGTATTACAACGTATGATCTAAAAACTAACTTACATGCTGTAATGTTAGTGAAATCAAAGCCTGAAACTTCAACGGGTTTAGAAGCTATAAAATTAGGTATTCAAAGCCCGTGTGCTTATCCCAATCCGTTTACTAATAACATTCAATTGCGTCATGTAAACCCAGCATTACCTTTTAAACTCTACAATTCACAAGGTCAGTTAATGCTGGAAGGTGAAAATATTCAAGAACAAGAACTTGGTTCAATGCCACAAGGACTGTATTATTTGATGATGTTTGATACTTCTATTCATCTTTTTAAATTGAAGAAATAAGTAGCTATTCCTCTAATTTATTTTGTTCATTGGCTTGTTCAAAAAGCGCCTTCATGGTGGGGTTGTTATGGGTAAGCTTTTTAATGGTTAAGTCATCGGTTTTTTGTTGGGCCAAACGCAAATTATTTTCAGAAGAAAGCAAAGCCTCTTTTGTTTTTTGCAGTTCTTTAATGGTTTTGTCAATGCCATCTATTGCCTCAGAAAATTTTCTACTAGCTAAATCATAATTGCGTGCAAAACCTTCTTTGAACTTGTTTATTTTTTCTTCAAAATTTGTGATGTCTATGTTTTGGTTTTTAACCATTGCCAGTTCTGCTTTGTATTGCATAGAATTCATGGCTGCGTTTCGGAGTAAGGTTATGATAGTAATAAAGCATTGCGGTCTTACCACATACATTTTGGGGAATTTATAAGAAACATCTACAATACCAGAATTGTAAAACTCGCTTTCCGATTCCAACATTGAAACCAAAACGGCGTACTCGCATTTTTTTTCATTGCGGTCTTTGTCTAATTCTTTGAAAAAGTCTTCGTTTTTTTTCTTGGTGGATGTGGCATCTGCTTCGTTTTTCATTTCAAACATGATGGAAACAATTTCATTGCCGGTATCGTCAAACTCGCGGTAAATAAAATCGCCTTTGCTGCCTGTTCTGGAGTCATTGTCTTTTTCAAAATACGCTTTCTGAAATGCGGTTGGCCTTAATTTATTGAACTCTATTTCGCAATGCTGTTCTAAGGTTTCTCCTAACATTTTTGTAGAGAGTTTAGCCTTCATTTCTTTGGTTCTTGCCAATTCTTCTTTGTGGTGCTGAATAATGGCATCTCTGCTCTGCAATTCAGTCATGTGAATTTGCTTCAAGGCACTTTCTGCATTTTGCTTTTCTAACTCTTTTGTGTTTAATGCATTTTCGAGTTGTAATTTTTCTTTTTCAATGCTTTGTAACGCTGTTTGAACCGCCAAGGCTTTTTCTGTTTCTATGTTTGTAAGCTTGGCTTTTAATTGCGCCAATTCTGCATCACGGGCATTGAGTTTTTCTAAATTGCTTTGTTCAACTTGGGCTTTGAGTTCGTTAAATTCACGCTCTTTTTTTGCAAGGGCTTCCTGATACCTGTTGAGAAAATTGGCTTCTGATAATTTAATGGCATCTGCTTTTTCTCTTTGTGCATGAGCCGCCGCTTTGTTCAGCTCTTCTGCAAATTCTTTGTCGCGAACTTGTTTTAAAATATTGGCATAACCCGCCTCGTCTATTTTAAAGGCCTTATGGCAATGTGGGCAAATGATTTCGTTCATGGTTGTTTAATTGTATGTAAGCAATTGCTTGCTTATTTTACCTAATTCAAACTTAATGGCTTTTGCTGTTTACACAAAATGAATTGTTTTGGGGGTGGTTTATTTCTTCTTCTTTCTCGTTTCCTTCAAAATCTTTTTGCCATCGCTTTTAAATTTGCGTTGTACTTTTTTTACATCTTCTGCTGGTGGCAATTGTTCGGGTACTATGTTTCTTTTGGTAAGCATTTCTCTCACGGCTTTGCTGTTGTCAATATGTTCTTTTTCTATTGGGTTTTGTCCTTTCAGGTTTTTACTTTGTACATTTAGCCCTGTCATTTCAGCGGCTAAGTCTTTTGCTTTAATACTGATGGTGGGAAGAAAATCTGCAATTGGCCTGCCTTCTGGTACCCGCATTTTTTTCTTTAGCTGCAGTGTAGATAAGCGAAATAAGGCTTGATCTCCTTTTGATCGAATAATTCCAAAACCTCTTTCATTGACACCACGCTCATACAAAATTCCAGAAAGTTGGTTTTCTGTTTGGCTTAGTTTTTCGCGTGCTTTTACGCGTTCAAATTCCAATAAGCGTTGTTCAACCAATTCAGCTTTACGCGTTTGAACAGCAAAGTAATTTTGTGCAAATGAAATTTCTTCTTTGCGGCTGTCTCCATTTTGTGCAATTAAGTAACAGGCATACCTTGTTAGTAAGATGTCTTCTATCTCTTTCTCAGCTCTGGAGCCTATTTGGACCATCTTCCTGACGTCAGGAAAATGGTCGGGAATTTGCTCGCCGGCGTTACTGCATGATTCTTTTGCTTTGTCTATTACTTTCTGAAAATTCTCCCACTTGGAATAGCCAAGTAAGTTTTGAAGTTCTCTGGCGCTCCAGCATTCAATTTCTTCGTATTCAGCTGCTGCTAATTCAAATTGGGTGAATAATTCTTTGATTTGCTCTACTTTCATGGGTTAATGGTTTTAGTTTAAAACTTTACTAAACTCGTTTTTCTATTCTTTTTAATTTGTATTTATTTAGGCAATACATCAGGCGCATACTAGCATCTTTTTTATAGCACAAAGCAATTTACTTTTAATTGAATAATTTGCTTTTGTAAAACAGTTCCAATGATTCTCATTCTTTAGAATACAGATATGCCATGGGCATTTCAAGCTTTATGATTAAAAATATAATTGAATTTTTAATTGAATAAATGTCGAGTTATTTCTAGAAATTAAGGTGTTCCTTATGCGAGTATAAATTGAGGTTTGGTCAATTGATAACTCATATTTATTTGTAATGAATCAGACCATCTTCCTGACGTCAGGAAGATGGTCTAGAAGTTGATGTATACTGTAACTAAGCGTTTTTATTGAGTTAGTTAGCTGAACAAAATCGCTAGCTTTTAAGCACAAAACTATTTTTGAATATTTTACTTAAAGGCTTCAAATACCTTTAGTCAAAAACAATTATCTTCAAAAAAATAACAGAATGAAATGATTAAAAAATAATTGAATTGCTATTGCCCAAGTAGCCATTGAATTGTTTCTTCACTGTTTAAAATTGACCATGAATGAGGGTTTCTTTTGCCTGATAGTTTTCTGAATCCTTTACCAGAAGTCAATACCAATTTTGCTTGTTTATTTCCAAATTGTCGGAGTGTATTAATGACCAATGAACAATCTAGGGTATTGAGATCGTAGAGGCTTCTATTGCGTTCCTCCATTTGCCAAATTATATCGGGTTCAGATGCCAGTAAAATAGGACATGTTTTTAGTTTTTGAATGGCTGCTTGTGTGCTGTCAGTAAATGAATAAGGGGATAAAATTTGATAGGCTTTATTGTTTTGCTGAGGAATGCTTTGAAATTCATATTGCAATCTTTTTATAAAATAATCAGCTTCTCGTTTGGCAATTTCTACATGGCTGTTTCTAATTGCATATTCAAGGCTGTAATACATTCGTTCAAAATCAAGAGGAGGGTCAATGGCAAAAATAGCTTTTGGCTTAGGAAGGCCTGTTAGACTATATGCACTTTCCGCATATTTTATAGCACCTGAACCCCCTAAAGAGAAACCGCCCAAGTAAAATGGTTTGTCTGTTAACTTGTATTGATGTTGAATTTCTAATATAAATTCTTTGAGAGTACTTTGCGATAAACTATCAATGAAAAAGCTTTGAGTTCCGTGCTGTAAACTAGCAAATACGGCGAGCAATCCAGCTTTTGTTGCTGCTATTTGTATATCTGTTTCGTTGGCTGCAATTTCTGGACTCTCCCCAAATGAAGTTAACAACAACAGCAGGCCTTTGGGTTGGGCTGCTGGTTTGAAAGCAAGGTAATAGTTTGAAGTGCTATCTTGAGTGTTCAAATAAACCAATTCTTTTGTTTGGCCAAATGTACTCAAGCATGTTCCAAGTGATAAAAGCAATACAATAAAATTTTTCATTTTAACAGTTTTGGTTTATTCGTTCAATTTATAATTTTTTTAAGATGGCTGTAAGCCCCAAAGTCAATGTAAAAATCAAAAAGCAAATCATCAAAAATCCAGCGGGGTCATCATCAGAGTGGTGGTTCAGGCCAATATATATGGCTGCAATAGTAATCAGTATTGCGAATAAATAAGCACAAAAACGAATGTTTTTTATGATAGCAAAGGTTTTGTCATTTTGTTCTTTATGATGTTGACGCAAATCCAACAATACAATCAGGTTGTATAAGCCAACATAAAATGGAATGGCAGTTATGTAACCATATAAAATAAATGGGTCTGTATAAATACTGAATAGGTCTAAATTTGTTGCCCTACCTTCTAATAGCGGCAATCGAATCAATAGTATTAACATTCCTAAGCCAATTAGCAAGAGCAATCCTTGAATTATTTTTAGGAACATGGTTCTCATTGTATGGTTTGAAAAGATTTTTTTTTAATTTATTGTAGTAACGAAAAGCAAGTTACTTTATTTTGATTGTTACTATCCAATTTGATCAATTCTTGAAATGGGATAATTTGTCAGCTCAATTCTTTACTTTTGCACCATGACTCAAGAGCAACTTAAAGAATTGAAGTATAGGGCCGATGCCCTGAGGAGGTATCTTTGACATCGACGACAAGTTACTAGCCATCAAAGAAGAAGAAGCCAAAAGTTTACAGCCGGGTTTTTGGGATGATCCCAAACAAGCTGAAGCTTTGCTTAAATCAACCAAAATTAAAAAGAACTGGACTGAGGCTTATGCATCTGCTCAAGCAGCTGTGGAAGACTTACAGGTTTTATATGAATTTTTCCAAATGGGAGAAGGCAATGAAACAGATATAGAGCAACAGTACCAGCATGCCATGGTATTGGTTGAAGAGTTGGAATTTAAAAATATGCTCAGCAGTGAAGAAGACCAAATGAATTGCATCTTACAAATCAATTCAGGAGCAGGAGGTACCGAAAGCCAAGACTGGGCAGAAATGCTGATGCGGATGTATATCATGTACGCTGATAAACATGGATTGAAGGCAGCTGTAATAGACGAACAAGCAGGTGATGGTGCAGGAATTAAATCTTGTTCAATAGAAGTAGAAGGCGCATTTGCATATGGTTATTTAAAAGGCGAAAATGGGGTTCACCGTTTGGTTCGGATTTCTCCATTTGATTCCAATGCCCGTAGACATACTTCTTTTGCTTCAGTTTATTGTTACCCTATAGTTGATGATAGCATTGAAATTGAAATCAAAGATGCCGATATAGAAATTCAAACATCGCGGTCGGGTGGGGCAGGTGGCCAAAATGTGAACAAGGTAGAAACCAAGGTGCAGCTTACCCATAAACCATCAGGTATTGTCATTGTATGTCAGGTTGAACGTTCACAAAGCGCCAACAAAGAACGGGCCATGAAACTCTTAAAGTCGCAGTTGTACGAAATAGAATTGCGCAAGCAAAACGAGGCTAGAGATAAAATTGAAGCAGGAAAGAAAAAAATAGAATGGGGTTCACAAATTCGCAACTATGTTTTTCATCCATATAAATTGGTAAAAGATTTAAGAACAGGAGTTGAAACCTCCGATGTTCAAGCTGTTATGGACGGCAACTTAGATGATTTTATCAAGGCTTACTTAATGGAATACAACTAAATTATTTCCTATGAATGATGCTGGCAACGGGTTGTGCAGTTGGCATAATGATCATTTCGTTGATGTTTACATGGGCTGGTCTTGAAATGGCATAATACACTGCATCAGCTATATCTTGAGCCATCAGTGGGTCAAAACCTTCATACACTTTTTCTGCTCTTTGTGCATCGCCATGAAACCTTACCAATGAAAATTCTGTATTAACTGCTCCAGGGTTGATACTGGTTACCCGAATATTGGATTCAGCCAATTCTATGCGCATACCTCTGTTTAATGCATCTACTGCAAACTTACTGGCACAATATACATTGCCGTTGGCATACACCTCTTTTCCCGCTATGCTGCTAATGTTTACAATATGGCCTTGTTGTTTTTCTATTAGCAGAGGTATCACCAATCTGCTGATGTATAGCAATCCCTTTACATTGGTGTCAATCATTTGTTCCCAATCGCTTAACTGACCTTCGTGTAATTTGCCCAAACCACTTGCTAAACCAGCATTGTTAATGAGGTATCTGATGGCTTTCCACTCGGCAGGTAAACCATTGATAGCTTGTTCGCAGGCTTGTTGCTGGCGAATGTCAAAACACAATGTTTGTACTTCAATCCCATAGTTCGCAATGAGCTTTTCTTGGGTGTCTTTTAAGCGCTCAGCCCTTCTTCCAGTGAGTATGAGGTCTATTCCTGCAGCTGCAAATTGGGTTGAGATGGCCTGGCCTATACCAGATGTAGCTCCGGTAATCAATGCAATGTTTTTGGGCATATTTTTGTATTTTTGGACTCTTGCAAAGCAACAAAGATGAATTTTTCACTGGAAAAAACCGAACATTATACCCTGCTCAAAACTGAGCTGACCGATTTAAACAAGGAACAGGCCGAAGAATTGGCAACTATTATTCAGGCGCACATTGCTGAACATGTTTGCCCGTATTTGATTTTAAATTTAGAAACAGTTGTTAATTGCAATGCTGATTCGGTGAGAACCCTCATATCCATTGGCCAGTATTTAACCAAAAACGATGGCATGCTCATTGTAAGCAATCCACATGAAAGTTTCCAACGCTTGTTTGATAAAGCCGAAATTGTTTTTGTTCCGACAGATATGGAAGCCATCGATTATGTATACATGGATCAAATTGAAAAACAATTTCTAGCAGAAGAATAAGCAAAAATGTCATTTGAAGTAACCATATTGGGCAATAGTTCGGCAACGCCATCAGCCAACAGACACCCCTCTGCGCAATATGTGCAGGTAAGCGACCATCATTTGTTGATTGACTGTGGGGAAGGAACACAAATGCAAATGGAGCAATTCCACATTAAAAAATCTAAACTCACTCAAATTTTTATCAGCCATGTGCACGGCGACCATATTTTGGGTTTACCCGGTTTATTACTTTCAATGAATCTTGCCAAAAGAGAACAACCCATGCACATTTTTGGTCCACCTGAATTGTTTAAAATTTTAGATGTTTTTTTTAAATATTCTGCAGCCGATTTTTGTTACGAACTGCATTACCATATCATAGATCCTAAAAAGCATACCCTCATTTTTGAAAACCTATACTACAAGGTTTTTGCTTTTCCATTGTTTCACAGAGTGCCAACCTGTGGTTTTATCATTGAAGAGCGAGCCAAATTAAAAAAACTCAACGTGGCTGCATGTGAAAGTTTTCAAATTCCGTTTACTTTTTACAACGATATTAAAATTGGAAAAGACTACCTCTCAGAAGATGGAACTTGGATAAGGAACGAACAATTGACCTACCCGCCTGCTGGCCCAATTCGTTATGCTTATTGTTCAGATACCCTTTACGACAACAGGGTTGTAGAAGCTGTAAAAGGGGTGGATGTGCTTTACCACGAAGCTACTTTTTTACATGACAAAGTTGACCGCGCTTTATTTACCATGCACACCACTGCCAAACAAGCTGGTGAAGTTGCCAAACAAGCAGGAGTAAAAAAATTAATTATTGGCCATTTTTCTTCTCGCTACGAAGACCTGAACCCATTGTTAGATGAGGCCAGACAACAATTTACAAATACAGCTATTGCCCAAGAGGGTGAAACATTTAGTTTAGAATAACATGCAAACATTTACACCCATACATTGGAAAGAATACGAATTAATTGATTGTGGCAATTTCGAAAAATTAGAACGCTTTGGCGATTCAATTATCAGGAGGCCAGAACCACAAGCATTGTGGGATAAGAAGTTTCCTGAAGCCAAATGGAAATCACTCACCGATATTACATTCAAGCAAAAAGGTAGCCATAGCGGAGAATGGATCAATCCTAAAAACAAGCCTGCAAAATGGAGAATGAAATACCCATTGCGTCAACAACCCATGATATTTAACTTGTCGTTGACTGCATTTAAACATGTAGGCATTTTTCCAGAACAAGCGGCTAACTGGGATTATATCTATACCAATTTAAAGAAAATTAAAAACGAACAACCTCGTTTTTTAAACTTATTTGCCTATACCGGAGGCGCATCTATTGCTGCAAAAGCAGCTGGAGCAGATGTAACCCATGTTGACAGTGTAAAGCAAGTGATCAGTTGGAGTCGAGACAATATGGAAGCAAGTGGCTTAACCGATATTCGTTGGGTGGTTGAAGATGCCATGAAGTTTGTGAAGCGCGAATTAAAAAGAGGTAAAACTTACCATGGCATTATTTTAGATCCTCCAGCTTATGGCATAGGAGCCAATGGAGAGAGGTGGCAATTAGAGCAACAAATCAATGAATTGTTACACGATGTTGCGGCACTTTTACATCCGCAACAACACTTGCTCATACTCAATGTATATTCAATGGGCTTGAGTGCGTTATTAGTAAAAGGATTGGTAGAAGCCAATTTTCCAATGGCCAAAGAATTAGAAAATGGCGAATTGTATTTACAAGCAACATCAGGTGTTCAATTGCCTTTGGGTATTTTATCAAGATACACACATGGACTTTAGTTCAACAAAAATAGAGTTGGCAATGGTGGTTGCTGCCGATCAAAACAATGGCATTGGAAACAACAATGAATTGCTTTGTCATTTACCAGACGACTTAAAATATTTTAAAAAATTAACTACTAGTTGCTCGGTTATAATGGGTCGAAAAACATATGAATCCATAGGCCGACCTCTTCCCAACAGAAGAAATATTGTATTGAGTAAAAGCAATTTTAAAGCAGATGGTGTTGAAGTATTTTCATCTATTGAGGCCGCATTGAGTACCTTGAGTCAATCAGCCAGCTCTAAAGTATTTATTATTGGAGGGGCACAACTTTATACTCAATGTTTACATCTTGTTCAGCTAGTTTACTTGACCCGAATTCATGCTCAATTTGAGGCAGATGCATGGTTTCCTGAATTGGCTGTAACCGATTGGAAATGCACCCATTCTGAACGGCATGAAACCGACGAAAAACACCTCTATCCATTTAGTTTTGAAACCTATCAAAAAATATAATCACACAACTTACTATACGCACACATGAAAATTGCATTGATTGGTTCAGGAGGAAGAGAGCATGCTTTTGCACATGCCATTTCAAAAAGTAAACTCCTGACTCATTTATATATTTTACCAGGTAACCCAGGAACAGCTCATTTGGGTACCAATTTGGCTATTGATACCAATAATTTTAATGCAGTTGCTGAATTTTGTTTAAAAGAACAAATTCAATTATTGGTAGTAGGTCCTGAAGAACCATTGGTTAATGGACTGAGAGATTTTTTTGAAGCAGATGAGCAATTACGCAAGATAGCTTTTGTTGGCCCTGGTAAAAACGGAGCCATCATGGAAGGCAGCAAAGACTGGAGCAAATTGTTTATGCACAAATACGCAATTCCTACAGCTGCTTATCAAACTTTTACAGCAGAAAATTTACAAGCAGGATTAAGCTATATCCAATCACATGAACTCCCAATTGTTCTTAAAGCAGATGGTTTAGCTGCAGGAAAAGGTGTACTCATTTGTCAAACCCATGAAGAAGCCTTACATGAATTTGAAGCCATGCTCATGAACCATAAATTTGGAACAGCAGGTAACAAAGTGGTGATTGAACAATTTTTAGCTGGTATTGAATGTTCTGTATTTGTGTTGAGTGATGGCAATTCCTACCAGATTTTACCAGTTGCAAAAGATTACAAGCGCATTGGAGAAGCTGATACAGGATTAAACACAGGAGGTATGGGAGCTTTGTCTCCAGTTCCTTTTGCCGACCATACATTCATGCAAAAGGTAGAAGAACGTATAGTTATACCAACTATTGAAGGCTTAAAAAAGGAAGGCATTGTTTACAAAGGATTTATTTTTATTGGCTTGATCAAAGTCAACAATGAACCATATGTCATTGAATACAATTGCCGCATGGGCGATCCTGAAACCGAAGTGGTATTGCCTCGTATTCAAACAGACATGATAGACTTGTTAATGGCAACTGCCAACGGAAACCTGCATACAATCAATTTGCAAATTAATCCGATGCATGCAGCTACAGTGATGTTGGTTGCAAAAGGTTATCCTGAAGCATACGAAAAAGGAACGTTCATTACCGGAACAGATTTGGTGCAACAAAGTACCATTTATCATGCAGGTACCAAACTAAACGAACAAGGCCAACTGCTCAGCAATGGTGGCAGAATAATGGCTTTAACCAGTTTGGCGCCAAGTTTACAAGAGGCAATTGCTTTATCTAATACAGCCGCCAATCAAATACAATTTTCAAACAAATATTTCCGAACCGATATCGGTTACGAATTCAATACCAACCAATAATTGGAATGATGCAAAACCTGAAATTAACCATTCAAAAAGGCAATGATGTTTGGATTGCTGATACAGCAAGATTAATAGGTAATGTGAGTTTGGGTAACAATTGTTCAGTATGGTACAGTGCTGTTATACGTGCAGATGCAGACACTATTATTTTGGGTGAAAGAACCAATATTCAGGATGGTGCAATTGTTCATGTAGATCCTGGATTTCCTGTTCTAACAGGACATGATTGTATTGTAGGACACGGCGCTATCATTCATGGTGCACAATTAGGTAATCATGTATTAATTGGTATGCATGCAACCGTTTTAAATGGTGCTGTAATAGGAGATTTTTGTATTGTTGGAGCGCATGCTTTGGTTACAGAGGGCATGCAAGTTCCTGCTTATTCAGTTGTAATGGGTGCGCCTGCCCGTGTGGTTAAAACCATTACTGCTGAACAAATAGAAAAACTCCATAAAAATGCCCAAGCCTATGTAGATTTAGGGCTACAATATTTAGAAGAATTTGGTCCATCAATTTAATTCAAACTTATGAAAATGAAATTCCTGTTCTTAGCTGTTTTGGCTATATTTCAATTCCAATTTTTATTTGCACAATCCCCAACTATTAAGCGTATTGATCCTCCCAATTGGTGGAACAATCTTCAAAATAAAGAGTTACAATTGTGTGTCTATGGCACAAATACAGTTGCTTTTGACGTGTCTACACAAACGGCCAATGTGGTTATTTCTAAAATAGAAAAAACAGAAAATCCCAATTTCATATTTGTGTATTTGAATTTAGAGGCATATGCTGGTTCAGAGATTGTATTGGATTTTTCATTCAAAGGAAAACATGTTTTTAAAAAATACGAAACACCTAAACTCGAAAAACAATACAGTGCTGTCAATGAAAAAGATGTGATGTATTTGGTGTTCCCTGACCGATTTGCCAATGGCAACCCTTCCAATGATGTCATAAAAGGATTGAGTGAAAAAACCAAAGATAGGGCCAATTTAGGGGGGCGACATGGTGGCGATTTAGCGGGCATTTTGCAACACCTCAATTACATTCAAGAAATGGGGAATACAACTTTGTGGCTCAATCCAACATTGATCAATGATGAAGATGCATATAGTTACCATGGTTATGCATTAACCGATCATTATTTAACAGACCCACGGTTTGGTACAAATGATGATTATAAAAAAATAGGAGCCGAACTTCACAAGAAAAACATGAAATTAGTGATGGACTTGGTTCCCAATCATGTTGGTATCAAACATTGGATGGTATTAGACCCCCCTCAGAAAAATTGGCTCAATCAATGGCCTGAATTTACCAGAACCAATTACCGTGCAACTACCAAAAATGATCCTTATGCAAGTGACTACGATCGTAAAAAAATGGTTGATGGTTGGTTTGATGGACACATGCCTGATTTGAATCAACGCAATCCGTTGTTGGCAACTTACCTGATGCAAAGTTATTTATGGTGGATCAATTATGCAGGAATTGATGGATTTAGAATTGATACTTACAGTTACAATGATTTTGAATTTATGAATCATTGTTTGGCATACATTAAAAAAGATTATCCTGATTTTTGGACCACTGGAGAAATTTGGGAACAGGGTGGGGTTATGCACTTGGCAGCTTTCACCGAAAAGAATGCTTTCTCCAAAGCCCCAGCAGGAGCAGAACTTACCAGTGCCATTGATTTTCATTTGTATTGGGCCATGCTAGAAGCCATGAACCAAGATCCTAAATGGGATGCAGGTTTGGCAAAAGTATATTATGTTTTGACCCAAGATGGCTTGTACAACAATCCGGCTAAGAATTTAATTTTTTTAGACAACCATGATATCAATAGAATTTATACAGAATTAAAAGAAGATTACAACAAATGGAAAATGGCCATGGCCATGTTATTTACCATGCGTGGCATTCCTTGTTTGTATTATGGCACAGAATTGTTGTTTACCAATCCAATTCCAAGAACCAATGATGGCCAAATTAGACAAGATTTTCCTGGAGGTTGGGTAGCTGATACGCTCAATAAATTTATTACAAATGGAAGAACAGCTCAAGAGCAAGCAGCTTTTTTATTTACGCAGAAATTGATCCAACTCAGAAAAACACAGGATGTTTTAACTACAGGAAAAACCATGCAGTTTACACCTGAAGAAAACCATTATGAATATTTTAGGTACAATGACAATGCTTGTTTTATGATTGTCTTTAACAGAGGAGCAAAAGAATTAAACTTGACAACTGAGCGTTATGCTGAAAGAATGCAGCATTTTACTTCGGGTTATGACCATTTTCATGATGAAAACATTGCTGATTTAAAAATACTTCATATACCTGCCAATTCATGCAGAATCATTGAACTCAAACCTTAGGGTAACTTTTAATAGGGTATTCAAGCTTTTTCAACTTATTTCGCAAGCATATGAGCACATCAATCTATCAACAATACAAACCCTATTTTAGTAAAATTCTTTCGCTGAGCTATCCAATTGTTATTGGTCAGTTAGGCATTGTATTGATGGGTGTAGCTGATGTGGTAATGGTTGGTAAATTAGAACCCATTAACTTGGCAGCCGTTTCATTGGCCAATTCTGTTTATTTTCTATTGGCCATTGTTGGAATTGGAACTTTAACAGCAATATCACCCTTGGTTGCAAAAGCAAAAGCAGAAGGGCACAACAATGAGTGTGCATTTCTATTCAGAGATGGCTTAAAAGCATCAGCTGTATTGGGATTTATTTTAATGGCAGGGATTTGGATATTAACTACCAACCTAGAATGGTTTAAACAAACAAATGAAGTAACAGCACTTACTAAAAATTATTTACACTTACTCAATATTGGTACTTTGCCCATGTTGTTTTTTCTTGCGTTAAAACAATTTAGCGATGGATTAAGCATTACTAAACCGGCAGCTATAATTACCATTTTAGCAGTTGCATTAAATGTGTTTATTAACTGGTTGTTAATTTATGGCAATTGGGGTTTCCCAGCTATGGGTTTATTAGGTACAGGTGTTGCTACGACTGTTTCTAGATTTGCTATGGCTTTTGCCATGCTTTGGTATGTGCTTAAAAATGTACGCTATAAGCATGAAATTAAAATCAAAGATGCCAAAACCAATGACAAAGGGTTACAGCAAATTTTTGCCATTGGTTTGCCTTCAGGTTTTCAGTATTTTTTTGAGGTAGGCGCCTTTGCATTTGCTGCCATTATGATTGGTTGGATAGGCGCAACTGAGTTGGCCGCACATCAGGTTGCCATAAATATTGCCTCTGTTACTTATATGATTGCAACAGGGCTATCTGCTGCAGGTTCAATTGCTGTAGGTGATGCGTTGGGTAGAAGAAACAGAAAAGACATTCAGCAATCAGGTTATGCCGCCATGATTTTAGCAGCAGTATTTATGGGTTTTTGTGCTTTGCTTTTTAGCTTATTTACCCAACAAATTGTTGGCTTTTATATTCAAGACCAAGCTGTTTCAAATATGGCTCAAACCCTCATTATTATAGCTGCATTTTTTCAATTAAGCGATGGCATTCAATGTGTTGGTTTGGGTGTTTTAAGGGGTATAGGCGACACCAAGGTGCCAACATTAATTGCAATAGTTGCATATTGGGTAATAGGAATACCAATTGGATACTACCTTGGATTTTACACCTCATTTGGTTTAAATGGCGTATGGATTGCTTTGTCAATTGGCTTAACATTTTCAGCATTGTTTTTAAGTTTTAGATTCAATAGAAGAAGCCGCCTCATCCAATTACACGAAAGCAATCATGCAGGATAAACAAACCCGCATTCAAGTTCATTTAGCCTTGGTATTGGTTTCATTGATATATGGGGCCACATTTACAATTGCTAAAATGGCCATGCCTCAATACATACAACCATTTGGTTTTATTTTATTAAGGGTTTCTGTAGCTGCAGTTTGTATTGGTGCATTTCACTTGATAAAAGTAAAAGACAAAAAAGTAGAAAGACAAGATTTGTTTCCATTATTTGTTTCTGCAATTTTTGGGGTTGCTGCCAATATGCTGTTGTTTTTTAAAGGCCTATCTATTACCACACCAATTAATGGAGCAGTACTCATGCTCAATACCCCCATATTTGTTATTTTATTTGCGGCAATATGGCTCAAAGAAAGCTTGAGTATGGCTAAAATAGGAGGCATGCTCATGGCAGCTTTTGGTGCTATTTTACTCATGGGAGGTATGCGTTTTAATTTTGGAATGCACACCGTTTTAGGCGATGTTTTTGTTATGTTGAATGCAATTATTTATGCATTTTACTTGGTTTATGCCAAACACCTGATGAAAAAATACCACCCATTAACTGTTACTAAATATGCTTTTGTATTTGGTTTTTTTATGGTATTGCCTTTTGGTTTTTCAGAATTAAAAGCAGTTGATTTTATGCAATTACCCTTGCAAATTTGGCTCATATTGTTATTTGTGACCATAGGTTCAACTTTTGTAACTTATGTGTTAAATGCTTATGCCCTTAAACATGCCAGTTCGGGATTGGTAGGCTCTTATATTTATTTACAACCTGTAATGGCAGCTTTGATAGCAGTTATTTCTGGTCATGATGTATTGACTACAGAAAAAATATTGAGCATGCTTGTCATATTTACAGGCTTGTTCATCGCTGCTAGAAAGTAAGTTTCTAGTGAATTTTAATTGGCTCATACTTACAATTGCTCTAAAATTATCCGTAATTTGTTGCCATGGTAAAATCAATGACAGGCTATGGCCACGCAGAACAAGATTTTGAAAGATTTCAATGCAAAGTTGAGATCAAATCATTGAACAGTAAATTCTTTGAATTGAATGTTCGTTTGCCGCGCAGTATTCAAAACAAGGAAATAGAACTGCGCAGAGACTTGCAAAAGAAATTAGAAAGAGGAACTGTTTCTATTTTTATACATGTTCAATACAAAAATGCAGAAGACAAAGTTGCTCCACTCAATTTAGATGTGGCAGAATATTATTTGAATACCTTAAATCAGTTGGCACACAAATCAGGCAAAACAAGTGAGCAATTGTTTAACAGTATTTTTGAATTTCCGAATATCCTTTCACAAAGAGACGATGATGAAAACGATAACGATTACAAGCAAATTCAAGAATGTATACATGCTGCTTTTTTATCATTTGATGGATTTAGAAAACAAGAAGGAAAAATGCTCTATGAAGAATTACTTAAAATGGTAGTTAGAATAGAAGAAAAAATGCACGAGTTAGATAGTTTTGAAATTGAACGCATAGAAATGGTTAAAGAGCGTTTGAACAAAGAAATTGGCAAACTTTCTACTGAATTGGTTGACCGAAATCGTTTTGAACAAGAGCTCATTTATTTTTTAGAAAAATTAGACATTAGCGAAGAAAAAGCGCGTTTAAAACAACATTGCAATTATTTCAGAGAAACCATGCTTGAGTTGAGCAGTGGAAAAAAATTGGGTTTCATTGCTCAAGAAATGGGCCGTGAAATCAATACAATAGGTTCTAAAAGCAACCATTCCCAAATGCAACGAAAAGTAGTTGAAATGAAAGATGAACTTGAAAAAATCAAAGAGCAAATCAACAATATTTTATAGACTTATACATGCGCTTTGAATCAGGTAATCAAGAATTGGCTACTAAAAAGAAGTTCGTTTTGCGTATGTTTAAATACATGCTCTTGGCAGGATTATTGGTAATTGGTTCAGCGGCAATTGGTACTTTAGGATATATGTATTTTGCCAATTTAGATAGTTTAGATAGTTTTCATATGGCCTGTTTAATCTTAACAGGAATGGGGCCAGTAGTTGAAATGAAAACTACTGCTGCCAAATTGTTTTCTTCATTTTATGCATTGTACAGTGGAGTGGCATTTTTAAGTATAACAGCGGTATTTTTTGCTCCATTGGTTCACCGCCTATTGCATGTCTTAAATATTGACGACAAAGAAGATTAAATGAGGTTTTTATTTCTAATATACTAAGTGTTAATTCGTAACCTCAATGAATAAAGTAATTATATTTTGCGCCCCTTCTGGCAGTGGAAAAACAACCATTGTAAAACATTTACTTAAAAATGATCCGCGTTTGCAATTTTCTGTTTCAGCATGTACAAGAGCCAAAAGAGATGCAGAAGTAGATGGCAAAGATTATTATTTTTTGAGCAAAGAATTATTTGCAGAAAAAGTAAGACACAATGAGTTTTTAGAATATGAAGAAGTGTATGGAGGTAACTTTTATGGTACACTCAAGTCTGAAATAGAACGAATTTGGGCAAAGGGTAAGGTAGTGTTATTTGATGTTGATGTAGTAGGAGGTTTAAATATTAAAAAATATTATGGAGACCAAGCCCTAGCTGTTTTTGTGAAACCACCTGATGTAGCAACTTTGGAATTGCGTTTAAGGCACCGTTCTACCGAAACAGATGAAACATTACGTATACGCGTAGAAAAAGCAGTTGAAGAGCTTAAATTTGAAAGCCAGTTCGAACGTGTTTTGTTGAACGACCATTTAGAGACAGCTTTAGAAAAAGCCAGTATGTTGGTAAACGACTTTATTAGTAAGTAAACATGAAAATAGGTTTGTTTTTTGGATCATTCAATCCCATTCATACGGGGCATTTAATCATTGCCAATTATATGGCTGATTATACCAATTTAGAAGAAGTATGGTTTGTAGTGAGTCCTCAAAATCCATTTAAATCAGAACAAAGCTTATTAAATGAAGACGACCGTTTGAATTTATTGAAACTAGCAGTCAACGGCGATAACCGGTTTAAAGCTATAGATGTAGAATTTTCTTTGCCAAGGCCTTCTTATACTGTTCATACCCTAGATCATTTGAGCAAACAATTTCCAGCACATGAATTTACATTAATTATTGGCGGAGACAATTTGCAGAATTTTCATAAATGGCTCAATTACGAGGCTATTTTAGCAAAACACCAGGTATTTGTATATGCCCGAACAGGTATTGTAGAAAAACCATTGCTCTCAAATCATCCTCATATCAAACTCTTTGAAGTACCTTTACTCAATATCTCATCTAGTTATGTTAGAGAAAGCATACAAGCTGGCAAATCAATTAAATACTTGGTGCCTGAGCCAGTTAGAATTGCAATAGAAGAAAATAAATTTTATGGCATCAAAGGGTAATGCGTTTCAATGGCTTTTTTGATGGTTATCAAGCCTTGCTCAAATGATTCTTCAGTAGAAGCAATTTTTGAATTGAGCATGTAACGGTAAATTGGGTTCAAGCCCACATCTCCAGAATCTATCCAAATTAATTTGGTTTTGTATCCTAATGGTTCAAATCTAAATTTGGCTTGGGTGTATATGGTCCCTTCATTCATCCATAAATCATAAGCCATCTCAGCATTTGGTTTACTATCAGTAATGCAAAGTCTACCAGAACCATATAATCCACCTCTGAAATATTGTCTGGCGCCATAACCCACTCTGTTTTTTGAATAGAAAAAAACCAATGAACTGTCTAAGGTTTTGTTCCAAGGGCTCCAATCGTTCCAATTGTTAATGTTGTTCATATAATCAAAAGATTGTTGCAATGGTCTATTCACAACAGTTGTTTTTTCAATTCGGTATGCATGTGGTAAAAACCAAGAAACGGCAACAAAAAAGAAAACCACTAGAAAAATACCTAGGAAAATATTGAATAATTTCATCTGATTTTTTTATTGGAATTGAAACGAATACCTATTCAATTGTAAATGCTTTTTCAACTATATCTGCTTGTTCTTTTGCATGAACCTTACTAAAACCTGTTGCAGGTGATGCGCTCGACTCTCTTGAAATTCTTTTCAAAATGCGGTTACTGTCCCATCTCAACAAATACAACCAAGCACCCATGTTTTTAGGTTCTTCTTGCACCCAAACTTTATCGGCTTTGTCATACTTATCATAGATAGCTTGCAATTGGTTTTCAGGCATAGGATACAACTGTTCTACACGCACAATAGCCACATCTTTTCTCTTTTCTTTTTGTTGTTTGTCTAACAATTCATAATAGATTTTTCCACTGCACAATACAACACGTTTTACCTCTTTTGCTTTTACATTGTTATCGTCAATTACTTCTTGGAATTTATTTTCAGTAAAATCTTCCAATTTGCTCACACAAAGCGGATGTCTGAGTAAACTCTTAGGAGTCATTACAACCAACGGTAGGCGGTAATCTCTGCCTACCAATTGTCTTCTGAGTGCATGGAAATAGTTGGCAGGTGTAGTAATGTTACAAACCTGCATATTCCAGTTTGCGCACAATTGCAAAAATCTTTCAGGTCTGGCAGATGAGTGCTCTGGTCCTTGACCTTCATATCCATGAGGCAATAATAAAGTTAGGCCACTGAATGCTTTCCATTTGGTTTCTGCACTGGCTAAGTATTGGTCTATGATAATTTGTGCACCATTTGCAAAATCTCCAAATTGTGCTTCCCAAATGGTTAAATCGTTGGGTGTTATCATAGAATAACCGAATTCAAAACCAAGAACGGCGTATTCACTCAGTAAACTGTTATAAAATTCTACTTTATTTTGAATGCTCAAATCAAGGCTGTCAAAAATATTATGGGGAGCTTCTGAATCTTCTTGTTTGATAATGGCATGTCTATGACTAAAAGTACCACGTTCACAATCTTGTCCAGTCATTCTAACAGCATGTCCTTCATTGGCCAAACTTGCATAGGCAAGCAGTTCTCCCATAGCCCAATCAAACGAATTTGACTCAATCATATTGGCTCTGTCTTTGAACAATTTTTCAATTTTGCTGAATGCTTTAAAGCCAGAAGGAATACTGGTTATTTTTTTAGCCAGCGATACAAACAAATCCTTTTGAATGCGAGTATCTGGTGAACTTAAAAAATCGGCAGCAACAGCAGGTCTGAATTGTTCCCAATTGCGGCTCATAGAGCTTTGCATTTTAGAAGGTGGAGCTTGCTTGGCAGATTCTAGTTTTTCTTGTAACAAACCTCTGAACTCTTTTTCCATCTCCTTTGCCAGTTCTGCTTCTACGCTTCCAGCATGCAACAACTTTTGGTTGTATATTTCTCTTGGATTGGCATGTGCTGAAATGGCTTTGTACAATACAGGTTGGGTAAAACGAGGTTCGTCACCTTCATTGTGACCATATTTTCTGTAACCTAACAAATCAATGAATACATCACTGTTAAATTGTTGTCTGTATTCCATTGCCATTTTAATGGTGTGCACAACAGCCTCTACATCGTCGGCATTCACATGGAAAACTGGGCTCAAAGTTACTTTTGCAACATCTGTACAATAAGTAGAGGTTCTGCCATCGGTATAATTGGTGGTGAAACCAATTTGGTTGTTTGCAACAATGTGTATACAGCCTCCTACAGAATAAGCTTTTAATCCAGCCATCTGCAACAATTCATACACCACACCTTGTCCTGAAATAGAAGCATCACCATGAATCAAAATAGGGGCAATTTTGTCTTTGTTACCCTGGTAATTTTTGTCCATGATGGCTCTGGTGATTCCTTTAACAACAGGGTTTACTGTTTCTAAATGAGATGGGTTAGGAGACAAACTCATTTTAACCAATTTGCCATTTCTGGTTTTCATTTCACCTGAAAAACCCAAATGGTATTTCACATCACCTTCAAACAACCCATCGTTTTCAGCAACTTTACCTTCAAATTCCTTGAAAATTTCTTCGTAAGTTTTGTTTAAAATATTTGCCAGTACATTGAGTCGGCCTCTGTGAGCCATTCCTATCACAAATTCTTCTACACCTAAGTCTGCACCATATTGCATAACAGCATCTAATGCAGGAATTAAGGTTTCTAGTCCTTCTAAACTAAAACGCTTCTGGCCTACAAATTTTGTATGTAAGAAATTCTCAAAAATGGTTGCTTGATTGAGCTTAGACAATAAATGTCTTTTTTCTTCTAATGAGAGTTGAGGTGTGTTTTTAGTTGATTCAAGTTTGCTTTTGAGCCATTTTAATTTTTCTGGTTCACGTACATACATAAACTCAGCACCTATACTTTGGCAATAGGTCAATTGCAAGTGTGCAATAATGTCTTTTAATTTTGCAGGGCCAATGCCAATTTCAACTCCTGCATTGAAAGTTTTGTCTAAGTCTGTTGTACTCAATCCAAAATTTTCTATACCCAACCCTGGGCTGTAATTTCTTCTTTCTCTAACTGGATTTGTTTTAGTAAACAAATGGCCTCTGCTTCTGTAACCATGAATCAGGTTCAACACATTAATTTCTTTTAGTGTGTCATCTGAAACTACAGCAGGTTTATTGGCGTTGTATTGGGCATGCCCAAATTCAAAGCCTTCAAAAAACTTTTTCCATCCAAAATCTACTGAGTCGGCATCTTGTAACCATTGGCGATGCATTGCGTCAATGACAGAGACATCTGCATTGCTGATATATGAAAATTTATCCATTTGGCTAAAATTTGCCACGAAGATAGGTTTTTTAGGCAATGCAGCGGTGTATTTGCTGTCTATTTTGACTAAATAATCAGGAAAATTTATTTGTTAGGCAATAATTGAGATTGCAACAACCAATCATGAATGTCATTGATGACATATTCAGGCATGTTCTTTTTGGTGAAATATTCACTGTAGGTGCTCTCTCCAGCGCCTTCTTCGAACAAATGATTGAGTAAAGGATAGGTTTTAAAACCTACATTTTTTCTGTTTTTTAAAGAGTTTTTCCAAAGTTCAAAATTCTCATTTGAAACTTGGTAATCTCTCTGGCCTTGAAGGATGAGCAAAGGCTTTTTCATTTTTTTTGACAATTTTACATGGGGGTAATGATTGAGCCATACCCAATAGGTAGCCTGCACTTCAAATGGCATGTATTTGTGTTCAGTTAAAGGATTTAACTTTTTACTCATACTGAAATTTGCCCTTCTAATTTGTAAATCAAACTCTGCTTTTTTTGCAGGAGTTACTTTTGTCAAATAGTGGTATTGATCAATCATCATTTCCTGAACCCTTTTGTGGTTGACCCCTAAAAACACACCTCCTTTTACAAAAGGTTTTTCTTTGCAAATGAGTGGAATGAGCATTCCCCCTTGTCCATGACCAATGATATAAATAGAATTGGCATCAATTGATGGAATCTGAAGCAATGTGTCAATGGCTTTGTATAAATCATCTAAATAATCTTCTCTACATGTAAAAGATTCATAATTGTTGCGCTGAAACATCATTTGTATGCCATGTGATACCGCTCTTTTGTCCATTCTAAAAGTGGCTATACCTTTGCTAGATAAACCCCAAGCCAAATCTTTGTAGGGCATATTGATATCATAGCTGCCATCTTTATCTGTAGGGCCAGATTCTCCAATAAAAATGACCAATGGGGTTTTACCTTCTGTTATTGGTAAACACAAACTGGCATTTAATTCATACAAATCATTTTTAACTTTAAAATTGGACTCATTGAACAATTCTACATTGACATAACTTGGCGCAACATACATTTTATGCGACTGACTAAACGCAATGCTCATTACTTGCCAACTGCTGTCAAAACTCAAACTCAATACAAAAGGTAAATAGGCAAAAGTAATTTCTGCACTTGAACTGAAGTAGCCAGCTGCGTTGGTGTTTAAATTAACAATTCTGTGTGATTTGTAAGCGCCATAAGTACCAATTAATTCTGCCCAATCTTTCTCTAAAGTAATGGCAGAATAATATGCACTGTACATGGGTGCTACTTTGTTAGAAATTTTTTGAAACTCTTTTTGATTGAATAGCCCAATAATTTGTTCGGTTTCAAATTTGCATCTGTTGGTAGTCTGTGCCATTGTAATGGCATGAATACTTAATAAAATAACTAATAACACCGCTCTCATTGGCCTAAAATTGGTTGTTTAAAAGTTCCAACTCGCATACCTTCTTATAATATTTACTATTGTATACCTCTGGCAACAATTGTTGGTGACGAATGTGGTGTGTATCTGAACCAACTACATCAATCATTTTTTGATCAATTAAAAATTGAGCAGTTTCCATAACTGGTTTAGAGTAGTAGCCAATTAACGACAGTAGATTTACCTGAAATAAAATACCCCTGTTTTTCAATTCTTCGTAGTCAGATTTTTTATAGGCAAAATAGGAATAGCGTTCAGGATGCGCCAAAATTGGTTTGTATCCTGCCACTTGCAATTCGAACAATGCCTCTTTAAAAATGGCAGGTTCAGTCATAAATGGCAATTCAATAAGTACATGTTTTTTTTCAGGGCCAAAACAAAGCAATTCTCCTGCTTCAATTTTTGGTATGAAACCATCATCAATCATGTATTCGGCAGCTACTTCAACCTCCAATGTACTACCTGTTTCTTTTAGTTTAGCTTGGATTTGACTTAATATAGGTATCAGGTTGTTTCTGCTGTTTTTATAAAAATCACTCATAATATGCGGCGTAGTAATGACTTTCCGAATACCCATTTGTTGAAATCCGTTTAGAATTTCTAAAGATTGTTCAAGTGTTTCTACACCATCATCTACAGCAGGAATTAAATGCGAATGAAATTCAACTTCAATCGGATTCAAAAACTGTTTAGCAGACTGGCTATTTTTGCTGCCAAATATTTTGTTAAAAATTGACAACTTATTGGTTGCTTAAAAAGTCTTTGAGCGAAGCAATATTTGGTACATTCAAAGAATCTACTTTTCTGTAATCTGCTACATACAAACTCAACCAATCCATTCTGTAAATGGTTTTGTAAACCCCTTCTAGTGAATAATGATCCAATCCCATTTCAATTACTTTGTGGTGTTCAACTTCTAGTAAACTGCCTAAAAATTCAAAACGAGCTGATACCCTTTGGTTGGCATTTGAATTTAAAAAGAAGAATACACTGTCAAGTGTGCCGTAATAACTTTCAATTACGTTGTGGTTGTGTTCAGGAACAACATGTGTGAAGCACTCCAATTTAGCATTTTCTTGAATTTGCTGAGCAAAACGAGTAGCTACAGCCTCCATTGGACCATCAGAAAGTACCACAAATTTTGATTTTGTTTTGGCTTGTATCAGTTCAAAAATTTGTTGGGCATCTGATTCGTAAGGTGTAGTATCTTCTAAATCTTTGGCAATGCGAGTCAACGTTTCTTTATGGTTGCTTCCATTTAATTCAGCGAAAATTTGCACCAAATAAGTCAATGAAAAACCAAGAGCCATCCTAGGTTGAAATCCTGCCTCAATTTGGTAGGTAGTCAATTGATGACTTAAAGCCAATTCAGCCAGTTTGCCGCCACTTGTTAAAATTAAAATGGTACAGCCTTTGGCAACAACTTCATCAAACATGGTTAAGGTTTCTTCTGTATTACCAGAATAAGAACCCAGTATAACCAACGTGTTTTTGCCAACATAAGCAGGAACAGAATAGTCTGCTACAACTTCTACTGGCAACGGAAATTCATTAGCGAATAAAGTTTTAACCAAACGACCTCCAATTCCACTTCCTCCCAATCCGCCTATCAAAATATTAGAAAATTGAGAAGCTGATAAACCATGATTTACATAATGGTTCATTGCAAAATTCATTTGGTAAGAAAATTTTCTGAGTGCTTCGTGTTGTGGATTCATAGCTCTTTGTAAATGTTTATTTAATTATGCTCATTAAGTATTTTCCATAGCCGCTTTTGAGCGTTTTTGCGGCTTCTCTTTCTAGACCGGCTTTATCTAAGAAGCCCATGCGGTATGCAACTTCTTCTATACATCCTATTTTTAATCCTTGTCTTTCTTCAACTACCTGAACAAATTGTCCGGCTTGCATCAATGATTCAAATGTTCCTGTATCTAACCAAGCTGTGCCTCTTTGTAAAACACCAACTTTCAGTTTTCCTTTTTCTAAATATACGCGGTTAATGTCAGTTATTTCTAATTCACCTCTTGGAGATGGTTGTATGTTTTCAGCAATTTGAACCACTTCGTTGTCGTAAAAATACAAACCTGGAACTGCATAGTTTGATTTTGGTTGATTGGGTTTTTCTTCAATGCTAATGGCGTTCATTTCTTTGTCAAATTCAACTACACCATAACGTTCAGGATCGCTTACATGATATGCAAAAACCACACCACCATCAGGGTTGTTATTAGCTTGTAACAACGCACTTAAGCCAGCGCTGAAAAATATATTGTCTCCTAAAACAAGTGCTACTTTGTCGTTGCCAATAAATTCTTTTCCTATAATGAATGCTTGTGCAAGCCCATCTGGTGAAGGCTGAACAGCATACTGAAAATTACAGCCTATTTGACTTCCATCTCCCAATAATTTTCTGAACCCTTCTGCATCATGTGGAGTGGTGATGATTAATATATCTTTAATCCCTGCCAACATCAAAGTTGAAAGCGGGTAGTAAATCATGGGTTTGTCGTAAACAGGCATGAGTTGTTTACTCACTGCTATGGTTAAAGGGTGTAACCTCGTTCCACTTCCACCTGCTAGTATAATTCCTTTCATGTGCGCGCTGTTTTAGTTTTACCTATTGCCGTATAAATTGTCGTAATAATTTGCGTAATCGCCACTGGTTACTTCATCCATCCACTGCTGGTTGGTTAAATACCAATCTATGGTTTTTTCAATACCTTCTTCAAATTGTAAACTGGGTTCCCAACCCAATTCACGCATGATTTTATGGGCATCAATTGCATATCTTAAATCGTGTCCGGCACGGTCAGTTACATAGGTAATCAATTGTTCAGAAGTTCCTGGAGTTCTGCCTAATTTAACATCCATGGTTTTACAAACCACTTTAATTAAATCTATATTGGTCCATTCATTAAATCCTCCAATGTTGTATGTTTCTCCGTTTTTACCTTTGTGGTAAACCATGTCAATTGCACGCGCGTGGTCTACTACATACAACCAATCTCTCACATTTTCTCCTTTACCATAAACTGGTAATGGCTTGTTATTTCTGATATTGTTAATGAACAATGGAATCAGTTTTTCAGGAAATTGATTGGGCCCGTAATTGTTAGAGCAATTGCTAATGACAACAGGAATTTTATAAGTATTGTGATAAGCTCTAACAAAATGATCTGAGCTGGCTTTGCTTGCAGAATAAGGACTTTGAGGGTCATAAGGTGTTGTTTCTAAGAAAAAACCACCATCATGTAAACTGCCATACACTTCATCTGTAGAAACATGGTAAAACAGTTTGTTGTTAAAATCGGCTTTCCAGGCATTTTTTGCTGCATTCAATAAGTTTACAGTGCCAACTACATTGGTCATCACAAAATCCATTGGGTTACTAATACTTCTGTCGACATGACTTTCGGCTGCCAAATGAATAACCCCATCAAACTGGTGTTTTTGAAACAATGATTCAATGGCTACAGCATCAACCAAATCAGCCTTAATAAAAGTATAATTGGGTGCCTGTTCAATATCTGTCAGGTTTTTTAAATTGCCAGCATAGGTCAATTTATCTAAATTGAAAATATGGTATTCAGGGTATTTTTGTACAAATAACCTCACAACGTGAGAGCCAATAAATCCTGCACCTCCAGTTATTAAAATAGACTTCTTTGTCATTCTTATTTTTATTTATTTTCCTTTGCTGCCAAAGCTTGTTCCCAAGCCCAAGCAGTTTGCATACAATTTTCTAACGTTCTTTCAGTTTTCCAACCTAGTGCTGTATTTGCTTTGTTACAAGCAGCATAAACTTGCACCACATCTCCTGTTCTTCTGGGCCCAAAAACCATGTTTAGTTTTTGTTGACTAACCTTCTCAAAAGCGGCAACCACTTCTAAGACTGAACTTCCTTTTCCTGTTCCTAAATTAAAGACATCAAAACTTTGTTTGTTTTTGCCCGCCAATTGATATTCTAGTGCTTTTAGATGAGCTTTAGCCAAATCAACCACATGTATATAATCTCTAATACAGGTACCATCAGCTGTTGGATAATCAGTGCCAAAAACAGTCAATTGTTTTCTCTTTCCAATGGCTGTTTGGGTAATAAAAGGAACCAAATTATTGGGTACACCAATTGGTAATTCTCCAATTAGAGCCGAATCATGAGCTCCAACAGGGTTAAAGTATCTCAGCGAAATAACGTTGAGTCCTGTTGCCTGGCTTTGGTCTTTTAGTAACTCTTCACAAATTTGTTTGGTATTCCCGTAGGGTGAAGTTGCCTGTTGCACAGGTGCAGTTTCATCTACAGGAGGATTGGCTTCACCATAAACAGTACAACTCGAAGAAAATACAATGTTGTTGATTTGATTTGCAGCCATTGCTTCTAGCAAATTGACTGTTCCTCCAATATTGTTTTCATAGTATTTCATAGGAAATTGAACACTTTCACCAACTGCTTTGTAGGCTGCAAAATGAATGACAGCTGCAATGTCTTTGTGTGTGTTTACAAACTCATTAAGTGATTTTTTATCGCGGATGTCGATTTTTTCTATGTGGGTAGCAATACCTGTAATGGCTGTAATTTGATCAGCTACCCGACTCGATGAATTTTCAAAATTATCGATTCCTATAACCTGATATCCGGCCTGCTGCAATTCCACCATGGTATGAGAACCAATGAAACCAGCAGCTCCAGTAACTAATATGTTAGGTGTTTTGTTCAAATTATTTGTAAATATATGGATTCATCCCTCAAATTACTATGCCTTCAATGCTCAGTGGTATTCAAAATGACCATGCTTGCTTTGGATAGTTACTTTTTTGGTAGATGCTGCTTCAACTCTACCAATTATTTGAGCAGGTATTCCTGCAGCTTCCGCAATTTGAATCAATGAAGCAGCTCTGTTTTCTGGAACATAAAACTCCAATAAATTACCCATATTAAATACTTGGTACATTTCTTTCCAATCACTGCCAGATTGATTTTGAATCATTTCAAACAATGGTGGGGTATCGAACAAATGGTCTTTTACAATGTGTAAGTTGTTTACATAGTGTAAAACTTTGGTTTGTCCACCACCAGAACAATGCACCATTCCATGAATGTCTTCTCCAAGCGTTTCAAGTATAGTTGGCAACAAAGGGCTAAAACTTCGGGTAGGGGAGAGCAACATTTTTCCAACATTCAATGGGTGTGTTGGTAGTTGCTCGGTTAGTTTTAGTTTGCCGGTATAAACCAAATCGGCTGGAACCAATGGATCATAACTTTCTACCGAATTTTTATATTGTTCAGAGAGTGTGTCGTGTCTGGCCATGGTGAGGCCATTACTGCCCATTCCGGCATTGTATTCTTTTTCCCAATTGGCTTGTCCAAATGAAGCAAATCCAACAATTACATCGCCAGGTTCAATGCGGTGGTTTGAAATGATGCTTGATTTTTTTGCTCTTGCACATACTGTAGAGTCTACTATAATGGTTCTTACCAAATCGCCTACATCAGCGGTTTCTCCTCCTGTGCTGTGAATTTGAATGCCATAGTTAGCCAATTCTGCAATGAATTCTTCAGAACCTTCAATAATAGCTTGTATAACTGCTCCTGGGATTAAATTTTTATTTCTTCCAATGGTAGATGAAAGGGTAATGTTTGTGTAAACACCGGCACACAACAAATCATTGAGATTCATTACAATGGCATCTTGGGCAATTCCTTTCCAAACGCTGAGGTCTCCGGTTTCTTTCCAATACAAATACGCCAAACTTGATTTTGTTCCAGCTCCATCTGCATGCATGATATTGCAGTAGTTTTCATCTGCACCCAAATAATCAGGAACTATCTTACAAAATGCTTGAGGAAACAAGCCTTTATCTATGTTTTTGATGGCTTTATGAACATCTTCTTTTTGAGACGATACGCCTCTTTTCATGTATTTATCAGTGGTCATTTTCAGAAATAATGCTGCAAATTTACAGATTATCTGACTTTTATTTTTGAATCTGTTTTTAAAAACTTGATAGTTGTTCTTCTATTGGCTTGGTGTTCTGCTTCTGAGCAATCAACGCCATCTTTACAGTCATTTACCAAGAACTGTTCTCCATAGCCCATAGGAACAAGCCTAGAACTGTCAATTCCTTTGTTTACCAAGTAACTCACACAACTATTGGCTCGTTTTTTTGACAGTTCTAAATTATAAGGGGCTTCTGCTCTGCTATCTGTATGTGAGGCCAATTCAATCACCAATCCTGGATTAAGTTTGAGCACAGCAGCCAAGGAATCTAAAATGGATTCAGCATCTTTTCTAATTTGCCATTGGTCTAAATCATAATAAATACCTTGGACAGTTAGTTCAGCTTCTTTGGCCGGAATGCGGTCAAGCCATACCATTAATTGAATTATGGTGTCATTTTGTGCGGTTACTGCTTGTAGAGCAATACCTGAATTTAGATAGCTATTTTTTGAAATACTGAACGCATAATTTTTATTAAACAACAAGCTTGCACTAAACTGCCCATTTTCGTCTGATTTAATTTGAATCAAGTTCTTTGTTTCTTGTTCGGCAATGCCAATCAAAGCGGCAGGTATTGGCTTTTCTGTTTCTCGGTCTAAAATAGTTCCATTTACAATTAACTGAAATGGTTTGGCGTAAATGGCATACAAATCATCGTCTCCATTTCCACCTTGCCTGTTTGAACTAAAATAACCCAATGCGCCAGTGCTATCCCCAGACCAATGAAGTCCTAAATCATCTGCCCCAGAATTGATTGGCGATCCCATGTTTTTTAAGGTATTTGGACTATCTGTACTGCATTTGAAAATGTCCAAACCTCCCATGCCAATATGCCCTTTTGATGCAACATAGAAATTGCCCTTTTGGTCAAAACTTGGAAACAATTCATCTTCATTTGTATTGATTGATGCGCCTAAATTTTCTGGTTCACTCCATTCATTTTTAGTGTAATTGTATTTGGTTTTCCAGATGTCTTTTTTTCCCATTCCACCAGGTCTATCACTTGAATAATACAAGTATGAAAAATGCGTATCCCAAAAGGGGTGTCCACAACTAAAACTATCGTTGTTAAAGGGTAATACTTGAGGTTTGTTGTATTTGTTTTCAGAGAAATAACTCACCCATATTTTACAATTTGGCCCTTTGCCATCAAAGCCATTACATTGCGTAAAATAGATGTTCTGGAAACTATCCATGCACAGTGCACCTTCATTAAAGTCAGTGTTTAATACTTTTTCGTTGACCACTTGTAAAGGTTTGCCATTGCTGAATTGACTGCTAAATACATCGGCATATTTTTGTCCGGTCCATTCAAAAATACCACTGCCTTGTGCCTCTTTTCTAGAGGAACTAAAATACAATTTTTGCTCATGAAAATAGGGGCCATAATCACTGTATGGAGTGTTAATTGAGCTTAAATTTTTCACCAAAAACCGTTCAGGATTGGCTTTCCATTCTGCAGCTTTTTTGCAGCCCTCAATAGCCGCTAAAGCCAATTTATTATCAGGTATTTCAAATAAATAATCGTTGAATACCCGAATGGCATCCTCATAGCGTTCAAAGTTTTTTAACAATTGCGCGTAGTTGAACAAAATTTGAGGGTCAGGGTATTTGCTATTGATTAAATTTTCATACCATTTCATAGCCTGCCCAAAATTGTTACTAAAACGGTAACTCTCTGCTATTTTAAATAAGGTTAGTTCTTTGCTTGATACGTCCTTTATTCTAGGATATACTTTTTGATACAGCTGTGCTGCTGTATTGTATTTCTTGGCCTGGAAACATTGGTCTGCTTTTTCAAGTTCTATCACATAAGCAGGTTGTACTTTTTCTTGTCCGTATGTGAAATACGAAAACAACAAAACAAACAAGAGAAAAACCAGTTTATGCTTCATATGGTTTGATATCATAAAAAAACTGTTTCAAAAATAGACCTGCAATTTGGTTTACAGGTTGATTCTATTTCTGAAACAGCTTTACTTTTAATTTTATTTGCTACCGTTTGGGTGCAGTAGGGTATTGCCTGTAACCAGGTTGTCCAGGTTTAATTCCTTGACCAGGTTTGGTTGGCGCAGGTACATTTTTAGGTGCTGGATTGTAGTTTAAATCCAAGAATTTTACAGTTGTTCTTCTGTTAAGCTGGTGCTCTTCTTCAGTACATTTTCTGGCTTGTGCCGATTCATCATTGCCTTCACATGCACAATGGTTGACCAACGTGTTTTCTCCGTAACCTCTAGAAACCAGTCTCAATGAATCAATACCTCTCGAAATTAAATAAGCCACTGCACTGTCTGCACGTCTTTGAGATAAATTAATATTATAAGCACTATCCGCTCGGCAATCGGTATGTGAACCTAACTCAATACGCAAGTTTGGATATTTGTTTAAAGTGTAGATGAGGGTGTCTAAAATTACTCTAGAAACTGGTCTCAAGTCTGCTTTGTCTAAATCGTAATAAATACCTTCCAATTTAATCATTGAGTCGAAGTTGAATGGAATTAACTCAAAATCTTGAACCAAATCAGAAGAGACTTCTAAGCCTTTGGTTGTTTGATAGGCTTGTTTGCTGTCATAAAAATATTGTTTTGCCGCAAACAATTCGTAATCAGTTTTGGTTTTGAGTCTCAATTTGTATGATCCTGTTTCATCTGTTTTCAATACAAATTTACCTGTATCGTTACTGCTGGTAATTGTTACTACAGCATTTTTCAGTATTTCTTTTGTTTTTTGGTTTCTAACAACACCGCTCAAGTTAAATACCAATGGATTCATGTAGAACCTGTAAATGTCGTCTTGGCCCCTTCCTCCATCTCTGTTTGATGAGAAATAACCACTTTCTTTGTCCTTGTCAACAATAATTGAGAAATCGTCAGCCCCAGAGTTTACAGGTGACTTCATGTTTATAGGTTCACTCCAATCAGTACCTTCACCTTTTGTATAGTAAATGTCTAATCCCCCCAATCCGGTATGTCCATTTGAAGAGAAATACAAAGTGCCATCTTCATGAATAAAAGGGAACATTTCATCTTCGTCAGTATTTACTGTAGCTCCTAAATTTACAGGATCTCCCCAGCTGCGGCTCCTTTTGCTGTATGTGGTCATCCAAATGTCTTTACCTCCTTGTCCGCCGGGCATATCTGAACTGAAATACATAATTTGGCCATCTTTTGATAGAGTTGGCTGTCCACAATTAAAAGAATCAGTACTGAAAGGAATCAATGCGGGTTCAGACCACTCAGTTCCTGAAATATTAGAGGTGTATAATTGGCATTTTTTGCCTTTGCCATTGTTTGAATAGTTACATCTGGTTAATACCATCATGGTTGAACGGGCGTCAAAACACATGGCTCCTTCGTTTATTTTTCCATTCAATACTTTTTTATCTGCCAAAACCGGCATTTGGTAGGTAATATTGTTAGGGTTCTTTTTGTCTTTTTTGTAGGTTACAGTGTAAATATCTGTGTGGGCGTTTCCTGTCCATCCGTATACATTGTTACTGACTCCTTTTTCTCTATCAGAAGTAAAATACAATTGATCCTTTTTAAAATAAACAGCTCCAAAATCTTGCCAACGGGTATTCAAACCTTTTACATTTTCTACGATATAGCGGGTTTTCTCATTTTTCCATTTCAAAGCATTTTCACAACCTTTGATCTGTTTTTCAACATCTACAGGTTCTGAAGGGCTCATTTTTTGGTAGTTTTTGAATTCTATGATGGCTTTTTCAAAATCTTGATTTTTCTTTTTTGCTTGTGCCAATTTCAATTGCGCATCTGAGTTTTTAGGGTCTAACTTAATGGCTTTTAAGTACCAGCTTTCCGCATTTTTATTGTCATTCATTAAGCGGTAACATTCTGCCGCTTTATAAGAAGCTTCAATTCTGTCATCTTTTTTCTTGCTGCTAGAATAAACTTTTCTGTAATTATCTCCGGCAACAAAGTATTCTTTTTTCTCGTAAGCTTCTCTAGCGGCAGACAATGACCCTTTTTTAGAACATGAGCTGACTAAAAAAAGTGCACTTGTCAAGCCAATGAACAAGGCCAATAGGATATAACTTTTTCTCATTTGCATTTGGTTTCTGAATACGCGTTTACTTGCAATTTTATTAAAAAAAACAAAGTAAAAAAGCCTTTTCTTTAATTTTATTGAATTGGAGTTAAAAATAACAAAAAAATCGGGCTTTAGGCCCGATTTTTTTTATTTGATGAATAACATTTCTCTGTATTTAGGAAGTTTCCATAGTTCATCGTCTACCACAAACTCAAGTGCATCACTGTTGTTTCTGAGTGGCTCAAATAAAGGCTTAATTTTTTTACAGAAAGCCAACGCCCTTTTGTGGGTATCTTCAATGTGATGAGCTTTGTCTAATTCTGTCTTTATTTCTTCTATTTTTTGGTGAATGGTACTTAGATGACCTGAAATTTGTTTCAATAAATTCAGTTGCATGGCATAGTCATTTCTGGTTAAACCAGCAGCTTTCATGGCTTGGATGTTTTCTGCCAAGTTTTTTTGGTAAGAAATTCCAGAAGGTATGACATGTGAACTGGCTAATTGAACCAATACTTTGGCCTCGATGTCAATTTTCTTTACATACAATTCTTGCATGATTTCGTAACGGGCTTCTAGTTCTCTTTCGTTAAATATACCGTTGCGAACAAACAAATCTTTAGATGCTTTGCTAATGTATGCATTCAGCGCCTCAGGAGTATTTTTAATGTTTTTTAAGCCTCTTTTGGCAGCTTCTTTTACCCAATCTTCACCATAGCCATTTCCTTCAAACAAAATCTTTTTACTGCTGTTGTAATAACCTTTTAATATTTCTAAAATGGCATCCTCTTTCTTTATACCTTTTTTGATCAACGCATCGGTTTCTTGTTTGAATTTTTGTAATTGATCAGCCATAACAGTATTTAGTACAATCATTGCATTTGCTGAATTGGCGCTAGAGCCAACCGCTCTGTATTCAAATTTATTACCTGTAAATGCAAATGGCGAAGTTCTGTTACGGTCTGTATTGTCTACCATTATTTCAGGGATATTGATTACCTGAATGGCCTTAGCTTTTGAAGCATTGTTAGTTTTTTTATTGGCAAACAAGGTTTCCATAACATGGGTTAACTGTGAACCAATAAAAATAGACATAATTGCAGGAGGAGCTTCATTGGCGCCTAAGCGGTGCTCATTTCCTGCACTGGCAATAGATGCTCTCAATAAATCGGCATGGTCATGAACTGCTTTGATCACATTTACAAAGAAGCTTAAAAACTGCAAATTGGTTTCTGGGTTTTTGGTTGGTGACAACAAATTAATACCCGTATTGGTTATTAAACTCCAGTTATTATGTTTTCCCGATCCGTTTACACCTGCAAATGGTTTTTCATGAAACAAAACTTTGAAACCGTGTTTGGCTGAAACTTTGTCCATTACATCCATTAACAATTGGTTGTGGTCAATGGCTAAATTTACTTCTTCAAAATTGGGGGCACACTCGTATTGTGAAGGGGCTACCTCATTGTGTCTGGTTTTCAAAGGAATACCTAGTTTATAGGCCTCATTTTCAAAGTCAACCATAAAATCAAACACACGAGGGGGAATAGATCCAAAATAGTGGTCTTCTAATTGTTGGCCTTTTTCAGGCGAATGTCCAAGAACGGTTCTGCCAGCAAGCATAATGTCTGGTCTGGCAAACCACATGGCTTCGTCAATTAAAAAGTATTCTTGTTCAATACCCAATGACGCACTGGCATTGGTTACATTTTTGTCAAAATAAGCAGCGCAAATAGCTACTACAGATTTTTCTACGGCATGCAAAGCCTTTAAAAGTGGCGCTTTGTAATCTAATGCTTCACCGGTATATGAAACAAATATGGTTGGAATACACAATGTTTTTCCACCATTGTTTTCCATAATAAATGCTGGAGACGATGGGTCCCAAGCAGTATATCCCCTTGCTTCAAAAGTATTTCTGATACCTCCGTTTGGAAAACTGGATGCGTCTGGCTCTTGTTGAACCAAAGCACTGCCTGTAAATTTTTCTATAGACCTACCGTCGCCCAATGGTTCAAAAAAAGAATCGTGTTTTTCGGCAGTTGCACCTGTTAATGGTTGAAACCAGTGTGTGTAATGTGTTACACCCAAAGTCATCGCCCAGTTTTTCATGCCTGAAGCAACTTGGTTGGCAATGGCTCTGTCAATTTTTTGCCCCTTATTAATGGCGTCAGTTACTGCTTCATAAGCTTCTTTTGACAAAAAAGCCTGCATAGCAGTATCAGTAAAAACGTTTTTTGCAAAAAAATCAGATACTTTTTCAGATGGTTTTTGAATAGCGACTGTTCCTCTACTTTGAACAATTTCGAGAGCTTTCGAGCGAAGTGTAAGCATGCAATAAGATTTTATTGCCTTCAAATATACAACCAGTTTAAGCGCACCTCCAAAAAATAAATTAACAATTAACCCTCAATTGGTAGAAATATTCAATTGAGGGTTAATTTATCAAATCAAGTGATAGTTAAGTGCTTGAATTATTCTTTTACAAACTTCAAAGACACTAAGTTTTTATTTTGATCAGTGGTTTGTAAGAAGTAAAACCCAGGATTTAGGTTTTGGATATCAATTGAAGCATTGGCCAAATCATTGATATTACCTGAAAGAACAATTTGTCCAATTTCGTTTCTTACTTCATAAGCAATAGTATTTACTACTTGGTTAATAGCAGCAATGTTCAAAGTGTTTTTAGCGGGATTCGGAAAAACAATTAAGTTGTTTTGAATGCTATTGATATCTAAACCTGTAGCACTGTTTTTGAAGTAGATAAATAACCTGTTATCTCCAGTAGTAGCGGCATTGTTAGCATCTATTGTAAAGGTATACTTGGCTCCATTGTTTAGCAAAGTGCTATTTCGGTTGAGGTTGTCAAATAAATAAACTTCTTGGTTGTTTTGAATGGTGTTTGCAGCCACTTCAATGGTAATTTCTTTCTGACCAGCAGCCAAACGCAATCCAAGAGGAATATTTGTGTTTACATCAAGGGGTCTGAAATCGGTCGCTAATTTTTGGCCATCATTGGCAATGCTGTAAAAATCAAATTCGTCGTTATTGAGTTTGATGGCATCGAATGCATCTTCAAAACTGGCTTGGTTGTTAATATTAAAAGCCAAATTGATATTGTCTATAACTTGGTTGTTGGCAGATGCAAATAATTGCAAACCGTTTTGAATGTATTGTTCGTGTTTGAAAGTAGTTGCAGAAGCAGTACTAGCTTTGCTGGCTTCAGTAAAAGTAATGGCAGGCGAAGAGGCAGCGTTTGCTTTAACAAAAACAGCTGAATAGGCAGGAATCACATAAGGCGTGCCAGAGGTTATTAATTGGCTTACATAAGCACCTGTTTGAGGGTTTCTGGTATAAACTGTTTTATTGATATTGGCTTGAGAAGCAGAGCTAAAAATAACTGCGCTAATGTCTACAGGAGAAGGGTATGGGTTTCCAATTAAATTGAAACCTTGACCAGTTCCAACACCAGCAGCTGATAAGTTTGTAACAACATCACCTTGATTCACATTACCGCTCATTTGAAGGGTTACACCTGATGGTGTATAAGAACCTGAGTTGATTCCTTCACCTTTGGCTCCTCTGAACAATACTCTTATACCTTGACCAATTCCCCAGGTATTGTTAGTTCCAGATCCATCAGCAGCAGTAAATGCAGCCCAACCTCCGTTTACAGAATTGTTATCTGCATTGCTGGTATTGAACCAAAATGCACTTGGGTTGTTTGTTGCTGTTGTAGTAAATCCTGTTCCAATTGTTTTAGCTACATTGTTAGTTACACCATCTGTATTTCCAGTAATGTCAATGGTGTTTGTTAGCAATGTCAATGCTTGGTTGCTATTGAAAGGGTGGCTAATATGGCGGTATTTTCTTTTACCAGAAGGTACATATTGTTCAATGTTTACATTGCCTGTAATTGTTCCAGCGCTGTTTGCAATTCTAGCTGTAGCAGTGGCATCACTTTTAAGAGTGAGTTTGCTGTTGGTAGTTAGCGTCCCTGCAGTAACTGTTGCTGCTTGTTTAACCAAAAGTGTTCCTTTGTCTAGGCTAATGCCGTTTGCACTTTTATTGACACTTACGTTGGCAACTGTTTGGTTGCCGTTCAAGTTAATGCTCTGTGCATTTGATCCACTAAAACCAAGAGTTGCATTGCTCAATGCAATGGTTCCACTATCAGTTAGGTTGCCAGCCAATGTCAATTGGCCAGTTCCCATTGTGATGGTTCCATAATTGGTCAGATTTTCGCCAATGTATAAATTCTCAGCATTTGAAATATAAATTTCAGACCCACTGTTTACTTTCATTTGTGCGAATAAAATGTTTGAATTACCTAATAAGGTCAATCCAAAAAATAACAGAAACTTGCTGCTGTAATTAGAATTTCTTACAGGAATTAAGTTTAGTTTGTAGTTACTACTTAATTGAAATGGCATTTGCTTCATCAAATGAAAACCTGCCTGAAGCAAAAGCTTGGAGATCTGGTTTAAATTTAAATTCATCTTTTTCATGGTTAACTGGTTAAGTTGTGCAGCAGGGTTAAATTGCTGGTTGCTATATACTTTATAAGAATAGTGCCAAACAAATTATTGTGCTTTAATATTCAGATAATCAGCAGAATATATTTTTATAATTTTACTTGCCTAATCGTTGGTTTGTTTCAATTTGGGAAACAATTTCAATTTGATATATTGATTTCTAAAACTTGATAATATAGTTCAACGCCAAAAAGGGTTGCATTACATTGTGCGCATTTCCGCCACCGTTATTTTGAATTGAGATGCCAGTAGTTGCAGTAGCAGTAGGCCATCCATTGGTGTTTGCGCTGGCATCTCCCGGAGGAGCCTGACCTGCATTATTTGACATATTGCCATCGTCTCTTCCATTATACGTTCCGTGACTATGACCTGGGTCTGTTACCCCATGTGAGTGTGAGGGCATTTCTGCAATGGATAAAGTATGGTTTTCTTCACCACCAGAACTGGCAATGGTTCTATTTGTTAAACCTGAACCTTGTCCAACACCAACGATGGTTCTGCCACGTAAATCAGGTAAATTAAATGTAGTTGATCCATTTCCAGTTCCATATAAGGTGCCAATGGCTGCAAATAAATTGGCATAAACAGTTCTACTAACAGCAGCACCATCGCACAACAAATAGCCCAAGGGAGCTGTATTACCAGCAAAAGTTTGTACAGAACCAGAAGGTATGATGGTGCTAGCAGACATAGATACCCAGATTGTACCATCATAATAGTAATAACCCGGACTCACATTGTATGGGGATGAACCTGCTGTTGCAGTATTGTATACAATTAAACCAGTAGCAGGGCTGGTAATGGGGTTTCCAGAATTAGTGGCTGTTAATGCAACTCTTGGTGCTAAAAAGCCTTTATCGCTGGCGCTGATTTCAAGTTTGGCTGAGCTATTGGGTGTATTTGTACCAATACCAATTTGGGCATAGTTGAACTTTGCGATTAAAATACAAAACAAGAATAAAATAAAAGGTAATTTCATGGTTTTTGTGGTTATTTATATTCAGTAACTGTCATGGTACAGTAGTCATTTGTAAAAACTAAGCTGTTACTGCCAATTTGCACTGCATAAGTATGTGTGCCTGTTTCATTGGGAACTATTGCTACCAGTTCAGAAACATTGGTATGTACATATGTATTGTTGAAGAAAAATGGACTGTTATCTATAATAATTCCGTCTCTGAGCAAACTAAATGTTACGTTACCAGGATTGCTAGCATAAGCAGTTAAATCGGCTCTAATTTTAACAGTACCTCCACTAGCAGTATAATTTGCACTCCACTGAGCAACAGTTGCTGGTCCTGTATAAGCCCCAGCAGCAACAGAATTTAATAGAATTGTTTCATTGTAAAAAAAACTTGATGCCTGCCAATTGGCATTGCCATTTGCATCACTGGTTAAGATTTTATTGGCAGCTTGGTTTCCATCTGTGTATTTGAAACTGCCATTGACATCTAATTTGGCGGCAGGTGAAGTTGTTCCAATTCCAACATTCCCTGAGCTATAACTGATATTGTTATTGGTGTTATTCCATTGAGCTGAATCTAATTTGAACCATTTGTTGCCTGAATAGAGATACATGCCTGCTGTTTCATCTTCTTGGTAAACGATTAAACCATTTGCTGGAGAAGCAATGGCGTTTCTCTGTAATTGGGTCATTCTGGGAGGTAAGAATCCCTTGTTTGTAGAACTGATTTCAAGTTTTGAAGAGGCATGTGGTGCATTCGTTCCTACTCCAATTTGGGCCTTACATTCCATTAAAAGAGAAAGCACAATGGTGCAGCTACAAAAAAATAACAGTTGTCTCAAATTGAATTTCATGGTAAAATGCTTCCAATAGAATTGTGCCTAAATTCAAAATGATGTGTAATTATAAGGAAATCAGTTATAAATGATTTTATTTTTTGGAATTGGATTGGCATTGCAGTTTCAAAATGGGAATTCTGTGCAAAAAAGACAGTGTAAAAAATTCTATTTGATCAATTTATAAATCATTTAATGGCTCTGTTATAAAAGTATTTCACTAAAGATGAATTGAATAGAATTTTAGTGAGGAATCTCAATAATTTCGAATTATTTTTACCCTTTCATGATTGCACAAAGTAAAATAGAAGAAATTATTCAGGCAGCTCCAATTGAACAAGTAATTGGAGACATTGTTAGGCTCAAAAGAGCAGGAGCAAACATGCAAGGATTGTGCCCTTTTCATCAAGAAAAAACACCTTCTTTTTCTGTTTCAATTAGCAAAGGAATTTTTAAGTGTTTTGGCTGTGGCAAAGCTGGGAATGTAGTTAATTTCTTAATGGAATATGAGGGCTTGGGATACATAGAAGCTTTGAAACAATTGGCCGAACGGTTCAGTGTAGAATGGCCCCAATTTGAGCAAGTCAATCAAGAACAAGAGTCCCAACTCAAAAATGAAAAAGAGAGTCTTCAAATTTTAAACAATTGGGCGGGTACTTTTTTTGAAAAAAACATTTGGGAACTAGAAGAAGGTAAGCTCATTGGGCTCTCTTATTTTGAAGAAAGAGGATTTAGAGAAGACATTATCAAGAAATTTAAGTTGGGTTATGCCCCCGACCAATGGACTGCTTTTTATGACGAGGCATTGTCCAATCAATACAACGAACAAGTTTTAATCAGTTCGGGATTGGTTAAAAAATCAGATCAAGGTAAAGTTTATGATGCATACAGAGGAAGAGTCATTTTCCCTATATTGGGTGCTACTGGAAAACTCATTGCCTTTGCGGGAAGACAACTTAAAAAAGATGAGAAGTCTCCCAAATATGTAAACTCCCCTGAAACGATTTTATACCACAAGAGCAATGAATTGTATGGTTTATTTTACGCCAAAAATGCAATTCGAAAGGACGACTTTGTATACCTGGTAGAAGGCTACACCGATGTCATTAGTTTGCACCAGTCTGGGGTAGAGAATGTAGTGGCCAGTTCAGGAACTTCCTTAACAGAGCAGCAAATCAAACTCATCAAAAGACATACAGAAAATGTAGTGGTTTTATATGATGGGGATGCTGCTGGAATCAAAGCCAGCTTAAGGGGTATTGATATGCTGTTGGAGCAAGGGTTAAATGTAAGGGTAGTGCTATTCCCTGATGGTGAAGACCCAGATTCTTATGCTCAAAAAATGGGTTCAGAAGCCTTCTCGGCTTATTTAAAAAATGAGGTAAAAGATTTTATTCTTTTTAAAATTCATTTGTTGCTCAAAGAAAGTGCTGGTGATCCATTGAAAAAAGCACAAGTAACCAAAGACATTGTCAATAGCATCAGTAAAATTCCTGATTCTATTAAAAGAATGGCATTTGTGAAAGAAGCAGCCTCATTGCTTCAAATGAATGAACAACTGCTGATTACTGAGCTCAATAAAACCAGAAAAGATTTTTTAACTTCCAAAGAAAAAGAATGGGTTAAAGAAGAACCATTGCCGGTTATTGTTGAACAAATCCAAGGTTTGGTTCAAGAAAAAGGCTCATTGGCTCAAGAACAACACCTCATAAAATTGTTGATTCAAAATGCCCATATTGAACTGGTAGATACCCAATCTTTTGTAAAGGTATTTTTTGATATGGTTGCCAATGCACAGATTGGATTTGAAAATGAAACCATGCTGTTGTTGGTTGAAGAAATTCACCAGTTTTATTTGTCAAATACTCCTATAACAGTTGAATTGTTTACCATGCATGCAAACCCCATCATATCTGGTTTTGCCGCAAATGTGTTAACAGAAAGGTATCAAATCAGCAACGCCTGGGAAGACCGATTTGATATCATTCCGGATTCAGAAGACAAAGTGGTCAAAAGAGACATAGAGTCTGCATTGTTGTACTTGCAACTGCACAACAATAGAAAATTAATGACCGAAACGCTGGAGTCTATTAAAAAAGCAATTGAAATGAATAACGAAGAAGAAATCCGCTTGAATATGGAAATTTACCAAGCACTGAAACAGAGAGAGTCACAGCTGAGTTCAGACAAAGGTTTGGTGGTATTTGAATAATGTCAATTACTGAAATGCAAAAAGAAATAAAAATTGGGGTCATCAGAGAAGGCAAATTTCCATATGACAAAAGAACTCCATTAACGCCTCATCAATGCAAACAGGTTATGGCTTTTTATCCAAATGTAGAAGTCATTGTTCAGCCCTCGTTACACAGGTGTTTTACAGACAAAGCGTATACTGATTTAGGAGTTCAAATTGCGGAAGACCTCAGTGATTGCTCTATTTTGTTGGGAGTAAAAGAAGTTCCTGTTTCAGAATTAATAGCTGAAAAAACCTATTTGTTTTTTTCGCATACCATCAAAAAACAAGCCTACAATAAAACATTACTCAGAACCATTTTAAATCAGAAAATTCAACTCATAGATTACGAAACCTTGGTTTGGGAGGCGGGTAACCGCATCATTGGTTTTGGTAGATTTGCAGGATTGGTGGGTACCCATTATGCCCTCATGATGTGGGGGTTAAAACACCATTTGTTTCAGTTAAAACCTGCTCATGCATGTGCTGACTTGAAAGCTGTTTTGGCACAATATGAGGCTGTTCAATTGCCGGCCGTTAAAATTGTTTTATGTGGCGATGGAAGGGTTGCTCACGGTGCTATCGATTTTTTGAGAGCGCTTGGCATCAAACAAGTGAGTGCTCAAGATTTTTTAAACAATACCTATTCAGTGCCTGTATTTGTTCAACTCAGGAGCGAAGATTACTATGCGCACAAGTTGGGCCGGTTCTGGGATAAATCAGATTTTTACAAACATCCAGAAGATTATATCAGTACATTTAAACCATTTACCAATGTGGCTGATATCTTTATCAATGCCATTTTTTGGAAAGCACAGATCCCAGCATTTTATACATTAGAAGAAATCAAACAGCCTGATTTTAAAATTCGGGTCATTTCTGACATTACATGTGACATACCAGGTCCGCTGCCAACAACAATTAAAAGTACCACTATAGAAAATCCTTATTTTGGTATACATCCCTTGTCAGCAAAAGAACAACCACCTTTTTTAAGCAATACAATTGATGTGCAAGCTGTATCAAATTTGCCATGTGAATTGCCTATAGATGCCTCTATAGAATTTGGTGAGCAACTCATCAGACATGTATTGCCAGAATTATTAGAAGCAGATCAGTCAGCCATCATTGAAAGGGCTTGCATTGCCAAAGACGGACAGCTTACAGCTCATTTTTCATACTTACAAGATTTTGTAGATTAAAGCATATCATATATAGCATGGCCAAACGAAATTACAATAGCAACGGACAAGCAAAACCAGAACTAGAAAAAGTACCTTTAACAAAAGAAAGGTTCAAAGAAGCACTTGCACTGTTTAGTTATATCAGACCCTATCGGTTCAAGTTTTTGATTAGCATGTTGTTCATTGGGTTGTCTGCAATGAGCACAATGGTTTTCCCATTTTTACTGGGTAAAATGATAGATGCTGCAGGAGCTGAAACAACTCAAATGAAACAGTCAATGTCTATGTCAGGCAGCTTTGTATCAGACAAACTCAATCAGTTTGAATGGAGCTTAAATACAATTATTGTGTTGCTATTTGTGCAATTGAGTGTTCAAATGTTGTTTTCGTTTATGAGAATTTACCTTTTAACAGATGTAGGTGAACGCTCATTGGCAGCTATCAGAAAAGATTTGTATAAAAATCTGATTTCACAACCCATGCAGTTTTTTAGTGAGCACCGAGTAGGGGAGTTGAGTAGCAGATTGAGTGCCGACTTGTCTCAAATTCAAGATGCCATTTCTTTTACATTGGCCGAATTTTTAAGAGGTATTTTTACCCTGGTAATAGGGTTAATCAGTATTTTTTGTATTTCCAACGAATTGGCATTTGTAATGCTTTCTATAGTTCCTTTGGTTGCGGTTATAGCTGTTGTATTTGGAATGCGCATTAGAAAAATGTCTAGAAAAGCACAAGATCAACTGGCAGACAGTGGTACAATTGTTCAAGAAACATTGCAGGGTATTTCAGTAGTGAAGGCTTTTTCAGCAGAGTTGTATGAGCTAAATAGGTATAGTAAAAATATTAAATCGGTTGTAGACATTGCAATTAAAAATGGTCGTTACAGAGGTGCTTTTGTCAGTTTAATGATATTCTCTGTATTTGGTGCCATCGCTTTTGTCATGTGGTATGGGTCAACCATGATTCAAAGTGGTAAAATTACCGCTGGAGACCTTACTATGTTTGTGATTTTTTCTGCGTTTGTTGGAGGAACCTTTGCTGGTTTTGCAGATATGTTTTCTACCCTTCAAAAAACCATTGGCGCCACCCAAAGGGTAAGAGAATTACTCAAGAATACCCCAGAGAATTTGCAATTTGAAACTGCTGTTGCTGCCAATCATTACCAAGGAAGCATTCGTTTTGATCAGCTTTCATTTAGTTATCCATCTAGGCCAGAAGTTCAGGTGCTGAATGCATTTTCTTTGCAGGTTCAGTCAGGTACTCAAGTGGCCATTGTTGGTCCAAGTGGTGCCGGAAAAAGTACAATTGCAGCCATGTTACTCCGATTTTACGAACCCAATGCTGGAGCCATATACTTAGACAACAAATCAAGCCAAACCATTCCGTTGTCTGAGTGGAGAAGTCAAATGGCCTACGTGCCTCAAGATGTTATTTTGTTTGGAGGCAGTATTTTAGAAAACATTGCTTATGGCATAGAAAACATAGACGAAGCTGCTGTGATAGCTGCGGCCCAAAAAGCAAATGCCCATGATTTTATTTCAAAATTCCCAGAAGGTTACCAAACACTAGTAGGTGAGAGAGGCATCAAACTTTCTGGCGGTCAGAGACAAAGAGTTGCTATTGCCAGAGCCATTCTAAAAAATCCACGAATTTTAATCTTAGATGAAGCAACCAGTTCGCTTGACAGCGAAAGCGAGCAATTGGTGCAAGAAGCATTAGATAACCTCATGCAGCACAGAACCTCATTTGTCATTGCACACCGTTTGTCAACCATTAAAAAAGCCCAACAAATTGTGGTCATAGATAAGGGAACAGTTATAGAAACGGGTACCCACGAGCAACTCATGAACAATGGAAACGGATTGTACAAAAGATTGGTAGAATTGCAGTTTGAAAATGTAAGTAAGTTTTCTAAATAATTGGTTGTTAGTGTTTCAGTTGAAATATTTTTTCAATCGGTATTTTCCGATAAATTTGTAAAAAGTCTTAAAAGGCTATAAATCATAAAACGCATGTCTGAATTTCAATTGGTAATGCCTAAAATGGGCGAAAGTATTGCAGAAGCTACAATTATTCGTTGGACCAAAAATGAAGGTGATTCCATTGCATTGGATGAAACTGTTTTGGAAATTGCTACTGATAAAGTAGATTCTGAGGTACCTTCACCAAAGGCCGGAACATTGGTAAAAAGATTGTTCAATGAAGGAGATGTGGTTCCTGTAAATGCCCCAATTGCAATCATTCAATTGGTAGGCACAGCAGCTGCACCAAAAGTATCAGCACCAGTTCCTCAAGTATTGGCTGCTCCTGTTAAAGAAATCATGAGTCAGGTGGAAGCAGCAAAAGCAGTGCTATCTAGCAATGCCGGTGCGAGGTTTTATTCTCCTTTGGTACTCAATATTGCAAAAGCCGAAAATATCAGCATGCAAGAACTTGAAACCATTCAAGGTTCTGGTAGTGAAGGTAGAGTTACCAAAAGAGACATCATGAGTTTCATTGAAAACAGGGCCAATCAAGTTGCACCAGCAGCAGTTTCAGCACCAGTTCAATCGGCCCCGGTTCCAGTATCAAAACCTGCACCATCTATTAGTCTCAATGGAGGCGATGAAATTATAGAAATGGACAGAATGCGTAAGCTTATTGCCGATCATATGGTTATGAGTAAGCAAACAAGTCCACATGTTACATCATTTGTTGAAGCTGATGTAACCAATATGGTATTGTGGAGAGACAAAGCCAAAAAAGTATACGAAAAGCGCGAAGCTGAAAAAATAACATTCACACCCATGTTCATTGAGTGTGTGGTTAAAGCCATCAAAGATTACCCAATGATCAATGTATCAGTGGATGGTCAAAATATCATCAAAAGAAAAGCCATCAATATAGGAATGGCTGCGGCATTGCCTTCTGGAAATTTAATTGTTCCTGTCATTAAAAATGCAGACATGATGAATTTAGTAGGCTTAACCAAATCTGTGAATGATTTGGCAAACCGTGCCAGAGGAAACAAGTTGTCTCCAGACGAAATTAGCGGTGGTACATTTACAGTTACCAATGTTGGTGGATTTGGAAATGTAATGGGAACGCCTATCATTAACCAGCCTCAGGTTGCTATTTTGGCAACAGGTTCAATCAAGAAAAAACCAGCGGTTTTAGAAACACCAATGGGCGATGTCATTGCCATTAGGCACATGATGTTCTTGTCTCTGAGTTACGATCACAGAGTGGTGGATGGTTCTTTGGGAGGCAGTTTCTTAAGAAGAATTGCAGATTACATGGAGGCATGGGAGCCTAACCGCGAAATCTAATCAGCGAGTTCAATCGCTGACTATGCAATCCTCTCCATTAATCCCAATGCTGTTTCTCTAAGTACTTCAAGCATTTCAGGTTTTACAGTTAAACTATTTAGGTGCAGCATTGCTTTGTCTAAATACTGCTGTTTTTGATGCTCAGCAAAGGCCTTTATTTGGTATTTTTTGTAGAGTTTTAATGTTTCCTGGATTTTAATCTCCATGTTCTGTTCTGAACTCAAAGTTTCAATTAAAGTGCGGTCATCTTTGTGTACAGACGATAGCAATTCTATATACAGCAATGTTTTTTTGTTGGCAGCAATGTCTCCACCTACTTGTTTGCCAGTATTGGAATCATTGCCAAAACAGTCTAATAAATCGTCTTGAATCTGAAAGGCAATGCCAATATTTTTGCCAAATTCATACAAATGGTTGGCATCAGCAATACTGGCATCGGCTGCCAATGCGCCTATTTTCAAACTCGCACCAATTAATACTGCTGTTTTTAAAGTAATCATTTCAATGTAATCATCAAGGCAAACCTGAGCTTGAGTTTCAAAGTTCATATCAAGCTGTTGCCCTTCACAAACCTCTCTGGCTGTTGCCAAAAAAACAGTCAACATTTCATTGATCTGTTTAGATGGTGATTCCCTGATAAAATCAACCGCCTTGATCATCATTAAATCACCCACCAATATGGCTACAGGCATATTCCATTTTTGATAAACAGTTACTTTTCCTCTTCTCAATGGGGCATTGTCCATAATATCGTCATGCACCAAAGTGAAATTATGAAACACTTCAATTGCTAGGGCGGCAGGCAATGCATTTTCAGTTTTGCTATCAAAAAGTTCATAACCCATTAAGCATAAAATTGGGCGCAGTCTTTTGCCGCCCAATTGCATCATGTATTCAATAGGCTCGTACAGTTCTTTCGGTTTTTCACCATATTTAGTTTGTGCTAAATGGTTTAAAAATAAACTCAAATGTTCTTGGTATGTTTTCAAAATTTTATGCTTGTTGAACCTGGTTGATAAAAGAGATGACACGTTCTTCATGCCAATAATAACCATTTGGGAATGCACTTGCAAAACCTACATGGCCACCAAACTGACACTGTTCAAAAGTAAACAATGGATGTTGTTTTGCCAATTTTTCGGGGAAGCACTTTTCTGATAAGAATGGATCATTCAATGCATTCAATAACAAAGTAGGAATTTGGATATTGGCAATAAATTGCAAGGCGTTGCATTTGCTATAATAATCATCAGCACTGTCAAAACCATTTATTTTAGCTGTAAATCGGTTGTCCCATTCCCAAAAATTATTTATTTTTTCTATGCCTTTGGTATCTATTATATGAGGGAACTGCCTAGATTTTTGAATCATTTTTTCGTTCAAACTTTTTAAGAATTGCCGCATGTACAATTGGTTTGTAAATTTTGACAATTGCTTAGAACTACCTGCCAAATCAATGGGTACAGAAACACAGCAGGCTGCAAATAATTGATTGGGCAATGGGTATTTGTTTTCTCCCAAATATTTGAGTAAGGCATTTCCTCCCAAGCTAAATCCCAATGCAAATAGCTGACAGTTTTGATAGGTGTTTGCAAAATGAGCAATGACAGAGTGAATATCATCTGTTGCACCACTGTGGTAGGAGACAATTCGGTTGTTCATTGTGCCACTACAACTCCTAAAATTAACAGCTATGCAACGCATTCCCATTTGGTGAAAGCGTTTGCAAAATCCTTTGATATATTGAGAATTTGAACTGCCTTCTAGCCCATGAAAAAGTACAATAACTGGAGCCTGTTCGTTGTTTTGGTCTAGGATGTCTAAATCTAAAAAATCGCCATCGGGTAAATTGAATCTTTCTCTTCTGTAGGGCAATTCAATTTTTCTGAACAATGCAGGTAAAATGGTTTCCCAATGGCCATTTTTCGAAAACAAATTGCCTTTAAATTTTCCCTGAATAAATGGCATTATCTTTTCCTTTTTGGGTGTTTTCTTCCTGATTTTCGGTCTTGTTTTCTATTGGAACGAGGGTCTAATTTTTTTCTAAAATTAGCAGTAACAGTGCTTGCGGTCCAGGCCAAATCTATTTGGCGTTTAAAGATATCAGCTGCAACTACCATCACTTCTATTTCATCTCCCAATTGCAGTTTTTGTTTGCCATTTCTGCTGGTAATCCACTTGTTGTTTTCGTCGTAATCAAAATAATCTTCACCGAGGTTTTGGATCTTAATCAATCCTTCGGCCCTAAATTGGCTAATTTCTACATAAACACCCCATTCGGTTACTCCCGAAATAATGCCTTTAAAAGTATCCCCAATAAAATCACTGATGTATTCAACTTGTTTGTACCTGACACTGGCTCTCTCTGCATCAGCAGCTTTCACTTCCATAGCTGATGATTGTTTGCACAGTTCTTCAATTTCTTTCTCTATGCCAGGTTTGTCGTTGTGTAAATAGCCAAATAACAAACGATGGGCCAATAAATCAGGATACCTTCTAATGGGAGATGTGAAATGGGTATAATGGTCAAACGCCAATCCGTAATGCATGGTTTTTTTACCAGTATAGTAGGCTTTACTCATGGTTCTGATTGCCTGACTTTGAACCAAATTTTGTTCTGGTTTACCTTCTACTTGTTCTAATAAATCATTGAAACTCTTTGCTATTGCTTTTACATTTGAGGTTTGAATATGGTAGCCAAACCTTGAAGCAAATAAATTAAATTGGCCCAATTTGTCTTGGTTTGGTTCTTCGTGAACCCTATAAACAAATGGGTATGCGTGTTCTTTGCTTTTTTTATTGGCAATTAATTCAGCTACTTTTCTGTTTGCCAATAACATAAATTCTTCAATTAATTTATGGGCATCTTTTCTAATTTTAACAAACAGATCTATTGGTTTGTTGTTTTCATCTAACCTGAATTTTACTTCTTGGGTTTCAAAACTGATGGCTCCTTTTTTGAAACGTTTTTCTTTGAGCTGAATGGCTAATTGATTCAGTATTTCAAGTTCTGCAAATAAGTCTCCAGATTTGGTTTCTATGCGCTCTTGAGCTTCTTCGTAGGTGAATCTTCTCTTAGAATGTATAATTGATTTGCCAAACCAGGTATCTAAAACTTCTGCATCATGGTTCATCTTTACGGCTACACTGAAACACAATTTATCTTCATTGGGTCTCAATGAGCAAAGTTCATTTGAAAGCTTTTCTGGAAGCATAGGAATGGTTCTGTCTACTAAGTAAACAGAGGTGCCTCTTTTAATTGCTTCTTGGTCTAAGGCGCTTCCCTTCTGCACGTAATGAGAAACATCGGCAATGTGTATGCCTATCTCAAATGTGCCATCACTCAATTGTTCAAATGACAAAGCATCATCAAAATCTTTTGCATCAGCAGGGTCAATTGTAAAAGTGAGGACATCTCTAAAATCTCTTCTCAATTTAATTTCGGCCGAACTGGTTTTGGTATTCAATTGGGCAGCTTCTAGCTCTACTTCCTCTGGAAATTTTGAGGCAAAACCAAATTCAGCCACTATGGCATTCATTTCAGTTTCATGAACGCCTGGTTTACCAAGTACAGCAATAATTTCACCAGTTGGATGGATATCCTCAGGCTCCCAATGTGTAATTTTGGCGATTGCTTTTTCTCCGTTTTGTGCGCCCCCAAATTTTTCTTTAGGAATAAAAATATCCAATTTCATTTTACGGTCTTCTGCTACTAAAAAACCATAGCCTGCATGAATGCTTAAAACACCTACAAATTGATTTTTATCTCTTTTGGTTATTTCTACAATTTCTCCAATTCTTTTGGCACCTTTTTTATGTGCAGCCAATGATACTTTTACTATGTCTCCATGCAATGCGGTATGAGTATAGTCTGCTGGTACATAAATGTCCTCTGTGCCATCCTCAGGAATTACATAGGCAGCCTTGTTTTGAGTCATGTCTACTCTGCCAGTAATAAACTGAGGAATGAATTTTAAAATATACCTTCCTGTATCTATTTCTTCTAAATATTGTTCCGAGCACAATTGTTTAATAGCAGCTAGTATGAGGTTTCTACTTTCCCCATCGTTGTAGTCCATTCTGGCTGCAACTTGTTTGTAATTGAGTACTTTTCGGCCAGCGTCGGCAAATACAAACTGAACCTTTTCTTTATAAAATTGAATGTCTTTCTTTTTTCTCATGATGCATGATTTTGTATGAATCGGTTTGAGCGTAATAGATCAATCCATTGATTCAATTAGGCTGATAAAGTTAGAACCCAACTTTTGAGCAGCTATTCAAATGTAAGGTTTATTGGCTATATTGTTTCAAACTGAATCATCAAATGATGTATATACGCCTATTATTATTTACTCGTCAACACCTTTTTTTATTTCATTTTTTTGGGGTCTTGTTAATGCTCTTAGTTAAAAACACAAGTATGGCACAAACGCTCATTCCTTTGAATTTGCCAGACACAATAGCTATTACAAAAAATTTGAAATTGAATGCAGTATCATTCAGGGGGCTTTATGTACTCAATAAAAATACATTTTGGTGTTCGGGTAGTAAAGGGGTTGTTGGTATGAGCAATGATAGAGGTTCGCACATTGCTTACAAACAATTAGAAAAGTATGCCCAATCAGATTTTAGAGACCTACATGTTTTCAATAAAAAAACAATTTTACTGAGCAGTGCTGGTTTTCCGGCAAGAATCATCAAATCAACCGATGCGGGCAAATCATGGAAGGAAGTATTTAGTAGCAACGATTCAGCTGTGTTTATAGATGGGATAGATTTTTGTGGTAAAAAAGGGCTGATGTTGAGTGACCCAATTCAGGGTAAATTCATGGTTTATGTGACAGCAAATAAAGGCAATACTTGGCATTTATTAGACACGGCTCAGGCACCTAAAATTCCTCTAGGAGAATCGGCTTTTGCAGCAAGTGGCTCAAGTATTCAATGGATAGACAACAACAGTTTTGCATTTGTAAGTGGAGGTGTTCAATCCAATTTGTATTGCTACCATTTTAGAACAAAAGAATGGCGCGTGTTCCATTTGCCCATTATACAGGGTTCTTCGGTGCAAGGGGCTTTTTCGTTTTGTAAAATTAAAAAACAGGGTGTTGCTTATTTGGCCATTGTAGGAGGAGATTTTACCAACGACTCATTGTCTCAATTGAACACAGGTTTTTGTTTGGTTCAAATGAAACCTTTGTTGGTAAAGCAAGTGGTAAATCAGCTTCCCTATCAGTCTAGTGTGATTGATCTCAGCCCCAATAGGTTGTTGACAACCGGAAGCAATGGAACTGCAACAATCTATACCAAAAACAAGGCTATCAGTTTAGGTAAATTAATGAAGCCAGGATTCCATGTTGCAGCCAAATCTAAAGATGGTAAATTAGTTGTTTTGGCAGGATCCAAAGGGCGCCTATCCCTTTTAATAAATAATTAGAAATGCCTTTGTGCTGCTGCTGCAATTTTTTCGGCAGGCAAATTTTCCATACAGCTGGTCCCATCAATACATGAACCTCTGTAAAAACACTTACACGCTTTGTCTGGTGAAACAATTTCTCCTTTTCCAAACAAGTCAAACTCATATGGATTAAAAATATTGTTCATTAAAATGATTTTCTTTCCAAGTGCCAATGTAATGTGCATGCCCATTGTAACTTGTGTAACCACAAGGTGGCAATGATTCACCAAATTGATGAATTCATACAAAGAAAAATAACCCAAATAATGTGCACCAGATTGCTCCTGAATTTGTTTGTTTCTTGCATCTTCAGCCTCTCCACCTAATAATAAAATATGGGCATCGGGGTGTTGCTTTTTTAGAATTGCTACCAGTTCAACCCATTTTTCAATGGTCCATAAACGGGTAGTCCATCTGCCACCACAACCTGTATTCAAGCCAATGATTTTTTTGTCATGAGGTAAATTCCACTGGTAGCCTTTTTCTTGATGGGTATCCATTAAATATGGCTCTCCCTCGTGTTTTAAACCACAGATTTCAAAAATTTCTTGTAAATAAGATTTGGTATTGGCTTTAGAAACGTCGTCGAACATGCCAGTGGCAAATTTGTGGACAGCTAATTCGTTTGCTGGTTGAATTTCATTGTCTTTTAAAATGTATCCAAATTTCTCTTTGGCCTCAATTGTTTTGAGCAGTGCACCCGCTTCTTTTTCTTTATCTAAATTAATTGCAATGTCCCAGCTGGCATGTTGAACGTACAAAATTGAATTGTGGTCCCATTTCATTACCTCGTCAATTTTTGAGCTAGGTAAAATGTCTGGAGTCCAAGTTAACCAAGTAATTTTACAATTAGGATATAGTTTCTTGAAGCGCACAATTAAAGGCGTTGTTCTAATGACATCGCCAATCGCACCCAATTTAATGATGAGTATTCTTTTGGAAATTTTGGTATAGGCAGGACAATTTTCGCAGTGGTACCCATTTTCTTTATGAGGTTTGCATGGAATATGTCCTTTATAGTTGATGCAATCGCTGTTAAATATCATAGCAAGAAATTCTTTCGGCAAGATATACAATTTGATTCAGCTTCAATAAACAGTTTATAAAATTCTATGTAAATACAAATAACATACAAATTGGCAGTCAGTGTTTTTTGGCAATGTATTTGTATATTTAAACTCAATTATTCAAAAATTTTAAAACATGAAAAAAGGAACAATTGTCTTATTATCGGTTGTAGGATTGGTGTTGATGTTATTTGTAGGGGCTTGTAGCTCATACAATTCAATGGTAAACAAACAAGAAAATACAGAAAGGGCATGGGCCACCGTTCAGAGTGCTTACCAAAGAAGATTAGATCTGATACCCAATTTAGTTGCAACTGTAAAAGGGGCTGCCAACTTTGAACAACAAACACTTACAGCCGTTATTGAGGCCAGGTCAAAAGCCAGTCAAATAACTGTAGATCCGTCAAAATTATCACCAGAGTCTTTACAGAAGTTTCAAGCCTCTCAAGGCCAATTGAGCCAAGCTTTAGGCCGATTGATGGTTGTTGCTGAACAATATCCTCAATTAAGAGCTACCCAAAATTTTTCTGAATTACAAAGCCAAATAGAAGGTACAGAAAACAGAATAAAAGTAGAAAGAGACCAATTCAACAATGCTGTTAAAGAATACAATGCCTATATCAGGAAATTTCCTCAGGTAATGTTTGCAGGCCTATTTGGGTTTGACAAAAAAGGCTATTTCGAGGCAGATGCAGAAGCTGCCAAGGCTCCTGAAGTAAAGTTTTAATCACCTATTAATTTTTCAAAAGCCGGTTATTCCGGCTTTTTTTGAGCTATACAAATGAATTTTAATCAAAAAGATACAGAAAAATTGGTCCAAGCCATTCAGGTTGCTGAAAAAGATACATCTGGAGAAATCAGGGTGCACATTGACCAAAACCTACCATTAGGTTCAAGTGCAATTGACCGGGCTAAAATTGTTTTTGAACAGCTCCACATGCACAAAACTGAACAACGAAACGGCGTTTTAATTTACATGGCCATCAAATCAAAGCAATTTGCTATAATTGGTGATTCAGGTATTCATGCGGTTGTGGGCAACGAATTTTGGGATAGTATTAGCGCGCAACTAACTACGCATTTTAAAAAAGGCAACTTTGTTTCCGGTATTGAATTGGCCATTTTAGAGACGGGTAAAAAATTAAAACAATTTTTCCCTTATCAATCCAATGATGTCAACGAATTGAGCAATGAAATATCAATGGGGGAGGGTTTTCATGAATAAATTTTTAAGTACCCTGTTTATTTGTTGTCTTGCCCTCTTTGCTTCATCAAAGGAAATTCCACATTCGCCAGAGCCTGCAAGGCTTATCAATGATTTTGCCAAAGTAATAGGTCCGGCAGATGCCAATCAACTAGAAAGTAAATTAAAAACCTATTTTGATTCTACTTCAACACAAATTGTAGTTGTTATAGAAAATACCTTGGAGGGTGATGATATATTTGATTACTGCCAACGTTTGGCTCAATCTTGGGGTATTGGTAACAAGGACAAAAACAATGGCGTGCTTTTATATATAGCAATTGATGATAGGAAAATAAGAATTCATACAGGTTATGGCATGGAGGCTACCATTACAGATGCTTTGTCAAAACGAATCATCAATGAAATAATAAAGCCATATTTTAAACAAGCATTGTATGCTGAAGGAATTGATGCCGCAACAACTGCCATTATGCAAGCTGCCGCTGGCGAATTTATAAATGACCTCCCCAAACACAAAAAAAATGAGTTGAGCTTGTTTCAATTGTTATTGATTTTAGGCGTTTTGTTATTGTTTTTCATATTTAGAAACAAAGGTGGAGGTAGAAATGGTGGGTTCAGACGAGGTTTTGGAACACCCTATTACGGAAGTTTTGGAAGTGGCGGGTTTAGTGGAGGAGATTCTGGTTTTGGAGGCTTTGGAGGTGGAAGTTTTGGCGGTGGAGGATCAAGCGGTTCTTGGTAAGCTAAAACAGTTATTCGCTGATTTTCATTATTATTAATTTAATTTGTAAAAATTAAAAGTATTCATCAACTTGTATAAAATTTAACCCATGAAGAAAATTACAACCTTATTTTTACTTTTACTCAACCTGACACTGCTGTCATCAAAAGAGTTAAAAGAAAAATCTCAAGAGTCAGAATCCAAAAAGAAGTTTTCATTTGATTTAAAGTCGATGAATTCAGCAGTAGGCTTACATCTTGGAACTGCAGGAATTGGACTCAATTACAAAACAGAACTGATTGATAGAGTATTTTTAAGAGTTGGTGCAAGTTACCTTCCTGCTACCTACAAAATGCCAATCACGGTTAGTGGATTGTCTACAACAGCCGATTTATCAGCTAATTTTGCAAATGTTCACTTATTAGGTGAGTACCAAGTTTTTGAACATATAGGTCTCAGATTGGTTGGTGGATTTGCCTATTTTGTGAAGGGTGATTTAAAAGCCACATTGTTACCAAAGTCGGCATATACCATTGAAAATGTAACTTATACACCTGCAGATATTGGTCAGTTACAGTTGAACATTGATTGGAAAGGTTTGGCTCCTTATGTAGGTCTTGGATTTGGAATGCCAATTCCAGAAAGCAAATTCAACTTAAATATGGATTTGGGTATGTTTTATCTCAGTCAGCCATCAACAACTGTAATTGGTACAGCGCGTTTACAAGACAATGCTGCAATGGCAACACAAATCAATAAAAATACAGTTGATTACAGGTATTACCCTGTTTTTCAATTGAGTTTCAACTATAAAATTAACTAAACCCCATGAAAAAAATTAGCATATTTCTGTCAATCATAATTGTGGCTTTTACCATTATTTCAGCTTGTAAAAGAGGTATCACTGATGATGTTCGTGTAAATGTAAACACAGCACAATACAGCAATTCAATTTTACTCCGTTTTGTAAATGCCAATGAAGCTTCGGCAACACATCCTGGCAATTTTGATGTGAAAATTACTGGAACAGGTGCAACTTATTTGTTAGACCAAGACGGAGGAACTAATTTTTTTGCAAAGTTAGGAATGGCGCCTTTGTTTGTATCCAATAGCCAAATGATTTCATCTTCAAACAGACTTTCTTTTAAAATAGATGTTGCTGCTCCAGGCTTTTTAAGATTGGTAAAAGACATTGTGGTGTCAGCCAGTGAACCTACAGTGGTTACGGTTTATCTTCAAGAACTAGGAAGTCCACCAGAAGGAGTTGCCATTAAAACGCTTGATATTGGTTTGTTAAATGGAGTGGTTCAAGCAGATCAAACAATCTCTACACCAACACCTTCTGGAACTACTGAAACCGTTACCTTGCAATTAGATTCAGGTACACAACTTTTAGATGCCAATGGCACTGCAATAACAGCAGGCAATGTATCTGCTAATATTCAATTTTATTCAGCCCAAAATCCATCTGCAAACAACGCATTTCCTGGCGGCTTAGAACCACAAAATGTAAAAGGGCCTGATGGAAATAAAATTGAAGGAGGACTCAATTTTGTAACTGCAGGAATGTTTACCATGAATATGAAAGCAGGTGATACCGAGGTAAAAAGATTCAGTAAACCAATAGTTGCTAGTATTGAACTCAATGCAAATCAAGACAATTTTGAAACAGGCAATCCTATACAAGCTGGAGATTCTATTCCTGTTTGGAGTTTGAATGAAGAAACAGGTGAATGGGTATTTGAAGGCAAAGCAGTAGTGTTTTCCGACAATGGAAAGTTAAATGCCAAATTTGAAATGAGCCATTTATCAGGTTGGAATTTAGACTGGGGCTGGAGCTCTTTTGGATCTTATGGCACTTGTCAAAAACCTTTAACTGTAAACATTCAAACCAATTTATCTGGAGGCAATTATGAAATTACCATGGTAACTCCAAAAGGTAATTATTTGGGTGCATTGCATTCAACACCCATTTCAAATGGTATGAAAGCAGTATTTACATCAACACCTAACACTGCCAGCGTAAAAATTAGAATTACTGATAACAATAACGGGGGTAAATTAATTGGAGAATCAGAATTATTTAATCCATGTACAAAGGGATCTGTTGCTATTGTTGCCAATGGTGTAGCTCCTGATTATGTAAATATTGATGTGTCAATTATGGCCAGTTGCAGCAATAAACCTGTAGATGCCCAATTAAGTAATTGGTTTTACTTATTCAAGGGTACCAGTTATGAAACCTCTTTCTACAGTGGTACTTCTAACAAAGCCAAGTTTACTTTAGAAAATGGCAAAACTTACAAACTTGAAACGTATTACAAGGGTACCACGTATTCTGTTTCTATTCCACTCTCTAAAACCAATTTTGTTGTGCCAAACGTGAGTGGATTAAAATGTACTGCAACGTATGATGCGGCAACCAATACCCTAAAAATTGTTGGGGTGCTGTCTGTAGCTTGTTAATTAAA
>CAISCU010000019.1 GCA_903883965.1 uncultured Bacteroidota bacterium
AATATATATAATTTAAACAGATTATTACCTAAATTGGCTATTATTTTGATGAATCAATATACCAGTCATTTTATATCAATTTCAATTAGCCTTGTATGAAACAAATTCTATCCCTGTTGCCATATTTTTCGCTTTTACAAAAATCAAAACTCAAAATACTGCTTTACAGAATTGAATTCACCAATAGATTCAATATCACTTTACAGAAGCATCTAGGCATTACAAAACCAAAATTTGTATTTAAATTGAGTAATACTTTTATAGACTATTTAAATGTCAGTAAATTATTAAAAAGTAATGTCATTTATGTAGCTGCTGCCAATGGAGAAAATTTCAAACAAGCCGAAATGGTGGAGCTGTCGAATTATTTGAAACAAAACTTACAATTGAGAAAACAACTATTGAGTTTAAACTTGCACACCATACATATCACTTCAAAGAAGCCTTTGCTCCCATTGAAATGTGAAATTGACTATTGAAATCAAAAAAAAATCCCCACCAATGAAGATGAGGATTTTGAAATGTGTTAAGTATGAAAATTACACCAAATTCATTTTGATTCTTTTTCCAATTTCATCTATGTCTGCTTTGAACTTTTTGTCGGTTTCCATTAAGTCATTTACAGTTTGGCAAGCATGAATAACAGTAGAGTGGTCTCTTCCGCCGAAATGCATGCCAATTGTTTTTAATGAAGACTTTGTTAAATCTTTGGCATAGTACATAGAGATTTGACGTGCTTGTACAATTTCTCTTTTTCTGGTTTTAGATTTTACCTGTTCTACTGGAATGGTGAAATAATCACAAACCAATTTTTGTATGTATTCGATAGAGATTTCGCGGGTGTTGTTTTTGACAAAATTCTTTAGAATTTGTTTGGCTAAATCTAAATTGACTTCTTTTTTATTGAGACTAGCCTGAGCCAATAAACTAACCAAAGCTCCTTGCAATTCTCTTACATTGGTATTGATGTTGTGCGATACGTACTCAACTACCTCACGGTTTAAGTTGATACCATCATTGTACATCATGTGTTCTAAAATGGCCAATCTGGTTTCAAAATCAGGCACTTGAAGATCTGCAGATAAGCCCCATTTGAAACGACTCAACAAACGCTCATCCATTCCTTTTAAATCTTTAGGCGCTCTATCGCTGGTAAGAATAATTTGTTTGCCTTGTTGGTGCAAATGATTAAAAATAGTAAAGAATATTTCTTGGGTTTTCTGTTTGTTTTCTAAAAATTGAACATCATCAACTATTAATACATCTACTTGTTGGTAGAAATTGATGAAATCTTGACTTGAATTGTTTCTGATAGCATCTACAAACTGGTTGATGAATTTTTCAACAGGCACATACAATACAATCTTGTTTTTGTTATTAAGTTTAATCAGATTGCCAATTGCATGAACCAAATGGGTTTTGCCTAAACCAGTTTCTGAGAAAATCATTAACGGATTAAAAGAAGTACCTCCTGGTTTATTGGCAACTGCCAAACCAGCACTTCTTGCTAACCTATTGCAATCTCCTTCAATAAAATTATCAAAGGTTAATGAAGAATTGAGGTTGCTATCAATGTTAATTTTCTTAATACCTGGTATAATAAACGGATTTTTGATTCCAGGGTTTAAGTTCAAACCTTGACCCGCTTGTTGGGTTTCACTTTTTTGAGAACTACTTCCTGGTAAATTCACCACATACGGACTTGAAGTGCCTGTACCGTTTTCAACAATAATATTGTATTCTAACCTTGCACCAACGCCAAGCTCTTGTTTGAGTGTTTTTTTCAACAAATTGACATAATGTTCTTCGAGCCACTCATAAAAGAACTGAGAAGGCACTTGTATGGTCAATACTTTATTGTCTAATCTAATGGGTTTAATTGGCTCAAACCAAGTTCTGAAACTCTGCGTAGGCACATTGTCTTGAATTAATTTTAGAATATTATTCCATACACTTTCGAAACTCTTTTCAGTCATAACTTTTTCCATGATAAATACGTTCGTGAAAATGATTAAAAAAGTTCACATACACAAACCTTATTCACATAAAAATGTATAAATGTTTTCGAAAAATAATTTATGCACTGATTTTTAACATCATTTCATGTTGGGGGTAAATAAATTTTTTTTTGAAAAAAAAGTTACTATTGAGTTTGTGCAAAATTAATCGTCAACAAATGCAGATTTTTTTACAAGCACTGAAAAAAACATACAGCAATTTTTACAAGCTGCCTATTTCTATAGAACTGGCATTGCTACTGAGCTGTTTGAATGTACCACCCGGTTCGAATTCAAAATCGATTCGCCCTAATTGCAACCCTGCCCAACCTACTTGATTTACAAGCACATTCTTTCCCAATTGATTTTTAACCACAATGGGTTCTTTTAAAAAAGTATGGGTATGCCCTCCTATGATTAAATCAATGTCTGCTTTAGAATTTGCCAACACCAAATCGCTTACTTGGTTTGTTTTGTATTCAAAACCTAAATGAGACAAGCAAATGATTAAATCGCAGTTTTTATTCCTAAGAAGTGTCGCCGTTTGTTCAGCTACTTGAATGGGATTGTTATGGATTAAATTTTGGAAATTGGCATCAGGTACCAATCCTTTTAAATCTATGCCTATTCCAAATACCCCAATTTTGATGCCTTGTTTGTGTATTATGCGGTAAGGATGAACATGACCTTTTAATGCTGTTTTGGTAAAATCGTAATTGGCATTGACAAATTGAAAACCAGCAAGTGGCAATTGTTTTATAATTCCTTGAATTCCGTTATCAAAATCGTGGTTACCAAGAGTAGCAATATCGTAACCCATTGCGGTCATGAGTTTGTATTCCAAAGCCCCTTCATAAAAGTTAAAGTAGGGAGTTCCTTGAAAAATATCTCCAGCATCTAACAACAGCACATTGGAAGCTTCATTTCTAATTTGCTGGATGAGTGTTGCCCTAGATGCTGCACCTCCTTTACCAGCATTGTTTTTATCTGTATCAGGAAAGGCTTCTATTCTACTGTGCCAATCGTTGGTATGCAATACGGTTAAGTATTGACGCTTGTCATTAGAACCCAAAGCCGAAAATGGACTGCTTGCTAAGGCACCAAATCCAACCAAATATGAACTGCGCTTTAGAAATGACCTTCTATTGAGTGAATTGAATTCTGCCATCTTTTTTGGTTTGAATAGTTTGTCCGTTTTTGGCCATATCTCTCAAACTCAAAATCAATGCATCTCTGAGTTTGGTTGGCAAAAATATTTTCTCGTTAATTGCTTTGAGTAAATTGGCATAATCTCCACCATTGGCTAAATAATCGCTGGTCAATACCCAATAGTCTTTGTCTTCTTCTATGGCTTTTCCGTTGATAGTTGCATTGGTAAGGCTGCCAGATTGATAAACCAGCCTGAGTCCGCTAACCGGTGCTCCACCCCATTCTTTAACCAATTTGCCAATACTGGCTATGTCTTTGCCTTTTATTTTTACCAAAGTCAATTGGTTTTCGAATGGCTGTAGTTCAAATAAAGTTCTCAGGTATACTGGACCAGGATAAATTGCTGGTAAACGCAATCCGCCATGATTCAACAAACAAAAATCAGGCTTCGGATTTAGATTTAATTGGGCATAAGCCATCAATTGATCAGCTAAAAAATTACCCAAACTCCCTTCAGGTTGTTCTTTTTTTAATTCTACCTTATTTTGGACAATCAATTCATTCATTTGACTGTCTAGTTTTAGTTTATACGGTAAAATTTGTTGCAAAAACGCACTATCAGGCTTGGTGTTTTTATCAATCACCAATTGCATTTGGGTATAGTTGGTTTTAGAAATTATCAGCGGTTTGTGACAAGCCGAAAACAATACTAAAACAAGCAAAAACTTCAGCATTTTAATTGGGCTCAATTGTTGACCCAACAAAACATTATGCCCTGTATTCGCCATAGATATCTCTGAATAAATCGGCTACTTCTCCTAAAGTGGCATATGCGTCAACTGCATCTACTATAAATGGCATTACATTGCGTCCATCTGTTGCAGCCGACCTTAAACTTTCTAAATGTTGTTTAACCAATTCCGAATTGCGGTCTTGCTTGAGTTGGTTGAGTTTTTGAATTTGACCGATTCGAATATTGTCATCAATTTTAAAAGAAGGAGGATGTACCTCAGATTCAATTGTAAATTTATTGACACCAACAATGGTTTTTTCTCCTGACTCGATGGCTTTTTGGTACCGGTAACTTGCATCAGCTATTTCTCTCTGCATAAAACCTGCTTCAATGGCTTTTACAGAGCCTCCCATTTCGTCTATTTGACGAATGTATGCCCATGCTTTTTGTTCAATTTCATCAGTTAAACTTTCAACCATATAAGAGCCCGCCATTGGGTCTACTGCATCTACAACTCCACTTTCGTAAGCAATAACTTGTTGGGTTCTGAGCGCCGTTCTGGCAGCAGCTTCTGTTGGCAAACTCAAAGCTTCATCAAAACCATTGGTATGCAAACTTTGGGTACCGCCCATTACAGCTGAAAGGGCCTGTAGAGTAACCCTTACAATATTGTTTTCAGGTTGTTGTGCTTGTAAAGTTGATCCGCCAGTTTGGGTATGAAACCTCAACATCATGGCTTTGGGATTGGTAGCACCAAGGTCTTTGGCTATTTGAGCCCACATTCTTCTGGCAGCTCTAAATTTGGCAACTTCTTCAAAAAAATGATTGTGTGCATTGAAGAAAAAAGAAAGTCTTTGTCCAAACACATTGATGTCCATGCCTTTTTCAATGGCAGCCTGGGCATAGGCTTTTGCATTAGCCAAAGTAAACGCAATTTCTTGAACAGCTGTAGAACCTGCCTCTCTAATATGGTAGCCGCTAATTGAAATGGTATTCCATTTGGGCACTTCTTTGCTGCAATACTCAAAAATATCTGTAATGAGTTTCATGCTTGGCTGAGGCGGATAAATATACGTTCCTCTGGCAGCATACTCCTTTAGAATATCGTTTTGGATGGTTCCTGATATTTTCTTTAAATCGGCACCTTGTTTCTTTGCCAATGCAATGTAAAAAGAGAGCAAAGTAGAGGCCGTTGCATTGATGGTCATACTGGTGGTAATGTCTTGGAGCTGAATCCCATCAAAGAGAATCTCCATGTCTTTTAAACTGTCTATGGCCACCCCTACTTTCCCTACTTCACCTTCTGCCATCAAGTGGTCACTGTCATACCCAATTTGAGTGGGCAAATCAAATGCAACACTTAAGCCCATGGTACCATTTGCCAGTAAATATTTATACCGTTTATTGCTCTCTTCTGCTGTGCTAAATCCAGCATACTGACGCATGGTCCACAATTTACCACGGTACATATCGGGCTGAACTCCTCTGGTGTAAGGGAATTCGCCAGGCATTTCGTTTCTGTTGGTAGATTCGGTATAAACGGTTTTAATTTCTATACCCGCATCTGTTAGTATTTTCTTATCCATGGTTGATTTTAGGTATAAATTAATTCAAATTCTTTCTTTAAAAATTTCAATCCTCTGTTGGTCGGGTCTTCTGTAAGGGCGCTCACTTTTTCGATGATATTCTTGCTCAAATCAAAGCCAGACCCATCTGCATCTAACTCTCTGGCTGTTAAATTGATCAAGCCAAGTAATTCTTGTTTGATTTGTTGAATCAACTCCCATGATTGAGCTGAGATATACAATTGCTGCGAAACATTGTGATTGAATTCGGCTTGTAATTCTTGAATAAGGGCTTGCTTGAGTTGGTTCACAGACAATTCTGGCCTAAACACCCTCACAACCAATTGGTCTAAACTAACACGTTCTAATAATAAAATACACCTTTCGTAAGCTTGCAATTGAATGGGCAATAATGTTTTGGTTTGCTCTTTTTTAAATGTCAACATGCGGTTGCGGTGTTCAGCTTCAAAAAAAAGTTTGAATTGATTTTGTGATACATAAAAAACTACCAAGGATGGCAAAACATATTTGCAGATTTCTAACAGAATGGAAAGGTATTCGTTCATGTCTTGAATTTTGTTTCGAAAATAAGGCAAAACAATGAACAACGCCTAAAATGTTTTTTTAATTAGATAAGTGACATTTTGAATGTGCATAGGTTCAGAAAAAAAGAATTTAAAGGCAGATTTTATAGTAGATTCGTAACTATAGAAATGGCAAAGAAGAACATAGATAACAAAGTAATTATAACGGATGCGGAGGCCCCTTTTGACGTAGACAATACAACTGCAAAAAATCCGGAACCAAGCACCCCACAAACAAAAAAAGAAATCAAACCTTTTCGATTTCTTAAGAATGAACGGATTGTAAAATCTATTGGTTTGTTTTTTATTTTTTTATCTGTGGTTGTACTACTAGCGGCCCTTTCTTTTTACTTCACTTGGGAAGCAGACCAAAGTTTAATCAAAGGCAGTTCTTGGGGTAGTCTGTTATTAGACAATCCAGAAATGAGCAATAATTTATTGGGCTTAATGGGAGCATGGATTGGCTACTTACTCATATACAAAGGTTTTGGTATGGCTTCCTTTGCATTTGTTTTAATTTTATTTTCATTGGGAGTGGTATTGGTTACTCAAACTGAACCAATTCCAGTGGGCAAAACCCTCAGATACAGTTTTTTTGCTGGCATTTGGCTTGCCATTGCATGTGGTTTTATTTTCCCCAATTACCCATTAATGGGAGGGTCATTTGGCTATTTTGTTGCCCAATACTTAACTGTTTTCATGGGTTCAACTGGAACTCTTTTAGGAATTGTGCTATATGCGTTGGTTTTTCTGGTTGCTGTATATAACATTAACTTCTATGCAAAACCAGAGATCGTACCTGAAGTTCCTAACTCAGATTTAACCAACGGTGCACCAATCAATGTTGTAAATGCAGAAGCCACTCAATTGGCAAATGCAATTGTACCTGAAACAATAGAAAACCAAGTGGTTGAAATGGCTGAAGAAACAATGCCTGAAACAGAATTGCCTGAGGAATTGCCTGCCGATGAAATTGAAATACCCGAAGAAACCATTGAATTTGAACCCGAACCTTTTATAGAACCTGAAATAACCGAATTACCTATTGAATTAACGCCAGAAACTGATTTGCAACCCATTACAACAGGCAGTGGATTGGTTGTAGAAGTTCAGGAAATTGATGAAGAAGAAGCAGTAGCTGATGCAACAGCCCGTACCCATTTTGGAATTGATGAGCCATACGACCCTACTTTAGAATTCAGTCATTATACCTACCCACATTTAGACTTATTAAATGAGTATGGAGATAATAAAGCCAAAGTAGAAAGTGCCGAATTGAGCGAGAAAACAAGGATGATTGAAGACACGCTTAAAAACTATGGCATAGGCATTAAAAAAATATCGGCAACCATTGGCCCCACAGTTACTTTGTATGAAATTGTACCTCAAGACGGTGTCCGAATTGCCAAAATTAAAAACTTAGAAGATGACATTGCGCTCAGCTTAGCTGCTCTAGGAATACGAATCATTGCTCCAATTCCAGGGAAAGGAACCATTGGTATTGAAGTACCTAATTTAACCCCGGCAATGGTTTCTATCCGTTCAGTTTTGGCATCACCTAAATTTGTAAATGCCGACATGGATTTACCTGTAGCCTTTGGTAAAACCATTTCAAATGAGGTTTTTGTGACCGACCTCGCAAAAATGCCACATTTGCTTATGGCGGGTGCAACCGGACAAGGAAAATCTGTTGGTCTCAATACCTTGTTGGTTTCTCTTTTGTACAAAAAGCATCCATCACAAATTAAATTTGTATTGGTTGACCCTAAAAAAGTAGAGCTCAATATATACAAAACCATTGAAAGACACTTTTTGGCTAAAATTCCTGGAGACCAAGAAGCCATTATTACTGACACCAAATTGGTGGTTCATACCCTCAACAGTTTGTGTAAAGAAATGGACGACCGTTATGATTTATTAAAAGACGCTCAGGTTAGAAATTTAAAAGAATACAATGCCAAATTCTTGAGCAGAAGATTGCCCCCTACCGACAAAAACAAACACCGTTTTTTACCCTATATAGTAGTAGTGATAGATGAGTTGGCCGATTTAATGATGACTGCGGGCAAAGAAGTTGAGTTGCCAATTGCACGTTTGGCACAGTTGGCTAGGGCTATCGGGATTCATTTAATCTTGGCAACACAGCGTCCATCTGTAAACATTATAACTGGTACTATCAAAGCCAATTTCCCTGCTAGGGTTGCCTTCAGAGTGTCTCAAAAAATTGACTCAAGAACCATTTTAGATGCAAATGGCGCGGATCAATTGATAGGAAAAGGAGACATGTTGTTTAGCAATGGCAACGACCTGATTCGTTTACAATGTGCTTTTGTTGATACCCCAGAAGTAGAAAAAATTACTGGATTTATAGGCAATCAGAGTGGCAATGAGCCTTATCTGCTACCATTGGTTCAAACCGAAAATGAAGATTCAGGCCCTAGTGAAGGTTTTGACAGTAGCAACAGAGACGATTTGTTTGAAGAAGCTGCCAGACTAATCGTATTGCATCAACAAGGATCAACCTCATTGCTTCAAAGAAAATTGAATTTAGGATACAATAGAGCTGGTAGATTAATAGACCAATTAGAAAAAGCGGGCATTGTGGGCTCATTCAAGGGATCAAAAGCAAGAGAAGTGCTTGTTCATACAGAATTAGAACTAGAAGAAGTACTTAAGGCATTGCGTTAACCCAAAAATAACCCAACATTTTGGGTCTTTGAAACTTTTATACCCATATTTGTACAGTGAAAAAATCTATTTTATTCCTTATTACCCTGCTTTTCAGCGCTGGTTTATTTGCACAAACCCCTAAAAAAAATGAAGCTGAAACATTGATGGAGCGTATCAGCAAGCGCTACAAGGCATTTAAAACTATGAAGGCCGACTTTAGTTATGCCATTGAAAGCCGACAAAACAAAAACACTGAAAAACAAAAAGGGCAGATTTTAATCAAAGGCAATAAATTCAAATTAGACATTGCTAACCAATTGATTATTTGTGACAACAAAACTGTTTGGACTTATAGTAAAGAAATTAACGAGGTTCAAATCAGCAAATATGATTCAAAAAACAATGCTGTCAGACTGGATGACCTATTTACTATGTACAGCAAAGGCTTTTTATACAAACTTTTAGAAAGTAAAAAAGAGTCAGGTAAAGAAATTGTGATAGTTGAATTGACCCCTAAAGACAAAAAGAAAAACTTTTTTAAAATAAAAGTTACTGCCGATAAAACCAATCAAACTATCATTAGCTCACAGGTTTTTGATAAAAGTGGCACCATTCACACCTATACGGTAATCAATCAGGTACCTAACCTCATTTTTAAAGACAACCAATTTAGCTTTGACCCCAAACAATATCCGGGTTGTGAAGTGGTAGACTTGAGGTAATTTAAAAACCTCCACCTACATCAATTTTTACTGGGCTTTGTGGTTCTGTTGGAATTTCTTCAACCGTTCCTTTTATAGTTAATAAAACTGCACCGTTGTCGGCATTTGAGTATACGGTAATGCCCTTGCCAAATTTTCCTTTATAAGAACCTGGATTGTAGATGGCTTTTATTTTACTTTTCTGACCTGGCATAATGGGTTCTTTGGGCCATTCGGGCGTGGTACATCCACATCCGGGTTGTACATTAGACAATACCAAAGGTGCATTTCCTTTGTTTGTAAAATTAAACTCATAGGATACCGATTTGCCTTGATATACTTTTCCAAAATCATGGGTTACGAATTCAAATTCAATGATTGCTTTGGCATCAGATTTTTTGGTTTGCGCCTGTAATAAACCAGAAACAACCATCATTAATAAAAAACAAATTTTTTTCATATGCGTTCAATTTAGTTCACAAAAAAAGCCCCGCAATGCTACGGGGCTTTCAATGAATTATCAAATTATTTTACGTCAGCAGGAACTGTTTCTTTTGGTTTAACTTCTCCTTTTAAATAAAGAATAATGGTAGAAGTTTTGGCGTTACTCATTACAGTAACACTTTTGGTAAATTGTCCAGGTGCTGCAGCATTGAAAGTAGCTTTTACATAACCTGTTTTACCTGGCTTGATTGGTTCTTTAGTCCATTCAGGGGTTGTACAACCACAGCTAGCAGAGGCATTTGTAATAATTAATGGCGTCTTACCAGTGTTTTTGAAATTGAAGGTATAACTAGCAGGAATGCCTTGAGGAATTGCTCCAAAATCATGGGTTTCTTTTTCAAATTTGATTTCTGTCTGATTTTCTGCAGGTGTAGTTTCAGGTTGAACTGTTTGAGCATTTGAAGCGAAGAACATTCCAAATGTAATTGAGGCTAATAAAATTAACTTTTTCATATGATTGATTTTTTTTGTTGTGTTTTAATAAATTCGATACAAGACTTTCTTTTTAATACAAAGCCCATCTGTTACTATCAAATCCTGTTCCAAAATTACCTTAATTGCTGACTTTTCAAAAAAAATCTATCTTAAAATAATACTAATTTATTTGAAGCTTATTTTTCTATATCAATTAATTTAATGGGCAAAGCCTTATTTTTACGAACTAATTGCATTTACTCAAATTTGAAATGTACTGCATTTCAGAAATAGGTTAACAAACATGAACAAACAAGAAATCTTAAATGATTACAGGATAGCCTTCCAAAGTAGGCTTGCAAGTTTATTGGGCAGAAAAGAAGTTTTAACCGGAAAAGCCAAGTTTGGAATTTTTGGAGATGGCAAAGAACTCCCTCAAATAGCAATGGCCAAATTTTTTAAAGAAGGCGATTTTAGAAGTGGTTATTACAGAGACCAAACTTTCATGATGGCAGCCGATCTGTTAAGTGTTCAGGCCTTTTTCGCGCAATTGTATGCCCATACTGATATAGCCGCTGAACCTGCAAGTGCTGGCAGAATGATGAACGGACACTTTGGTACTCGTTTATTGGATGATGAAGGTAATTGGCTTTCGAGTAAAAACACCAAAAACTCATCTTCAGATATCTCTCCAACTGCTGCTCAAATGGTTCGATTAGTAGGCTTGGGTTTGGCTTCAAAATATTACAGGGCCAATCAAGAACTAATTGGGTCCAATTCTTTTTCAAATAATGGCAACGAGGTAGCTTGGGGTACAATTGGAAACGCAAGTAGCAGTGAAGGCCATTTTTTTGAAGCCATTAATGCAGGTGGGGTTTTACAAATTCCAATGATTGTTTCTGTTTGGGACGACCAATATGGCATATCTGTTCCTGCCAAATACCAGACTACCAAAGAAAGCATCTCGGAAATTTTAGCAGGTTTCCAAAGAACTGCTGAAAAACCTGGCTATGAAATTTTTGTTGTCAATGGATGGGATTACCCTGCCTTGTTAGCCACTTATGAGAAAGCTGCTCAAATAGCCAGGGAAGAGCATGTTCCTTGCTTGGTTCATGTAAAAGAATTAACCCAACCACAAGGACATTCAACTTCTGGGTCTCATGAACGCTACAAGAGTAAAGAAAGACTTGATTGGGAAACTGATAATGATTGCATGGTTAAATTCAAAGAATGGATTTTATTGGAGGGCTATGCAAATACAACTGAATTAGCTCAAATAGAAGATGAGGCAAAGATCCATGTCAATGTATCTCGTAAAAATGCATGGGAAGCTTATTTAAATCCAATTAAAAACGAAGTTGATGCCTGTAAAACTTTGATTGAGAACCTAGGTGCTGTATCAACACAAGGCCATGAAATCAATTCAATTGCTGAACAATTAGGAAACATCAATGAGCCTATACGCAAAGACATAGCTGTTGCAATCAACCATGCGTTGCGGTTGACCTACGGAATTTCATCTTCAGAACGCAACGCACTTGTTTCGTTTAAATTGAATTTCTTAAACAACAATTTAGACAAATACAGTTCTAACCTTTACTCTAGTTCTGCCAACAGTGCAATGAAAGTGAATGAAACCAAACCAGTTTATTCTGAAGACAGTAAAATGGTAGATGGTAGAGAAATTTTGGTTGCCTATTTTGACCATTTGTTAGGCAATGACCCTAGGGTATTTGCATTTGGAGAAGACCTAGGAAAAATTGGAGATGTAAACCAAGGATTTGCAGGATTACAAGAAAAATACGGGGAGTCGAGAGTTTCAGATACCGGCATTAGGGAGCTAACCATTATTGGACAAGGATTGGGTGCTGCATTAAGAGGTTTAAGACCCATTGCAGAAATTCAATACTTAGATTATTTATTGTACGGCTTGCAACCTTTGAGTGATGACTTAGCAACATTGCAATACAGAACCAAAGGTGGTCAAAAAGCGCCTTTAATTGTGAGAACACGTGGCCATAGATTGGAAGGAATTTGGCATTCTGGGTCACCAATTGGCATGATCATCAATGCATTAAGAGGAATGTACATTTGTGTACCCAGAAACATGACACAGGCAGCAGGTATGTACCAAACGTTGATGCAAGCAGATGAACCTGCATTGGTAATTGAATGTTTAAATGGGTACCGTTTAAAAGAAGTATTGCCTGATAATATTGGCAATTATACCATACCCTTGGGCAAAATAGATTTATTACAAACAGGTAAAGACTTAACTATTGTTTCGTATGGTTCTACTTTAAGGGTGGTTCAAGATGCAGCGAAGCAATTAGAAGAAATGGGAATTTATTGCGAAATCATTGATATACAAACCTTGATTCCGTTTGATATAACAAATGAAATAGCTGTCTCTGTTCAAAAAACAAACAAATTACTGATAGTTGATGAAGATGTTCCTGGTGGAGCCAGTGCATTTATTCTTCAACAGCTTATAGAAAACCAAGATATTTGGAAGTATTTAGATTCTAAACCACAAACCTTAACAGCCAAAGACCACCGTCCTGCGTATGGCACCGATGGCGATTATTACAGTAAACCTTCTTGTGAAGACATTTTTGAAAAAGTATTGACTATGATGAATGAATATGACCCTGGTCAATTCAAATCATTTATTTAGATTTAACTTTTTAGTTGGATTCTATTTCTGCCCCGCTTGAATTTGTTTCAACCGGGGCTTGTTTTTGAAACAATAAAATGAGCACAAAGCCAATACTGATAGCTGCGTCCGCCACATTGAATACTGGTCTAAAAAACTCAAACTCTTCTCCTGCCCAAAATGGAAACCAACTAGGGATGTTGGTTTGAAATAAGGGAAAGTAAAACATGTCAACTACTCTACCATGAAACCAAGTATCGTACTGAAACAATACCCCAAAAAATACAGAATCAATGATGTTTCCTATTGCACCTGCAGCTATCATAGCCCACGCCAACACATAGGTTGAACCTGCATTCTTTTTAATTAAATCCAAGATATACCAGAAAATCCCTCCTACAAAAATGATCCTGAACAGTGTCAATAAAACTTTACCGAGTTTACCTCCAAATTCAATTCCAAATGCCATACCATAGTTTTCTGTAAAATGCAGCTTGAACCAGTTACCAATTACTGAAATTTCTTCCCCTAGAAAAAAATGGTTTTTGATATACAATTTTGTCCATAGGTCTACCAAAATAATAGACACAATTACAAAAAGCGGAAGGATGTATTTTTTGTTCATTGTTAGCAAAGCTATTGAAATGAATGGGCAAAAAAAAACTGTGTCAATTGACACAGTTTTTTAAAGTGCTTATAGGCACTTAAATTACTTATACTGTTTTAATTTAGCTTCCATACTCAAGGTGGTATGCGGAACAGCTCTCAATCTTTCTTTTGAGATTAATCTGCCTGTTTCTCTACAAATACCATAGGTTTTATTTTCAATGCGAATGAGCGCATTTTCTAAATTCTCCATGAATTTTCTGAGCCTAGCTGCCGATTGACTCAAGAACTCTTTTTCAGAAGTTGATGAACCATCGTCAATTTTGTTATATGCATTGTCTGTATCTGCACCGCCATTTAAACCTGGGTTTTGCATTTGGCCCATTAGGTTGTTGTACTCATCACGAACAGGTCCTAATTTTCTAAGAATGATTTCTTTGAATTCGGCTAAATCTGCATCACTGTATCTTTTAGATTCTACAATTGGAGCTGCTGGTTGATTTTCAACGAAAACCGGGGTTTTGCTCACAACTGGAACCAATGGTTTTATTGGTTTTTTGTTATTGAGTGGCTTTAAATTACCTGAATGTACTGTTTTTGCCGCTGACTTCTTTGTAGATAGTGGTTTAGCCGGTGTTACTGCAACTTTAACTGGCTTGGCTTTTACAACAACCGCCTTGCTAGGAGCAGAAACTTTCACAACTTTTTTAGGTGCTGCTACTTTTTTAAGTGCAATTACTTTTTTTGCTGGAGCCTTTTTAACAATTGGCTTTTTTGTAGGTGCTTTTTTAGCAACTATTTTCTTTACTGTTGCCTTTTTAGCAACTGGCTTTTTTGCAGGTGCTTTTTTAGCTACAGCTTTTTTAACAACTAGCTTTTTGGCAATTGCTTTTTTAGCTATCACTTTTTTAGCTACTACTTTTTTTACAGGTGCTTTTTTAACTACTGCCTTTTTAGCTACTGCTTTTTTGACAACTGCCTTTTTAGCTACTGCTTTTTTGACAACTACCTTTTTGGCAATTGCTTTTTTAGCTGCCACTTTTTTAACTGGAGCCTTTTTAACAACAAGCTTTTTTGCAACTACTTTTTTAAATGCTACTTTTTTTGCTGGTGCTTTTTTTGCAACTGGCTTTTTAGTAACTGCTTTTTTGACTGCTGCTTTTTTGACAACAGGCTTTTTAGCTACCACTTTTTTTGCAACTGCTTTTTTTGCTGGAGCAGCTTTTGGAGTAGTTTTAGCAACCTTTTTAGGTGCTTGTTTCTTGACAGGAGCTTTGCTTACTGCCTTTTTCACCACTTTTTTCGCAACTTTTACTGCTGCTTTTTTAGCGGTAACCTTTTTCATCTTCTTAGCCATACTCAATTTACGCTTTATGAATACTGATTCGAACTGTATTTTCGTCAACTTCTATTGTATGATTAAGGCTTTCAGCACTTTCAAATACAATATCGTTGGCCAACAATTCTGTGCAAATATACATTTTGAACTGATTAATAGCACTTTTTATATAATCATGGTCCTCAATTTTAATTTGAATGCGGTCCATCACCTCAAATTGCTGCTCTTTTCTAAGTCCCTGTAATTTACTGATAATTTCTCTGGCTATGCCTTCTTGTTTAAGGGCCTCATCTAACTCAATATCAAGGGCTACACTTATTTTACCCTGTGAAGCAACCTTGTATCCAGTAATTTCTTTGGAAACTATTTCAACATCAGCCAACTCAATGTTAATATTCTCATTTTCAACACTTAAAGACAGACCACCCTCCGTTTCCAATTGGATTATTTCTTGTTGGTTCAATAATAGAATAGCCGCAGCTACTGCTTTCATTTTTGCTCCTACTTTTTTTCCTAAAACTTTAAAGTTGGGCTTGATTGATTTGTCTATTGCGTCTACAAAATTTAATTGTTTGACATTCACCTCTGCCAAAATCAAATCTTTTACATGATCAATTTTTTGTTGAATAGAGGCATCTACCAATGGAATTAAAATTTGTTTCAAGGGTTGTCTCACCTTGATGTTTTCTTTTTTCCTGATAGACAATACCAAAGAAGAAATGATTTGGGCATATTCCATTTGTTCTTCTAATACCAAATCAATTGCACTTTCATTGACTTTAGGAAAATCTGTTAAATGTACAGACTGAGCTGATCCATTTAAATTTTTATACAACCAATCTGAGAAAAAGGGTGCAAAAGCCGACATCAATTGACTGGTTACCAACAAACATTCGTACAAAGTTTCATACGCTGCTTGTTTGTCTTGGTTCATTTCGCCTTTCCAAAATCTCCTTCTACTCAAACGCACATGCCAATTAGATAAATGATCGGACACAAACTCTTCTATTGCCCTACATGCAGGAGTTGGATCATAAGCATCCATGTGAGTGGTTACCTTTTTTACCAAGCTTTGCAATTTTGAATAAATCCAACGATCTAACTCTGTTCTACTTGCTACAGAAGTTAGTTTATCTGGATTGAATTCAAACCCATCAATATTGGCATAAATGGCAAAAAACGAATATGTATTGTACAAAGTGCCAAAGAATTTTCTTTGCGATTCTGCAACACCTTCAATGTCAAATTTGAGATTGTCCCAAGGGTCACTATTAGAAAGCATGTACCAACGAGTTGCATCAGCACCATACTTGGAAATGGTTGTAAAAGGGTCTACTACATTGCCTAACCTTTTGCTCATTTTATTGCCATTTTTGTCTAGTACCAAGCCATTTGCAATGACATTTTTATAGGCAATACCATCAAACAATAAAACTGACAAGGCATGTAAAGTAAAGAACCATCCTCTGGTTTGGTCTACTCCTTCAGCTATAAAATCGGCAGGGAAATTGTTTTTAAATGTTTCTTCATTCTCAAAAGGCCAATGCCATTGGGCATAAGGCATAGCTCCACTGTCAAACCAAACATCTATTAAATCAGCCTCTCTGAACATTTTTTCACCTGTAGATGAAACCAATATAATCTCATCTACATATGGTTTGTGAAAATCTTTGAGTTCAAAACCCTTTGGCATATAGCCTTTTTCAATAGATACGGTTATTTCAGCATTGAGCTGCTCCAAAGAACCGATACATTTTGTTTCATCTTGGTTTTCGGTTCTCCAAATAGGGAGTGGTGTTCCCCAATACCTTGACCTCGATAAATTCCAATCAACCAAGTTTTCTAACCAATTGCCAAACCTACCAGTACCTGTATGTGCAGGCTTCCAGTTGATTTGTTGGTTCAATGCCACCAACCTGTCTTTAACAGCGGTAGTTTTGATAAACCAACTTTCTAGAGGATAATATAAAATTGGCTTATCTGTTCTCCAACAATGCGGGTAGGTATGGTCGTATTTTTCTTTTTTAAAGAGCTTTCCTTCCGTTTGCAGTTTTAAAATGATACGCTCATCTACGCTCAGGTAAGTTAATTTTGACGTGTCTTTGATGATACCCGATAATTTTTCTTTTTGAATGAATAATTCGGCTTCTTTTTCGGCCTCAGTTAAATAGGCTTCTTTAACAAATTCTTCACCGTATAGAAAGGTTCCATCATTTACTTCAGGTAAAAACTTACCTCGTTTGTCAACCAAAGTCAAAGAACCTATACCATGTTGTTTGGCAACTTTGAAATCATCAGCACCAAAACTTGGCGCAATGTGAACAATACCCGTTCCATCTTCAGTGGTAACAAAATCGCCGGTTATGATTTCAAATGCTTTTCCATTGTCTACTTGAGCAAAAGGTAACAATTGTTCGTAAACAAGGCCTTTTAAGTCAGCCCCTTTCACTTCTTTTAACACCTCAAAAGGAATGAGTTTATCTCCAGCATTGTATGCCTCAAACGCCAGCTCGGCTTGTTCTTGTTTAAAATATTTAGACAATAAATCTTTGGCGAGAATGACCGCACATAGTTGGAATGTAAAAGGATGATACGTTTTTACAACAACATAATTGATTTTTTCGCCAACTGCCAAAGCCGTATTGGAAGGCAAGGTCCATGGAGTGGTTGTCCAGGCAAGTGCGTAAACCAAATCGGTATCAATGGCCAATGATCCAGCTTCTTTTAACTGAAACATGGCTACGGCTGTTTGGTCTTTTACATCTTTATAAGTGCCCGGTTGGTTGAGCTCATGCGAACTCAAACCTGTTCCTGCAGCAGGAGAATAAGGTTGAATGGTATAACCTTTGTATAAATAACCTTTGTCGTATAATTTTTTTAAGATAGACCAAAGACTCTCAATGTAGTTATTTTCATAGGTAATATAGGGATCATTTAAATTGACCCAATACCCCATTTGTTCAGTAAGATTGTTCCAGATATCGGTGAATTTCATGACATCTTTGCGGCAGGCTTCATTGTATTCGGCAACAGATATCTTGGTTCCAATGTCTTCTTTGGTTATTCCCAAAGTTTTTTCAACTTGGAGTTCTACTGGTAAACCATGTGTATCCCAACCTGCTTTGCGATTGACTTGATATCCTTTGAGCGTGTTGTACCTGCAAAAGATATCTTTTACAGTTCTGCTCATGACATGGTGTATACCGGGTAACCCGTTGGCACTTGGAGGTCCTTCATAAAAAACAAAAGAGGGTGAACCCGCTCTATTTTCTATGCTTTTCTCAAAAATCCGGTTTGTTTTCCAAAATGCTAAAACTTCAGATTCAAAGGCCGGGAAATCTAATTTTTTGATTTCTCTATACTTGCTCATTGTATGCTATGCTCTTGTTGTTAGGATTTTAATTCCTCTATTCTTGCGAAAATACTATTTTATCGTGTACAATAGAAACAGAAATTCTTAGTCTTCTGTTTCTACATCAATGAGTGTTGTTTCGAACTCCTTTTTACTGTTGATACGCTTGGCCAAAGACAACAGCATGGAAGGCAAGAGGAGTAAATTCATCAACATACCTAAAAACAAAGCCAAAGATGTAAGCACTCCCAAAGCTACTGTACCTCCAAAATTAGAAGCTGCAAAAATGATAAATCCAGCAAACAGAGCTACAGCTGTATAAATGATACTAGGCCCTGCTTCTCTTAAACTTTCTGGAATGGCAATGTTCATTTCCCAATTGTGTTTTTTGAGTGAATTTCTATACTTGGCCAAATAATGAATGGTAAAGTCAACCACTATGCCATAGGCGATGCTAAAAATAATAATGGTAGAGGGCTTTAAGCGAATATCAAAGAAACCCATCACGCCAAAAGTCATCATCAACGGAATGAGGTTTGGAATCAGTGAAATGAGTACCATTTTCCAACTAAAAAACAAAAAGGCCATCATCACCGAAATGATAACCAATGCTGCAATCATGCTTTGAATCAGATTTTCGATGAGGTAGTCATTACCTTTTAAAAATATGGCACTGGTTCCAGTTATTTTAACTTTGTATTGACTGGGTATAAATATGGAATCAATTTTTTGTTGCACTTTGGCTGTTAACAGTTTCATTTCTTGCGAACCAATGTCGGCCATTTGTATACTTACACGAGCAGTCTGGAAATTGCTATCTACCATTGATTTTAACAAGCCTCTACCTGTTGGATTGTTTTGTGGCAAATGTGTCATCATTTCTCCAATTTCAACAACACCTGGAACCACGTAAAAACGGGCATCTCCATTGTGAATTCCTTGATTGGCAAATTTTACAAAATCAACAATAGAAACTGGCTTTGAAAACTCTTTAAACTGAGCCAGTTCTTTCTCCAATCTGTTTATCTTTTGCAAGGTTGCATAATCTTTTAACCCATCAGGCTTTTGAGTGTCTATGCTAATTTCAAAAGGCAAAGTTCCTTTTAAGTGTTTTTCGAAAAATTTCAAATCCTGAAACACTTTGTCATGAGGAGGCAAATCATCTACAACATAGCCTAAGTTTTTAACCTTAAATGACCCTATAACGGCAAGCATCATTAAAAACAAAGTAGTACCATAAATGAACTTACGCTTGTTGTAAACCAAATAAGTACAATAATCCAATACCTTATTGAGCCTCACTCCATCTAAATGCTTGATATGATGTGATTGAGGAGGTGGCAAGTAGGAATAAACTACAGGAATAAATATCAAGGAAATTACATAAATGAGCATGATGACTATTCCTGATACAATAGAAAATTGGTCTAATACCGAAGAACCAGAAAAACTAAACACCACAAACCCAACAGCAGTGGTCACATTTGTTAAAAAAAGTGCCAAACCATTCTTTGAAATGAGCCGAATGAGGGCAAACATTTTGTTCCCGTGGCGGGCAAATTCTTGGTGGTATACATTTAATAAATAAATGCAATTTTGAACCCCAATAATAACCATGAGTGGCGGTAAAATACCTGTTAACAGGGTAATTTTATACCCAAATATGGCCAAGGTTCCAAGTGTAAAAACAACCCCAACAATAACCACAATTAAGGAGAAAATTACTGCTGAAATAAACCTAAAAAAGATAAATATAAAAATAGCTGTAATGGCTATAGACAAATAGGTAAACAACTTAATTTCATCAGATACTTTTGAACTAAAAACAGTTCTTACATAAGGCAATCCAGAATAGTGAATTTCGGTTTGGTATTTTTGACCAAATTGATTGGCTAATTTTTCGATGTCATGAACCAATGGAATTCTGGCTTTGCTGTCTAATTTGTCTTTTTTGAGACTCACAGCCATGAGGGTCACATGGTTTTCGGGATTGTACAACAAGCCTTCATAGAATTTCAATTTGGCAATTTCTTGTTTAAAAGAATCTACTTGAATGCTGCTTAATGTACCTTTTTGAAACAAGGGCTTGAATTCCAATCTATTTGAGGTATCGTTCAAGGCCAGCTTATACAATTTAGAAATAGACAATACTTTTTCTACCCCATCAACTTGTTCAATGGCATTGGAGAGTTTGCTCCAATCATTAAAAACCGCTGAATCAAATAAATTTTCTTGCTGAACACCAATGACCATGATATTGCCATCTTCACCAAATGTTTCTTTGAAATGAATGTATTCAATAAAATCGGGATCGTCTTTGGGAACTACTTTGGCAAAATCGTAGGTCATTTTGACTTGAGTTGCAAAATAGGTCATCCCCAATGTTAACAAACCCAATCCAATTAACATCCAGAAGCGATTCCGGATAACAAATGTTCCAAATAATTTCCACATAAATGGCTGCAAAATAACACAAATTGGCTGCAGTTTGTCGATTTTAAATTTATTTCAACTTGATTTATTTACAAATTATATGAACCTTTCAATTGAATGCGTTATTTTGTGGCAGCATGCATAAACAACTAAAATTTATTCTGATACTACTTTCTTTTGGGTTTTGGGTCAATGGATTATATGCACAACAATCTAAACTCAATGCACTTGGAAGTTGGCGTGTACACCTACCCTATTTTTCAAACAATTGCATTGAGCAGGTTGGCAAGAAAATTTATTGCGGATCAGCAAGTGGACTTTTTACTTATAATACAGCCGACAATAGCATTGAAAGACTCTCTAAGCATACTGGATTATCTGATGTTGAAGTGGTTTTATTCAAACACAATTCAACTTTGAACAAAAGTGTGGTGGTGTATGCCAATACCAATATTGATATCATTGATCATACAAGTGGTAAAATTACCAATATTCCTGATGTCATGCAAAAGAACTTGATTGGCAAGAAACAAATCAATGGCATTTATTTTTACGAAAATACGGCTTATTTATCTTGTAGTTTTGGCATTGTATTGGTTGATTTAAAAGAAAATCAAATCAGTGATTCTTACCAAAATTTAGGAACCAATGGCAATCAATTGGAATTCTATAACCTGGTGGTATTGTCTAGTAACATCATAGCCAATACAGCTGATGGCATTGTATTGGCATCTCTCAATGCCTCTAATTTAGCCGATTACCGTTCATGGAACTTAATAGCTTCTAGTTCTGGTGGCAGTCAGATGGCGCTGTTCAAATCAGAAGTTTACGCTGTAATTGATAGTACATTAAAGGTGTATGATGGCATAGGTGCATGGTCTGTATTAGGTTCGTTGAACACTAAAAAAATTCGTTCACTCAAACCTGTTGCAAACCAAATGCTAATTATTGCTGAAGAGGCAATATACATCATAGATCAGTCTAAAAACATCAGTACACGTTCTTTCTCTTTTAGAAACGATGCCTGCATTGACAACAGAGGCTTACTGGCAATGGTAGACAATCAATTTGGCCTTACCATAGACCGAACAGACATAGGAACTGTTGACTATTACACACCTAATGGCCCTGCAGGAAAGACATTTGGAAAAATGCTGTATGTAGACAATAAATTATGGGTAACCGGCGGCTATGTCAATGACATGTGGAGCCCTCTTGTGTTTAACAACAGTAAATTTTACAGTTATTCAGAACAAAACTGGTTCAATTATACAGACAAAGATTTTCCTTTGATTGCACCTGCACGCGATTTTATTGATGTAAAGAAAGACCCTAATAATGACAAATATTACCTCAGTAGTTTTGGAACGGGCATATTTGAAATTGATGGACAACATCAAATGAAACTTTACAATGAGCAAAACAGTTCATTGCAAGTGTTACAAGTTTCGGATCCAACATACCGCCCATTGCTTTCGGGCGGAATAGATTTTGATCTGTATGGCAATTTATGGGTAAGCAATTTTGGAGCAGCCAAACCACTCAGTGTAAAAACTGCCCAAGGTTGGAAATCATTTTCAATTGGTAGTATTTTAGTAGGAAATGAATTGGGATGGCTTACTTGTGACGATTACAACAACGTTTGGGTAAATTCACTCAAAGACAAAGGCATTTTGGTATACAACCATGCTGGAACTCCCAATAATGCAAATGATGACAGTTATAAATTGTTAACCAAAGAAACTGGCCAAGGTGCCCTACCTAGCAATACTGTTTTGTGTATGACCTTAGACAAAAAAGGCGAAATGTGGGTTGGCACCAACCAAGGACTTGCTATTTTTAGCAATCCTGATTTGATATTTAATGGTAAAAAAAACAGTTTTGATGCCCGTCAAATTATCATTCAAGTTGGGAGCAATTATGAAATATTTTTAGGCAAAGAAGCGATCAATTGTATCAAAGTTGACCCTGCAAATAGGAAATGGATTGGCACCCGAAATGGGGTTGTCTTGGTTGCAGCTGATGGGTATACCGTATTAAAGAAATTAACTACGGCAAATTCACCATTGTTGTCTAACAATGTGGTTGAAATTGGAATAGACGAAAGCAACGGAGAAGTATTTTTCGGAACCGACAAAGGCATTGTTTCTTACACATCAGACGCAACCGAAGGCAAGCAAAATTTTTCGAATGTAAAGATTTACCCAAACCCTGTTCATCCAACATACCAAGGAGACATTACCATCAATGGCTTATTGGCCAATGCCGTTGTAAAAATTACTGATATTGGTGGAAACCTGGTATTTGAAACCACTGCAAATGGAGGAACAGCCACTTGGAATGGAAGAAATTTCAGTGGAAATAGAGTAGCAACAGGCGTATATTTAATTTTGGCAGCTGATGCCGAGGGCAATGACTCTTATGCAGGCAAATTACTTTTTATTCATTAAAAACAATGCTATTGAACAGTTTGTTCTAGAGTTGGAAAGCCTTATTAGTTTAGTTACTTTTGCAAGTACTCTTAAATTCAGCACATGAAAGTTATAGACCACATCAAACAAGCCAAAGACACCCTTTTTTCTATAGAGATTCTTCCTCCTCTTAAGGGAAAAGACATCAATAGCATCTTCAATGGCATTGAACCTTTGATGGAGTTTAAACCTGCCTTTGTAGATGTAACTTACCACAGAGAAGAATTTGTTTTAAGAAAAAGAAAAGATGGCGGTTTTGACCGTGTTTACACCAAAAAACGTCCGGGGACTGTAGCCATTTGTGCTGCCTTGATGAACAAGTACCATGTAGATACAGTACCTCATTTAATTTGTGGTGGTTTTAGCAAAGAAGAAACAGAAATTGCTTTGATTGACTTGAATTTTTTAGGCATTGACAATGTATTGGCATTGAGAGGCGATAACATTAAAAACGAAAGCAATTTTGTACCTGAACCCGATGGCAACAAAGATTCAATTGAATTATTGCAACAGGTAGTCAGAATGAACCAAGGTATTTATTTAGATGAGGAATTAGAAAACCCTGCTACAACTAATTTTTGTATTGGAGTGTCAGGTTATCCTGAGAAGCATTTCGAAGCTCCAAATATGGCTAAAGACATTGAATGGTTAAAAAAGAAAGTGGCTGCTGGAGCAGAATATATTGTAACCCAAATGTTTTTTAACAACCAAAAGTATTTTGAGTTTGTAGAAACTTGCAAAAAAAACGGCATTACTATTCCAATTATTCCCGGAATTAAACCACTAACCAATAAAAAACAATTGACCATTTTACCTAAAGTTTTCCATATTGATTTACCAGAAGATCTGGTAAATGAAGTTGAAAAATGCAAAGATGAAAAAGCCGTTAAGCAAGTTGGTATAGAATGGGCTATTCAACAATCATTGGAGCTAAAAAATGCAAAGGTTCCTGTTTTACATTACTATACAATGGGCTTTGGAGAAACTACAAAAGCCATTGCTTCTAAAGTATTTTAATCGTTTAAACTAGGAGTTTGTAAGCCTGCGGAGAAATACAAGTTGCTTTTGGCAAAAGCGTATTTTGCAATCATTTCTGCCAATTTTGATTGGGCATCTAACAACGCTCTTTCACGCTGATTCACTAAAAACAATGAACTTTCTCCTGCTTCAAATCTTTGCAATTCTGCACTTCTAAGCAGTGCTGCATTATCTACCAATGTTTGTTGAAGATTTCTCATGAGCTCCATGTTTTCTAATTCATTGTATGCCACTATAACTTGGTTACTGAGTTCTCTTTTCCCAATTTGTTGTGCATATGCTGTTTCTTTAACTTTCAATGTAGTTAATTGCAACTTTCCCCTCTCTTTTCGCAGAAACAAACTTGATTTAAAACTGACACCCAATTTGTAGTTTTTAGAAAACAAACCTGCAACTTCATCTGAAGTGCCATTTGTGTAGGTTTGAAAGGGGTAATAAGACACATTCAATTGTGGCTTTAAGTTTTCGATAGCCAGTTTTTTATCCAATTGCAATTGACCAATCTTATAATTAAACTTTTGCATTTCTGGATGCAGTTGAATGGCGTATGAAATGAGCCGAGACAACGTATCGCTATTGATGACCACAACCTGACTACCTGATGCTGCAGGTATAGTAAGGGTAGTTAACATCACTGGATTGTTGTTGGCATCCCAAATGTAAGCAGACAAAAGGGTTCTGGCATTCATTAATTCCAAATTTGACTCTGCTAATAGTACTTCACGTCTTTTGAGTTCGATGAAAGCTTCTACAGAATCGATAGGTTTTTCTTCTCCTTCTTTGATTCTACTTTTGATGTAACTTAACCTGTTTTGTGCAAGCAGATAACCCTCTTTTATATAATTGTATTTTTGATAGGCTGATAGCCATGTCCAATAATCTTTTGAAGCACTTAAAAATAATTTATTTACTATTTTAACTTGCTCTGCTTGATTTAAATCAACAAGAATTCTGGCTTGTTTCAACTCGTTTCTTCTTTGATCTGTAAGCAGACCTCTTAAAACTGGAAAATTAAAACCAGCATACAGCAGGCTATAATTGACATCAATTGTTTTACCAGTGAGGGGGTCAAACTTGCCAATTTCAGGATTTACAGAAGCACCACTGCTTTTGTCTACACCTGCTTTAAAATCGATGCCAGTAAGTGTAGGAATTTTTATTTCTGGGTCAACATATTCATAAGAATTGATTCCTTTGGTTAATTTTGAATCATATTCAACTTGTAAAACAGGATCGAAACTACCTTTTGCCATTATAACTTGAGACTTAGCCATTTCAGGTAACAATGCAGCTTGTTTGGCAATAGGATGATGGGAAGCTACTAATTGGTAAAACTGGTTAAACGTTAAAACTGTTGTGTCTTGAGCAAATAAACTATTTACAACTATTGAAAATATTAAAATGAATTTGAGAGATTTTAGTTTCATTTTTTCGAAGTTGAATTTTCTAAAGTATTGACTTGAACAGGATCTTTCATTGAACCATTGTATTCGGGAGGAAAACCATTGAACTGCCTCCATAATTCATACCATACACGAACCCTGTTTAACATGGCCCAAGCATACACCCCACTGCCAGATCTTAAAGATGCTGGCCAAGCCATATCTGCAGTATCTGGTACCACTAAAACACGAAACAACCCATTTGCAGAATTAACTTTATCTACAGCACTCACTGTTCCACCAAAGGTTCCTACTCCAATATTTGGCCAACCAGAAAATACCAATGCCGGCCACCCATCAAATTGAACCCTCACTTTTACCCCGGGATGCATGAGAGGCAAATCCATTGGACGAATAAACATTTCAACAGCCATTTGGGCATTAGCGGGCATAATCGTTAGTAAAGGTTCACCTTCTTTGATATTTTCACCAATTCCAGAGCGCATGGCCTTTACAATGTATCCATCTTGAGGAGCTCTGATAACGTAAAAACCAGCCCTCATTTCTAAATTAGAGAGTTCAATTCTCATCTTTGAAATTTCTGCCTGTGATTCAAAAATTTCTCCTGCTGTTTCATTAACTGTTGATTCTGCTTTTGATATTTTATCTAAGTAATCTGCTTCAACAGTATTCAATTCAATTTCCGCATTGATCAATTCATTTTGAGTTGAATTGTATTTGTTCTCAACCTCAATTAATTTGGCATTGGCCTCTTGGGTTTTTCCATTCCTATTTTGCAATTCAGTTAATGAAGCAAGTCCTTTGTTAAACAAAGATTCCAATCTTTTGTACTGATCTTGTGCCAATTTTTGGTTAATTTTTGAGGCCTCAAAAGCAGCCTTATCAGATTCAACTTTAAAACGCATTTGTTTGACTTTATTTCTGGTTTGTTCCAGTTTAAATTTTAACCCTTTTTTAAGTGCTAAAACCTGAGTTTCTCCAGCTTGAATCTTGTCAATCTTGGCTTTAACCGCAGACTCTTTATTTGTAATTTGTGTAGAAGTTCTAGATACTATTTGAGGGTCGAAATACTTTTCTTTTACTTCACTTATTACAGCCAAGGTATCCCCCTTATTGACAAACTGTCCTTCTTGAACCATCCACTTTTCTATTCTACCTCCAATGATACTTGGTACTGTCTGAGGCCTATCTTGAGGCCTGTATGGAATTAGCTTACCATTGCCTTGTACATTCTGCTGCCAGGGCAAGAATAAAACCAATAACAAACAACATACAATTCCAATCAAGTAATTTCGAATGACGGTATACCTTTTAGGTGTCAATACCAATTTTAAAGAATGAAATGAATTTTCTGTTTCGTACATATTTCAGTTACTTATTGATTGGTAAAAAAATCTAATGCAGATCTAGACTGTAGTTCTTGAAAAGTACCTTGTTCTACAAGTGTTCCAGATTGCATCACATAAATATAATCTGACCTTTCAAGCATTTCTGCCTGACTGGTAATCATTACAACAGCCATTTCTTTTTGGTTGAAAATTGAATCTAGTATTTTGATTTTATCTTTTCTTTGAACTTGATGAAAAAAATCATCCAACAAAAGCAATCTAGGTTGACTCAAATAAGCCCTTGCCAATAATATTTTCTTGGCAATATTTGATGGAAGATTGGCTGCAGCAGGAGCTATTTTAGATTTGAGACCATCCTGTAAATTCATCACAAAGCCGTTTAAATCAGCCCACTCACAAGCCTCAATAATTTGTTTAAATGAAACAAAATGATTGCCCATTGTTATGTTTTCTTCAATTGAACCTTCAAATATTTCGTTTGGATTGCCGACATCGGCAATGAGCTTCCTGTATGAAATTAAATCTAAGTCACGAACAGATACTCCATTGACAGCAATGGTTCCGTTGTATGTGTCATAGATACCTGCAATTAATTTAAGCAAGGTAGTTTTACCACTATCATTGTAACCGCAAATACAAATTTTATCTCCTTTTGATATGCGAATGTTTAAGTTTTCTATGCTTTTAAATTTAGCCTGTGGATAGGTAAATGAAACATTGTTTAATTGTAATTCAAACTGTTTACCTGCAGTAATTTCTTCAACAGATCTTCCTTGTTTTCTTTCAAGTGGCAACTCAGAAACCGTTGACACTTTATCAATAGCAGTTAGTAAATCATACACACTTGAAACATTACTGATGATTTTCTCAACTGAATTGATCACCAACAAAATAATGATTTCAGATGCTACAAACTGCCCCAGATTGATTTTCTTTTGAAAAACCAGCATGCCACCTAAAATGAGCAAGCCTGCTGTAATTAATGTTTTAAAAGCAACAATTGCTGTAAATTGTTTAACCAGAACTTTGAAATGTTGTTTTCTGTAATACAAGTATTTATTGAGTAATTTATCGGTTTTATTGACGCTATAACCAGTATATGCAGACAATTTAAAAGCCTGAACCGCTCTACCCATTTCTTCTAACCAAAATGCCAATTGGTATTTGTACTTAGACTCATTGATACTCGAATCTAAACCTGCTTTACCTGTGATTAAAAAAACAATCACAACCACTCCAATTACCGCAAGACCAAACAAAATAAAATAAGGATGATAAAATGACAACAACAACAAACCAAAAAATATTTGAATGAGGGCAGACGTAAATTCAATCAATATTTTAGGCAATGATTTTTGAACATTTAACACATCAAAAAAACGGTTCACCAATTCAGGGGTATAAAATTGTGTCAATGATTCGGCTTTTATTCTTGGAATTCTGTATGAAAAATCAAACGCGGTTTTTGTGAAAATTCTTTGTTGAAGAATTTCTACCAGAGCCAATTGTTGTATTTGAAGCCATCCAGATAGCATGGTTGCGGCAATAACTAAAAAAATCAATACCATTACCGATTCTAACAAAAGGCCACCAGACATTAACCCAATAATGGCTTGTATGCCCAATGGAATGGTTAATGTAATCAATGAAACCAAAATGGCAAAGAAATAAATCAAATAAATGTCTCTTTTTTCTGCTTGAACCAACTTGAAAAAACGTTTCACGGGTGAAATTTTTTCTGTTTTGTGAGGAGTATTATCAGAGATAGTAAAACCAGTTATAAAAACCACTGCATTTGCCTCATTCGACTTGAACCCCGGATGTGATATTGAATGAGAATCTAACTCATGTAGTTGAACCAATGAGTCTATTTTTTTACACCTGCTTAGAACTTGTTTGCTATCAATTGTCTCTAAAACATGGGCACTTCCATTTTCAAATGTCACCAATTCAAATAAGTGTTGATTTACTTTTCTTAATAGAATTGGTTCAAGCAAATTACTCTTAGCATTTAAAATGAGGATTGGAAAATGTATCTCACTCAAGAACAACTCAAATTCGGATTCATCTAAACTGTTTAATTCAATATGGGCATTTAACTTTTCAGCAACTGTTTTGGCCTGATTCATAAAATCAGTTATTGAATGCGGATTGCCTTGTTTTAATTCCTCATTGATTTCAAATTCACGTACAAAATCGGAGTTATTCTGTGTGAGATGAATGAGCGCAGGAATGATAGATTTTTTAACCATTTGCTTTTTAACAAAAAAGTGAAAATTTTGTTTGACCAGTTTCAAATTACGTAAAAATAATTCACTGACAGATATCATTTTTTAATCAAATAAAATCATTGATTTTTGTCCAATCCTTTTGAATCCTTTGGGAAAGGCAATTGGATTGTTTATTTTTGCAAACACATTAACTAAATAACTGATAATGAATACAAAAGAAATCTTAGACTTGGTAATGAGTCGGGCTTCCAAAGCACATGTGAACCTAAATCCAGCAGAATTGGTTCGTCACGCAATTTTAAATGGTGAGGGTGTCTTAAATGATACTGGTGCTTTAATGGCAGATACCGGTGAATTTACTGGTAGGTCTCCTAAAGATAAGTTTTGTGTAGTTGACGATAAAACAGCATCAACTGTTTGGTGGGGAGATGTCAATCAAAAATTTGAGAGCAGTAAATTTGAAGCATTGCTAAACAAAGTCTTGAATCATTATGCTGGGAAACAAATTTATGTGAGAGATGCTTATGCTTGTGCAGACGAACGTTACAAACTAAATATCCGTGTTATCAACGAAACTGCTTACCATAACTTATTTTGTTACAATTTATTTTTAAGACCATCGGCTGAAGAACTTCCAACATTTACGCCTGAATGGTTAATTATCAATGCACCAAGCTTTAAAGCAATTGCTGCAGAAGATGGAACCCGTCAACACAATTTTTCTATCATAGACTTTAGCCGCAAAATTATTTTGGTAGGCGGAAGTGGTTATACTGGCGAAATGAAAAAAGGTATATTCACGGTATTGAACTATATTTTACCTCAAGAAAAAGGTGTTTTAAGCATGCACTGTTCTGCCAATATTGGTAAAAAAGGTGATACTGCTGTGTTTTTTGGATTATCTGGAACTGGTAAAACAACCCTTTCTGCTGACCCTGAAAGAAAATTAATTGGTGATGACGAACATGGATGGGCCAACGACAGTGTGTTTAATTTTGAAGGCGGATGTTATGCCAAATGCGTAGATTTAACTGCAGAAAAAGAACCTCAAATTTTCAATGCAATCAAATTTGGGGCATTGTTAGAGAACACCCGTTTTATTCCTGAAACAGCTACTGTAGATTACAGCAATATCAGTGTAACAGAAAATACACGTGTTGCTTATCCAATTCACCATATAGACAACATTGCCCAACCATCATTGGGTAAAGCCCCAGAAAATATTTTCTTCTTAACTGCAGATGCTTTTGGTGTTTTGCCTCCAATTTCAAAGTTAAATGCGGGGCAAGCCATGTACAGTTTTATTAGTGGATACACTGCAAAAGTTGCGGGAACTGAAGCTGGTGTTACTGAACCACAAGCTACATTTAGTGCTTGCTTTGGAAAAGCATTTTTACCACTACATCCAGGTAAATATGCAGAAATGTTAGGTAATAAATTAAAAGAAAATCCAAACATCAATGTTTGGTTAATTAATACAGGTTGGTCTGGAGGTCCTTATGGAGTTGGCTCTAGAATGAAATTAGCTTATACAAGAGCAATGATTACTGCAGCATTGAATGGCGAATTAAACAATGTAAATTTTGAAATTCATCCCGTTTTTGGTTATGCTATGCCAGTTAGCTGTCCAAATGTTCCTTCAGAATTATTGAACCCAAGAAAAACTTGGGCCGATGCAACTGCTTATGATAACCAAGCTAACAAATTGGCAAATATGTTTGTAAAGAACTTTGAGCAATTTGCAAGTGGAGTAACTGAAGAGATTTTGGCTGCAGCTCCTAAAGCAGTTCAACATTCTTAATATTTTAAATAGTAAAAAAAGCGGCAGCCTTGGCTGCCGCTTTTTTATTGTAATGACATGAGCAAATTGCTTTTTTTTCATCCTGATTTGAACAATGATTCATTCTTTTTAAGTGAAGAAGAATCTAAACACTTGACCCGTGTATTAAGGAAAAAAAATGGAGATATGGTTCATTTTATGAATGGCAATGGATTAGAAGCAATTGGGACCATTACTGCAGACCATTCAAAACAAGTACAAATTCAAATTAGCAAAAGAATTGAACATCCTCTAACTAAAAGCTACAAATTCCATTTAGCAATTGCGCCCACAAAGAATGCTGAACGCATAGAATGGATGCTCGAAAAATGTACCGAAATTGGTATTGACGAAATTACTTTTTTAACCTGCACCAACAGTGAAAGAGCCCATTTAAAGCCAGACAGATTCTCGAAAATTTTGATAGCGGCACTCAAACAAAGCAAGCAATTTCATTTACCAAAACTCAACGGACAGGTATCCTTTGAAAGTTTTGTTCAAGAAAATCAACATCAACATTCAACCAAATTAATTGCTTGGTGTGAAAACGATTTAACCAAAAGCTTACATCATCAATTGGCACAACTGGATTTGAGTCAACATGCCGAAATTGTGTTTTTAATTGGGCCTGAAGGTGATTTTACAGCCGCAGAAATAGCAATGGCCAAGAGCCATCATTTTGAATCTGTATCTTTGGGGAAAAACATTTTAAGAACAGAAACTGCAGGCTTATTTGTATGTGCTGTTCTTGCAAATCATTTTCAATGAAAAATTATTGCACGCTTTTAGTACTGTTTTTATGCTTGAGCCTATCAATAATGGCACAAACAAATGGCATTCAAATTGCCCGCTTAAAATACAATGGCGGTGGAGATTGGTATGCCAATAAAACTTCATTGCCAAATCTCATTCGTTTTTGCAAACAGCAACTAAAAGTTAAATTGGCCGATGAAGAGGCCGTTGTAGACGTGGGTAGTCCCGACCTTTTTCATTACCCTTTGATACATTTAACTGGCCATGGAAATATTGTATTTAGCAAAGAGGAGGCTCAAAATTTAAGAAACTATTTAAAAGCTGGTGGCTTTTTACATGCTGATGACAACTATGGCCTCAATACTTATTTCAGAAGAGAAATGAAAAAAGTTTTTCCAGAATTAGATTGGATAGAGTTACCATACAACCATCCTATATACCACCAACATTTTGATTTTAAAAATGGCCTACCCAAAGTACATGAACACGACGGCAAACCTTCACAAGGGTTTGGCCTGTTCTTAAACGGACGCTTGATTTGTTTTTACAGTTATGAATGCGACCTTGGAAATGGCTGGGAAGATGCCGATGTATACAATGATCCAGAACCTGTTAGGACAAAAGCGCTACAAATGGGTTCAAACATTTTAGAATACGTCTTTACCCATTGATTAACCCAAGGCTTTAATTTCACTTACCAATTGAGTCAATGCTTTTTTAGCATCCCCAAAAAGCATGCTGGTTTTAGGATGGTAAAACAATTCATTTTCAATGCCTGCATAGCCCGCTTTCATACTTCTTTTGTTAACTATTACATGTTGTGCTGATTCAACATCGAGTATAGGCATTCCATAAATTGGAGAGCTTGGATCTGTTTTAGCTGCCGGATTAACGACATCATTTGCTCCCACTACAAGTACCACATCGGTAGTGGTAAATTCTGGGTTGATTTCTTCCATTTCAACCAATTTATCATAGGAGACATTGCTCTCTGCCAAAAGTACATTCATGTGTCCTGGCATTCTACCTGCAACCGGATGTATGGCATATTTTACTTCAATGCCTTCAGATTCTAACAACATTTCCAATTCATGAACCACATGTTGAGCCTGAGCTACAGCTAATCCGTATCCAGGAACTATGACTACTTTCTTTGCATATTTCATTAAAATAGCTGCATCACTTGCAGTTAATTCTTTGATATTGCCTTGAATACCCGAATTGCCTGAATTGGATGCAGCGGCATTGCCTCCAAAATTTCCAATTAAAACATTCAACAATGAACGGTTCATGGCATTGCACATAACAATGGTTAGAAGTGTTCCTGCCGAACCTACCAATATGCCGCCAACCAACATGACTTTGTTGTCATACAAGAAACCGCCACAGGCTGCGGCCACTCCTGTAAATGAATTCAGTAATGAAATAACAACAGGCATGTCTGCTCCTCCAATAGGAAAAACAAACAACACTCCATAAAGCAGAGACAAAGCCAATAAAGTGTAAAAAGATGTCGCCATACTAGCTGCATCTAGGCAGCTAACATCGTATGCAAAATAAACAATCACCAATAGTAATAAGATGCTAATGTATTGCTGGAATTTTAAATTAAGGTCTTTGATTTTACCACTCAATTTACCCCAAGCCACTATACTTCCTGAGAATGAAATTGAACCAATAATTAATCCAGCTAAAATGATCAAAGGAGATTTTTCATGGATATGCTGAAACTCTATGATAGATATAAGCATGGCACATGCCCCACCCATTCCATTGAATAAACTCACCATTTCAGGCATTGCAGTCATTTGAACTTTTTTGGCTGCTATAAAACCCAGTAGAGTTCCTATGCCCAATGCCAAGAAAATGAAGGGTAAATTTTTCAGATGGCTGCCTTGTTCAGTTTGGTAAAGAAATATGGTACCAAATATGGCAAATGTCATTCCAAACGCTGCCAATAAATTGCCTCTTCGAGCAGTTGAAGGATGTCCTAAAAACTTAAGACCGCCAATAAATGTAACAGAGGCTATTAAATATATGATTTCAAGTATGTGCTTTTGCATAATGGAAGCTGTTAAGATTTTTTCTTTTTAAACATTTCAAGCATGCGGTCAGTCACCACAAAACCTCCTACCACATTGAGTGTTCCAAGTATGACTGCTACAAATCCAATTGATTGATACCAGAAGGAATCAGACTCTCCCATAACAATAATTGAACCTATAATTACCACTCCATGAATGGCATTTGCACCACTCATTAAAGGTGTATGCAAAACGCTTGGTACATGACCAATTATTTCTATTCCAACAAATACCATCAAAATAATCAGGTAAATGAGTTCCATGTGTTGACTAATTAATTCCATCAGTTAAGCTTTTATTTTTTTTCCTTCATGAGTTATTAAAGTACCCGCAGTAATTTCTTCGTTTAAATCAAAATGAAATTGATTGACATTGGCCAAATACATGAGTAAATTTTGTATGTTTTTAGCATAGAGTTCACTTGCATTTTGTGGCAAGGTGGCAGGTAAATTACTTTGACCTACAATTGATACTCCACTTGAATGAACTACTTGATCTAATTCACTCAATTCACAATTACCCCCTTGTTCTACTGCCATATCTACAATAACGGCTCCCAGCTTCATCTGTTTCACTTGATCTGCAGTAATTAATACAGGTGCTTTTTTGCCCATAACCAATGCCGTTGTGATCACCAAATCGGCCTGAAACAAACTTTTATTCACAGCTTCTTTTTGTTTTTGCAGGTAATCTGCAGAAACTTCTTTGGCGTAACCACCTTCTATTTTGGCCTGTTCAGCACCTTTTACTTCTATGAATTTCCCTCCCAAAGATTCAATTTGCTCTTTGGTTTCTGGTCTTACATCTGTGCACTCTACAATTGCACCCAATCGTTTAGCTGTTGCAATTGCTTGCAATCCGGCTACGCCAGCACCATATATCAATACTCGGGCAGGTGTAACAGTTCCTGCTGCAGTCATTAACAATGGAAATATTTTTCCTAAATGATTGGCTCCTGTGATAACGGCTTTATAACCGGCTAAATTGGCCTGAGAGCTCAATGCATCCATGTTTTGGGCCTTTGAAATTCTAGGAATGGCATCCATGCTAAAAGCCGAAATCTGTTTATCAGCTAACAGCTGAATGAGTTCAGGGTGATTGTTTGCATACAAAAATGAAATTAAAACGGATTTGGGAGGCAATTGATTAACAATAACTTCAGCTGGCGGATTGACCTGTAACAATACCTCAGCGCTTTGAAGTAACTGTGTTTGGGTTCCAAGTGTACAACCTACCGATTGGTACATTTCGTCACTGAAATTAGAGGCATAACCAGCCCCATTTTCAATGTAAATTTGATGACCAAGTTGAATCAATTGGGTACAAACTTGTGGGGTAAGTGCAACCCTGTTTTCTCCGGGTCTACTTTCTTTGATAACTGTTAGTTTCACAATGTGATTATTAGCGTGAGAAACTTTAAAATTGTAATCAAGTATACATAAAAGATTTGACAAAGACACCATTCATTCGCTCTAAACAAAAGTCCATTCCATGTTAAAAACAGCTTGGTCTTCTTGTTACAATCACCCATTAAAAGAGGGTCATCGCTTTCCCATGATCAAGTACGACCTCATTAAAGAACAGCTATTATATGAAGCTGTATTAGCCGAAGCAAATTATTTCGAGCCAGGTTTTGCACTTGTTTCTGAACTTCAATTGTGTCATGACAAAAACTACCTAGACAAATTACTGAACCAACATTTAAGCGAAGCAGAAATAAGAAGAATTGGGTTTCCTTTGAGTCAATCTTTAATTGAGAGAGAATTTAAAATCATGCAAGGCACAATTGATTGCTGTGCTTATGCCATTCAATATGGAATTGCTATGAATATTGCTGGTGGTACACACCATGCATTTTCTGACAAAGGGGAAGGATTTTGTTTGTTGAATGATTTTGCTGTTGCAGCACATGTACTATTAAATCAAAAAAAAGTAAACAAAATTGTCATTATTGATTTAGATGTGCACCAAGGAAACGGAACAGCATCCATTTTTAAAAACAATGATGCTGTATTTACATTTAGCATGCACGGTAAAAACAATTTCCCATTTAAAAAAGAAGTTTCAAACCTCGACATTGAATTACCTGATGGAATAAATGACTTTGATTATTTAGAAAAATTGGCCTTTGGACTCACAATTATTTCAGAACTACCTGAAATTGATTTTATTTTTTACCAATCAGGGGTTGATATTTTACAAACAGATAAACTTGGGAAATTAGCAATTAGCCAAGAGGCCTGTAAATCAAGAGACAAGATGGTTTTTGAATTCTGTAAAAACAGAAAAACTCCAGTTGTTACAGCTATGGGTGGCGGTTATTCCACTAAAATTTCGGACATTGTCAATGCCCATTGCAATACCTTCAAGGCCGCTATAGATACTTTTTTTTAATTTTTTTTTGAAAATGCTTGATTTTGTATTGAATCAAATTTTAATTCACGGAAATAATTTAACGCTCCCAATAAATTGTATAAAAATTACTTTTAACTTTGCACAAGTAACTACATTTGAAACATGACTAAAGCTAGCAAACCGTCAGCAACCAAAACAACAAAAAAAACTGCATCGCCAACATCTAAAGCAGCAGCCAAAAAAACTCCTTTGAAAAACACATTCATCGAAGACGAAGATGAAGATGATGAAAATGTAGACGAAGAAGATGACTTGGAAATTGATGAATTAGAAATTGATGAGCCAAAATCGTTTGACGATTTTGACGAAGAAGAAGACGAAGACGACGATTTTTAGTCGTATTTTATTTGTTCCAAATTACAACAGGGCTTTGTACAACATTACTTTTGTGCAAAGCCCTGTCGTATATATAAAGCTCATAAAGCGTGGTATCGGCAGCATTTGGGTAAGCATTCGGACTAATTTTAACTTCAATATCTCCTCTAATTGATTTGTGCCGACCATCTGGAGTTAAACTTTCAAACCTAAATGCATAGGTTAAGGTATCGGCAGCATTGAATGGATTGGTGACTGCTTGAAATAAACCTTGGTATTTTTCGAGGTAATTGATATGCAAATTTTGGTAAAAAGGATTGAGCGATTTACCTACGCTGTCGATAACCGGATTAAAAGGACTCAAAGTGTCTGATTGGTTCAAACCCAAATCGCCATCTCCATCTTTATAGGTAAAGGTTAATACCAATAGTGAATCTTTCCCATCAGTACTTTGCAAAAAAGACACATGCTTAAAAGCAATCTGAGGAATTTCTGAAGTTATTTCTGTTTTTTTGCATTGCCCAAATATGATTGGCAAGCTGAGTAAAAAAATAACATGTCTGAATTTATTGATCTTTGGCCACATAAAATATTCAATCCAAATCTAAACAATTTTGAGGAATTGTGTTTGGCTGCTTTTCAATACCAATATGCTCACAATCCTGTTTATAAAGCATATGCTAAAATATGGGGCATCCAACATAGCAATGACATAGAAACAATTTCAGCGATTCCATTTCTACCCATTGAGTTCTTTAAAACGCATCAAATAAGCAGCAGTGATCAACCTGTTTCAAAAATATTTGAAAGTAGTGGAACAGGCCAAAGTGGAAACAGCAAGCACTTGATTGTTGATTTAGCTATTTATGAGCAAAGCATCTTTACCCATTTTGAAAATCATTTTGGCGCTATTGCCAATAAATGTGTACTTGGACTCCTCCCCTCTTATCTGGAAAAAGAGAACTCCTCATTGGTATACATGGTTCAAGCTTTGATGAAAAAAAGCAAGCATCCGCTCAACGGATTTTACCTTTACGAACACGAAGAGTTGGCTACTAAGATTCAGTTACTAGAGTCAAAAAAAGAGCCTTATTTTTTATTTGGGGTAACGTTTGGCTTGCTTGATTTTGCAAAGAAATTTCCAATTCCTATACAGTTTGGTAACATCATCGAAACCGGTGGAATGAAAGGACGAAAAAAAGAAATGACCAAAATGGAATTGTACGAAGTATTGAAATCACAATTTCAAACCAATACTATTTTTTCTGAATATGGTATGTGTGAAATGCAAAGCCAATTTTATACAAACCAAAATGGTTATTTCAAAGGCCCCAAATGGGCTAAAGTATCAATTGGCGATATTAACGACCCCAGATGCTTTGCTAAACCAGGCAAAACCGGAATCATCCAAGTCATTGACTTAGCCAATATACATTCGTGTTGTTTTATTCAAACTGCCGATTTAGGTATTGAATACCCTGATCATACTTTTGAAGTTTTAGGCAGAAGAGACCAAAGTGAACAAAGAGGTTGTAGCTTAATGATTGGCTAGGCTTTTGGCGTGTTTGTAATTTTCTTGATTTTTTAATTAAGTTTGGTTTTTAAATCAGTCAATGAATAAACTTACAAGAAAAGAACATGATTTTTTGGGAGAATTAGACATACCCGATGAATTATTTTATGGCATACAAACATTCAGAGCAAAAGAGAATTTCAATATAACAGGTATTCCAATAGCCAAAGAGCCCTACTTTATTAAAGCATTGGCTTATGTAAAAAAAGCGGCAGCCATTGCCAATTTTGAATGTGGTGTTTTAAGCGAATCAGTGAAAAATGCAATTATATATGCCTGTGACGAAATGACTACAGGTAAATATGACAACCAATTTGTTTCAGACTTGATACAAGGTGGTGCAGGTACTTCCTGTAACATGAACGCCAATGAAGTGATTGCCAATATTGGACTCCTTAAAATGGGTCATACAAAAGGGTCTTACGAACATTTGCATCCCAACAACCATGTCAATTGTTCGCAATCAACCAACGATGCCTACCCTTCTGCTTTTAGAATTGCGTTGCATTACAAACTATCAGACTATTTAAAAATCCTTGAAAAATTGGAGCTTGCTTTTTCTCAAAAAGCAATTGAGTTTGATACTGTTTTAAAGATGGGTAGAACCCAATTACAAGATGCTGTTCCAATGACATTGGGACAAGAGTTCAAAGCATTTGCAACTACAATTGGCGAAGACATTAGCAGGTTAAAAGAAGCACAAGAATTGCTTTTAGAGGTAAATATGGGTGCTACTGCAATTGGTACGCGCGTAAATGCTCCTGAGGGCTATGCCGAAATTTGTGTGAAGCATTTGGCTGAAATAGCTGGAATTCCTGTTTGTTTGGCTCCAGATTTAATTGAAGCAACTGGCGACACCGGAGCTTATGTGCAAATCATGGGTACCTTAAAAAGAAATGCAGTAAAGGTTTCTAAAATTTGTAACGATTTAAGATTGTTGAGTTCTGGCCCTAGAACTGGGTTCAATGAGATCAATTTGCCAGCTAGGCAACCTGGATCTTCTATTATGCCAGGGAAAGTAAATCCTGTTATTCCTGAGGTGGTGAACCAAACTTGTTATTATGTCATTGGCCAAGATTTAACAGTTACAATGGCCGCTGAAGCGGGTCAATTGCAACTCAATGTAATGGAACCAGTCATTGCATTTGCCATGTTTACTTCTTTAGAATATTTAGGAAATGCCATCCATTCGTTAGTTGATAAATGCATTCTTGGCATTACAGCAAATGCCGATAGAACCAGAGAAATGGTTATGAACAGCATTGGCATTGTCACACAACTCAATCCAATATTGGGTTACGAAAAAAGTGCTGAAATTGCTGGTGAAGCACTTCAATCAGGAAAAAATATCTATGAAATTGTGGTATTAGAGAAACAACTCATCAGCAAAGCAAAATGGGACGAAATTTTCTCAATAGAAAACCTCATCCATCCCAAATTCATTAACAAATAAATTGCTGACAAACAACCTTTTGCTATTTCTCAGAGACTCATTATTTACCTAGGATTACTTATGCATTAAAAAAAATTAAGTGTTTGCAATTTTGGTAAATTTTGTGAACCTTGCGTATACTCTGATAAAACAAATAAATAACAACTATATAACATGAAAAAAACACTACTGAGTATTGTTGCTTTTTTAGCAATTGCTGGAAGTGCAATGGCCCAAGGCTATTATTCCATCACATCTACAGGCACACCTTCTGACTACACATCATCTTCAGCTCAAGGTTCTGCAATCATTCCTAACAATTCAAATGATGTATTGTCTGCAGCACAAACCATTCCATTTACTTGGAATTTTTATGGACAAGAAGTAACCAGTTACAAAGCCAGTGACAATGGTTACATTACTTTTGACATGGCTGAAACAGTAAGTCAAAGCACAAACATGTCTATTCCTGATGCAAGTGCTCCTAAAAATGCCATTTTTGGTTTTTGGGATAACCTTGCTTTGAAAACAGTTATTACTAACTTAAATAACGTTGCCGATGTAGTAAATGCTACAACTCTTGGAACTGCACCTAACAGAAGACATGTGATTCAATGGTTTTCGGTATCTTCTTCAATTTCTGATACCAGCTATTTGTATTTTGCTATTGTTTTAAAAGAAGCTGGTGGGTTTGATGTTATTTACAATGACGCAAACTTTAGCAGACCATTTACAGGTACAATTGGCTGTCAGAATGCAGATGGAACGGTTGCTACCATGGTAGGAGGAAATTCTTTAAGTGAATTCCCTAACAAATTAGGTTCTAGAGACAACAGTACTGATAAAGTATTCTCGTTTACCTATGGCAACCAACCTGCTAACAATGTAAAATTAGCAAGTGTGAATTTAGAAACATTTGGTGTAATTAACCAAGACATTACATTAACTGGTTCAATTGTAAACTTAGGAGCAGATCCTTTGAGTGCTTTTAAAATAAATTACGCTGTTAATGGTGGTGATGTATATACAATGACCATTAAAAACATTACTCCAATTGTTGGAAGTGGAAATGGAACTTACAGCTTTACACACAATGCACCTTACCAACAAAGTACAGGTGGTGTTGCTAATTTCCGTGTTTGGATTACAGACCCTAATGATGGTGTTGATGGTGATTTGAGCGACAACGAAAAAACAAACAGTATTTTAATTGCAGACAGAGCCATTCCAAGACGTACTTTAGGTGAAGTATTTACTTCATCTACTTGCCCTCCATGTAACCCTGGAAACGCAAAAATTAACACTGTATTGAAAGACAGAGCTGGCAAATTTGCATTGTTAAAATACCAATATTATTTCCCAGGAACTGGAGACCCTTATTTTACTTTTGAATGTTTAAACAGAGGTGAGTATTATGGTGGTATTTCAGGTGTACCTCACATGCAATTAGATGGCGCATGGGGAGACAATCCAAACTATTTAACTGCTGAAATTTTTGACAAATACCAAAACAAAATCACTGCAGTTGACATGACAAGTGCATTAACAATGACTGGTCAAAAAGCTGACATTGCTATTACTGTTACACCTTCACTTGATATTCCTGCTGGTAATTACAGATTGAGAGTTGCTTTAGTAGAAAAAGAAACAACTAAAAACATCAAAACAAACGGTGAAACTAAATTCCAATTTGTAATGAAGAAAATGTTACCCGATTCTGGTATAGTTTTCAACTTTACTGCTAAAGATGTTGCACAAAACATCAATATCAGTTACACCTTCCCTGGTGCTTACAGATTACCTACAAGTGCCGTTGTAAGCACTGCTCAAGGAACAGCATACAATGGTATCAATCTTGCAACTGAGCATTCAGTTGAAGAATTCTATGATATGGCTGTTGTAGCTTTCATTCAAAATGAAGACACCAAAGAAGTTTACCAATCTACTTGGACCATGCAAGATTGGGCTTTGGGTATGGAAGATGTAAAGAAAGCTGAAAATACTTTTGAAGTATATCCTAACCCTACTCATTCTTCATTCAATATCAACTGGAATGGCAGTCATTTGGCTACTTTCAAAGTATTAGATATCAACGGTAAAGTTGTTATGAATAGCAGTGCGATCAATTCAAACGAGTCTATCAATTGTGAGCAATTGTCAACTGGTATTTACTTTGTAGAATTGAACGATGCTGGTCGTATTCAAACCAAGAAATTAACCATTATTAAATAAGGAATTTCACTCCAATAAAAAAGGCGAATCACCATGGTGATTCGCCTTTTTTATTATTCAATTGGGTCAATCCACAATTAAAATAACACAATACAATTACTGATAAAAAACTAAAAACTTTTCTATTACCCAACTAACTTCAAATTTGGAATATCCAATTCAAATAAGACTCATAAAAAATCCCAATTACCTGAGGCAACTGGGATGAATTTAAAATGGTAAAGCTTTTGTAAAACTAGGCCAATATCCAATTGAATTTAAACTCGGTATCTGGCAATTTCATGCGTTCAGAAATTCTGGTTAATCTCTCTGGCAACTTCATTAAATAGTCTCGGGCTTTTTCTCCATCTTCTTTTAAACCTCTGACGCCTTCAATTTGCCATTCATCAATTAAACTTTTAAGAATGTCTACATAATCGGTAGCAGTATAAACACCTATGCGCTGTGCACAATCCGAAAAACTTTCAAAAGAATTTACTTTGTCTCCCAACTCTCTTAAATATTGTGCGGGCATAACAATTTTCTTTCTCATCATATCTTCAAAAGCCAACATCATTTCATTTGGGTCTAATTCCATAATTTTTGCCACAAATGTTTTGTATGCTTTTGCATGCCTGGCTTCATCGGCAGCAACCAAACCACACATTTTTGACAAAATGGTATTGCCTTGTTGTTTAGCCAAACTTGCTACTCTTCTGTGAGAAATATTGGTAGCCAATTCTTGAAAAGAAGTATATATAAAATTGCGGTAAGGATCATTTGCAGCTCCGTTATTAAAACCATCTCTGATTAAATATTGTGTAGAGGCTTCAAATTCTCGCATATTGATTCTACCACATAAATATAAATAGCGGTTCAACGCATCTCCATGCCTGTTCTCTTCAGCAGTCCAGCCGCGAATCCATTTCATCCAGCCATTGTTTTCTATTTGATCAATGCCCGTTAATCCGGCTAACCAGGTTTCGTATGTAGGCAAAGCCTCTTCTGTAATGGTATCTACAACTAAAACAGCTAATAAATCGTAAGATAAATTGGCCGCTTGTTCTTGAATGGTTTTGAGGTCTTGTATAAAAGAATCATCCGAAGTTAATGGCAATAATTCTGATGCTTGCCAGTTGGTTTCGATGGGTTTTAAATATTCCGCAGAAAACAATTCTGCTTGTTCACCCAAATGTAACATCACTTCATTCCTACTTGGAGACATTTGTTTGTTCATTATAAATTTAAAAGACAAACATATCCCTTTTTAGAGAGCTTAACAAACCCTCTCATATGACAGCACTTAACAAATACATTTTTTTGTATCTTCACCCTGTGAAATGGATTGATATTCACACCCACAAAGCTTATAGAAAATACTCTGATGTGATTTTTATCAGAAATGCATTTTTGTTGCCAATTTTACCAGAAAATATAAATTATTTATGTTCAAACGGACTACATCCTTGGAAAATTAACAGCCCATTTGACACAGATAAATTCATAGAATTATTAACTCGCAAACCCCTTGTAGCTATAGGAGAAATAGGGCTTGACCGATTGAAACCCGACTTTGAAAAACAACTATTCTTCTTTAAAAAACAATTGCAAATTGGCCAACAATTCAAATTACCCATCATTGTACATTGTGTGAAAGCTTATCCCGAAACAATTGCCTTATTAAAAACTTATCCTGCACCTGTTGTATTTCACCAATATGAAGGCAATACATCAATTACCAATCAATTATTGGCTCTACCAAATGTGTATTTTTCTTTTGGGAAACAGCTCTTTCGAAAACAAATTCCAGCAAGTTTAAATCAAATACCCCTCCATCGGATTTTTTTAGAAACCGATACCTCACCACAACATGTGAAAACCTGTTACATGCAGTTAGCCCAATTATTAAACATCAACCTGCATACACTACAAGAACAACTATTTAAAAATTTCAATGCCGTATTTGAAAATAGAATCCTGCAAACAGAACATGTATATTTGAAATAAATAAATACAATGAACCAAAGCCACCATATTGCTGATATAAGAAAAGAGTATACATTGCATGAACTTTCAATTGAAAATCTTGCAAATGACCCCATTGAACAATTTCAAAATTGGTTCAAACAGGCAATTGATGCACAAGTGAACGAACCCAATGCCATGACTTTGGCCACAGTTAATTCAGAGGGTAAGCCCAATGCCCGAATTGTATTGTTAAAAGGAATTGATAGCAATTCATTCGTATTTTTTACCAATTACAATAGCCAAAAAGGCAATGAAATTGCGCAGAATCAATTTGGCGCAATGGTTTTCTTTTGGCCCGAATTACAAAGACAAATAAGAATTGAAGGAAAAATTTCAAAACTATCTGAAGAAGCCTCAACTGCTTATTTTAAAAGCAGACCCATTGAGAGCCAGATTGGTGCGATAGTATCTCCTCAAAGCCAAAAAATAAACGACAGAAGTATCCTAGAAAATGCTTTCGAGCAATACCAAAACAGCATGAATGACCAAGTAATTGAAAAACCAAAACATTGGGGAGGATATGCTTTAAATCCCTCAAAAATTGAATTTTGGCAAGGGAGAGCAAGTCGGCTGCATGATAGACTCAGATTTGAATTAAATGAAACTAATAACTGGGAAGTATTCCGTTTGGCTCCTTAATTGAATCATTTGCCCATTAAAAACAATTTCATTTTCTCGAAGGCTTTTGCCCTATGCGCAATTTTATTTTTTTCTTCTAAGGTAAGTTGAGCCAATGTTTCTGAATATTGTTCAGGCATAAAAATTGGGTCGTAACCAAATCCGTTGCTACCCATTTTTTGATGGATTATTTTACCATTTAAACTGCCTTCAAAGTAGTGAACTTCTCCGTTCAATATCAAACAAATCCATGTAACAAACCTTGCCAAATTGGGTTCTTCAGGATTTAATTTACTGAGTAATAAATCCATGTTATTATTGGAATTGGATGGTTCTCCGGCATACCTAGCACTTCTTACTCCGGGCTCATTGTTTAAATGAAAGACTTCTAATCCAGTATCATCTGCAAAAACGGGCATATTGAATTTTGATGCAATGGTTTGGGCTTTAATGAATGCATTTTCTTTGAGTGTTTCACCTGTTTCTTCAATTTCATTGGTATACCCTATACCATCTAAAGACAATACTTTGAATTTACCTTCTAGCAAAGCCGCAATCTCTTTGGCCTTATTCGGATTGTGTGTGGCAAAAATCAGCTCCATATTTACTAATTAAAGAACATTTTTTTTAGAGCGATCCATAATTTGCCTTTTGCCTGTGCATCGGTTAAGTATTCAGACAATGGACCCGCTTTTAAAACAGCAATTCCATGCAACAACGCCTGCTGATGCAAAGCCAAATTTATTTGCTCATTTTTTAACAAGGCATCACAGCCCCAAATAATTAAATGTTGTGGTTTTAATTGTTGCAAAATTTGCTCTAGGGTCAAATTTTCATTAGAAATGTTGAGTAACCAATAATCATCTTGGGTTTTCTTCAAACCTTTGTCAATGATGCCGTTTAAAAGTTCAAACTCATTTTCTGGAAGGTAGTCATGGGTTTTACAATCACTCAACATCAATAATTTATGATTCCCTTTTCCAAAAGGGTTGATTTGTATAGAAAAATCTGTTTCTTTGACCCCGTAAAGTTCATCAAACAAGGGGAGTATAAAAGCTTCTTCTATTTTAAAATTATCGTTCATAAGATGGCAATTTCGTTAAAAATAAACAAAGTAACACAATCAAGAATTGAGCAATTTGACTTTGAACACATTGAATTTGGAAAACATTTTTCGGATCATATGTTCAAAGTTGATTTCAAAGATGGCAAGTGGCAGGATCCTGAAATTCTACCATATGGGCCAATAGAAGTTGCCCCTTCTATCTCTGCCATCCACTACGGACAAGCCATATTTGAAGGCATGAAGGCCTTTAAAAATGAGCAAACGGGCAAGCCACAACTTTTCAGGCCCTTGGAAAACCACAAAAGACTCAATAAAAGTGCACTGAGGATGGGCATGCCAGAAATTCCAGAAGATTTATTTATGCTGGGCCTCAAAACGCTCATAGACATAGACCAACAATGGATTCCAACCAAAGATGGAAGCGCCTTGTATGTGAGACCTTTTATGTTTGCTACTGACGATTTTGTTGGTGTAAAACCAAGCAGCAACTATACATTTATGATATTTTGTTGCCCAGTAAACAGCTATTATCCATTACCTATAAAAGTATTGGTTGAAGAAAATTTTGTAAGGGCTTCAGAAGGCATGGCTGGCTATGCAAAAGCTGCAGGTAATTATGGCATTTCAATGTTACCTACTGCACTTGCCAAACAAAAGGGTTACGATCAAATCATTTGGACAGACGGTAAAACGCATGAATATGTAGAAGAATCAGGAACCACCAATTTGTTTTTTGTAATTAACGACAATACTGTTTGGACCCCTGCTTTAGATGGAAACATCTTAAACGGAATTACCCGAGATACCTGCATTCAATTACTCAAACAAAAAGGTTTAGTAATTGAAGAAAGAAAAATTGCCATTAAAGAAGTATTGGAAGCCGCTAAAAATGGTCAGCTAACCGATTGTTTTGGAACTGGTACTGCAGCAATCATTGCTAAAATTGCAGCTATTGGTTACAAAGGTGAAGACTATGTTTTACCCAATGCTGAAGACCGTTTAATTTCAAATTGGTTATACCAACAAATTTATGGCATACAAACAGGAAAGGTTGAAGATACCTTTCATTGGGTAGAAACAATTTCATAAGCAATTTATAATTGGCACAAAAAAGCCTCGCAAACACAGTTTGCGAGGCTTTTTTTATAGAATACTTAAGTTTATTACTTAGTTGTTGTTTCAGCTGCAGGTGTTGCCTCTGCTGGTTGTGCTGGTTGTTCAGCAGGTTGCTGTTGTGTTGCAGCTGGAGCTGGTGCTGGAGTTGTTACAGTTGTATTTTCAATTGCATCTTTGATTCTTGAATCTGAAGAATTATCTGAACCTCCGCTGGTTGGTCTGAAGAAATTAGAAGCCAATGAAAGTACAATCAGTACCAATGCAAAACCCCAAGTTGCTTTTTCAATGACATCTGTACTTCTTTTAACGCCCATAATTTGGCTAGGAGCAACAAAATTAGCAGCAATACCGCCTTTTGGATTTTGAATTAAAACGACACCTACCAACAAGATGGCGGCTACCATGATGAGAATAATAATAAATGTTAACATAATTTAGTCTAAGTTATTGGTTGTTCTGATTTGTTCAATCAGGTCTGCGAAGTACGCATTTTTATCCGGATTTAACAACTGTAATTTTTCGTATGCTTGAATGGCTTTTTTATACAGCCCCTGCCTGACATATATTTTTGCAAGCGTCTCACTCACAACTTCTTCAGGCTCTTCAGAACTTTGCTTTGCCATATTCACAGGCTTAAAGAACTCTGATTTGGGTCTGGAAATAACCGGTTTATCTTTGAGGAACCTGTCTAAAATTCGGTCTATTTCTTCGTCTCTTTTGCTTTTAGATTTTTTCGAAGCACTTTTAGCTTGTTTTGATTCAGATTCTATTTCATTGAAACTCGCAAAATCAGCTGCTTGTTTTTGAAGCATCTCAATTGACAAATCAATAGGTTCAGGAGCAATTACACTTTGTTTTTTGGATTCGACACTGAAATAACTTTCAAACTCTTTGGTGAAACTTTGTTCTGAGTAATTGAGCTTTTTGTATACAACAGAGAGCAATTCATTTACTTCATATTTCTTGAGGCTCTCCAATACATCTGGTTGTTCAGCCTGTGCAACTGGTGCTGCTTGTTCTTCAATTAGCTGTAAACTGTTTTGAAAACTTCGAATGAACTCATTTTTATTGACAGTTGCCAATTCTAAAATTAAGTGCTCTCTGAGCGCCATATGGGCTTTATCTGCAATTCTTTCAACAAAATCTGATTCAGCAACCAATAAAGGTTTGTTTTTAACTGGAACTGATTTTTGTGGAACAGCAGCAGGAATTTCTTTTTCAACAGGAAGCGCACTGGTATATATTGGCTCAGACTCTAATTTTATTCGAGTGTATTCCGTCACATGCAATGCTTCAACTAATGGTTCAGGTTGAGTCTGAATTGAATCAGATTCGAGAGTAGGTTTATGTTCGTTTTCAGTTGTTTCATCTTCCTCTTCTATGGGTTCATTACTGAAAGCTTGCTCAGTAATTACTGTTGATTTGGCATTTGATGCAATGGGAACAACTTCAATATCTGGGTTTGGTAAAGTACTGGCATCAAAATGCTTAAGAATAGCATCGTCTGCTTGTTTTAACTTTTGAGCAGGAATCAGTGAACTATTTGCATCCCCATCAGGATTTACAAATCGAACCAGTTTTTTGTTGCTTTTTGATTGAATCGTTACAAAGTTGGGACTCTCCATTTCTGGCTCATCATCACCAATTTCATCTTCTGGAGATGACAAATCAATTTCATCTAGTGGAAGTTCTTGTAGGTTTTCGTCATTTTCAATTCCGTCTAAATCATATCTGATTGGCACCAATTTAAGACCCATTCCTTTGTTTGCTGGTTTTGGCTTTTCAGGCTTCTCTTCATTTTCGTCAGCTTGAACAGCCTCATTTGACTCAGTAGAAATAGAAGTCAAAGGTTTTAATAAAATTGGCTTAGGTTTTGGCTCTGGCTCTATTTGGGTTTCTGGCTCAAGAGTAATTGGAATTGGTGTTTCCTCAATAACTGGTGTAACCAAAACAGGCATTTCAACTACCTCTATTTGAGGTTCAGTTATTGACGACACTGTTTCCTGCGGAAGTACTTTTTTAGGCATATCAGGTCTATGATCAATAGGTAAACCATGAACCAAATTGTACAACACTGTTCGATCACCACATTGTAAAGCAGCCTGTTCTAAATATTTTTGGTATTCAAAATGAGACGAATTGAACATTGCTTTTACCAATAGGTTTTGAGCAACAGAAAAATACGGATATTCAAATACGATTTGCTTTAACAAATCTATATGTGATTCACCTAATTCTTCAGGCGATTTGACCAATATGCCAAAATCATATTTATTCAATTCAATTGCGTTTGAAGTGCTAATATACAATTATTCAAATTTCTCACCAATTTATAAATGCCTTGTTAAAGACATCTTGTACCAAGCCATCTGTAATTTTGCCAATCAGTGACTGTTCTATTGTAGCAAAATCTTGCTGTGCATCAAAATCTACGAAATTGGTAAAAATTTGAGTGAAATTCTTTGAAGAATCTAACTTGTTTTCAAAAACAACCTCTACAGATACTGATAGTCTATTAACAGCAGTGGTTTGATTTCCTTGAATTCCAGAAGGCGCTGTTTTGTAATCAGTTATTTTTCCGCTAAAATGGAAATCGCCAACGGCATTGGTTAATTTTAAACCACTTTCATTGATACATTTTGTTTTTAACTTTTCAGTTAAATCTTGGCTCAATGTAGGTGCAACAATACTTGCATTGTTGACCATATAGTCAACACTGAATGTAGTGGCATCAGCAGGTACCGAAGCCCCGCTATGAGAATAAATATTACATGAAGCAAAAACCATTGACAAACACAATCCAATTAAAAGCTTTCGTATCATCATAAGTTCATTGAATTAAGTTTGACTTGAGGTGCATTAAAGTGCTTAAGCAGATGTTTTCTTAGCCTCAACAGTTTTTTTCAACCATTCATAAGTAACCGATTTTGGTCTTTCGATTGGAGAACCCAATGCCCTATCCCATAACATAGAAGCCATTACGCCCAATGCTCTTGAAACTCCAAATAATACGGTATAAAAATCATATTCATTGAGCCCATAATGCAACAACAATGCACCAGAATGAGCATCTACGTTTGGCCATGGATTTTTAATCTTACCAGTGCTTTCTAAAATTGGTGGAGCCACTTCATAAATGTTCCAAACTATATTTACCAATTCGTCATCAGGCATGTAAGTTTTGGCAAATTCTTGTTGAGCTAAAAACCTTGGATCTGTTTTTCTAAGCACTGCATGACCGTAACCAGGTACAACTTTACCTGCTTTTAAAGTTTGATGAATATAATCTGCAATTTGTTCTTTACTTGGATGTTGTCCAATTTCTTCTCTCATTTCCAATACCCATCTGATCACTTCTTGGTTGGCCAATCCGTGTAAGGGACCTGCCAATCCATTCATGGCAGCTGAAAATGCTAAATAGGGATCACTCAGAGCTGAACCAACTAAATGGGTTGTATGTGCAGAAACATTCCCTCCTTCATGGTCAGCATGAATAGTTAGGTACAAACGCATGAGTTTGTAAAACTCTACTTGATCAAAACCTAACATATGGGCAAAATTACCAGCCCAATCCAAGCCTTCTTGAGGTGCAATGTGCTCAGAGTTTTTATAAGTTCTTCTGTAAATATATGCTGCAACTCTAGGCAACCTTGCCAATAAATTGGAAACGTCTTCGAATGTTGGGTCCCAGTAATCTTTTTTATTGATTCCTTCTCTGTATGCTTTTGCAAATTGAGAATCTGTTTGCATGGCCATAATTCCAATGCTAAATTGGGTCATAGGATGGGTGTGAACTGGCAAAGCATCAATAGCTGCAAAAACATGCTGAGGAACTTCTGCCCTGCTGTTCCAATCTGCCTGAATTGCCAACACATCGTCATAGGTAGGCATTTCACCTAACAACATTAAATAAAACAAACCTTCAGGCAATGGCTCGGTACCCCCTGGAACTTTAGGCAACAATGCCCTCAATTCAGGAATTGAATAACCTCTGAAACGAATGCCTTCATTTGCGTCTAGTAACGACGTTTCTGTTAGCAATCCGATGATGCCTTTCATTCCGGCATATACATCTTCAACGGTAAAAGTACCTAATGCTACCTGACCGTTTTCTTTGACAAACTGCTTAATTTCTGTTGATAGAGGAAGTGCCTTTGCGGCAAATTTTGCTTTTAAATTTCCCATTTGAATGCTTCTGCTTTTCGTGTATTGCTATAAACCGCGCTAAGTTAGTATTTGTTTTTCAACTTATACAAATTGTTCTCACTCCTTTGTAAAATAATTTAGCAATTCAGTAAAAAAGTATGTTTTAGAAGGTCAAAAACACCCTGAAAGGTATTTTGAAGTATATTTACCCAAATGAATTGGCATTCAAAAATATTTTTTTTACTTTTTCTAATTGCCACTATCAATCCTTATGGCTTGATTTGGGCGCAGGAGAATTTTAAAGTATCAGGAACAACGTTTGACATTGAAACAAAACAAAAACTACCTTTTGTTACAATTACAGAAAACAATATAACACTTGCAATTTCTGATAGTATTGGACAATTTAAATGTGCATTGAAACCAGGCAAACACAACTTAAAATTGAGTTCAATAGGTTATAGTCATTTACAAAAAAACATCAATTTATCAGGTCCTGAATACAATTTGCATTTTTTTCTAAGTCCAGAAAATAACCAACTCAATCAATTTGTCATTGCAGCTTCAAGAACGCCTACACAAATTACCAGAGAGGTGAGTAGTGTAACTTTGATTCAACCCTATTTAATTAGCAATACAAATGCAAGTGATTTGGCAGAAGTTGTGAATAAAGTTCCTGGCATTGCAGTCATAGATGGCCAAGCATCAATGAGAGGAGGAGCTGGCTATTCCTACAATACAGGGAGTAGGGTTGCTGTATTATTAGATGATATGCCTTTAATGGGTGGAGATTTAGCAGATGTCATGTGGAACTTTTTACCCATTGAATCGGCAGAACAAATAGAAGTAATTAAAGGCGCTGCATCTGTTTTGTATGGTTCTTCAGCGATGAATGGTACCATTAACTTAAGAACAGGTTGGCCTACTCAAAAGCCTGTCACAAAGATTTCTACTTATCAAGGAATTTATTCTGACCCCAATAGAAGGGCAACCATTTGGTGGGACCGCAATACGAGCCCTTCACAAAATGGCGCATTTTTTAGTCACAAGCAGCAATTTGGCAAATTTGATTTGGTATGGTGTGGCAATTTCCATGACAACAAAAGTCATTTACAAGGGGCCGACGTTTTACGTTTTAGAAATTATATCAAAACCCGATACCGTTTTAACAAGAACTTGAGCGCAGGCTTAAATGCCAATTTTATGTTGGAGCGATCTGGAAAGTTCTTTTTATGGAACGATGCAGATTCAGGCGCTCTCAAGCCATTTCAAAATTACATTGCACAAGATGTGTACAGGGTTTTGTCTTTTGATCCACATATAGACTACCAATCAGGAAAGCAATTTCATGCACTTAAATTGAGACTGTATCAGATTCACCGTTTTGTTGACCCCATTAAATTTCCTGGCAGCAATGATGTCATAGCCAATTTGTATGCATTTGATTACAATTACAAGGCCAATTTATTCCAACATTTGAATTTAACAGCAGGCACTTACAATACACTCACTTGGGCCAAAAGCAATGTATTTAGAGGCGACTTTTGGGGCTATAGTGCCGCAGCTTTCGGGCAAATTGAATTCCAATACAACAACTTAACCTTACTAGCAGGTGGCAGATTTGAACAAAATAGCTTGAGCAATGTTACCCAAAATACGGGCCTATTAAAGCGATTGGGGATCAATTACAAATTAGGGGCCCAAACTTTTTTGAGAGCCAATTACTCTGAGGGTTTCAGATTTCCTAGTATCAGTGAAAAATACATAGAAGACAGTGTGTCAAGTGTGCGTATTTTTTCAAACTCCAAACTGGTTTCCGAAAAAGGATGGACTGCAGAAATTGGCCTCAAACAAGGGTTCAGAATTGGCCGAATGAGTGCTTTATTAGACCTGAGCATTTTTAACCAAGATTTTGACAGCATGATTGAATACCAATTTGCACAATGGATCAAACCAAGAGAACATCCAGAAGTAGATTTTTTACGTACTTTTGGATTCAAGGCACAAAATATTGGTCAAACCAGAATTGGGGGTTATGAAATTTCGTTGACTGGTGAAGGTAAAATAGGTGAAGTATTGGTAAGAATTATAGGCGGATACACTTATTCTTTTCCTGTTAATTTGAGCAAAAACCAGTCACTGAGATCAAACAGCAATTACCTAAGTGCTTTTTTTAATAATATGGGGCAGTTAGATAGTGCCCAATTCTACGAGAGTATTTTAACATACAGAAACAGGCATTTGGGCAAGTTTGACTTAGATCTAACTTACCACAAATTTAACCTAGGCTACAACTACCAATACTTCAGCATTTTTGAAAAATACGATGAGTATGTGGCCTTTTTACCGGGAGTAGCGGACTTTATGAAAAGAAGCGGACAAGGAAACTCTATTCACAGTTTCAGAATTGCCTATCAGCCAAACCAGCTCCTCAAAATTGCTTTTTTGGTTAACAATTTAACCAACGAAGAGTATGCTCTTAGACCCGGCAAAATGGATGCTCCAAGGTTGTTTAGCCTTCAATTAAAAGTTCAATTTTAATTCTTATTGCTGGAAGCTAAAGGAATGAGCTTGATCATGCCTATCCAATGCATCAATTTCATAATTGGATATACAGGATCTATTTCCCACCATTTGGCTGCAAAGTTTGGCCTGGCTCCAGCATGGTGATGGTTATTTTGAAACAATTCTCCCAACATTAAAAAATCAAATACCAAAGTGTTTTTAGAATGGTCTTTTTCATTGAAATTTCTATACCCGTATTTATGACCAGCCCAATTGACAACTGCACCCTGTATTGGGCCCATTAAAAAATGAATGGGTAAAAACAAATACAACCACCAAACGCTGGCAAACTTTACATAAATGGCAATATATAAAAATGCAAAAAACAGCCTACTTGCCCATGAATCGGCTAGTTGATCGATGACAGGATATACCGGATAGTTTTTCTTGAATTTTTCATCAATTTCTAAGGTATTGTGTAAAACACCATTGTAAATTTTACGGGTATGCCACATCATGCTGAACACCTCTTTAAAGAACTGTGGGGTATGTGGGTCTTTTTCGGTATCAGAATAGGCATGGTGCATTCTGTGCAAAATGGCGTATGCTCTGGCATTTAAATAGGATGAACCTTGCAATACCCAAGTATAAACATACCAGAATTTTTCCCATGATTTACTCATGGTAAACATTTTATGAGCGGCGTACCTGTGTAAGAAAAAAGTTTGTCCAAACAAAGACAAATACCAATGCAATATTAAAAACAAAAAAATGACAGTCATGTATTCAATAATTTGGCGCAAATAAAAAGAAGTATTGGCAATTTTTTATGACCAATATTAGTACTTGAAACAAAACTTACTCTTTGGTTGGGTTTTCTTTTTTGTAGGCCATTCTGCTTTTGGCTTTTTGAAGCATCCTTTCAATAATTAAATCTGCCAATTCAGGGGCAATGAGTAAGGGTGCTGAATTTGAAAAAATCTGTTTAACCTTGGTTTCGTTCACATCTATTCTATAGAGTATATTCCACAATTTTTCGGGCGATTGGAGTATCAATTGTATCAATTCAGACACCAACAGGTCTTTGATTTGTTGTTGGTTATCGGCTGAAATTTCCAATTCAAATGCTTGTCCTACAAGGGCTGCAAGCTCTTGATTTTGTGATTTTTCTATCATTGTATTGTACCAATAGGTGTTTAAATATACGAAAATCGATGAATGGTTACTTAATTCGATTTGAATGCCATAAATTGCAGCGCATTTCAAAAAATGCAACCAAATTGAACAAAATAACTAAAATAAAACATAAAGCTCATGGTATTTGATTTAGAAATGATCAAGTCTGTTTATACAAAAATGGACGAACGCATTCAGGCAGCAAGAAAAGTAGTCAACAAGCCGCTCACTTTATCAGAAAAAATTTTATATACCCACTTAACTGAGGGCAATGCTGGAAAAGCTTATGAAAGAGGAAAATCTTATGTAGATTTTGCTCCCGACAGAGTAGCCATGCAAGATGCAACAGCTCAAATGGCGTTGTTACAATTTATGCAAGCCGGAAGGCCTAAAGTTGCTGTTCCTTCAACTGTTCATTGCGACCACTTAATTACTGCCAAAGTTGGTGCTGAAAAAGACTTGGCCATTGCCAATTCTGAAAGCAAAGAGGTCTATGATTTCTTGGCATCGGTATCTAACAAATATGGAATTGGATTTTGGAAGCCAGGAGCAGGAATTATTCACCAAGTAGTTTTAGAAAATTATGCTTTTCCGGGCGGCATGATGATTGGTACCGATAGCCATACTGTAAATGCAGGTGGTTTAGGCATGTTGGCAATAGGTGTTGGTGGAGCTGATGCATGTGATGTAATGGCTGGCTTACCATGGGAACTGAAATTCCCTAAATTGATTGGCATTAAACTAACCGGAAAACTCAACGGATGGACAGCACCTAAAGATGTCATTCTAAAAGTTGCAGGTTTACTAACTGTTAAAGGAGGTACTGGTGCCATTGTAGAATATTTTGGCGAAGGAGCTACTAGCATGAGTTGTACAGGTAAAGGCACCATATGCAATATGGGTGCTGAAATTGGAGCAACTACATCAACCTTTGGTTATGACGAAAGCATGGAACGCTATTTAAGAGCAACAGGAAGAGCTGAAGTTGCAGACTTAGCCAATGGCATAAAATCACATTTAACTGCAGACCCTGAAGTTTATGCCAACCCTGAATTGTATTTTGACCAAGTGATTGAAATTAACCTCAATACTTTAATGCCTCATTTGAACGGTCCGTTTACTCCTGATTTGGCAACTCCTATATCTGAAATCAAAGAAGCTGCTGCTAAAAATGCATGGCCATTAAAAGTTGAGTGGGGTTTGATAGGTTCATGCACCAATTCTTCTTATGAAGATTTATCAAGAGCTGCTTCAATTGCTAAACAAGCCATTGAAAAGGGTTTAACCACTAAAGCTGAATTTGGTATCAATCCAGGTTCTGAACAAGTGAGGTATACAGCTGAGAGAGATGGTTTATTAAAAACTTTTACTGATTTAAATGCATCTGTATTTACCAATGCTTGCGGACCGTGTATTGGTATGTGGGACCGAGTTGGTGCAGAAAAAGCAGAAAAAAATACCATCATACATTCATTCAATAGAAATTTTGCCAAAAGAGCAGATGGCAATCCAAATACATTTGCATTTGTAGCGTCTCCAGAAATGGTAGCAGCTATTGCAATTGCAGGAGATTTATCTTTTAACCCAATTACTGACACTTTATTAAATAAAGATGGAGTAGCGGTTAAATTAGATCCACCAACTGGAGATGAGTTACCGACTAGAGGTTTTGCGGTTGAAGATGCTGGTTACATTGCACCTGCCGTTGATGGAAACGGTATAAACGTTGCCGTATCTCCTACTTCAGACAGGCTTCAATTGCTTGATCCATTTGCAGCTTGGGATGGCAATGATCTTGAGAATTTAAAATTGTTAATCAAGGCAAAAGGTAAATGTACCACAGACCATATTTCAATGGCAGGTCCTTGGCTAAAGTATAGAGGACATTTGGACAATATTTCAAATAACATGTTAATTGGTGCTGTCAATTATTTCAATGAAAAAACTGACAATGTAAAAAATCAATTAACCGGCGAATACCAATCAGTACCAAAGGTACAAAGACAATACAAAGCAGCTGCTATTGGTTCAATTGTGGTTGGTGATGAAAATTATGGCGAAGGTTCGAGCAGAGAACATGCAGCTATGGAACCAAGACATTTGGGCGTAAATGCAGTATTGGTAAAATCATTTGCCCGTATACATGAAACCAACCTTAAAAAACAAGGTATGCTGGCCTTAACTTTCATCAACAAAGATGACTACAACAAGGTAATGGAAGACGACCAAATTCATATCAAAGGATTGACTTCATTCAGTGCAGGAAAACCATTGACAATTGTATTGAACCATGCAGATGGAACAACTGAAGAATTTGAAGTAAGTCATACCTACAACGACCAACAAATTGAATGGTTCAAAGCGGGCGGAGCTTTAAATATCATTAGAAAACAAATTGGGAAATAACAGCCTAGAACTAACCTAAGCAAAAAAGGCGGTAACAGTGTTACCGCCTTTTTAATTAAGTAAAATTTGAAACTAGTTCAAAGTCATGTGTGTACCATTTACATATAAATAATCGGTACCAATCTTTTTCCATACAATGACAATAGCTCCCATATTTTCAGTTTTCCAGGCTGAATTTAAAACTGAAGTATATGTTTTGCTAGTAATATCTCCAGAAATTGGAATGGCACTTCCCCAAACACTAGGTGTAGTTACTGCACGAATTACATGGTCATGTTGTTGATTGGCATTGGCTGGTCCACCTGAAATTTGTTGTTCAGAAATTACCCCATTTTCATAAAAATAAACAGACAACAGGTATTCGCCAGTTGCAGTTGCATCAAAGAATTTCGAATGAGCATCTACCGATATTTTACCATCAGCAATTTTAAAATTGTTAAGAGCAACTCCCACAACTACTGGGTTATTTGCAATAAATGTATCTACCGATGCAATAATTTTATTCCCTGTAGCTTTAATGTCACTATAAACGCCAGCGTCAAATGTTAACCCATTACCAACTGCAATGCGAGGCACTGAACTAGATTTAAACCTTGGTAAGCTTGAAACAGCATTCATTGCAGTTAAACTCAAAGGGTCTGAACTGTGTATTGCAAATGGTACAACTTTGTCTTTTGCATTGGCTACAGCATAGTTAAATCCAGGAATGCCATAAGCACCACATGGAGGACACCAAGTACCTGTAATATCCATAACAAGTGCTTTGTTTTTTTGCTCAATGGTAACCGTTGGCGTTGTGTTTGGTGAAGCGTTGTCATTTTTTGAACAACTGATTAAGCCCATAGCACCAATCATAATAAGGGCAAATGACTTCATTCCTTTCATTTTCATTTTAAGTTTTTTTTTAAATATTTAAAATTCAATTTATACAATTTATTGAACATTCCAAATTGGTATTGAAATTTAAGGTATAAAAACAAAAGAGGCGCCGAATCTTTGATTCGGCGCCTCTTTTAAAAATAACTGTTGAAGGTTATTCAGTAACCATCAATCTTTCAGTTTGGATGGTTTTACCAGCTTTTACGCTCACAGTGTAAACACCAGGAGTTAAAGTTGATAAATCCATGTTGTACTCATAAATAGAAGCTGCAACATTACCCAAATCTTTTACCAAAACTTCTTGGCCTAAGATATTGTGAATGCTCACTGTAACATCAGAGTTTGATTTTAAATCAAATCTAACAGCAGTTGATTTGGTAGCAGGGTTAGGGAATAAACCTGTGATAGCAATGTGATTACCATCTTCAATACCAGCTTTTACGCTACCTTGAATTCTTAAGTTGAAAGCGCAATCCAAGAAGTCTTCACCAGAAGTAAATGCTTGTGAAACGATGTATCCAACCCAACCTTTCATAGAATGATATGAAGTAAATCCATATGCAAAAATTGGTGAATTAAAGAATTGGGTATTGTTCCATGGTGTAGTTCCGCTGTTTGATTCAAATCCAAAACCAAAATAGTTAACTCTATGTGATTTGTTAGTTACAGTAGCAGGATCTCTTTGATCAATGTATACTGCTGTATCATTGCGGTAATTGTAAGTATAATAAGGCAATTGTTGCAATCTTAAAGTAGCAGTAGCTGCAATAAACATTGAATCAATAACTGCACCTGCATTATCGTAGGTATAATTAAAATAATTTGCTTTGTATACAGACAATGTATCTGATGGAGTTGTAGGATTAGAAGCGTCGAATCTTACAATTTGAATTGTAGGATTCAAAGTTGAATCAGTACCTGGTAAAGCATTGTTAAAGAAATTTGTGTAAGTAGGATTGCTGCTATATGAAATAGAATCAACCTGATTGCCATTTACCAAGAAGCTAGGAGCTTGATTCATGGTAGAATCACTTACAACCGAAATAACAGAAGGAATACCTGATTTGTATGTAACGGCAAATCCCATTAAGTTGTCTGTTCTGTTGCCATCTGTAATGAAATCCATTCCTTTTGGAGCAGCCAATTGAACGTATTTAGTTCCCCAAGAATTTTCAAAACCACCATTGTTAGTTACACGGGTTGTATCAAAATCAGGATTAACACCACTGCTCAATAAAAAGGTATCTGTTTTGAAACAATTGCTTGGCATTCTGTTGATGGTATCCCATCCACCTTGTGGCAATGCATATCTGGTACTATCAGAAAATTTACTTCTTCTGATTTGAGTACCTTTCCAATATGAAACAAATACAGTATCTACAACTGGGCTTTCAACACCGTTTGCATCTTTTGTAGTTTCTACATTGCGAACATATAAATATCTGAAAATAATTGAGTCTAAAGAATAGCTGTTGAAACGGCTCAATTTGTTTTCTGGTTTTGGATTGCCATCAGACAAATCAATTAAATCATCTGTTGGGTCTAAAATATGACCAACACTCAATACATAAGGATAACGAATAATGCCATCAACATCTACCAATTTAGAAGTAGTATCATGATGTAAGAAGTTTACATAATACTTTAAGCTACCGGCTAAACCGATATCACTTTTAGACATCATGTCAAGGATACTGTACCAATCAGATGAATCGTTTTCACCAAACTTTGCCAATTTCTTTTTGTTTTGAAATGGAGTTGCAGAATGGTACTTGCTTTGGTTACGCATAGTAGAAATTCTTGATTCTACGTTCTGAGCGAATGCTCCAACCGCAACCATGAACAACGCTAAGGTTAAAAGTAACTGTTTTTTCATGTTTGTTTTATTTATAATTTAATATTTGTCTTTTTATTGTTGTTTAAATAAGAAGGCTCCAATATTAAGCAATTCTTATTTAATGTCAAAGTCAATTAAATTCCGAGTTGGGTTGCATTTATTCTCCGGGTTCAGCCCAATCTCCGTTTTGCTTAATGATCTCAATCAATTCCTGTACAGCACTTTCTGACTGAACCCCCTTTTTAACCACTTCTTTGCCTTTGTACAAGGTTATTTTACCTGGTCCAGAGCCCACATAACCATAATCGGCATCGGCCATCTCGCCAGGTCCGTTTACAATACAACCCATAATGGCTATTTTAACCCCTTTTAAGTGGTCGGTTACTTTTCTTATTTTGGCGGTGGTTTCTTGTAAATCAAACAAAGTTCTTCCACAGCTTGGGCAACTGATGTATTCAGTTTTGCTAATTCTTGCCCTTGCTGCCTGACAAATTCCAAAAGCCAATTCATTTACCTGTTGACTGTTACATTTTAATGCAGAAATCATGATGCCATCTCCCATTCCATCTATTAGTAAGGTTCCAAAATCAGATGCCGTGTGTAACATCACTTGTTCAAAAGGCAATGCTGAAATTTGATTGATGACAATGGGCCCTTCAAATCCTTGCTGTTTTAGATAAAAAATAGCATTTCTAAAGTCCATTAATTGGGCATTTGAATGACTTTGAAGCAGCAAAACTGCGTGTGGAATGGCTTGAATTTGACCAATAACTTTGTCATTGATTTGATGGGTCAAAACACTTACAAAATTAAGCACAGAAGAATATACAGTACTTTTTTGCAATTGCTCTACCTTAATTAATGGATATGCCCCCACTTTTTGAGTCAATTTATTCCAGGTGGCAGAATCGTAAATGGCAGCCATTCCCATAGGAAGCATAAAATCAGCTTGTAAGTTGCCTAAATAAATGTAATCGGCACCTAAATCAGACATTTTCCATTTGTCATTAATGGCATCAAAATGGTAACCAATTGAAGCCAAATCTGAAGGTTTAATATCAATTTGATTGCTAAAATCGGCTATAATTCTAGGTACTTGATCGCCGCCAATATTTACAAACGCTTTGCTTTTTATTTTGGCATATTGGAATGGGTTCCATGTTGCTGAGGTATTGACCCCAATCAATGGCATGTCATTTTCTATACGCACTACAGGTTGATCTATAGAGGCCCCTGCCCTTTGCTGGTACCTGCTTACCAAATCTTTGGCAACTGGAATTTCAAATTCTGGGTCTTCTGTCAATGAAACCCTAATGGTATCTCCTATTCCATCTTCCAACAAAGCACCTATTCCTAAAGCAGACTTTATTCTCCCATCATTGCCATCACCAGCTTCAGTTACACCCAAATGTAAAGGATAATAAAAATTATTTTCATCCATGGTTTTAACCAACAAGCGATAGGCCTGAACCATTACCTGTGGATTGCTTGATTTCATACTCAATACAATATTATGAAACCCTTCATCATTGGCAATTCTAAGAAATTCCATAGCAGACTCAACCATACCATGAGGTGTATCGCCATACCTGCTCATGATGCGGTCACTCAAACTACCATGATTGGTTCCTATGCGCAATGCTGTTCCGTATTCTTTACAGATATAAATCAAAGGAATAAATTTTTGTCTAATTCTATCTATTTCTTCTTGGTATTGTGCGTCAGTGTATTCAATTAAATCGAAACGTTTTTTATCGGCATAATTACCCGGGTTGATTCGCACTTTTTCTACAATTCTTGCTGCCATTTCTGCAGCATTGGGAGTAAAATGAATGTCTGCAACCATGGGTATATACACCCCTTTGGCCTTCAATGCCGCCTTTATTTGCTCAAGATTTTTGGCTTCGTTGATGCTGGGAGCTGTTAATCGAACCAACTCACATCCTGCATCAATTAATTTCAAGATCTGTGCAACAGAACCATTGGTATCCATGGTATCTGTTGTGGTCATACTTTGAACCCTTATTGGAAAATCACTACCTAAGCTAAGATCACCAACCTGAACTTGAACGGTTTTTCTACGTTGGTATTTCACTAAACTTGAACTGAATGTATTCATATGTTATTCAATGTCGCCCAATTGAGGACGGATTAATATTTCTTCAACAGTTGTGCTTTCAGAAAGTTCTGAAGCAGCCACAATCATTTTTGCAATGTCTTCAGCAGGCATAAATCTATTTATTGGCAACTCTGTTCCATTCCAACTGTTTGTATAAGTTGGACCAGGTAATACTGCTGTTACTTTAACCCCTGTTGATTTTAATTCTTCACGCAAAACCTGGGTCATTCCATACAGGGCAAATTTACTCATGCAATAAGAGCCCCCATTGGGATAGGCTTTGATACTTGCAGTTGAACAAATGGTAAAAACATGTCCAGATTGGTTTTGAACCATTACAGGAACAATTGCTCTACTCAAATAATAGGCGCTTGCTAAATTGGTATTGATTTGGGTTTCAAAAGCCCCATCTGGCTCCCCTAAAACTGTACCAGGCATAAATACCCCTGCATTGTGAACAAGGATGTCTATCTGATTATAACTACTCAATACAGCTGTTGCAAAATTGATCACATCGGTTTGACTAGACACATCACAGGCACTAAAATAAAATTGCTGTAAAGGAAATTCATTGACAAGTCTGTTCTGAAGAGCGTTTAACTCTTCTTGGTTTCTTGAACAGCCAATTACATGAAAGCCTTTAGCAGCAAATTGATTGACGATTGCCAATCCAATACCTTTAGTACAACCAGTTACAAGTACAGTTCCCGTTTTTTGCATGGGTAAATTGTTATAAATGCGAAGTTATTTGAAACGGCTCTATTTTTTAAATTAATTTAAGTACAATAAAATATTCGCAATTAGGCAATCTTTTGATTTATTTTTGACGCAATTGCTTTTTGACACACACCATGAAATACCTAAATACTTTCGGTGAATACCTGTTGTTTTTAAAACTCAGCATAGGAAGACCTGAAAAATTCAAAATGTTCAGAGAATTGTTTGTACGTGATTTATACAAAATGGGCAATGATTCATTTGGCATTGTTTCTATCATTTCCATTTTCATAGGTGCTGTTGCTGCCATACAAATTGGCTATCAATTGGTGGGCAGTTTGGTTCCAATGTATGTATTGGGAAGAATTGTAAGAGACTCTAACATTTTAGAGTTTTCACCAACTGTTACAGCATTGGTAATGGCCGGAAAAATTGGAGGCAATATTGCTTCTGAAATTGGAACCATGAAAGTGAGTGAGCAAATAGATGCACTAGAAATTATGGGTGTAAATTCAGCTAAACATGTGGTTTTACCAAAATTGGCAGCCAGTATTATTGCCATTCCAGCATTGGTTATTTACTCTATGTTTTTGTCTAATTTGGGCGGAATTATTTCTGTAAATTTTTCGGGCATTGTTTCAGTAAGTGGTTACATACAAGGTTTATTAATGGATTTTGATGGCTTCTCCATTACCTATGCGCTTACCAAAGCATTTACTTTTTCATTCTTAATTACAACCATATCTGCAGTTCATGGCTACAAAACTGAAGGTGGTGCATTGGAAGTTGGTTGGGCAAGTACGCGTGCAGTGGTTCAAAGCTGTATTGCCATTATCTTTTTTGATTTCATTCTCACCCAAATCATGCTTTACAAATGATCGAATTAAAAAATATCAATAAATCATTTGACGGAAAACAGGTTTTATTTGATGTTTCTGCTCAATTTGAAAAAGGCAAATGCTCATTTGTAATTGGTGCAAGTGGTGGTGGTAAAAGTGTACTTATGAAAACCATGGTTGGCTTATTGGTTCCTGAATCAGGTAATATTAACTTTGATGGCAGAGACTTTTTAAACATTGATTACGAAGAGAAAAAAATAATCCGTCAAGAAATTGGCATGTTGTTTCAAGGTGGTGCTTTGTTTGATTCTTTATCGGTAGAAGACAATGTTGCTTTTCCGATGAGGATGTTTACCAAATGGTCTAAAGAAGAAGTTTTAGACCGAGTAAATTTTTGTCTCAAAAGGGTGAATTTAGAAAATGTCAATCAACTCTTTCCTTCAAATATCAGTGGGGGAATGAAAAAAAGAGTAGGTATTGCCAGAGCAATTGCATTGAATCCAAAATACTTATTTTGTGACGAGCCCAACAGTGGCTTGGACCCAATTACTTCGCGTTTAATTGATGAATTGATTGCTGAAATTACGCAAGAATTTAACATCACAACTGTGATCAACTCACACGACATGAAAAGTGTTTTTGACATGAGTGACCGTGTTACATTTGTATACAAAGGCAAAGCTTGGTGGGAAGGTGATAAATCTCTCATCAGGGGGTCTGAATGTAAAGAATTGATAGATTTCATTAAGGCGAGTGAATTTTAAAACAAGTTGGCGATTTTTTACAAACGCTTGCAAACACAAGCGACTACGACTAAATTGCGGTATAAAATTTCATACAAATGAGAAAACTGGCATTTTTAATTTTAATAGTTCTGGCTATTGCCATACAATTTAATTCTTGCAAACACGAGCCAACCCAACCCATATACAATGGAACTGACACTACTGGAAATGGGCATGGAAATAATAACGGAAGTGAAAACAACCAAACAAACGATTCAATTTGTTTCAACACCCAAATTTTGCCACTCATTGTCAATAATTGTGCGACTAGTGGTTGTCACGATGCCACCAGCAGGGTTGAAGGCTTAAATTTAACTACATACAGTGCTATTCGCAGAATGGTAAATCCAACAACAATGAAAGGCTCATTGCTTTCAGTTGCACAAAGTACAGGGAGAAACAGAATGCCTCCACCACCTATGGCACCTATGGATACAGCAGCCATCAATTTAATCAAGAAATGGATGACACAGGGTGCATTGAACAGAATTTGTACCGATGCTAATGGATGTGATTCTTCTAATGTCACTTACAGCTCTAAGATTGCAAGTATAGTCAACACCAATTGTAAAGGTTGTCACCAAGCAACCAATGCCGGAGGCGGAATCAGTTTAACTTCATATGCTGAAGTAAAATCATCTGTTCAAAATGGTACATTTATGTGTACTGTTCATCAAAACGCTGGTTGCTCACCTATGCCTAAGGGAGGTAAATTAACCGCTTGTGATATTCGCAAATTAGAAATTTGGATTGCCAATGGTTATCCACAATAAATACCCTTTGAGTGGCGCAATAGCCCTTTTATTTTTTGCCATTTACTTAATTTCAGCATGTTCGCATTTTGATGAATTGCAAAAAAATCCTAAAGAAAGTAAGGTAAATGGACGTTCACACAATTCTGGCAAAAATTGCAGTAGTTGTCACAATGTAAACGGCAATGAAGCGAGTAGTTATTGGTGGACAATTGCCGGAACCGTATACAATACCAACGGAAATGTGTTAAATAATACACCTATAGAATTGTGGGATGGAAAAAACAGAACAGGGAACTTAATTAAAAAATTAACCAGCGATTTAAATGGTAATTTTTATACCAACCAAATCATCAATTTTAAATCAGGATTGTACCCTGTAATGGTTTATGGAACTACTGTAAAAACCATGACATCAGAATTTAATGGAGGCAGCTGTACTTCCTGCCACAATGGTTCAACTCAAGCTCTTTTAAAAATCAATTAATATGAAAATATATTTTGCAATTGGCGCATGCTTGTTTCTTTTTTTAAGTGCCTGTTATTATGACAAAGCAGAAGAGTTGTACCCTAGTAATTATAACCAAACCGATACTACTGCAGCAACCTATACTGCTTATATGGCTCCTTTAATCAGTAGCAAATGTATGAGTTGTCACAATGTAACTGCACCCATTTTGGGAGACTACTCTAAATTAAAAACGATTATTAACAATGGCACATTTAATACACGTGTCATGGTTCAAAAAAACATGCCCCCAAGTGGCTTAACAAGTACTGAATTGGCAAAAATTCAAAAGTGGTTAGATGCAGGAGCTTTAAATAATTAAACATCAGAAAATGAAAAGACTTTTGTTTTTAGTAACAACTTTGGCAACATTCAATTTGTTTGCCCAAGACGATTTAATGAAAGAACTCCAAGAAATGAGCCCTAGCAAACCCGCTCAGGTTTTTGCAACATTTAAATCTACCAGAATCATCACCGGACAAAGCATTGAACACATTGCCGCCAAGCATTTGAACTTGGTTATTTTGCACCGCTTTGGAGAAATAAACGGTGGGGCTTATACCCTTTGGGGAATGGATCAGGCAAACATGCGCATTGCTTTTGAATATGGCATTAACGATAAAATCCAGGTTGGTTTAGGCAGAAGTAGCATTGGTAAAACATACGATGGAAACATCAAATGGAAAATATTGGCTCAATCAAAGGGCAAGGGTGGAATGCCTATAAGCTTAGGATACTATGCAAACATGGCAGTAAATACCATGGAGTGGGCCGACCCAAGTATCCACAATTATCTTACGTCTAGACTTACCTATTTTCACCAATTGAGCATTGCAAAAAAAATGAATGAGCATGTAAGCTTACAAGTTTCACCCACCTTGGTTCACCAAAATATTGTAGACCTAACAGCCGATAAAAACAGCACTTTTGCATTGGGGCTAGGTGGTAGCTTTAAACTTTCTAGGAGTGTGCGTTTTAACATTGAATACTACCCAAGATTAACAGCCAGAGAGCAATTAACCGCCAATGGATCTAAAGCCTATGACTATTTAGGTTTGGGCTTTGATATAGAAACTGGAGGGCATGTATTTCAATTGATGTTTACCAATGGCGATGGCATGTTGGAACAACAAATGGTGAGAGAAACCAAAACGCAGTGGAGCAATGCAGGCATTAGACTAGGCTTTAACATTGCACGTACTTTTTCTTTTGAAAACGAAAAATCTAAAAAAACATGGTAAATAAAATGCTCAAACAAATAACTATTGCAGCAGGATTGTTCATGACATCAATGGTTGCAAATGCACAACTATATATCACTCAAAGTGGCAATGTCAGTTTCTTTTCGGCTACTGCCATGGAAAACATAGATGCAACCAATACCCAAGTAAGAACCCTATTGAATACCAAAGGTGAATTGGTTTTCTTGATTTCGAATACCGAATTCAAATTCCCTAATAAACTCATGCAAGAGCATTTCAATGAGAAATACATTGAAAGTGAAAAATATCCTCAAAGTGCATTCAAAGGAAAAATCAACGAGGCGTTTGATTTGACAAAACCAGGAGAATATGCTGTAACCGCAACTGGTAAATTAAACATACACGGTGTAGAACAAGACCGAACCATCAATGGAAAAATTGTGGTAAGAGACAACGAGGTACAACTCATTGCAGTATTTAAAGTAAAATTAACTGACCATCAAATTCAAGTACCCAAATTGGTGATGGCAAAAATTGCTGAAGAGGTTGAAGTAAAAGTAGATTGCAGCCTACTGCCTAAAAGCAAATAGTGACTAGTCCTAAATAAACGATACAGTTTGTTAAAGATTAAATTTACTAATTATATCCTCGAAATCAAGTGATTTCGGGGATATTTATTTTTATAGGTTTTTATTTTGATTTCATTTTGTAGATGCATTTGTTTTGGA
>CAISCU010000020.1 GCA_903883965.1 uncultured Bacteroidota bacterium
ACCATTGCCCTGATGAAACAAGTTTATCAGGATTTTCCCCTGATGAAACAAGTTTATCAGGATTTTCCCCTGATGAAACAAGTTTATCAGGATTTTCCCCTGATGAAACAAGTTTGTCTGGATATTAAAATTTTGGGTACCTTTTTTATCAAGAAAAAAGGTAGCATCAAACAACCAGTCTCAAATGACCATTCAAAGAAGAATTTTCTAAAATACAATTAGGCTTCGCTATTATATTACACACCTAACGGAGTGTAATGGCCTTTTTTGTGTTAATTGTATTTAACTTCTACGGAGTTGGGATGTATAGATATGAATGGCATGAAATATCAATTTTAACTAACAAACAATTGGGCTTTGACACCCTTTCTAATCATATAAATTAATTCGTTAAATACCTGTTATAAATCAGTTTGAATGAATGAAATTTAAGCCCATAAACATTGAAAAAGAACTTAAATTTGAATCATGGATTCACAAAAGACCTTGTTAAAAGTTTCGGGTATGACCTGTACCTCTTGCGCAACAGGAGTGCAAAAAAGTCTCGAGAAAAAAGGACTTGAACAAGTTTATGTAGACTATACATCAGGAGAGGTTCAGTTCAATAACCCACTGGAAGTAGAAGCCGAACAAATTGTTGCTAGTATTGAAGATTTGGGATATAAAGTATTATCTGGAGCTGATGAGTCAAAACCAGACCCAGTATTAAAAGACCTGAAGCGCAAATTTTGGATTTCGTTATTTTTTACTATCCCGTTAATGGCCCACATGCTCTTCTCATGGCATGTATTGCACAACCCTTGGGTGCAGCTTGCTTTGGCTATACCTGTATATACCATTGGTTTTTTACATTTTGGAAAAAGTGCATTTGCAAGTCTTAAAAATGCATACCCCAATATGGATGTGCTCATTTTCACTGGCGCTTTTTCAGCCTTATTTTACAGTTTGTTTGGAACCATCTATTATGCAGGAATGCCTGAAATGCACAATTACTTGTTTTATGAAACTGGCGCAAGTATTGTTTGTTTTGTATTGTTAGGCAATTTGTTAGAAAAAAGGGCTGTCTCAAAAGCAGCGCAATCCATTGCATCACTTAGTAAATTGCAAGTGCAAGAAGCCAAATTAATTATTGGTAAAATAGTAAGTGTGGTGCCAATTAGTGATATCAGGGTTGGAGATTTGCTTCAAGTAAATGAAGGCGACGCTGTGCCAATTGATGGAGAAGTTGTTGGTGGCTCTGGCTTTTTCAACGAGAGCATGATCAATGGTGAACCCATGGCTAAACGCAAAGAGTTAGGCGAATTGGTTTATGGTGGAACCATTTTAGAAACGGGTCAGGTTCAAATAAAGGTGACTAAAACTGTTAAGCATACCTTGTTGGCCGAAATCATAGAATTGGTTAAAAAAGGCCAGGCCAATAAACCAGCTATACAAAAATTGGGCGACCGCATAGCAGCTGTTTTTGTTCCGGTTGTCATTGGAATTGCATTGCTCACATTTGTAGTTGCTTATTTTATTTTAGACCTAGGGTCAGCACAAAGCATGTTGAGGGCAGTTGCTGTATTGGTTATATCATGCCCTTGCGCAATGGGTTTGGCAACTCCTACTGCTGTAATGGTTGGAATTGGCAGGGCTGCTAAAATGGGCATTCTCATTAAAGGTGGAGATCCAATAGAACAAATAGCCAAATCATCGGTTTGGGTAATGGACAAAACAGGTACACTTACTACCGGTAATTTCCAATTTTCAGCCTTACAGGTTTCAACACAGGGTCATGAAAAATACTGGCAAGCAATGATATACCAAGCCGAACAATTATCGTCTCATCCCATTGCCAAATCATTTGTAAAACAGCATCCCGATTGGCATGATGCAACAATTCAACTAACAGATTTTGCTGAAGTAAAAGGTTTGGGATTAAAATGGAATTGCAATGGAAATGCTTATTTCTTTGGTAAGAATGAAGCAAAAAAACACGGTGAATACGATTTGGTTTTAATGGAAAACAATGCCTTCATTGCTGGGGTGTATATACAAGATGAAATAAAACCAAACGCAGTACAGTTGGATCGTTACTTCAGAAAATATCTCATAGATGCATTGATTTTAAGTGGCGATCAACAAGAAAAAGTAGACCAATTGAGAATGGAATTGAATTGGCATGGTGGAGGCTTAGGTAATTTAATGCCCGCTCAAAAACTGGCATACATTCAGTCTTTAAAAGGAAATTTATGCATGGTTGGAGATGGCATCAATGATGCACCTGCTATGGCCCATTCAGATATTGCCATTTCATTTGGGAACGCCACTGAAATTGCCAAACAATCGGCTCAGGTGATTGTATTGCAAAACGATTTACAAGCCATCATTAAATTACACCAATTGAGTTTGCTAACATATAAAACCATCAAGCAGAATTTGTTTTGGGCCTTTTTTTACAATGCCTTGTGTATTCCTTTAGCAGCTATGGGGTATATGCACCCTATGTTAGGCGCATTTTCAATGGCCATGAGTGATGTAGTTGTAATTGGCAATTCGCTTTGGCTCAATAAAAAGAAAATCAAGTTAAACTGATTCAAACCTGCCAAATGAGAGATTTGTGACTGAATCCTTATATTTGAAATTATTTACAAGCATTGGGTAATTTTTTCAAATCCTTTACGCTCAACAAATACAATAGCCTCCAGATTTTTCAATTTCTGCGTTTTGGGGCTTTTTTTCTGATATCCATTCTCTTAGCAAAAATTACTTATTTCAGGTATGCTGGCGGCTATGGAACCCTCATCATTAGTAGGTATGAATTGTTGTTGTTGGTAAGTGGCAGTGTTACTTGGTTTTGGGTTTCGAGTATTTGCAATACTTTAATTCCTTTTTACCAATCCAATAACGAGGAGCAACAAAAGCATATTTTGTTCAATGTGTTTGTGTTGTTAACAGCCTTTTCAATAGTAGGAGGCGGAGTTGCATTCATTATGGGTTATTACCACCCCGAAGAAAAAGACCTCTTTCAAATGTTTGCCATTGTAGTTTTTTTAAACACCCCAAGTTATTTAGCCGATTATATTTTTTACCTCAAAGGCAAGTATAAATCACTCATTGTTTGGGGTTCCATTACTTTTATATTGCAAATTGTATTGTTGTGTTGGCCCATATACATGCGTCAAACCCTCAATTTAGCCATTAATCTGTGGTTAATATTGTCTTTAATAAAATTCAACTACACCATCATCCTGCTCATGAAATATGCCACTGTCAGTGTGCATACCCGGCTCATCATTGATTTTATGAAGAAAGTGATGCCCTTTATGTTTTCAATATTGTTAGCAGGTAGCATGGATTACATCAACAGTTATATTGTAGCCCATTATTTTTCGAAAGTAGAATTTGCCGTGTTTAGGTATGCCTCCAAAGAATTGCCCATATTTTTAATCTTAGCCAATACATTGAGCAATATTTATAGTGGAGAAATAGCCAATTATTACAATCAAAACAAATTGGATGAAGGCTTAGAAAAACTTAAAAAATCATCTAAAAAGCTCATGCGTTGGTTGTTTCCTGGCACCATTTTGTTATTGTTTTTAAGCAAGTATTTCTTTCAACTGGCATACAACAACGACCTCTTAGAAGGATACAAAATTTTCAATATCTACTTGTTGCTCATCATTAGCCGCATGTTGTTTCCACAAACAGTGATAATGGGTATGCTTAAAAACAGGGTATTCTATTTAATATCAACCAATTACCTCATTATTAATTTGGTGCTTTCATTTTGGTTTGTGAATTTATGGGGTATGCAGGGAATAGCCTATGCTACAGTTATCTCTTATTTCATAGAAAAAATCATGTTGGTGATTTACTGCAAAATGGAAGGCATAGACATTCGTAAATACACCCCAATAACCGAATTAACCATTTATACCATACTTACCTTAGTTGCATTTGTAATGAGTTTGTATGTAGAACTTCCACCACTCAATTTCAATTAAAGAACCTTATTTTCGCAATTATGACTTGGAGTAAAAATATTTTAGAAACCATTGGCAATACCCCAATGGTACAACTCAATCAAATTACCAAAGAATTGCCATGTACCGTTCTGGCAAAAGTAGAAACCTTTAACCCAGGTAATTCTATCAAAGACCGCATGGCCCTTAAAATGATTGAAGATGCCGAAAAAGAAGGCAAATTGAAACCAGGTTATACCATTATTGAAGGAACCAGTGGCAATACAGGTATGGGCTTGGCCATTGCTGCAGTTATTAAAGGATACAGGTGTATTTTTACCACCACCGACAAGCAAAGCAAAGAAAAAGTAGATGCCTTAAAAGCATTTGGTGCCGAAGTAATTGTTTGCCCTACCGATGTTGACCCCGAAGACCCTCGTTCGTACTATTCAGTTTCATCTAGATTGGTAAAAGAAATTCCCAATGCTTGGAAGCCGAACCAATACGACAACCTCTCTAACAGTGCTGCCCATTATGAAAGCACTGGGCCTGAGATTTGGGCACAAACAGAAGGTAAAATTACCCATTTGGTAGTAGGTGTTGGCACCGGTGGAACCATTTGCGGTACAGGTAAATATTTAAAAGAAAAGAACCCTAATATTCAAGTTTTAGGCATTGATACGTATGGCTCTGTATTTAAGAAATACAAAGAGACAGGGATTTTTGACAAAGACGAAATTTACCCTTATATCACAGAAGGCATTGGAGAAGATTTCTTGCCACAAAATGTAGACTTTTCTATCATTGATCATTTTGAAAAAGTTACTGATAAAGATGCAGCCATCATGACCAGGCGCATACCCCGTGAAGAAGGCATATTTGCTGGTAATTCGGCAGGTTCAGCGTTGGCAGGTTTGTTGCAAATGAAAGACCGTTTCAAAGCAGGCGATGTGGTGGTGGTGATTTTTCATGACCACGGAACCCGTTATTTGGGTAAAATGTACAACGAAGATTGGATGCGCGACAGAGGCTTCCTCATTAACGACCAAACCAAAGCCATTCAATTAATAGAAAGCCACAAGCACCAAAAATTGGTTACTGTTATGGCTTCAGAAACACTTGATTCAGCTTCGCGTAAAATGCGCAAATACGGTATTTCACAAGTACCTGTGGTTGATGACAAAGGTGCATTTGTAGGGTCTTTGACCGACACCTTGTTGTTCAATATCTTGTTGTCGGCGGCCGATACCAAATCTAAAATTGTAGCTGAAGTAATGGCTCCTTGTTTCCCATTTGTAAGCCCAGATGCTTCAATGGAAGAAGTAAGCAAACTCATTACCAAAGATAATGCCGGTGTATTATTAAAAGACCTCATGGGCGATATACATATCATTACCCGTCAAGATTTAATTGAAGCCATCGCTTAGTTGCCATCATGGAAAAATTAACCGTCAGCGTATTGCTTGAAATGCCTATAGAACAAGTATGGAACCATTGGACCCTTTCCCAACATGTTCAAAACTGGAACTTTGCATCGCCCGATTGGCATTGCCCCAAGGCCAGCAATGACCTAAAAGTAGGAGGGGAATTTCATTACACCATGGCCGCCAAAGATGGCTCTTTTGAATTTGATTTTTGGGGAACCTACACGCAAATTGAACCCCATTCCGCCTTGCATATTGTATTAGGAGATGGCCGACACATGCAAGTATTGTTTGAACCACAAGGCAATGTTACCCTTTTAACAGAACATTTTGAACCCGAAAACATGAACCCACACGAACTACAAGTTACAGGCTGGCAAAGCATCCTGAACCAGTTTAAGAGGTATGTGGAGGGGGATTAGTAGGTAGAAATTATTATTTTTATATATTTTTACTGAATAACTACCTATTAAAATGCCATGAAACAACTTTCTATTATTAAAAAGCATATTGTTTTAATATTACTTGCTACTTCACTTTTTAGTTGTAAAAATTATGTTCAAGTTATTAGGACCGCAGGTGTAAATACAGAACTTAAAAATAATCTGCTGGTATATGAAAATGATACTTTAATAATTACCTATAGCTTCTGGCATGAGAAAGGCTTAATGTCATTTTCAATTTATAACAAGCTTGACAAGCCAATTTATGTTGATTGGAAAAAATCTTCATACATAGATAATGGAGTAAAATTAAATTATTGGAGAGATGAAGCTATTACAAATACAACATTTCATAATTACTATTATTACGGACCAGTATTAAATCCTAAAACAAACACAAATAGTAATAAACTAACTGAAATAAATGGTTTTTCACATTCAAATACATTAAAGCCCGAACGGATAACCTTTTTAGCTCCGAAATCTATTTTCTACAAAAGTTCATTTTACATTTACACTAAAGATTATTTTAATTTAAACACAACAACAGAATTCGAGTTGCTTCCCAGAAATGATGACAATACAAAGAAAACAAAAGTATATTCATCAACATTTACTAAGGAAAATACACCAATAGTATTTAGAAATTTCATAACGTTTTCATTTAATGAAAAGTTTGAAAACGAATTTTATGTTGACAATGAGTTTTGGTTGAATCAAATCTTAGAAATGGATCAAAAACATTTTGAATATCCTTTATTTATAATACTCCCTGAATCCTGGACCAGAGGTTTAGTTAAAAAATCACTTAATTTGACTAAACGATATGACCAAACAAACCCGACGCAAATTCACGCCTGAATTCAAGGCAAAAGTTGCATTAGAAGCGGCTAAAGACCA
>CAISCU010000021.1 GCA_903883965.1 uncultured Bacteroidota bacterium
CCCCGCCCCTTCTCTTTTTACTCTATCCCTATAATCGCCATCTAAAACCCATGTACCACATGGTTCCAAAAATAGGACCCCAAACTGCACTGGCATCAAAATTTCTTGACCATGGATTGGCCGCATTTACAATGGCATTGTTTTGCATAAAATTAAATAAATTTTCGGCCCCAATATAAACGGCATTACCTGCTTTCTTCTTAAACGATTTGCTCAGTTGAACATGATGTATTAAAAAAGCTGTACTGTATTTAGGGCCCTGAACACCGTCATTTGATTCAAGCAATGGCAGTTGTTTTTCTCCATTCCATTGAACGGTATAGTCCATATTCCAAAAACCATAGGTTTGGTAAGATACTGTTACAAAGGCCCTATGTTTGGCAATAAGGGGTTGCATGTAAAACACATTGTTTCTATTAAAACCTGTGTTTAAGTAACGGTATGCCAATCGAATATCTAGGTGTTTCAATGGTTCTGCGTCTAATTGTATTTGAAAACTATATGAACCACTGGCTCCTTTTAGTTGGTAAATAGTAAGCTCATCTGCAGATTGGTACCTGTCTGCAATCATTTGGTTATTAAAAAATGTATAGAAATAGTCTAATGAAAACAAGGCCTTGCGGTAATTGAGGTTAAAATTCCAAGTAAAACTGCCTCCCCAATTCCATGCTTTTTCTTGTTCAAAATTCTCAATTTTTAATTTCTGATTGTTGTCTGTAATAGTTCCTGGAACAATGAATTTTCTTGAACTAGACAATACACCCATATTTTCTCCTAAAATACTAGCAGTTCTTAGTCCTTTACCAGCAGATACTCGTATTGCAATGTTTTGAATTGGTGAATATTTGATATGAATTCGGGGTGTGGTAAAAAGTCCAAAGAGGCTGTGAATATCAGCTCTCATACCAGCAACTAGCGTAATTCTTGGGCCAAGTCTTTCAGTATACTCATAAAAGAAGCCGGGAATAATATCGTTCCTTTTAAAAAACAGTACAGTATCTGAATTGGCTTTACACGATTCATCATACTCGTCGTTTAACAAGCTAAACCCAGTTTTAAATTGATGATTGGTATTGGCAATGATGCTCTGGTAAATCAAATTCAGGTAATTGGAATTTTGGTTCCCTGTATAAAAGTTCCTGCCAATCGTTGTTTGAATATTTTGTTGACTCAATTGCAACTGCAAACCAATGCTTTTGTATATTTTATGAGGAAATACGTAACCTGATTTGACCCAAAATTCTTTTCTATTGGCAGTCATAGTAGTTGCATACAAAGAATCGGTTGTAATATTGGTTTGACCGCTATTCTTTGAATCACCCAAGACCCTAAAGCCACCTTGAATCATATAACCCTTTTTGTTTTCAAATTTAAAGCGATACATGCCATTGATTTGGTTTCCTATTGGATTGTCTATGAATCCATCGTGGTTATGGTCTGTTCCAAACCAGTTTTTACTGGCATGTAATAAAATGGATTGGGAGAATTTTGAATTTGTTTTTTCTTGCACAATTAAATTAAATTCAGAACGACCACCAGCTCCGTAATAACCATTTACGAAAATATTTTCTGGTTCATCAGGTTGGTGTAATTCGGTATTGATTTGTCCGGCAATGCTTTCAAACCCATTTACCACTGAACCTATTCCCTTGGTGACTTGAATGCTTTTAATCCAAGTACCTGGAGTATAACCATAGCCAATTTGAGATGCAATTCCTCTGGCTCCGGGCGTCATTTCTTGGGTAAGTTGAGTATATTGAGTAGCCAATCCCAACAATTGAATTTGTTTGGTTCCTGTTAAAGCATCACTATATGATACATCAATTGCAGGATTGGTTTCAAAGCTTTCAGATAAATTGCAACAAGCCGATTTAAATAGTTCTTTTTCGTTCATTGTACTTGTTTTCCAAGGGTCAATAAAACTAATTTCAGTAGCTTTTCTTTCATACTGAATATGAAGTTCTTTGAGCGCAGTTTTACTCACCAATACAACCCTTAAAAACTGATCATTGGTAACAATCATGGTATCTGTAACAAAACCAATACTTCGAATTAACAATTGATTGCTCATGCTTGAACTTTTAATTTGGAAATGTCCTGAAGCATTTGTTAACACAGCATTGGGCTCGCCAAGCCATTGTATTTGAGCACCAACTATTGGTTCAATGTTGCCTTTTGTAGTTTTTTCAGTGACAATTCCTTTTAATTCAAATTGGTTTTGAGCAACAACAGAAAAAAAGCAACACATTAAAATACAAACGAAGAGCGTTGCAATTCTAATCATGGTGTGTATTGTCGTGGTCTCTATACAAACAGCAATCAGGAAGTTTAATATAAATACTATCTACTGCTTTTCTTTTATTTGTATCATGACCTACAGCTGCAATTAAAGCATGTATGCTATCTAAACTAATTTTATCTGAATCAAATTTCACAAACAATTGTTTGGTATCAATGTTCCAATTGGCCACTTGAATGCCTTTTACATCACAAGCTTGTTCAATTCTTTCTTTGCATTCGGTACAATTGCCATATACCTTAAATTCTGTTTTTACAATGGTTTGCATACCCTGAATCCATATCAAAAAAATACTCAATATAGCGATAATTAATTTCATATTAGTTTGGATTTGAAAAGGCTTGGTTGTTTAAAAAATGTTGGTCTGTAAATGTTTTTAAGAAGGCAACTAGGTCTCTCTTTTCTTGTGAACTGAGCTGAATTCCTGCTATCAACTTTTGCATATTGTCATCCATATTTGGTGAATCTTTGTGAATGCCTTCGTTGTAATGTGATACAACTTCTTCCAGTGTTTTGAACCTGCCATCATGCATGTAAGGTGCTGTTACTTCTATGTTTCTGAGGCTGACAACTTTAAATTTACCATTATCGGTTGCATCTTTAGTTACCAATCCTCTGCCATTATCAGTAAATACTTTGTCCAATCCATTGTTTCTAAATGCATCATCTGATAGCAATACATCAGAATGACAATGGTTACAATCTCCTTTGTTAAAAAATATAGCAAGCCCATTTTTTTCTTGTTGATTGAGTACACTTGTATCTCCTTCAAAATAGTATTGGTCGAACCTGCTATTAAACGAAACCAAACTTCTTTCAAATTGAGCAATGGCTTTTACTACCAAATTAGAGTCGATGTTTTTAGTTTTAAAGGCTTTGTAAAACAGGGTAGGATACCTTTGGTCTTTTGAAAGCCTATCAACAACGGTATGCCATTCATTGTTCATTTCAATTGGATTGGTAACAGGGTCATGCGCTTGTCCTTCTAGTGAGGCTTTTCTACCATCCCAAAAAAAGTATTTGCTCCAAGCCATATTTACAATGGCCATGGCATTGCGGTTTCCTTTGCTGCCATCAATTCCAGCACTGTACCTGCTTGAATCAGAAAAACCATTGGCTTGCTGGTGACAACTGCCACAACTCTGAGTATTGTTAAGGCTCAATTGGGTTTCGTAAAACAATTGACGTCCCAATTCAATTCCTTCTTTTGTTAAAGGATTGGAAGCATTTTGAGGCATTTCACTCAAATAGACATTCACCCAACTGGGATAAGCAATAGAAACAGGTGTTGGTTCGTAGTTATCAGCTGATTGATTGGTGTTCTTTTTACACGCCATCAGTACCAATGTCATCATTACGAATGCAATTTGATACTTCATCTTATTCAATAATTATTTTTTGAACTATTTCCTTGTCATAAACATTTTTGCATTTAACGAAATACATGCCTGAAGGGAAATTATTTAAAGAGATTTCTATCTTTTTTGAATTAAAATTGCTAGCGAAAACCAATTTGCCAGTCATATCTATGAAAGTGACAGAACGAATTTCAGTTTCATTTTCAACTGTTATCAAATTTTTTGCAGGTTGAGGGTACAATTTAAAAGCAGTCCATTGAATTGATTCTATGCCATTGCTTGGGCTCAATGCATTGTTTATTGCTGCTGTAATGACATTGTTTTCTCCAGGGCTATATCCTTGTTTTTGATAAAATATAGTATGCGAATTGCCTCCAGCTATTACAATGGTGGGCATGCCCATACCTCCATAATAATTTACTTCATCTGCCCCTTTTTCAAACATAGGGTACGAAAAACCATTGGTACTTGACCATGATTTTAAACTGTTACAAGTAGTTGAATTATCGTAAGATATTTGAAACATCTTAACCCGTGTAGGCTGGCTAATATTCCCTGATTGAAGTATGCTTTTAAGCCCTTTTCCTGCAGTGATACATGGGCTGCAGTTTGGCAACATAACGTACTCCAAAACCACAGCAAAACCAGAATCTAATTGCTGAAACAAATTGGTTTGAATGCCATTACAATCAGTTTTGGTAAAGTCCATTACAGTTGTTTGTGCCTGAACAGGCGAAAGTCTAAGAATGAGCAAAAAGCTTATTCCACTAAGAATTGATTTCATTTGAATGTGTTTAAATTTTTAAAATAATTAGAAAGTATGCGGCAAATGCTACAACATGCTAAATTCTAAAAATCGAAAGAAAAGGACCTTGTTGCTTAAAAAGCAGAAGTGGAGGCCCTTCATCTATAGTTCCATGAATATGGCTAAATAATGGAGAATCAAACTTTTGTATGAAAATTTGCAAGAAACAAATGTCTTGGATAATTAGATTTGGAGCACTGCTTGCCGTATTTAATACTAAATCGTTGAATGGGCTGAGTTTGACAACCACGTCCTTGCAACAATCCATGTTACCTGTTTCTGCACAATAACACGGATCGCCATGTTCATTTCCAAAAGCAATTTGGGTAAGCGATTCACCACAATAATGTAAACTTGCCTTTACAAAAGCATTTGTACCAAGGGTAACAAACAATAAAAATATGGCAATGACCTTTTTCAAATCAATTCAAATTTACACTATTTTAATGTTATTTTTAAACTATCTATCAATAAATCAATAGTTTTCTGAATACTTTGCTTGAAAAGCTTTAAATTTGCAGGCTTTTTATTTAACATGCAGAATATTAGAAACATAGCAATTATTGCACACGTTGACCATGGTAAAACTACCTTGGTTGACAAAATTTTACTTCAGACCAAATTGTTCAGAGAGAACCAACAGGCCGGAGAATTAATTTTAGACAACAACGATCTCGAAAGAGAAAGAGGTATTACCATTCTATCTAAGAATGTATCTGTTAGATACAAAGATTACAAGATCAATATCATTGATACTCCTGGTCACGCTGATTTTGGTGGTGAAGTTGAAAGGGTATTGAACATGGCCGATGGCGTATTGTTATTGGTAGATGCATTTGAAGGACCAATGCCTCAAACTCGTTTTGTATTGCACAAAGCCTTGGCATTGGGTAAAAAGCCAATTGTAGTTATTAACAAAGTAGACAAACCCAATTGCAGACCTGATGAAGTTCACGATGCAGTGTTTGATTTGTTTTTTAATTTAGATGCAACAGAAGAACAATTAGATTTCCATACCATTTATGGTTCTTCTAAAATGGGTTGGATGAGCAGAGACTGGAATCAGCCTACCGAAGATTTTACAGCTCTTTTAGATGATATCATTACCCAAATACCTGCACCTCATGTTGAAGAAGGTAACTTGCAAATGCAAATTACTTCATTGGATTATTCATCATTTACAGGAAGAATTGCCATTGGTAGGTTATTAAGAGGAGCTTTAAAAGTAAACCAACCAGTTAGTTTGGTGAAGCGCGATGGAAAAGTCCAAAAATCAAGAATTAAAGAATTGTATGTTTTTGAAGGTTTAGGCAGAATAAAAGTAGAAGAAGTATTGCCTGGTGAAATATGTGCAGTTTTTGGAATTGAAGGTTTTGAAATTGGTGATACCATTGCTGATTTTGAAAATCCTGAAGGTTTAAAGCCCATTTCAATTGATGAACCAACAATGAGCATGTTGTTTACCATTAACAACTCTCCGTTTTTTGGTAAAGAAGGTAAATTTGTAACTTCTAGGCACGTTCGTGAAAGATTGGAAAAAGAAACAGAGAAAAATTTGGCCATGAAATTAGAAGATACCGATTCGCCAGATTCTATTATTGTTTATGGTAGAGGTATTTTGCATTTGTCTATTTTAATTGAAACCATGCGCCGCGAAGGCTACGAGTTAGCAGTAGGTCAGCCAAGGGTTATTGTAAAAGAAATAGATGGTCAAAAATGTGAGCCTGTAGAAATTTTAACGGTAGATACTCCTGAGGAGTCTGCTGGTAAAGTAATTGAATTGGTTAGCCAACGCAAAGGTGAATTGTTGGTAATGGAACCAAAAGGAGATTTACAACACTTAGAGTTCAGTATTCCATCTAGAGGTATTATTGGATTGAGAAATAACATATTAACAGCTACTGCAGGTGAAGCAATTATGGCGCACCGTTTTAAAGCTTATGAACCTTGGAAAGGTTCAATTCCATCAAGGTTGTCTGGTGTATTAATCAGTGGCGATAAGGGTGCTGTAACAGGATATGCTTTAGATAAATTGCAAGACAGAGGACGTTTCTTTATTGAGCCAGGTGATGAAGTATATGAAGGACAAATTGTTGGAGAAAACATCAGACCTGATGACATGGTATTGAATGTAGTAAGAGCCAAGCAATTGACTAACTTTAGAGCTGCTGGTAGTGATGACAACGTGAAAATTCAGCCAAAAACCAATTTTTCATTAGAAGAATGTATGGAATACATACAAGGTGATGAACTCGTTGAAATTACTCCAAAAACATTGCGTTTACGTAAAATCTACTTAGATGAAAACGACCGCAAGCGTATGAAAAATGCCAACGCATAATTTAAAATGAGATTGATTCATAAAAAACCCGCTCCGGCGGGTTTTTTGTTGCCTAAAAAAAATCAGTTTTAGAACTGAGATTCATCATTCTTTTCAATACAAGTTTGATAGAAATTTGAGGATTAATATATCAATTATGAATACAGAATTATTGGTCAATCAAGTTATGACCAAACAAGTTGTAGTAGGTAACCTAGGAAACAAGTTTTCACAAATAATGGAATTCTTTTGCAAACACAATATTGCCCATTTACCTATTTTAGCAAATGGAGAATTGGTTGGCATATTAAGTATCAAAGATGTATTGAATTTTACATACGACCAATTGAATAGATTTGGGGTTTGTTCAAAAGAAGACCTAGATGATTCTTTTTTGGTTGAAGAAGTGATGACTCCAGATCCTATTACAATTAGTTCTAAAGCTAAAATTGCTGATGCATTGGTTAGCCTGGCTCCTGGCAAATTTCAAGCACTGCCTGTTGTTGACAATGGTGAAATAGTTGGCATGATTACCAATAAAGATTTGGTTAAAATATACCAATTAGATGCCCATCCATATCAAAATAAAACAGGATTTACCATCGATACTTCAGGTTTTGGTATTTAGTTAATACTGGGTAGAAAGTGTGAATAATCAGGAGAATTGATTCTGTAATTTGCCCAAATGTTTAACTTTCAAAACAGCATTTTAGAAAAACTCATAGTTCATAGGGTAGGTAATGCAGAAGAAACACATTTGATCAAGCTTTCTAGAGCTGAAATTGATTTGTCAGATGCTTATTTCAAAAGTGTATTGCTGCATTTTTTTACCAAAGGATTGGTTCAAGAAGAAATACATCATTTTACATCTACCAATGGAGATTTGAAATTGAATCCTGTATATACATTTGTGAAAGAAATTTTTGCAGAACAATCAGCTTTCCAATTTCAGACCATACAAATAGCCAATGCATTATTGCAACAATCAACACACAGTAAAATTAAAGGTGGCGATTTGTTCATTGCTCAATTGGGCAATATTGGTTTTGAGGGCAAGGAGTTTCAAGGCTTGGGCTTGTTTAAAACAGAAACCAAATTGGAATTTGTTAAAACCCAAGAAATGAAAACAGGAATTGAAATTGCAATGGATGAAGGGTTTATTCCAGAAAAAATTGACAAGGCTTGTTTTATATTAGATACCCATGAGGCTGATGGTTATCGGGTAATAGTGTATGACAAATCAAACCAGTCATCGGAAGCAAAATATTGGAAAAATCAGTTTTTAAATATTGCGCCCCTTAAAGATAATTATCACCATACTGTTCAATTGATGGACCTTACAAAAGCATTTGTTCAACACCAAATGCCTAAAGAGTTTGAAGTTTCTAAGGCTGAACAAATAGATTTATTAAACAGGTCGGTTTCTTTTTTTAAAACAGAAGAAACGTTTAATAAAACTCATTTTGAGCAAGAAGTATTGCAAGACAGTAGTCTCATCGATTCTTTCAGAGGTTTTAACCATCAATATGCTCAAGAACATGATTTACAAGATTTGACTGAGTTCGAAATTTCAGGTTCAGCTGTTAAAAAGCAAGCCCGTACTTTTAAATCTATCTTAAAATTAGACAAGAATTTCCATGTTTATATACATGGAAACAGAGAGTTAATTGAAAAAGGGGTAGATCCAGATGGCCGAAAATTCTATAAAATATATTTCAACGAAGAAAATTAAAGAGCCAATAAATAGGGGTAGTCAATTTATCGGCTCTTTTAATTTCCTATGCAATTTAATGCTTACAGTTAGTTTGGTAAAGTTGTACAAAATGGGTAAATCCAAAATAGGTATTTTGAATGTTAAACGAGCTTTCATTTTTTCTAGTTGTCTGGTAAACAGTATTATAGGTATGTTTAAATATACTACATTTGTAGTAGAAAATTAATTTAAAAAACTAAGAATTTCACAGCATTAAAGGCTAAAAAATCATATAAAAATTTTGTATTTTTTGTAGAAAATAATTCATCAATTTATTAAAAGCTGTACTTTCAGTAAATTGATTCGTTGTAGAATTGACCATTTTTATTTAAATACAATCCCATTCAATTATGAAGAGAACATTCAATATTGCAATTGTAGACGACCATTTTGCGGTAAGAGATGGCTATCAATTTTGTGCAGAGAAAATACCCTTTGTTAGAGAGGTAGCTACTTTTGAGTCTTTTGAACTGTATCAACAATCACAACAGGTTTTCGACTTAATATTGCTAGATATTGAGCTTAAAAATAGCAATGGCTTAGATTGTTGTAAAGCTTATAAAACAGCTGGATTTTCTTCTAAAATTATCATGCTTTCTGCTTATCATGACGAAAGTTTTATAGTTGAGGCTTATAGAAATCAAGCCGATGGTTATTTGTTTAAAGATGCTCCTTACCAAGAAGTTTTGTTGGCATTTGAAAAGGTATTGATAAAAGGAGATAAACATTTTAATTTAGAAGCCATTGAAACTATTTTCAATCACCACGAAAACAATAAAAAAAATACAAAATTGTCTAAAGTGGCTATTACCAAGCGTGAAACAGAAATCATTCATTTAATTTGTGAAGGCTATACGAACAAAGAAATTGGAGCAGCACTTCACAGGAGTGTCACTACTATTTCAAAGCACCGATACAATATCATGCAGAAATTTGGATTCCACAAAAGCATAGAATTGGTGAATTTTGCCATTGAAAGAGGTATCTTTAAAACCAAAAGAATATTTAAAAAAGCAAACCAATCATGAAAAAAATCCTATACCTGTTATTTGCCTTTTTGGTACTTTTTTTGGCTTATATGAGTGGCCCCAAGCCAAGTGAAGAACTGGTTGAATACACATTACCTATTTATCCTTCCAATTTAAATGAGTTGCAACAAGTTTTAAAAACGAAAGAAAGCAGTCAACAAATTAAACCTGGAAACCAAGCTCAAATGATTTGGGTAGATTCTGTTCCGCATAAAACCAAATTTGCCATTTTATATTTACATGGTTTTGGTGCTTGTGCCTATGAAGGAATGCCTATTCATGTTGATATAGCTAAAAAATACAAAGCCAATTTATATTTAGCCCGATTGGCTTTTCAAGGAATAGATACTTCTAATGCCATGTATTTTTTAACCATGAATAACTTATGGCAATCGGCAGTTGATGCTTATGCGATGGCCAGACAAATGGGTGATTCTGTCATCATCATGAGTACCTCAACTGGATCTACACTTGCATTGATGCTTGCTGCTAGGTACCCTGAAATAAAAGGTCTCATTAATTATTCTCCCAATATTCGGTTAAAAGATCCAATGGCTTTTTTAATAGACAATCCATGGGGTTTGCAAATTGGAAGAATGGTCATAGGTTCCGACTCTTTTAATTACCAATTGGATGCCGAATTTGGTAAATATTGGTATTGCTCTTACAGGTTAGAGTCTGTGGTACAGCTTGAAAGATTGTTAGAGTCTCAAATGCTTCCTGCTACATTTGAAAAAGTAAAGCAGCCTGTTTTGAATTTATACTACTACAAAGATGAAAATCACCAAGACCAAATGGTGAATGTAGAAAAAATAAAATGGATGCATGGTTTGTTGGCAACTCCTGCTCATAAAAAACGCATTTTTAACGTTGAAAATGCAGGAGATCACATACTTGCAAACCCAATACGCTCAAAAGATGTGGCAACAGTTTTCAAACAAACATGCTTGTTCTGTGATGAAATTTTGGGCTTAAATGCTCATTAATTGAATATGTTTAAAAAATATTGAAAACCTCTTTCAATTGTACAGTCGAAAAAGCAGTAAAATGCCTAATTTTGCATCCCGTACAGTAACAATTGTGCTCCACAAACTGTTATAATGACACCAGTCATTTCAGGAGATTAAACCTAGATTATGAGCGCAAAATACATATTTGTTACAGGGGGTGTAACCTCTTCACTTGGAAAAGGCATTATTGGAGCATCATTGGCTAAATTGTTGCAAGCCAGAGGATATTCTGTTACCATTCAAAAATTAGATCCATATATCAATGTAGACCCTGGTACATTGAACCCATACGAACATGGTGAATGTTATGTAACCGAAGATGGGGCAGAAACAGACTTAGACCTTGGTCATTATGAGCGTTTCTTGAATGCTCCAACTTCACAAGCCAATAATGTAACTACTGGCAGAATTTACCAACATGTCATCAATCAAGAAAGACAAGGAGCTTATCTTGGAAAAACAGTACAAGTTATTCCACATATTACAGACGAAATCAAGAGAAGAATCAGGTTATTAGAAGAAACAGGAAAGTATGAAATCATCATTACTGAAATTGGTGGTACTGTTGGTGATATAGAATCATTGCCGTACATAGAAGCTGTCAGACAATTGCTTTGGGAGTTAAAAGAAGAAGATGCGTTGGTAATTCATTTAACTTTATTGCCTTATTTAAGTTCAACTCATGAACTCAAAACTAAGCCAACCCAACACAGTGTTAAAACATTATTAGAATCAGGCGTTCAACCCGATATTTTGGTATGCAGAACAGAGCACTCAATCACCAAAGAAATGCGTAAGAAAATTGCATTGTTTTGTAATGTTGATGCCAACGCTGTCATTGAAGCACTTGATGTACCAACTATCTACGATGTGCCTTTGATGATGTTGAAAGAAAAGTTAGACAAAACAGTTTTGAGCAAAATGAAATTGTCTACCAAAAATGAACCTGATTTAGACTCATGGAAAAACTTTTTGGTAAGGCATAAAAACCCTAAGAATGAGGTTAGAATTGGCTTGGTTGGAAAGTATGTAGAATTACCAGATGCCTATAAGTCAATCATTGAGGCTTTTATTCATGCAGGTGCTCAAAATGAAGCAAGGGTTCGTATACAATACATTCACAGTGAATTAATTGCCGAAGACAATGTAGCTCAGAAATTGGCAGATATAGATGGTTTATTGGTAGCACCTGGTTTTGGAGACAGGGGTATAGAAGGTAAAATCATTGCAATCAAATATGCCAGAGAAAACAACCTGCCATTTTTTGGCATTTGTTTGGGTATGCAAATGGCTGTGATTGAATTTGCCAGAAATGTCATTGGTTGGAAAGATGCACACAGTACAGAAATGAATCCTAAAACCAAACACCCTGTGATAGACATGATGCCAGATCAAAAGAAAATTACAGCCAAAGGTGGTACCATGCGTTTGGGAGCTTATGCCTGTGAAATTGGTAAAGACTCAATTGCTTACAAAGCATACGAGAAAACCAAAGTAACTGAAAGACACAGACACCGTTTTGAATTCAACAACAAATACTTACAAGAGTTTGAAAAAGCTGGATTACATGTTAGCGGTATCAACCCTGAAACCAAATTGGCTGAAATAGTTGAATTGAAAAATCATCCTTATTTTGTTGCAGTTCAATTTCACCCAGAGTACAAGAGTACGGTATTGAACCCGCACCCACTTTTTATTAGGTTTGTGAAGGCCGCAGTTGATTACAGTCTAAATGTACTGAAATAGTATTTTTAGGGCTATTAATCTTATTTTCGTGAAGTTTTTAAAAAATACCAATGGATAGAAATTCAATCATTGGCATGGTATTGATATTTGTAATATTAATTTCCTTTGCCTACATCAACCAGCCATCTCAATCAGAAATAGATGCGCTCAAACAAAAACAAGATTCAATTGCTCTTGTCAATCACCAAGCTGATAGTATTGCTAAAGTTCAGTCTGCATTGGCAAAAACAGAGAATCCTATTGTTAAAGATACCAATGCTATCAATAACCAATTTGGAGATTTTGCACAATTTGCATCAGGAACAGAAAGCATTTCAACTTTTGAAAATGAACAGTTGAGGGTTTCTTTTACCAATAAAGGAGGAAGAATTTACAAGGTAGAACTTAAAAATTACAAACGCTCAGATGGGAGTCCATTGGTATTGTTAGATGGTAATTCTAGCAATTTTGCTTACCAGTTTCCAACTGTTCAATCAAAAGCAATTAGCTCTGATCAATTGTATTATGCCTTAAAAGCAAGTTCGGATAACAAGCACATTGCCTATGTCTTAGACTTAGGAAACGGAAAGCGCATTGAACACCAATTTGACTTAAGTGACAACGATTACAAGGTTAAATTTCAAATGCAATTAAATGGAATGGAATCGGTCATTGCTTCAAATACCAATTTCATTGATGTCAATTGGACACAACAATTGCTCTTACAAGAGAAAACACAAGAGGCAGAAGAAAGAACCAGTACCATTTATTACAGATATGCAGACGATGAGCCAGATTACTTATCAGAAGCCAAAGATTTAAAAGAAGAACTGAAAACACCTATACAATGGGTTTCTTTTAAACAGCAGTATTTTAACACTTCATTGGTTGCAGAAAAGCCTTTTACTGAAGGGGTCATTGAAACCAAAAAAGATGAACAAAAAGAAAAAGTAAAATTCATGAGTGCCAATTTAATTCTTCCGTTTAACCATGGAAGCGCTGAAAGCCACTCGTTCTTCTTTTATTTTGGCCCGAATCACTACAAAACACTGCAACAATACAATGTGCAGTTGGAGAGAGTTGTGCCAATGGGTTGGGGTATTTTTGGTTGGGTCAATAAATACCTTACTGTCAATGTGTTTTATTGGTTGGGTCAATACCTGAGCAATTTTGGTATCATTATTTTCCTCTTGACCTTGATTGTTAAAACCATTTTGTTCCCTTTGGTTTACAGGTCATATTTGTCATCGGCTAAAATGAGGGTGTTGAAACCTGAAATAGACATTATCAAAGAAAAGTACGGCAACGACATGGCCAAACTACAACAAGAAAACATGAAATTATACCGCAAAGCTGGAGTAAATCCTATGGGTGGTTGTGTTCCTGTATTGTTGCAAATGCCTATACTAATTGCCATGTTTCAGTTTTTTCCAAGTGCTTTTGAGTTGAGACAGCAATCGTTTTTATGGGCAACAGATTTGTCAACCTATGACAGCATTTTCAATTTGCCATTTAATGTGCCTTTTTATGGCGACCACGTGAGTTTGTTTACTTTATTAATGACTGCTTCAACTTTGGTTTATACAGTATACAATAACCAAATGACTGGGGTTACTGGACAAATGAAGTATTTGAGTTATATCATGCCAATTATGTTCCTCGGATTTTTTAACAGTTATTCATCAGGTTTAACATATTACTACTTTGTATCCAACTTATTTACCATTGGGCAACAATTGTTAATTCGCAGTTTTGTTGATGAGAAATCAATTCACAGACAGGTAGAAGAAAACAAAAAGAAACCAGTTACAAAATCTAAACTACAAGTTAAATTGGAAGAAATGGCCAGAAAAAGGGGCATCGATCCAGATAAACTCAACAAATAAGTTCAACAGGTATCAAAAGAAAAATCCCATTGAGTGGCTTGCTCAATGGGATTTTTTGTATAAACAAAATGAAAATGATACTTAACTTATATGAATAACCATGCCAAAAGAGTTTATTAGGCAGATATTGCAATTAAATACTTGTTTTTCAATAGTTTAAATAAATGGGGTGCTAGGCCAATTCAATGCAGTGTTTGTTTTTGTATACAGCTTGTATGCAAAAAACTACAAGGCCAATAAAACTTTCCAAGCCAGATTGGGTTCGTTTTGTTCCAATAATTGTTTGGCGAGTAATTCAATGGCAGTTTGTTTCTCTTGATTTGTTCCATTAGAAACCAGAATTGCCTGTAAATCCTTGTTCATTTTTTTATAAATTTCTATGCTGTCAGCATCTGGTAAGGTTTCTACATTGCCAAGTTTACCAAAATCATTACCGGTTAGAACCGAACTCTTTTTAATCAAATCAGGAAATTGGTCAAATCCAATTCCTAAATTCTTTGCAGGTTTTGGTACTTCAAATAAGGCATCTCCGCTTGCTCTTACATACCAATCACTGCCTAGTCTGCCTACCAAATCCATTTTTTGTTGGTTGAGAGTTCCATCTAAATTCATGACCTCAGGATTGATATGCATTAAAACCATTTCAGCAATAATTAGGTTACCTGCTCCGCCTTCATTTCCGGTTTCAATCACCTCTTTTACAATACATTCAAACTGTACTGGGCTTTCTTTTACGCGAGGTGCTTTTACTTTAACTGAAGCTAATTCAGTTAAACCAGCTTTAACAAATTCGTTGATGCCTTTTGGGTATTCGCAACTGGCCAAACTCATTTGTTGAACCATGGCATAATTCACAACATTGATCACCACTTCTTTGGTTTCTAGAATGTTGTTTAAAGTATGTTTGGTGCTGTTATCTCTCACCCTTCTTGCAGGTGAAAATATAAATGTAACAGGGTTTGATCCAAAAATATTGAAAAAGCTAAAGGGCGCTAAGTTAACAACTCCATTGCGGTCAACTGTGCTAGCAAAGCAAATAGGCCTTGGTGCCACAGCTGTTAATAAGGCATTGTGAAATTGTGCCAAGGGCAGGTCTTTTGGGCCTATTGTTTTCATGTTATGCATTCAATTGAAACAAGTAATAGTTTTTCTTCCCTTTCTGTACAAAAAGGTATTTATTGTTGATGAGTTGATTGGAGTTGATGACCAAAGCAGGATCATTGATTTTTTCTTTATTAATGGAAATGCCGCCACCTTGAAGCATTTTTTTACATTCTCCTTTAGAAGGAAAAACCGTGCTGTGTTCGCACAACAAATCAATAACTGGAATACCTGCTTGTAACATTTCAGGTTGAATTTGAAACTGAGGTACTCCCTCAAAAATATCTAAGAAAGTAGGTTCGTCCAATTGTTCAAAAGCCGAAAGGGTGGCATTACCAAACAAAATTTCAGATGCCGATAGGGCAGTTTGGTATGCGTTTTCTCCATGACACCTGGTTGTAATGTCTTTTGCTAAAGCTTTTTGAAGTTGTCTCAAGTGTGGTGCTTCTGAATGAATTCGTTCCAATTCTAGTATCTCTGATTCATTGAGTAAGGTGAAAATACGGATCCATTCTTTGGCATCGTCATCGCTGGCATTGAGCCAAAATTGATAAAATTTATAAGCTGAAGTTTTTTGAGCATCCAACCAAACAGCACCATTTTCTGTTTTACCAAATTTGGTGCCGTCAGATTTTTTAATCAAATTGGTAGTAATGGCAAAAGCATCTCCAGCCGATTTTCTTCTGATTAACTCTGAGCCTGTAACAATGTTACCCCATTGGTCACTTCCACCCATTTGAATTTTGCAGCCATGGTTTTTCCATAAATGGTAAAAATCAAATCCTTGAACCAATTGGTAGGTGAATTCGGTAAAACTCATGCCATTGTCACCTTCCAGTCTTTTCTTAACCGAATCTTTTGATAGCATGTAATTGACTGTAATGTGTTTACCAACGTCCCGGATAAAATCTAAAAAACTAATATTTTTAAACCAATCGTAATTGTTAACCATAACTGCACTGTTGGCTCCAGCATCAAAATTGAGGAACTTTTTTAGTTGTGTTTCAATGCATGCTTGGTTGTGTCTGAGCTCGGTTTCATCTAATAAATTTCTTTCTTGTGATTTGCCAGATGGGTCACCAACCATGCCTGTTGCTCCACCTACCAAAGCATAGGGCTTATGTCCTGCTCTTTGAAAGTGTATCAGGGTCATAATTTGAGTCAAATGACCAACATGCAAACTGTCTGCAGTTGGGTCAAAGCCAATATATCCTGAACACGATTCTTTTTTTAAGAGTTCTTCAGTTCCAGGCATGCTATCATGTAGCATTCTTCTCCATTTTAGTTCAGCTATGAAATCCGTATTCATTCAAGGTTTATTTAGGAATTCGAAAATAAGCATGCAAAACAAAATTTAAGTGATTCAACCATTTTTTTTATTCAAATTGCAAACAAAAAAGCGTTTGAATTTCTTGAGTCATTATTTTAAAAGTGCTATCAGCCAGCAGCCCTCGTTCAATGCTGGACTCATTTTGCCTGATTTGCTCAGAAAAGATATCAGGCATTTTCAAAAAACCAACCCCAACTTTTCACTAGAAATAAATCAGTTAATAAAAGGTTGTCACCAACACCAATCAGACGACAAGCATTTTCACTCATCAGATTTTTTTAACAAATGGCTTAAGCTGTTTTTGCACGAAATCAATACACATCCCCAATTGGTAAATTTGCCCAGAAAATGGTTTGTAGCTCATATAGCCCTCGAAATGCTAATAGATCGAATTTTACTCAAACATTACCCTAATTTGGTTCATCAATTTTATGAAGACTTGTTGTTGGTTCAAACAGAAAGCTATGTTGAATTTTTGGCTATTCATGGCATTACAAATAATAGCCGATTACTCAACAGATGGTCTCAGTTTAATGCCTCTCAATACATCAAAAATTACACCTGCAACCAATTGTTTGCTTATTCTATTTGGAGAATCATGACTAATGTTGGCATTCAAGAAGTAAGCAAAGAAACAATCACCGAATTGGTTGAATTGTTACAGAAGCTCGAGGAAAGTTTTTTTCTGGATAGATATTCACTTATTTTTGACTTGAAGCAAATTGGTCAATGAAAAGATTAACGGTACTTGCCATTCTCATCTCTGTATTTAAATTAACTGTTGCCCAGGCACCTAAATACTCAAATGCTTTTTTAGGAATAGGAGTGGGAGCAAGGGCAATGGGTATGGGGAATGCTGTAAGTTCTAGCACCAACGATATTTACAGCGCCTATTGGAACCCTGCTGGATTGTTACAAACATCAAATAAAATTGAAATTGGTTTCATGCACAATGAACAATTTGCTGGCATAGCCAAACATGATTTCATGGGTGTTTCTTTTGCAATTAATGAAAACAGCAGGGCTGCATTGAGCATGGTTCGTTACGGTATAGATGGCATTCCCAATACGCTCTATTTAATGCAAAATGGTCAAATCAATTACCAATACATCAAGGAATTTTCGGCAGTTGATTATGCATTGATAGGTTCATACGCTTCTAAGGCATTGTTTAAAAATTTTAGTTGTGGGGCCAATGTAAAAATAATCAGAAGAACGGTAGGCGACTTTGGAGGTGCTTGGGGATTTGGATTAGATGCAGGACTTAAATACCAAGCAGCTAGTTACTTACTTTCATTGGTAGGTTATGATGTAACTGGTACATTCAATGCTTGGTCTTATCAATTGTCAAATGCAGATAAAGCTCAATTACTTGCCACAGGAAATTCAATACCTACAGGTGGATTGGAAATTACCTTACCCAGGTTTGTTTTTGGAATTGCACGAAAATTCAATTTGTTTAAAGAAAAGCTAACCATACAACCAGAACTCAATCTTGAATTCACAACTGATGGTCAACGAAATGTTTTGGTGAGTAGTAGACTTTTGAACATAGACCCTAAAATTGGGCTTGAACTCTCTTATAAAGATAAAATTTACCTCAGGGGTGGTTTACAGAAAATTCAATTGGCTAAAGACTTGGCTGGCATATCTTCTTACCAAGCTATGCCAAGCATTGGAACTGGGTTTAAATTGAACCGTTTTGCCATTGATTATGCTTTAGGCAATGCATTCAATCAAGGTTTTTTGTCTATGAGTCATATTGTAAGCGTTCAAATTGGGTTGAATACTAAAAAGTAACTAGAATTTTAAAACTGAATTTCTTACTCTAATAATGATGCGTTAAAAACAGCATATCTCAATTGGATTGACAATCAGATTTATTTTTAAAGATAGATTATAAATTATATTTGTATTGATTGTGAAAAAGACAATCAAATAACTATAGCTTATGAAACATAAATTACAACTACTCATCTGTTATTTATTGCTCAGTATTGGAGCCTTTTCTCAGAACATTCCTGCTTATGTACCCACCAACGGCTTGGTAGGTTACTGGCCATTCAATGGCAATGCCAATGATGAAAGTGGCAATGGGAATCATGGAACTGTGAATGGGAATTATAATTTTATAAACACAGAAGGGACTAAAAATAATTGTTTAAAGTTTATAGGGGATAACAATTCTTCGCCTACCAATCAATTTGGCGAACCACTTTATGTAAATGGAGGACATATGAAATTTCCTAATTTAAGTGGTTCAGTAACAAATTCAATTACTATCTCTTTTTGGATTAAAAATTTAGATCAAACACCTAAGGAATATCCGTTATTTTTTGGAATGGATAATTATGGTCAAAATAGATTAGTTTTTGACTATAACAATGGATTTACAATAGGTAATGACGCTCCACTATCTAAAATTAACTATCCATTTAATAGTAACTTGAATGATTGGAAAATGCTTACTTTATCTTATTCTCAAGGTTCTTTAAAAGCGTATGTAAATTCTCAATTAGTTGGTGCAGATAATAAAATTATTCAGTCTATTCCACTTACTAATGGAGCTATCAACTGGCATATTTGGCAGAATAACTTTGTTGCAAGAGGTACAGCAATCTATGACGACATCGCTATCTACAACCGTGCTTTAACCCAACAAGAAATTACTGCTTTGTACACAGGTGTACCACCTTGCACACCCACCAGTTCAACAACCAATTTAAGCATTCCTTCAGCAAGTTTACCTTATACTTGGAATGGGTTGACATTTAACAACAGCGGAAGCCAAACAGCAACACTAACAAATGCAAAAGGATGTGACAGTGCTGCTACTTTAAACTTAACTATAACCAATATAGGATTTGGACAATCAACTTGTACAAATGATACAATTTTTTCAATATCAAATGCACAGACTTCGGATGGATTTAGGACAGTAGTTTATGGAAGTGATATTTATGCTTTTGGATCGAAAGTCAGTAAATATTCAACTATTAGCAATAGTTGGAGTTCTTTATTAAATATGCCAACTGTACGTGGCGAATGTGGTGTTGCAGAAGTAAATGGCATTATTTATTGTCTTGGTGGATGGACTGGATCGATAAGTAACAAAAATGAAGCTTATAATATTTCAACCAACACATGGTCAACAATGGCTAATTTACCTTCTTCAATATCTGGTTGTATGGCTGTTTCACTAAATAATAAAGTGTATATAGTCGGAGGTACACTCGGCACAACAACAACTTATTTCTATGAATACAATCCAGCTACAAATACTTATATAACTTTAGCAACTCCTTCTCAAAACAGGATGCACTCTGGACTAGTTACTTATAATAGTAAAATTTATTTAATTGGAGGGCATTATTATAATGGTTCTTATAATTCATCAAACAAACTTGAAGAATACGATCCTTCGTTAAATACTTGGTCTTCTAAAGCAAATATCCCTGTTAACATTCAAAGAACAAACGGAACAATTTATGATAATAAACTTTATTTATTTGGCGGTACAACAGCAACACCAATAATAACTCCACTCAGTTCTTTTTATGTTTATGATTTTGTTTCCAACACTTGGACAATAATGAAAAATATGCCATTTACAAGAGCAAGTTTTGACCCTAAAACAATTAATGGTGTTACATATTTATTTGGCGGACACATCAATTCAAATACCACAACAAGTCTTTGTTATAAATATTATTGCATACCTTGTATAGCCTCAACATCAACCTTTAATTTAACTCTTCTATCAACAAGTTTACCTTATACTTGGAATGGGTTAACCTTCAACAACAGTGGCAGCCAAACTGCCACTCTAACCAATGCAAGCGGTTGTGACAGTGCTGCTACTTTGAATTTGACAGTTACCAATATAAACCAAAATTGGAATCATGTTTTAGTGAATGGAAATGTTAGAAAAATAGCATTTAACCAGAATGTAGGAATAGCAGTTGGAGATAATGGATTGATTTTAAAAACCATAAATGGAGGACTTAGTTTTACTCAAATTACATCTGGTGTCAGCGATTACTTGGTTGATGTAAAATATATTGGCAATAATACTTTTATAACTTGTGGTTGGTTATGGGGTAGTCATGGTGTGGTTTTAAAAAGCACCGATAATGGTAATTCCTGGATTTCAGTAATAAGTTTAAATGGTCAATTCAATGAGTTGTTTGGAATCAATAATATTGGAGCTGATACAATTTTTGTGTCAGGAACTAATGGATTAATTAAGACTTTTAATGGATTTACTAATTATACTGTATCAACTTTTCCAAATGGTTATCAATATAGATCATCATATTTCAAGAGTAAACTTGTCTTAATGGCACATGCAGGTTCTATAACAATGAGAAATTCAAATGATTTTGGGGTTACTTATTCAGGATGTTCATTGCAACCAACTTCTAATATGCTTAGAGACATGAGTTATGCTAATAACCAATTATTTGCAATTGGTGATAATGGAGCCTTTTGTACAACAAATGATGGAGATAGTTGGAATATGATTCAAACTCAACCACTTAACTTTTTATCTATACATAACTTGGGAGGTAAATTATTTACTTGTACCGATAGTAAAGTATTTGAAATCAATCAAAATGGTAGTTTAGAACCAATTTATATTTCTAGTTCTATCAATAGTACTGGCACATCTTCAAATAGGTTATTTGTATTAGGTCAAAATTTTATTTCCTATGTTGATGTTTCAAACTCTATAATTTCTTCATCAGACCCCAACGGCACAATCACCCCTTCAGGTTCAACAACTATCAACTCAGGTGCATCACAAACTTATACCTTCACACCTAACCCAGGTTATTGGATAGACAGTGTAATCGTAAATGGAATAAAAGTTCCTACAGCCAGTTCTTATACCTTTAGCAATGTAAGCAGCAACCAAAGCATCAGAGTTACTTATAGGAGTTTGGCGGCGGCGCTAGCCGCCGCCAATATCTGCGCCAACGACACCACAGTAGCTACAGTCAATTTACCTGCAACAACTAATGTCAGAGCCGCCACTTATTACTCTAATATTTACTTGTTTAACCAAAACAATACAGGCAATGCATATAAGTACAATGTCAATGACAGAAAATACACTGCCATTGCAGATAAACCTACACCTTGTATTGAATGTGGCGTAGCAGAAGCCAATGGCAAAATCTATTGCTTCAATACCAATGGCACAACCCAAGCTTATGACATTGCCTCAAATACTTGGCAAACTAAAGCCTTACTTCCAACGGGCTCAGGAATCAACATTGGATTCTATGCAACTAGTTTGAACAATAAAATATACTTAATTGGAGGAAGTTTGGGCTTAACCCAAACTGCTTTTTATGAATACAATCCTTCAAACAATCAATTTACAAAATTGAGTAGTCCCAGTCTACCAAATGTACATTGTAGAATATTAACCTATCAGAATTTAATTTATAAAATTGGTGGACAATACTACAACGGCACAAATTCTAAAGCCGTTGATATTTTTGAAGTTTACAATCCAGCTACAAATTCTTGGACAGCGATGCCAACAATACCTGAAACATTGAGTAGTGTAGGTGCAAGCATTTATGATAATAAATTGTATGTATTTGGTGGTAATATACCTTATGGATCAGTTTCGAATAAAGTGTATGTATTTGATTTCAATAGCAATGCTTGGTATTTAGAAAGTAAAACATTACCTATTGGCAGATATGAAATTGAAGCTAAAACAGCAAATAATCTCATATTCTTATTCGCAGGAAACGATAGCACTAATTCAACCTCTAACCAATCCTTGCGTTACTTCTGCAAAGACCAATTGTGTACCTGCAAATGGGCAGAGTATGTATGCAATGGGGTATCGAGTGACAACCCATGCCCAACCAGCAGCTTGTATAGACCTGGCACTGTTTTCTGTAATGGCTATGCTACCAAAGTTGTAGAAGTAACCAACCCCATTACAGGTAAAACTTGGATGGACAGAAACTTAGGTGCTACAAGAGCAGCCACCAGCAGTACCGATTCATTGGCCTACGGAGACTTATACCAATGGGGAAGAGGTGCAGATGGGCACCAATGTAGAAATTCAGCCACAACTACTACATTGAGTTCAACAGATCAACCGGGGCATGGGATGTTTATTTTAGCACCCAACAGCCCATTTGATTGGCGTGCAACACCAAATGACAATTTATGGCAGGGAGAGAATGGAGTCAACAACCCTTGCCCAACAGGATATCGATTGCCAAATTATACTGAATTGGAAGCAGAAAGAACCAGTTGGTCTCAAAATAATCCAGCAGGAGCTTATTTATCGCCTTTAAAATTTACTATGGCCGGTAGTCGTTACAACACCGATGCCTCTCTTAATGATGTTGATTTAGCTGGATTTTATTGGATCTGCTCAGGGAATGGGTTAAATGCAGGTTATATTGGTTTTCGTAGTAATAATGGATACATAGACAAAAACTATAGGTCTGCAGGCTTTTCTATTCGCTGCATTAAAGACTAATCTTTTTAATAAATTTTCAAACTAACTCCTTTTCTCAAACGCAGGGAGTTTTTTATTACCTAAACTTATCATCTCAATACCATAAGTAGCAGATAAAATACCTCACAAAATTTCATCTACTAACTAAAGCAGCTATTAATACAATAACATTTCGGCTCCTCTTTTTATATAACACTCCTAACGGAGTGTGTTCGCCTTTGGTTGTTTTTAAATGATATTTAACTCCTACGGAGTTGATTTATAAAAGAATTATCTAAAATACAATAACATTTCGTCTCCACTCAATGTTCCAAAAACTCGCAAGAATAAATAGAATCTCATTCCATAACTAATGATGGTTCGGAAGCCCCGACCATTGCCCTGATGAAACAAGTTTATCAGGATTTCCCCCTGATGAAGCATAGCTTGTCAGCATTGTCAACAAGCGGCGCACAAAATGCCAGAGTGCTTGTTGTGTGGAGGTTTGTGTAAGCGAATCCGACAGCAAGTAGGAGATATAAATTATTTAAATAAAAATTGAATTGCTGTCTTATTCGCGTGTAAAACAAGGACGTACTGACGAGGCTTTGCCTGTCAGCATAAAACAATTAAAGCCGATTGGCGCGGGTCTTGCCCTGATGAAGCTTTGCTTATCAGGATTACTCCCTGA
>CAISCU010000022.1 GCA_903883965.1 uncultured Bacteroidota bacterium
GGGAAAATCCTGATAAACTTGTTTCATCAGGGGAAAATCCTGATAAACTTGTTTCATCAGGGCAATGGTCGGGGTTTCCGAACTAAAATTGGTTTGTGGATGAGATTCTATTTAGTCTTGTGTGTATATTTATTTAGGTATTTTGGACCCTTGAGCGGAACTGAAACGATGCTCTACTTTAACAAAAATTGCTATTTTATACCCTACTATTTATTTCAATAAACAACATAGTTTAAACCAACTCAGTAGGAGTTAAATACTATTAACACAAAAAAGGCATTTAAATGCAGTTAGGTGTGACAGATAAAAAATAAGATCCAAATGATATTGTATTGTATATGATTTTAAATTTCTTGTGGTAAGGATCATTTGATACGTGATTGAATCCAATTTCTAATTTCATCAAAACGCATAGTGCCCGTACTTGCTGAAATAACCATTTCATATTTTTCGTCTTGTTTTGCTTCAATATCATAACCACCCTCAAGGAGAATGAGTCTCATGAGTACATAAGCAGTTCTTTTATTACCGTCAATAAAAGGATGATTGATTAAAACACTTTCCAAAATTGCAGCTGCTTTTTCTGGTAAGCTTGGATATAACTCAGAATTGTCAAAGGTTGCATATGGCCTATTTATAGCTGACTCAAGCAAACCCTGATCTCAAATACCTTTAATCCCTCCAAATTTATCAATTAGGATATCATGAATATTAAGAACTACTTTCAATTCAATCATTGAGCCAATTTTTCAAGTAGTTCTTTGTCTTCTGAAAGAATTTGACGTAAGCTATTTGAGAGTCTATGTTTATCCTCTGGCTGGTTTTTAAATTCTTTCAGAAAATCCAAAACATCTTGTAATACATTTTCAGGAACACTGTCAAGCGCTTTTTGAATTTCTGATTTTAATTGAGTTTTGGTCATATTCAAATATAATAAAATGTAATTATATTGATTTCATGTTTTCCATGAATGTTCTATCCCAATTGGGAACTTCAACAGTTCCGAAACCATTTTGTATTTAATAATTTGGTAATGTCTTTCGTAAAGGGTCTTGCTTAATTGTTCAATTATAAATCTTCAGTAATCAATTAACGGTATTTAATACCAACTCCGTAGGAGTTGAATACTATTAACCCTAAAAAAAGGCCATCACACTCCGTTAGGAGTGTAATTTAATAGCGAAGCCTAATTGTATTTTAGAAAATTCTTCTGTGAATGGTCTAATGTGAGTAGTTAATTGATGCTACCTTTTTTCTTGATAAAAAAGGTACCCAAATTTTAATATCCAGACAAACTAGTTTCATCAGGGGAAAATCCTGATAAACTTGTTTCATCAGGGCAATGGTCGGGGTTTCCAAACATTAATTGGTTTATGGATGAAAATTTATTTTTTGTTTGTGAAGTGTTGTTCGCGAACTATTGTTCAATAGGACGGCTTAGCGGAGCCGAAGCCAATAGTTGTGTAAATGAAATCATTTTAAGAATTCAACACAAAACTCCCTAATTAAATTCTGGCATAATTTTTAAATTATCAATTATATTTAATAAATTGATACCCTCATTGCCTGTTTTATTATTAATTAAATTAATTATTTTTGGAAATACCTTTATCTACCTAGCTTATGAAATCTACCAAAATAAAAATCAATTCCACTTATTTCAAATCATACGAAACAAGTATCAATTTAAATCTGTACCCCTTCATTCAAGATACATTTACAGGAATTTTAAAATAAAAAAAAGCGAACCTTTCGACCCGCTTTAAATGTTTTCACAACGGAAAAAATCCTTATTGTGATTTGCTTCAATTTGTGAGACAAATATATAACAATATTTAAAAAATCAAATTATGTCAAAAATTTTAGGTTTAGACTTGGGTGTTTCTTCAATTGGATGGGCTGTAATAGAGGAAACAGAATCAAAAAATTCAATATTAGGAATGGGGGTTCGTATTATTCCATTGTCAACAGACGATGCCGACGAATTTACAAAAGGCAATGCCATTTCTAAAAATCAAAAACGAACACAACGCAGAACACAAAGAAAAGGATACGACAGGTACCAATTAAGGCGCTATACACTCACCAGTTTGTTAAAAGAGAAGGGAATGCTCCCTGACGAATCTCTCATTAAATTACCTCAATTGGAATTATGGCAATTAAGAGCAAAAGCCAGAACCCAACAAATTAGTTTACCGGAATTGGGCAGGGTTCTTTACCATTTGAACCAAAAAAGAGGCTATAAAAGTAGCCGTGCCGATGAAAATCAAGATAAAAAACAAACCGATTATGTTCAAGAAATCATAAACAGAGACGGTTCTTTAAAAGCAAACAATTTAACTATCGGCGAGTATTTTTACCAGAAATTACAAGCTAATACAAACACGAGGGTTAAAGATGAAATATTTTCAAGGGCAACCTACATATACGAGTTTGATCAAATCATTGCCAAACAAAAAGAATATTACCCCAATTTATTAACCGAACAAACAATTCACAGGTTAAGAAATGAAATTATATACTTTCAACGCAAACTTAAATCGCAAAAAGGCTTGGTAAGTATCTGTGAATTTGAGGGCAAATACATTACCAAAGAAAACAAGAAAATATTAGCTGGGCCAAAGGTTGCACCCAAAAGCTCTCCCCTTTCACAAGTTTGTAAAATATGGGAAACCATTAACAACATTACTTTAAAAAACAAACGGGGAGAAACGAAAGAAATTACACTTGCACAAAAACAAGCCCTATTCCAAAAATTAGACAATGCTGAAAAACTATCAGAAACAGAATTGTTTAAAATTTTAGAGCTTGACAAAAAAGAATACTCAGGCAATCAACATACTGAAAAGGGGCTTCAAGGCAATACAACCAAAGCTAAACTGATTAAAACAATTGGAAAACATCCTCAGTTAAATGAATTGCTTCAATTCAATTTACACTCAGCTGAATATGAATTTACAAATAAAAACACCGGAGAATTCTTTAATAGATTAAAAGTAGATGCTTCATTTGAACAAGAACCATTGTACAAACTTTGGCATATTATATATTCTATTAATGACATTGAAGAATGCAAAAACACCCTTATTCAGAATTTTGGATTTGAAAACGAATTGGCTGGAAATTTAGCCAAAATAGATTTTGCGCTTCAAGGATTTGGAAATAAATCGGCCAGGTATATGCGTAAAATTATTCCTTATTTGTCTGCTGGTTATATGTACAGTGATGCCGCTCAGATGGCTGGATTTAACCACTCTAATAGCCTTACCACTGAAGACAACTTACAAAGAAAATTATTAGACAAATTGCCATTGCTTGAAAAAAATAGTTTAAGGCAACCCATTGTAGAAAAAATACTCAACCAAGCCATTCATGTTGTAAATGCTGTATTTGAAAAATATGGCAAAATGGACGAAATAAGAGTTGAATTGGCCAGAGATTTAAAACAAAGTAAAGAGGAAAGAAATAAAACAACTGCAAACATAACAAAGAGAGAAAGGGAAAATGAAAAGCATGCCAAACTAATTGCTGAGTTAGGTATTAGAACAACAAAAAACAATATTCAGAAATATAGATTTTACAAAGAAATTAATAATGATGAATCAAAGCTTGGTGCATTATGTATTTATTGTGGTAATCATATTGGAATATCAGAAGCATTATCAGGCGACCAAGTAGATATTGAGCATATCATTCCTAAATCTATGTTGTTTGACGACTCTCAAAACAACAAAACTTTGTCGCACAGAAAATGCAACCAAGAAAAAAACAACCGAACTGCATTTGATTACATGTCTCAAAAACCAAAAGAAGTATTTGAGGCGTATTTAGATAGGGTAAATCACCTTTATAACACTAAAGTAATTAACAAAACAAAAAAAGATAATCTTCTGACCCCAGCAAATAAAATTTCTACCAATTTTATTGAGAGGCAATTAAGAGAAACCCAATACATCGCTAAAAAAGCCAAACAATTGTTAGAACAAGTTTGCTTCAATGTTTATAGCACCAGTGGCTCTGTAACAGCTCATTTGCGCAATGTTTGGGGCTGGAATGATGTGTTAATGAATTTAAACTTACCTAAATTCAAAGAAGCTGGTTTAACTGTTATTGAAGAGCGTGTTGATAAAAGTGGTGTTGTTCATAAAAAAGAAGTTATACAAAATTGGAGCAAAAGAGACGACCACCGACACCATGCCATAGATGCATTAACAATAGCTTGTACCAAACAAGGGTTTATTCAAAAGCTCAACAAATTGAGCTCAGAACATACCCAAAAAGAAATGTATGAAGCTGTTAAAAATTCTGGAACACCTTACAATAAAAAGTTGAGCAACCTTGACAATTACTTGGTAAAGAACAAACCCTTTACTACCCATGAAATAGAAAAAGAAGCCGCTAAAATTATGATTTCATTTAAATCAGGTAAAAAAGTGGCTACTATTGGTTCCAGAAAAGTAAAAATAAACGGCAAAAAAACTGTTGTACAAAATGGAATTGTCATTCCAAGAGGAGCCTTAAGCGAAGAGAGTGTGTACGGTAAAATTAAAGTCATGAACAAAAACATGCCTTTAAATGAATTGTTCAAAGACCCTGAAAACATCGTTTCACCCAAAATAAAAGCCTTGGTATTGGCTCGCATACAAGAATTGAATGGTGACACTAAAAAAGCAATAGCCTCCTTAAAAAAAGAACCCATTTACCTTGACAATGAAAAAACTCAAGAATTAAGCTACGGCTCTCTTTTTAGCATAGAAACAGTTCTAAAATACCCAATTGCAAGTATCAAAGAAAAAGATTTGAAAGATGTAGTTGATGATCATATCAGAAAAATATTACAAGCAAGAATCAATGAAAAAGGAGAAAAAGAAGCCTTTAAAGAACCGCTCTTCATTGATGCCAACAAACAAATTCAAATTAAAAGTGTACGAATTAAAACTGGTTTAGATTCTGTAGTACCAGTTCGTAAAAATGAGCAAAATGAAGCCATTGCATTTGTGAAGCCAGGCAACAACCATCACATGGCATTTTACAAAGACACTGATGGAAAGGATGAAGTACATATTTGCAGCTTTTGGCATGCAGTAGAACGCAAGAAATACAAATTGCCTGTGGTTATTCAAGAGCCTAAAGCTGCATGGGATTCTGTTTTTCAAAACCCTGAAAAATACCCTGCTGAATTTACCGAAAAGTTGCCAAAAGACAATTGGCAATTTGTACTAAGCATGCAGCAAAATGAGCTGTTTGTATTGGGTTTGGAACAAGCAGCATTTGATGAATATGTAGCAAGTAAAAACTTTGAAGAAATTGCAAAACATTTATACAGAACACAAAAAATGTCGATTATAAGTTCGGGCGCTATTGACTTTTGGTTTAGACAGATTTATGAAACAAATTTAATTGATGATAAAGCAGCTAAAGACCTGAAAAGATTTTATAGAATTCAAAGTATTAAATCCTTCATGGCTATCAATCCAATTAAAGTAAAAATCAATACACTTGGAAAACTGTTGTTATGATCAAACGAACCTTGCATTTTGGAAACCCTGCTTATTTGAGCATGCGCAACAACCAATTGGTCATTAAATTGCCAGAGGTTGAACAAAACCAAACTTTGCCAGAGTTCATTAAAAAAGAAGCAATTAGAACCATACCCATTGAAGACATTGGGGTTGTGATTTTAGACAATCAACAAATTACCCTTAGCCATGCTTTGTTATCCGCTTTTATGGAAAACAATGTTGCATTGATACAGTGTGATGCAAGCCATCATCCCTTGGGTTTAATGCTACCCTTGCACAGCAATACAGTACAACATGAGCGCTACCAATCTCAATTGGCATCAAGTGAGCCATTAAGAAAACAATTATGGGCACAAGTAGTTGCACAAAAAGTAAAAAACCAAGCAATTGCTTTGGCCAAAAGCACTGGTGACGGAACTTATTTAGAACAGTTGTCTAAACAAATTAAAAGTGGCGATAGCAACAATATTGAAGGCACGGCAGCTGCGTATTATTGGAAAAGAATTTTTACTCAAATAAATGATTTTAAGCGCTTCCGAGAAGGCAGCCCTCCCAACAATTACCTAAATTATGCGTATTCCTTGCTTAGAGCCAATATGGCCAGATGCATTGTTGCAGCTGGCTTGTTACCTACTTTAGGTATTCATCACCACAACCGGTACAATGCTTATTGTTTAGCTGATGATTTAATGGAACCTTACAGGCCTTTTGCCGACTTGGTAGTAGTTCAATTGAGCAAACAAATTGAAATGCAAGAGCATCTCACTAAAGACCATAAAATTGAATTGTTAAAAATACCAAGCATGGATGTAATTATTAATGACGAAAACAGTCCATTAATGGTAGCCATGCAAAAAACAGCATACAGCTTGGTAAAATGTTACGATGGACAAGCCAAAAAATTGGTCTTACCTACATTTAAAACATAATCCAATTACCATGTATAACCGATTAAGTGCTTATAGAGTTATGTGGACACTTGTCATGTACGATTTGCCAACTGAAACAGCTTTAGAAAGAAAAGTGGCGGCTAAATTCAGAAAATTATTAATGAAAGATGGTTTTGACATGTTTCAATTTAGCCTGTATTTAAGACACAGCCCAAGTGCTGAAAACGCCATGGTTCACAGGAATAGAGTCATTCATTTATTGCCAGAACATGGTAAAGTAGGAATTCTTCAAATAACCGACAAACAGTTCGAAAACATGGAAATTTTCTATGGAAAAAAGGCAGCCCCTCCCCCTGCGATTATCCAACAACTTGAACTTTTTTAAATAAAAAAATCCGGTAAATAACCGGATTTCAAAAAAAATCATTCGTTTTTTAAATCAACCCAATGGCTCGAAAGCCTCATCAGGCAGGCACTTTGGCTAAATCCGTTGTTGGATATAAGCCAAAGATACAAATTGAAAGCAAATCACAACTTTAAGTGATGAAACATATCCATCTGTGCTGTTGTTGGATATAAGCCAAAGATACAAATTGAAAGCAAATCACAACTTATCATGGCTTAAATGTTTTGTTGTAATAGTTGTTGGATATAAGCCAAAGATACAAATTGAAAGCAAATCACAACTAAATCAATTAAAGAAAACACAGGCATTAGTTGTTGGATATAAGCCAAAGATACAAATTGAAAGCAAATCACAACTATCACCCATGTTGTTTGGTGTTCGTGTTGGTTGTTGGATATAAGCCAAAGATACAAATTGAAAGCAAATCACAACTCACCAAGTATTTGCTTTGCCATGAATCAGGTTGTTGGATATAAGCCAAAGATACAAATTGAAAGCAAATCACAACATTGTTTTAATGAGTTCAGCAATATCATATGTTGTTGGATATAAGCCAAAGATACAAATTGAAAGCAAATCACAACTTATCATGGCTTAAATGTTTTGTTGTAATAGTTGTTGGATATAAGCCAAAGA
>CAISCU010000023.1 GCA_903883965.1 uncultured Bacteroidota bacterium
ACTAGGAGAAAAAGTACCAAAACGTGCATCATCAGGAATAGCTGCATTTCCAGACATACCCCAACCCGCTCTTAATTTCATAAACGAAATGGTATTGTTGTCTTTTAAGAAATCTTCTTCTGAAATGATCCATGCACCTGAAAGCGAAGGAAAATTTGCCCATCTGTAATTTTCTCCAAACCTTGAAGAAGCATCCATTCTATAAACCGCTTGCAAATTGTATTTGCCTTTATAATCGTAATTGAAACGTCCAAAATAACTTAAGAAAGCCCAATTGGTTCCATTGTCTGAATAGATTGGTGAATTTACCAAGTAACTTGGATTGCTGCTGTACAAACCTGGTACATCTGAAGCAAATGTTCTTCTTCTGATGGTATTGGCTCTTTGAAATTCGTTTCCTACCATCAGTTGTAAATGGTGGTTTTCTTTTAATGTTTTAAGGTAAGTAGCCGTTACATAATAGTTGAAGTTCTTAACAAAAGACATGTTTCTACTGGCACTTCCTGCATCTTTTTGGTTGGTTATTTCTGGTGAGCTCCAATGGTCATCAACCAAATTCATGTAATCGTAACTGGCCTGAGCCCTTACTATTAAATTTTTAATTGGTGTAATGTCTAAACTTACTCCATTCAAAGCCCTGGTTTCGGCAGTTCTCCATTTCATGTTTTCCATGTCTCTAACCGGATTCTTACCTCCTCTGAACCAAGTTCCATCAGCATTTTTAATTGGATAAATAGGCAAGGCTTCAGACATAGCATATCCCAAACCTCCCGACCATGCTGCATTTACACGGTTATTAACTCCGCTACTCAAAGAAGTATTTACACCCACTTTTAACCATTTGGTAACTTGGTAATCGGAATTGACTCTGGCAGTAGTTCTTACAAAATTGTTCCCTATCAAATAAGAGCCATTGTCATCATATGAAAAGTTCATTTGGGTATTGAATTTCTCTCCACCTTTTGCAGCAGTTAATGTATAGCCATGCTTTAATCCGGTTTGTATGGTTTGATCTACCCAATTGGTATTGGTAGCAAGTGCTTGGTCATAGGTTATGCCTCCGGGTAATGGAGCTCTGCCTGAATTGCCATCATTTTCCCAAGCCTCTTGGTTCAATTGCATCCATTGTTGGGCGTTCAACATTTTAGGAATTGCTGTTGGTGTAGACAAACCAACTTTAGCAGAGGCTGTAAATTTCCAACCTTTTTTCTGAGCACGTTTGGTGGTAATTAAAATAACCCCATTTGCACCTCTTGATCCATAAATGGCATTGGCGGCAGCATCTTTTAATACTTCTATACTTTCAATATCATCAGGGTTAATTGAAGACAATGGATTGTTGTTCATACCTCCTGAATTGCCATTCATGAACAAATCTTGGGTAACAGGAATGCCATCAATTACATACAAAGGATCGCCACTTGCACTGATAGACGAAATACCCCTTACTCTCACAACAGAGGCAGAACCAGCTAAACCACTACCTACTGTTACTTGAACACCAGCAGCTTTACCTTGCATGGCTGCTTCAAAACTTGGCACTGGCAAATCGTTCAACTCTTTGCCTCCAATTTTAGAAACAGCTCCTGTTAAGTCTCTTTTTCTTTGAACTCCGTATCCCACTACAACCAATTCGTCCATTTGTTTGCGGTCTTCTTTTAAGACCACATTCATGACAACATTGTCATTTGCTAAAGTTACTTCTTTGGTTGAACCAACAAAGCCAATGGAAGAAATTTTTAGTTTATAATAACCTGGTTGCAGCCCTTTGATCTCAAAAAAACCAAGTGCATCAGTTACAGTGCCTTTATTGGTACCATCTATTTTAACGGTTGCGCCAATAACGGGCTCTTTTTGGGCATCTGACACCGTACCCCTTATCGATTGAGAAAAGGCAGCGTTTAGGCCAAAAACCAAAAGGAATAAAAACAGTAATTTTATTTTCATGCTCGCTTTTAAATTGTTGTTAATTTGAATTGAATTCAATGTTTGTTTGACAGGGGTGAATTTCAGAAAACCATTGTAGTTTTCTGTTCAGACAATGCATTGAGGGTCCAAAATACCATATTGATACAAATTGTACAAATTGGGTAATGAATTTCTGTAATTTTTTTCAAGTTAATTCTTCAGGAACCTCAATAATGACGCGCCATTTAAAGAATTGTCAATTTTTATGAAGTACAAGCCGTTTGGCAATGATGAGGTATTGATTTGAATGAGGTAAGTTGAATTGGCTTGTTGAACCATTTCCACTGGCAACTGTATAGATTTACCTGCAATGTCATAAAAGTTCAAATGAGGCCTTTGTTGGTATTGGTTCAGTTCTAAATAAACCAAGTCACTACTTGGGTTTGGATAGAGCAACACCTCCTGTTTGCTAACGGTATTTGGCAGAACTCCTGTAGTAATAGGTTGCAAATACAAAGACCTATTGGTGTATACTTTAAAATTACCAGGAGCCAACACTATGGTATCAGCTACATTATTTACCATAATAGAATCAGCACTAAAGGCATCATACCAAGTTCCTGTTTGTTGGAATTGCGGTTGTACAGTAGCATTTTTTAAATCAAAATTTGCTATAACCAATGTGTGCATGGCACTGTCCCATATTTTTAACACCTTAGTTGTTCCTGTTACACTGAAAGTGTATTGGTCAGAGTTGATTGCAGCCAGCGTTTTTAAATAGCCCAATCTTTGAACGGTCTGTAACAATTTGAATCGATCAGGGTCTGACAGGTAATTCCATAAAATTGGTTTGTTTCCAGTTCTTCCATTTTGGTCTATGCTAATATCGTACCCCAATTCACCAAACTGCCAAATCATTTTTGGACCACGAAGAGGAATCAACATAGCCATTGCAGCTGCCATTCGGTTCAATCCAACTTTTGTTTGTTTCACATTATAGGTTCCAGAAACATTGCCGTAAATATTATTTTTATACATCAAGCGCTCTTCATCATGACTTTCAGCATAAGTAAGCAATTGAGGGGCATTCCAATTTCTAGACTTGTAATTTCCCCAACTTAAATCTTGTTTAGATCCTGCGTAACCCATGGTAGCTTCATTGTAAGCATCGGTCATTTTACCCCACAATAAAAAACCATTGTTTGCCAAAACCGTTTCTTCTTGGTTTTCTCCCAAGTGTTCCAGAATCATATAGCAATCGGCACAGTTTTTTCTGAATTCAGTTTTCATTCTATTGAGCAAGGCTACCCTACTGGCATCATACGCATTCCAAGCTGAAACATTTTCGCCAGTGTTTTTTTGAGTGAACCCCTTTGACAAATCAAATCGGTAACCATCAATGTGGTATTCCTTGACCCAATAAGCTAATACCCTGTCTATAAAATCTTGCGTGAACTGACTTTCGTGGTTGTAGTCATAACCCACACTGTATGGATGGGTTGCAGTTGGATTGAACCACACATTGTTTTCTGGCTTACCCGTGTTTTTGTTGAAATACAATTTCACCTGAGGGTTTAGCCCCCAAGAGTGATTGAGTACAATATCCATTACTACTGCAATGCCATTTTGGTGACAGTTCTCAATAAAATATTTGAAAGCATTTTTGGTGCCATAATACTTGTCAACAGCAAAAAAGAAATTGGGATTATAGCCCCAACTTTCGTTTCCATCAAATTCGTTCACTGGCATTAATTCTATGACATTGATGCCCATTTTCTTGAAATAAGCAATGGTATCAGTCAATGTTTGAAAATCGTGTCTGGCTATAAAATCTCTGAGCAATAATTCATATACAAAAAGCTTGTCGCTTGCTGGCTTTACAAAACCTGAATCGTGCCATACAAATGCTTGTTGTTTTGTTTGAAAAACTGAAACAGGGTCTGTGGTTAAGCCAGTAGGATAAGGAATTAAATTTGGATAAGTAACTGCTGGAATGTAACTGTCATTCCAAGGGTCGAGTTGCTTATCGGCATACACATCAGCAATGGTAATTTTTTCTTCATCTACCACATATTGGTAGCGGTATTCCTTACCAGGAATGAGGTTATTCAGTTGTACCCAATACCTACTGCCATCAGGAGTTTTGTTCATTCTGTATGCAGAGTCCAGCTCCCAATTGCTAAAGTCACCCATTGCAAAAGCAAATTGTTTATTGGGAGCCAGTAATTTTAACACAACTGTTTGGCTATCTATATAATTAATGCCATCAACAGTGCCAACAGGACTTTGCATGATATTTAATGTCCCTTTTAAAATCACATAAGAAGTATCGAAAGTCCTTGCAGAACCTTTTATTCCCTCTAATACAATACGTGCTTTTTGGCTTTCTAAAGTATCTAATAAAAAGGTAAAGTTCAAAGTTGAATCGGCCATTACAGATTGAACCAAATTGCCATTGATGTACAAATTGAGTGCAGCAGCGGACGAAGCGTTTCCATTGACAACAATCGCCTCTGTTTTAGAAACAAAACTGTGCTTAGTTGGACTTTGCAGCTTCACTTCAAAAACTCCACTAGAAATTGGAATGTACAAATCGGCGCCACCAATATCTGCACCTTTTTTACTTGAATTGCCATTGGCATTGTGAAAAACCACCGCAATTTTTTGAACTGTTTCACCAACAGGAACCCCAAAAAAACTTCTTATATGAAAGCGAAGCATCCATTTGTTATTGCCTAAACTACTCATTCTTGTTTTGGCAAAATCTTGTCCCCAAGCCCCTTGCACATATTTCCAATCGCTGCCATTTTTACTCAAATTGGTAATTAAACCTATATGCGCAATGCATTTGCTTTCTCCAAGCAAACCTGCATTTCCTTTGCTAGCATCAAAGTAGAGGGTCACAGAATCGTCTGCAGTTGCAAAAGCTGGACTGATATAAACCACTTGCGCATGTAGCTTTTGTAAAGAAAACAAACAAATTAATAACAGGTATTTTAAGCCAATAGCTGCTTCTAAGCGGGTGAAAACAAGTTTAAATTTTAACATTTTTTAATTTTACAAATGGTTTCTTTTATGATTTTACAATTTTACATAAATTGCCGCCACTTATTAATTACAATTATATAAATATGAAAAAACTATTACTTTTAGCTTTTGCGGTTGCCTCGTTGTCGAGTGCATTTGCAAAAAAAGTGGTGTTCCGTGTGGACATGACTGGACAAACCCTTAGCCAAAATGGCTTACATGTAGTTGGAAACTTCCAAAACACTGATTATGAAGGAAGCAACGATAATGATTCTTTAAAAAACTGGGATCCGGCAGCATATGAATTAACCAATGGTGGTTCTGGAAACATCTACTCTATCATGTTAGACATGAAGGGAGATATGGTTTATGAATTCAAATTTGTAAACGATAACAGCTGGGGTGCTGGTGAAGAGAAAGTTCCTTCAGCATGCCAAGTAGGCGGAGGTAATGGAAATCGTTGGGTGTACATTCCAGAAGGTACTGATACCATTTCATTGCCTGCTATTTTATTTGGTGGTAACGCTGAAGCGGGTAAAACTGCCATCCGTTTAACAGTTGACATGTCATTAACCAGTGGTGTTGATGCCAATGGTGTGCATGTAGCAGGTTCATTCCAAAGATGGAACCCAGCTGGTACCAAAATGGTTAACTACACAGGCAATGGAAAATTCTCAGGTGGCAAATACATGACAATAGTTTATGCTGATACCAATTCTGGTTTGGCTAAATTCAAATTCATCAATGGTAACAATTGGGATAATTCAGAGTCAGTTCCTAACGAATGTAAAGTAGACAACGATGGTAACAGAGGTGTAACCGTGGGCACAGATGCAATCACAGTTGATGTTTGTTATAGCAAATGTGGCGTTTGTGTAGTTGTACCTAAATACAATATCACTTTCAATGTAGACGTAGAAAGCATTTGTGGTGTTGATTCAGTTGACGTTGCTGGTGGTTTATTAGATGGTTCATGGGGAGATGGAAACAAAATGACATTGGTGAGCAATAGCAAATACACTGGTTCACAACTGAGCATTGATTCAGGTTCAACCGTAGCTTTCAAATACCGTTACTACAAAAATGGCATCAGAAACTGGGAGCAAATTGCCACTGGTTCTGGAAACCGTGAATTAAAAATTACCAGCGATACTGTTTTAGATGCAAATTGCTTTAACACATTTACAGCTTGTAACCCACGCCCAGCTTCTCAAACCATTACTTTCAAAGCTGATTTGAGCAATGAAATCCCTGGAGATTCTGTTTACTTAGTATTGGATTACCTAGGTGGCTGGAAAAACGCAGTAGCTATGGAAGCAGTTGCTGGACAACCAGGTATTTTCTCTAAAACCGTTACTGAAGTTTGTAACGGTACTGTATACTACTATTTCATCAACGGAAGCTTTGCTGATGAGGCAGGTGCTACTAAAAATCAAGAGAAATTCAATGATACTACAGACCGTGCTTGTACCAAACCAAATGGTGTAGGTGGTTTCCAACGCGAATTGGTTCGTACCACAGGTGATGCACAAACTTTAGGTTTCATTTTTGGTTCTTGCAAACCAATTGAAGCTACTTCAATCAGAGATAATGCTAGCTTAAACAACAGCATGCGCATCTACCCTAACCCAACAAGTACTTACACAGTAGTTGAGTTCAATGATAATGCTAGCAAACACAATGTTGCTATTTTAGATATTACTGGTAGAACAGTTAGAACTTACAATAACTACGAGTTCAATGCTATCAGAATTGACAGAGAAAATTTAACTTCTGGCACTTATTTCATTCAAGTTGTTAACAACAACAACCAAACTGGTACCATCAAATTAATGATCGACTAATTTGGTTCTTTCAATAGGAGAAAGTCCGGGCAAGCTAGCTTGCCCGGACTTTCTTTTTTTAACAGGCCTATCCTTTATTTAAAAATCAGCTATTTTCAATATTATTGTTGTAAAAATCTATCACATGTTCAAACATATTAGTTTATTTATTCTAGCATTAACACTTCAGTTGAGCTTACAAGCTCAGGTATTGTTCAAAGGCTTGGGAGACCAAACTTCTTTAACCCGAATCAACAATGGCATTCTCATTCAAACCAGTAATGGAATGGCAAGGGTATTGGTTTATTCTGCAAGTACAATTAGAATCAGCATTACCAAGAACCAACAATTTGATGATTTCAGTTATGCTGTTATTACAAATCCAACAGGTAATTCTTTTAAAATCAATGAGCAACCAACAAGCACGGAAATTACAACCGATTCGTGCAAATTAATCATCAGCAAAAACCCGGTAAGGTTTCAACTTTTCAACCATAAAAACGAATTGCTCAACGAGGATGAACCTGCATTTGGAACTGCATGGATTGGCGAAGACGTAAGTACATATAAGAAATTACAAGAAGGCGAACGCTTTATTGGCTTAGGAGAAAAAACGGGTAATTTAGACCGCAGAGGTGAAGGTTATACCAATTGGAATACCGACTATTTTGGATACCCATCTAACGGTGATCCATTGTATGCAACCATTCCATTTTACATAGGTATTCACCACCAAAGAACGTATGGTATTTTCATGGACAACACGTCTAAATCACATTTTAATTTTGGGGCTTCAAACGAACGATTCAGTTCATTTACAGCCGAAGAAGGCGACATGAATTATTACCTCATAGGCAATTCAACAGTAGCAGGAATCATTCAATCTTATACAGATTTAACTGGTAGAATTGAAATGCCCAGCTTATGGAGTATTGGCTTCCAACAATGTAGATACAGCTATTACCCAGAATCGGAGGTATTAACATTGGCCAAAACTTTCAGAGACAAAAAAATACCTGCAGATGTATTGTATTTTGACATTCATTACATGGATCAATACAAAATTTTCACTTGGAACAACGAAAGGTTTCCAGACCCTAAACGCATGTTAAACCAATTGGGGCAAATGGGATTCAAAAATGTGGTAATTGTTGACCCAGGTATTAAAGTAGAAAAATCATACAAGAGTTACGAAGAAGGCGTTCAACAAAACTTGTTTATGAAATACCCTGACGGCACCGATTTTATTGCATCTGTTTGGCCAGGCCGTTGCCATTTCCCTGATTTTACAAATGAAAAAACCAGGCTATGGTGGGGAAATTCATTCAAAGGTTATGTCAATGATGGTATTGATGGATTTTGGAACGATATGAACGAACCCGCATCTTGGGGGCAAAAATATCCTGATTTGGTGCAAGCCTATTACGAAGGCCAAAAAGCCAATCACAGAAAATGGCACAATATCTATGGCATGCAAATGGCCAGAGCCACCTATGAAGGAACCAAAAAACTGTTAAACAACAAAAGACCATTAATTTTAACAAGAGCTGCTTATGCTGGAACCCAAAGATACAGTGCCATCTGGACCGGAGACAACCAATCAAATGACGAAAGTATTTTAACTGGTGTAAGGTTGGTAAACAGTTTGGGCCTTAGTGGTATGGCCAATGCTGGTTATGATGTAGGTGGATTTGCAGGTGAATGTAGCCCTGCCACTTTTGCCAGATGGATTTCAATTGGTGCATTTTGTCCGTTTTACAGAAACCACAAAATGATTGATGCCAAAGACAGTGAACCTTGGAGCTATGGCGAAAAAGTGGAAGAAATTTCTAGAAACTATATATCGTTGCGTTACAAACTCATGCCTTATTTGTACTCAGCATTTTACGAAGCCAGTCAAACAGGAATGCCAGTAGCTCGTTCATTGGCCATTTCATACACCCATGACCCGCTTGTATATGACTGGAAATACCAAAACCAGTATTTATTTGGAAACGGCATTATGGTTGCACCAGTAGTTGGAAGCACACAAATTACAAAAGTTTATTTGCCTAAAGGAAGCGATTGGTACGACTTGTACAATGAAGAAAAACTTACTGGTGGCAACGAAATTTATGTCGAAACTCCATTAGAAAAGTTACCTGCGTATGTGAAAGGAAGTAGCATTTTACCTATGCAAAGTTTGGTTCAACACGCTGATGAAATGCCAACAGATACATTGTATTTACACTTGTATAAAGGAACCGAAAACAATAGCTTCAGTTACTACGAAGACGCTGGCGATGGATACGACTACCAAAATGGCGCTTTCCATCAAAGACAAATTGTATATACCGCAAAAAACAACGAGTTGGTTTTAGAAGCTTCAAAAGGAAATTTAAACAGCAAATTCAAACATGTGAAAGTTTATTTCCACGGATTTGGCGACTTAAAACAAATAAAAACAAACAATGCAATGGTGAAATGTGGCAAAGAAAAATTCAAACTCATGAACGATATTCCTCAGTTTGATCCAATTGGAAAAGCCTTAAATGCAAATTTGAGCCATTTACCAACTGCTTCATTCAGCAATAACAATTCTCGTATTGTTGTAAAATGGTAAATTCAATTTAAAACTAATTACAGAAAGGAGTGTTCGCAAGTACACTCCTTTTTTTGTAAATTTATAGTATGAAAAAAATATACTTCTGTTTCTTTTGTTTGCTTTCATGCCCTCAATTTTTGTTTGCTCAAAACACTTATTGGTGGAACGAAGCCGTTTTTTACGAAGTATTTGTAAGGAGTTTTTTCGACAGCAACAGCGATGGCATAGGTGATTTCAGAGGGCTGACCCAAAAATTAGATTATTTAAACGATGGCGATTCTAGCACCAACCAAGATTTGGGAATCAAAGCACTTTGGTTAATGCCCATTATGCAATCGCCGAGTTACCATGGTTATGATGTCAGCAATTACAAAGCACTGCAAAACCAATATGGCAGTTCCGCCGATTTTAAAAATTTTGTAAAAGCGGCACATCAAAGAGGCATTCGAATTGTAATAGACCTGGTAATGAATCACAGTTCAAACCAACACCCTTGGTTTCAAAAATCGGCTGCAAACGACCCATTATACAAAAATTTTTACCGTTGGAGCCAAAGTAAACCAACTTACACCGGTCCATGGGGGCAAGAGGTTTGGCACGCTAAAAACAACCAGTATTACTATGGATTGTTTTGGAGTGGCATGCCTGATTTGAACTACCAATATGCACCATTGGTAGATAGCATGATGAGTGTTGCCGATTATTGGCTCGATTCTATGAATATTGATGGTTTTAGATTGGATGCTGCTATGTATTTATATGAAGATGGATCCAACTTACAAAACTTACCTCAAACCATTTCGTTTTGGAAAAACTTCAACGACCATTGTAAAAGCAAAAACACCAATATGATGACAGTTGGTGAAGTATGGTCAGATGCCAATACCATCAAATTATACAACCAAAAACTAGATTACTGTTTTGAGTTTAACATTGCCAATGAACTCATTGCAAGCGTGAATTCAGGCAACCCCAATTCATTAAAGAATGCCGTTAAATTTGCGTATGAAAACTATCCATTTCTACAGTACGGTTTGTTCTCAACCAATCACGACCAAAACAGGGTTATTGAAAGTTTGGGCAATAATCAATTAAAAAACAAAGCCGCTGCAGGCATTTACCTGAGTTTGCCTGGTATTCCATATATATATTATGGTGAAGAAATAGGCATGATTGGATCAAAACCTGATGAAAGCATTCGCAGGCCCATGCAATGGAGCGCTGGAACCAATGCTGGTTTTAGTGCTGGTACACCATGGTATGGCATCAATTCTAATTTTAAAGCATTCAATGTATTAGATGAAAAAAAAGACAGCAATTCTTTGTGGCGATTTTACAATAGAGCCATTCAATGCCGAAACAATGAATTGGCATTACAAAAAGGAACCTATAAAAATTTAGCCAATAACCGCAATTCGGTATACGCATATCTGCGTCAAAAAGATGGAGATAATATTATAGTCATCAGTAATTTAAGTGCAAATGCAATTGATACCATTCAGGTTTCATTACTGGGTGCCGGCATTCCTTTTGGGGCTTATAATGGAACCAATTTATTGGACGGAAAAAGCAAACAATATTTAGTAAACCAATTGGGTTCAATTCAAATTGAGCCATTGTTGGCATATCAAACCAAATGGATCAAACTTTCAAGCGCTACAGGTATTAATAGTATAGATTTAAGCAATACTTTCAAAGTATATCCAATTCCAAGTTCTGATTTGGTTGCGATAGAGTCGAACGCCATTACGGCAAATTGTCAAGTAACATTATTTGATTTAAATGGTAAAAAAATAAGCCCTGAGCTATTGGCTATTCAAATTGAAGCGCAAAAAATGAGTTTGAATTTGGCTCAACTACCAGATGGCATCTACAATTTAACCATTGATAATCTGAATCTTACAAAACACATCCGTTTGGTTAAAGTATCACAATAAGGCCATTTTGCCATGCAAATACTGTGTCTGCAGGCAATTCTATGAATTTCGGCAAAAAAACGGCTAAAGAACTGAATTTCTTTGCTTTTGTTTTGAAAAAGCTGTAAGATTGCAAGCTTTTTTAAGCGAAAGGAGATAAATTAAATTGACAGAAAACAAAAATCAAACAGCTAAAGCTCCCGAAATGGATTTCGATTGGAGTTTAGACAACGCCGGTTTCGGTGGGTACTCTAAAGACGAGTACGAAAAACTCAGCAGCCTTTATGAAAACACCTTGAACGCTTTCAACGAAAAAGAAATCGTAAAAGGAACAGTAGTAGGTTTTACTGAAAAAGAAGTGGTATTGAACATCGGTTTTAAATCAGATGGTTTAATTGCACGCACAGAATTTCGTGACATGCCTGAATTAAAAGCAGGTGATGTAGTAGAAGTTTTGTTAGAAACAAAAGAAGATCCTAACGGACAACTGATTTTGTCTCGCAAAAAAGCAGTTTCAGAACGCGCATGGGAAAACATTTTAATTGCTCATGAGAATGATGAAATTGTACAAGGGTATGTAAAAACCCGCACAAAAGGTGGTTTAGTTGTGGATGTAATGGGTATTGACACATTCTTACCTGGTTCACAAATTGACACCAAGCCTATCAAAGACTACGATGTTTATGTAGGTCAAACCATGCCATTTAAAGTGGTTAAGGTAAATCATTCATTCAAAAATGTGGTAATTTCTCACAAAGTATTGATTGAAGAAGATATTGAAAAACAAAAATCTGATATCCTATCTAAATTAGAAAAAGGCCAAGTATTGGAAGGAACTGTTAAAAACATGACTTCTTTTGGTGTGTTCATTGATTTAGGTGGTGTAGACGGATTGTTACATATTACAGATATTTCATGGGGTCGTATCAACCATCCTGAGGAAGTATTGAAATTAGACGATAAAATCAATGTAGTAGTACTTGATTTTGACGATGAGAAAAAACGTATCTCTTTAGGCTTGAAACAATTGGGTGCACACCCTTGGGATAGCTTATCTGAAGAATTACAAGTAAATGCCAAAGTAAAAGGTAAGATTGTAAACATTGCTGATTACGGTGCATTCTTGGAAATCGCTCCTGGTGTTGAAGGTTTAATTCACGTAAGTGAAATGAGCTGGAGTCAACATTTACGTAGCCCACAAGATTTCTTGAAAATGGGTGACGAAATGGAAGCAATGATTTTAACTTTAGACAAAGACGAAAGAAAAATGTCTTTAGGTATCAAACAATTGAAACCAGATCCATGGGTTGCTATTCAAGATAGATACCCTGTTGGTTCACGCCACAAAGGTACAGTTCGCAACATGACCAACTATGGTTTATTTGTTGAATTGGAAGAAGGTGTTGACGGATTGGTTCACGTTTCAGATTTGAGCTGGACTAAGAAAATCAAACATCCAAACGAATTCGTAAAAGTTGGACAAGAGTTAGACGTATTGGTTTTAGAAGTTGACTTAGAAAACCGTCGTTTGAGCTTAGGACACAAACAATTGGATGAAAACCCTTGGGAAGCATTCGATACCTTGTTTGCTGTAGGTTCAATTCACGAAGGAACTATCCTTAAAATTGAAGACAAGAGTGCCATCATTGCACTTCCTTATGGAGTGGAAGGCTATGCACCATTGAAACAATTGCAAAAAGAAGACAAGAAAACGGCTAAAGAAGACGAAGTTATTCAAGTAAAAGTAACTGAGTTCAACAAAGAAAACCGTCGTATTGTTGTTTCACACACTGCTTTATGGAGAGAAGAAGAAGTTGAAAAGAAAGTAGTTGATGAAAAACGCAAGGAAAACGAAAAAGACAAAGCTTCAAAAGCTGCTAAGAAACTAAACGATAGCAATGAGAAATCAACATTTGCTGACGTAGATGGTCTGGCAGAATTAAAAGCCAAACTAGAAGGTAAATAATTCTTAAAAAATCCCAACTTAGGTTGGGATTTTTTTTGCCCTAATTTGAAATGTATATGAATCATTGGTTAGTAAAGTCTGAGCCGTTTAAATACAGCTGGGAACAGTTTTTAAAAGACAAAGAAACTTTCTGGGATGGAGTAAGAAACTACCAAGCCAGAAACAACTTAAGAGGCATGAAAAAGGGAGACCTCGTGCTTTGGTACCATAGCAATGAAGGCAAAGAAATTGTAGGCATAGCAAAAGTAAGCAAAGAAGCGTACCAAGACCCAACTACAGAAGACCCTAACTGGGTAGTGGTTAATTTAAAACCATTTAAAAGCCTAAAAAAAGCGGTTACACTCGAACAAATCAAACAAACAGATGCCTTACAACAAATTGGACTGATCAGGCAAGGGCGCTTGTCTGTTATGTCTGTAAGCCAAGCTGAATTTGATTGTATTTTAAAACACAGTGAAGAAAAATAACGCAATTCTTCTTACAATTTTGGATATTTGAATTTCAAAACTACAGCCTTTTTGCAATGAAAGAACGGATCCTACTGGAGAAAAAACAATTGCTGATTACCATTGATCGGCTCTGTCACCAGCTGATAGAAAAACATGGAAACTTCAAGCAAGTTGCCATAGTTGGTATGCAACCAAGAGGTGTTTTTTTCTCTAGAAGAATTTTAGCTCGATTGATAGAATTAACCGGAGTTCAAGATATTCAATACGGCGAACTCGACATCGCTTTTTACCGTGACGATTACAGAAGAGGAAACGAACAAATTACGCCGAGCGAACTCAAAATTAATTTCAGCACCAGTAACCAAACCGTAGTGCTCATAGATGATGTATTGTTTACCGGACGTACCATACGAGCCGCTTTAGATGCCATTACAGATTTTGGTAGGCCTAGTAAAGTTGAGCTGATGGTATTGGTAGACCGTCAACACAGCAGAGATTTACCTATACAGGCAGACTATACTGGCATTGTAGTAGATAGCCGTTCAAACGATAAAGTAAAAGTTGAATGGAAAGAATCGCATAAAAAAGACACTGTATATATTACCAAACGATTGAAACTTCTAAATCAAGCATGAAGCAATTTTCGCAAAAGCATTTATTGGGCATCAAAGAAATCAGCACAGAAGACATTCAATTGGTTTTTGAAACAGCTGATAATTTTAAATCAATCATCAACAGACCCATTAAAAAAGTACCCTCACTGAGAGATGTTACTGTTGCCAATGTGTTTTTTGAAAACTCTACCCGAACCAGAATTTCATTTGAATTGGCCCAAAAAAGATTGAGTGCCGATATTATTAATTTTGCAGCATCTTCTTCATCTGTATCAAAAGGAGAAACCCTCATTGATACCGTTAAGAATATTCTAGCAATGAAGGTAGACATGGTAGTCATGCGCCACCCTGCCCCAGGAGCATGTGTATTTTTAGCCAAACACATTGATGCAAGTATTATTAATGCAGGAGACGGCACACACGAACACCCTACTCAAGCCTTGCTTGACGCCTATTCTATCAGAGAAAAACTGGGCAGCGTCAAAGGCAAAAAAATAGTCATTGTAGGAGACATTGCTCACTCAAGAGTTGCCCTTTCAAATATATTATGCCTTAAAAAATTAGGCGCAGAAGTGATGGTTTGTGGCCCCAATACTTTAATCCCAAAACACATTGCATCTTTAGGAGTAAAAGTTGAAACCGACCTAATGAAAGCTTTGAATTGGTGCGACGTAGCCAATATGCTCAGAATTCAATTAGAAAGACAAGAACAAAACAATTTTCCTTCTTTGCGTGAGTACAGCATGATGTATGGTTTAAATGAAGAAAGACTTCATTTGCTCAATAAAGAAATTGTGATTATGCATCCAGGCCCCATCAACAGAGGGGTAGAAATTACCAGTGCAGTTGCAGATAGCAAACACAGCATCATCTTAGATCAGGTAGAAAATGGAGTAGCAGTTAGAATGGCTGTGATGTATTTATTAGCCGGAAAGCAAGCCTAATACAAATCATTTCTGAAGCATCGTTTATAGTTCAAAGTTTTTTTAGTAAAATTGAACCTATAAATTGCATGTATGAGTCAAGGAAAAACAGTTGTTAGTGGCATCAGACCAACCGGAAAATTACATTTAGGAAATTACTTAGGTGCGGTTCAGAATTTTATTCAGATGCAGCACAGCCACAATTGTTATTTTTTCATTGCAGATTACCATTCATTGACAACGCATCCAAACCCTGCAGACCTTCATCAAAGTGTAAAACAGGTATTGGCAGAATACCTCGCTTGTGGCTTAGATCCTGAAAAAAGCACCTTGTATATTCAAAGTGATTTACCTCAAACAGCTGAGCTGTATTTGTTGTTAAATATGCATGCATATATGGGCGAACTGGAAAGGGTTAGTTCTTTTAAAGAAAAAGCCAGAACCCAACCCAATAACATCAATGCAGGACTGCTCACCTACCCTGTTTTAATGGCAGCAGATATTTTAATTCATGCAGCAGATTTAGTGCCAGTTGGAAAAGACCAAGAACAACATCTTGAAATGGCCAGAACCTTTGGAAATAGGTTCAATAGAATTTATCAAACCAATTTGTTCCCAGAACCACAGGCATTTAATTACGGCAAAGAATTAATTAAAATACCTGGCTTGCAAGGTGGAGGAAAAATGAGCAAAAGTGATGGAGAAAACAATGTCATTAACCTCATTGATTCTCCTGAAGAAATTAGAAAAAAACTATCTAGGGCAGTCACTGATTCCGGACCAAATGTTCCCAATAGTGAAGTAAGTATTGGAGTGCAAAACTTATTCGATTTAATGCACTTGGTTTCTCAGTCAAGTACATTAGATCATTTTAAACAAGCCTATGCAGATTGTAGCATCAGGTACGGCGATTTAAAAAAACAATTGGCAGAAGATTTAATCATTTACCTATCACCAATTAGAGAAAAAATAACTGCTATTTTAGAAGACGATGCTTATTTGAGTAAAGTAGCTCAATTGGGTAAAGATAAAGCAGCTGATAGTGCTGATAAAACAGTAACAGCTGCACGCAAAGCAATTGGAATTCAGAAATTCTATTGATTTAAAAAGCAAACAAAATTTACTTTCTAACCTGGAAAAATTTGATAGAAAAACTTCCAGCATTTATCACACCTCAGTCTTCTAGTATTGAGCATGAACAAAAAGTACTTTGCTACAAAACTTCTAGGTACCCTTTTGACATGTACATTATTTCCACATTTAGGACAATTGTCACTCAGCCTTACGTTGTTTCTGAACCAAATAAAAACAATCAGTAAAGCAGCTACACTAAACAGTATAAGTAACTCATTTTCCATGCTGTAATTTAAAAAAAATAAACTAAAAACAATGCCAATATTTTTATACTATGTGTAAATTTTGCTTCACCAGATCTATAGCATCGTTTAAACCATTGATATCATTGCCTCCAGCTGTGGCATAAAAATCCTGACCTCCGCCCCCACCTTTGATACACTTGGCTACTTCTTTGATTAAATTTCCAGCATGCAATTGCTTTGTTTTAACCAAGGCCTCATCCATAATAATGCTTAAAAATGGCTTACCGGAAATGGTAGCAGCTGCCATAAAAAACAAATTAGGCACCTCTGCTTTTAATTGAAACGACAAATTTTTCAACTGCTCTGCAGATGATACATTCATTGTACTGACAATACAATTGAAACCTTCCATTGCTTTCACTTCTTTTTTTAATGAATCTTTTAACTGAAGTGTTTGGGCATTTTCGAATTGTTCAATTTTTTTGAGTAACTCTGTTTTTTCAGCCAATAATTGCTCAACTGACTTAACCAAATCTTTCCCTTTTAAAACTGATTGAACAGCCTGTATTTTTTGTTCTAAATCTATCACATATTGTTCAGCTGCTGTTGCTGTTACTGCCTCAATTCTTCTAACTCCTGCAGCTACTGCCGATTCTGAAATAATTTTAAACAACCCAATTTGTCCTGTTTGTTTAACATGTGTTCCACCACACAATTCCATTGAGTAACTTGGATCAAATGTGATGACCCTCACTTGTTCTCCATATTTTTCTCCAAACAACATGGTTGCACCCATTTTTTCGGCTGTTTCAATTGGTACATTTCTTTGTTCATTTAAAGAAATATTTTGTCTGATTTTTTGGTTCACCAACTGTTCAACAGCAGCCAATTCTTCAGCTGTCATTGCTGCAAAATGAGAAAAGTCAAATCTCAAATAATCGGCATTCACCAACGAACCTTTTTGGGCTATGTGTTTACCTAAAACTTGTTTGAGTGCTGCATGCAATAAATGGGTTGCTGAATGGTTATTTTCAGACAATGTTCTTATTTGGCTATTGACACTTGCATGGAACTGTTGAGTTGGATCTATAGGCAATTGATCAGTTAAATGAATGATGAGGTTGTTTTCTTTTACGGTATTGAGAATTTGAATGGTCTGGTTGTTGTTACTAATTTGCCCCTTGTCTCCTACTTGTCCTCCTCCTTCTGGATAAAACGGGGTGCTATTGAATACCAATTGTACCAAATCTTTTCCTTTGGTTTTTACTTTTCTGTATTTAAGAATTTGAATATTGGATTCTAAAGCATCATACCCTACAAACTCAGTAGTTTCCTCTGGAGCAACAACTTGCCAATCATCTGTAGTTAATTCAGTTGCTTTGCGTGAGCGATTTTTTTGTTCTTCTAAGGCAGTTTTGTATCCAATCTCATCTATACTAAAACCATTTTCACGAGCAATCAAAGAAGTTAAATCAACAGGGAAACCAAAAGTATCGTTGAGTTCAAATACGATTTTGCCTTCAATGGTGGCACCTGGTTGAAGCCCTGTCATTAATTGGTCTAGTCGTTTTAAACCATTTTCAAGTGTTCTTAAAAAACTGAGTTCTTCTTCACGAATGACTTTACTTACAAATTGAACTTGTGATTGGAGTTCAGGGAATACTGTTTTAAAATGCTCGGCAATTAATCCACACAATTGGTCTAAGAATGGTTCTTTGAAATTCAAAAACTGAAAACCATAACGCACAGCTCTTCTTAAAATTCTCCTGATAACATAACCAGCTCCATTGTTTGATGGCAATTGACCATCTGCAATGCAAAACGAAATGGCTCTGATATGGTCTGCAATGACACGCATGGCAATATCTGACTGACTAGACGAATAGGTATAAGCAATGCCGCTTTTTTGTTCGATAAATTGGATACTTGGTACAAATACATCCGTGTCATAGTTAGAACTTTTTCCTTCTATGGCTCTCACCAATCTTTCAAATCCCATTCCGGTATCAACATGTTGTGCAGGTAATTTTTCTAGTGAACCATCTGCTTTTCTATTGAATTCCATGAACACATTGTTCCAAATTTCAATCACTTGTGGATGGTCGTTATTAACCAAACTGGCACCATTGATTGCAGCCCTTTCAGCAGCTGGCCTTAAGTCTACATGTATTTCAGTACAAGGCCCACAAGGCCCAGTATCTCCCATTTCCCAAAAATTGTCTTTTTTATTTCCTAACAAAATGCGCTCTTCATGGATCCATTTTTTCCATTCATTGTAGGCATCCGTATCTTTTGCCAAACCTTCCTTGTCGTCTCCTTCAAAAATGGTCACATACAAGCGGTCTTTATCTAAACCATAAACATTGGTTAACAGTTCCCATGCCCATTCAATGGCTTCTGTTTTAAAATAGTCGCCAAAACTCCAGTTTCCAAGCATTTCAAACATGGTATGATGGTAAGTATCAACACCAACTTCTTCCAAATCATTGTGCTTACCACTTACTCGAAGACATTTTTGTGTGTCTGTAACCCTTTTGTATTTTGGTATTTCATTGCCTAAAAACCAATCTTTGAATTGGTTCATACCTGCATTTGTGAACATGAGTGTAGGGTCATTTTTCACTACAATAGGCGCTGATGGTACAATCTGGTGACCTTTGCTTTCAAAAAAATGGAGGAACTTTTGTCTTATTTCGCTGGCAGTCATTAGTTTAGGAATTATGCGTTCTAAATTTTTCAGGTCATAAATTGCATAATTTTCTTTAATTTTGCCCTCATTTATTTATTTTTTTGTAAACAGTAAAAAAGTATTGGCCAAAAGTAAGTATTCATATAACCCCCACAAATTGGATTTCGAAAAAGTAAAAACAAGCTTAACCAGTGTTGTTTTGCAAATTTTCGGATTCTTGTCAGCATCTGTTGTAGCAGGTGCTGTGATGGTGATTGCCATGTATAGTTTTATTGATTCTCCCAAAGAAAGAAGCTTAAAAAGAGAGAATGAAATATACAAAACAGAAGTAAAAACACTCAGTGATAAAGTGGATGAGCTCAACTCTAAACTGGCAGAATTACAAGACCGAGATGCCAATATTTACAGAGCCATTTTTGAAGCAGAACCCATCAATTATGCAGCTATTAAACCAAATAGAAAGAGCCTCTCTAGTTATGAAAACTTCCAAAACATCAATAGCAAAGAAGAATTGGTAAGCCTGCAAGAGAAAGTAGATTTACTCAGCAGGTTGGTTAGAATACAAACAGTCTCTTTTAAGGAATTGAGCAGGTTAGCAGCCAATAAAACTCAGTTTTTAGCCAGTATTCCTGCTATCCAACCTGTTTCAAACAAAACATTGAAACGCATGGCTTCAGGTTTTGGATACCGCATTCACCCAGTTTTTAAAACCCATAAGTTCCATTCTGGGATAGACTTTACTGCACCAACCGGAACACCTATATATGCAACAGGAAACGGTAGGGTTGAAACCGCCGAAAATGGAAATGGTTATGGCAACCATGTAGAGGTGAATCATGGATTTGGGTACCATTCCTTGTATGCACACATGAGCAGAATAAAAGTACATGTAGGCAACAGAATTAAACGTGGAGAATTACTAGGATTTGTAGGTAATACTGGCACTTCTACAGCACCACATGTGCATTATGAAGTGATCAAAGGAAAAAACAAGGTCAATCCAATTAATTATTTCTTCAATGATTTAACTGAAGAAGAATACCAAGCCATCAGAGCCATTGCAAACAGGGAGGGTCAATCTTTCGACTAATGCCTGTTCCAACTATCCATTCTGATAAAGTTGAAAAAACCTATTTTAAAATTGGTGAAGTTGCCTCGCTCATGCAGGTGAATGTTTCATTGATCCGATTTTGGGAAAAAGAATTCCCTCAAATTAAACCTACTAAAACTGCAAAAGGAGAAAGAAAATACACCCAATCAGACATACAATTGCTACAACAAATTTACCAATTGGTTAAAATTGAAGGCTATACATTGCAAGGAGCAAAAGAAAAACTGAATCTAACAGGAAAAGACCAGCAACATGTCATTCAAAAACTCATCGCACTCAAAAACTATTTAATTGCATTAAAATCTACTTTATAAATCATGGAAAACAATACAACACCAAACACACCTGAAATCGCAAAAAGTTCTCAAATCAGAATTGATGTTCACATAGACAAAGACAATATGCCAGCACTCATTGAATGGAATGCAGACGACGCCGATTTTGAAGGAAAAGAACCTGCAAAAGCAATGATTTTAAGCTTATTCAATGGCATTGAACAGAATGCCATGCGCATTGATTTATGGACTTCAGAAATGCGTGTAGACGAAATGAATTTATTTATGTTTCAAACATTAGCAACATTAGCCGATACCTTTGAAAGAGCAACCAATAACAAAGAATTGGCAGAAGAAATGAGAGATTTTGTGCACCATTTTGGACACAGAGTTGAAGTGTTTGGGGACGACCATGTGCATTAATTTTAATGGAGTATATGCTTCAAATAAAAGTGTTTGAAAGTACAACTCAAATCAAGCCTTAACATTCAGCCTTACACCCTAAAAAGATGAAAGGTCAAGCCTAGCTAATTTGTCCAATCAATTTCATTAATCATGCGTTTATTTTATCAATTACTATCTATTGCATTTGTATTGTATTGCAGTTCAATTATCATTCGCAATTCCTATTCAAAACCTGCCACAGGTCAATCTTTTAATTGGATCATAGGAAAATGGAAAGGCTCCTATCAAAACAAAGAAATTATTGAGAACTGGAATGTCATAGACAATGTTTACAAAGGAAAAGGTAGCATCTATCAAAATGGCATTGAAACATTTGTTGAAGACATTTCTCTAATTCAAGAAAACAACAATTGGTATTATTGCCCTGTTATCAATGGTCAAACCATTCAATTCTTACTGATTCAAATGAACGAAACAGGTTTTATTGCAATGAATCAAAAAAATGAATACCCTCAAATAATAGCATACCAAACTGAAAATCAAAATCAGTTAAAAGCATGGATTGCAGGATTTTCCAAAAACACCTACACTAAGCAATATTTCAATTATAAAAAACAATAAGCTGTTTGTCTTGTTGGATTAATTGCTAACTTGAACCTTAAAAATAAATTAAACTTGAAAAACTTTACCCATTTAAAATACGATTTTCCGGCAGGATTAGTTGTTTTTTTAGTTGCATTGCCATTGTGTTTAGGCGTGGCATTAGCCAGTGGAGCCCCATTGATTTCAGGTGTTATTTCGGGCATAATTGGGGGTATTGTAGTTGGCTTTTTGAGTGAATCTCATACCAGCGTAAGTGGACCAGCAGCTGGTTTAGCTGCAATTGTATTGTCTGGCATTCTAGAGTTAAACAATTTTAACTTTTTTTTGGTTGCCGTATTCATTGCAGGCATAGTTCAAATTATGATTGGCATTTTCAAAGGAGGTTCATTGGCCAGTTATATTCCACTGAATGTAATCAAAGGCCTACTCTCTGCCATTGGGTTCATTTTAATACTCAAACAAATTCCACATGCTGTTGGATATGACAAAGACAATGAAGAAGATTTTTCTTTTTACCAACAAGACGGAGAGAACACATTTTCTGAATTACTGAATGTATTTCAACAATATTCAGCAGGAGCAATTCTCATCTCAATTGTTTCAATTTTGTTGCTGATTTATTGGGACAAAACGCCATTAAGTAAATTTCGTTTATTGCCACCATCTTTGTTTATTGTGTTTCTTGGCATGGGTAGCAATTTTCTTTTTAATGAGTTTCTACCTGCTTTGGCAATTAAAACAGAACACCTAGTACAACTACCTAAGATAAACCAATTTTCAGAAGTATTTACAGCACCTGATTTCAATGGATTGTACAAACAACAAGTTTGGTTAATAGGTTTAACAATTGCCATCGTTGCTTCAATAGAAACATTGCTGAATTTAGAAGCTGTAGAAAAACTTGATCCACACAAAAGAGTGGCTTCGCCCAATAAAGAATTGTATGCACAGGGTATTGGCAATATTCTGGCCGGACTAATTGGTGGCATTCCAATTACATCAGTCATTGTAAGGAGTTCGGTGAATATAAACGCGGGCGCACAAAGTAAAGCTTCATCCATTATACATGGTTTATTTTTAGTAGCCAGTATTTTACTTTTAGCTCCCCTGTTAAATTTAATTCCATTGGCAAGTTTGGCTGCCATATTAATAATGACCGGCTACAAACTTGTTAAACTTTCTATTTTTACAGATTTGTATAAAAAAGGGATGAACCAATTTGTACCATTCATCATTACCATTTTAGCCATTGTTTTTACAGATCTATTAATTGGAATTTTAATTGGTTTGGGAATTAGTATTTTTTATCTGTTAAAAAGTAACTTTAAAAATCCATATGTATTGCAAAAAGAAACTTTACACACAGATGAAACTTACATCCTTACTTTACCAAATCAGGTATCTTTTTTGAACAAGTCAAGTATCAAAGAAACACTTTGGAAACTACCTGCTGGTTCTAAAATTGTAATTGATGCTGAAAATGCTGACTTTATAGATTTAGATGTATTGGAGTTAATTAGTGATTTCAATACAACTTTTGCAAAAGAACATGGAATTAAAATGAATTTAATTGGATTTGATCAATTTCCTCCATTAAAAGACCAATTAGAGTTTATTAATATAATAGACAAAACTGCTCAACAAAAACTAAGTCCAGACGATGTTTTGTCTATTTTAGAAAAAGGGAATGAGCGTTTCATGACTGGCGTTACAAATGAAAAATATTTGAAACACCAAGCCAAAGCAACTGTTACTGGACAAAATCCTATAGCAATTGTATTGAGCTGTATTGACAGCAGAACAACCACCGAACACATTTTTGATTTGGGATTAGGAGATATTTTCAGTGTTCGCATTGCTGGCAATGTGCTCAATGAAGATATTTTAGGTAGTATGGAATTTGCAGTACACGAAATTGGCGTAAAACTTGTTTTGGTTTTAGGACATACCAAATGTGGGGCAATTGCTGGCGCTTGCAACCATGTTCAACTCGACAACCTAACGCACTTACTTGAAAAAATAAAACCAGCAATAGACGCTGAAAAAACAATTTTAGAAAACAGAACAGGACATAACTACCAATTTGTAAATGCTGTTTCAAAAGAACATGTTTTGTTAACCATAGAAAAAATTCGACAACAAAGTAATATCGTTAGAATTGCTGAAAGCAAAGGTATCATCAAGTTAACAGGTGCCATGTACGAACTTGAAACAGGCAAGGTGCATTTCCTTTAGTTTAAGGTTGAATCAATAACAGTTGTTGCGTATTTAGGCCGTTTTTGCTCAGTCTCACAAGATACAATCCAGCCGACAAATCAGGACTTAGCCTGATATTTTCTTTGGTAGATTTTAATTGAGTTATAGAAAAAACCGATTGCCCCAAAAGATCATAAATGTCAAGCTGTGCACCTTCAATATGGGTACCTTCTATCGTAAATAAATGATTAGCAGGGTTTGGATACATATTGAACCATTCTGAAGGCATTATTTTTTCGGTATTCATTACCCAATCTGTTGTAAAAGCTAGTTCAATGCCATTTCCAAAATCAGATTGAATGGTTTTGATAGTTGTACCATTGGCATTTTTAATTTTAGCATAGCCTGTTCCTTGAGCCGTATTTGCCCACCAAGAAAGGCCATCTCCTCCCCTGTCTTCAATTACCAATTTGTAACAACCACCCAATTGGTAATCAAAATTAAATACGGTATTGGCTTTGTCTAAACTTCTTTCATCAATAACCTGTTCGTTTTCATCTATGATTTTTACCACATTGTCAGATGGCACATTGTTAGACCTTATTTCGAGAGTAAATTTACCCGGCAGAACAGTTGGCAAATTAAACGCACTAAAAGCAAGGTTATTGAAAGCATATTGGTCTGCTTGATCATTGACCTGCATAATTTGCGCATGGAATACATTGCCTGATTTTTGCAGTCCATCCAACCACAAATTGGCAATTGGTAATGCTACCGATAAGGTATCCATAGACAACAACTGTCCAGTCCAGGTATAAGACTGTTTTACAGATGACTGGTTCACCCAATAAGAGATGACTAATTTTTGAATAGTAGTTGATCCGGTATTTTGAACCACTATTTTAGGTTGTGTACAAGTTGCATTTTTTCGGGCATACGCCACTTTTGTGCTCGGTTGTAAAACATCGCAAATGCGTGCATCCAAATTAAACGTTGGCGCACTGTAAGCTATTAGCTGGTGAGCCACATGGTATCTGTAATCGCCGCCTGCGTTTTGCGGAGCAGAGGTATTGTAATCGATGGTGGTAGTTTTACCTGGTGTTAAATATGGGCTTAAGTCTTGCTGCATGGTCAAAGATACTTTTCCTGGGCACCAGCCTTGTCTGTCATAAACCCAAGTTCCACCTTGCGGAAAAACAGGATTGCTGCCACATTCTTCAACAACATTCCAATAAAATTCACTTTCACCACCTTCAATATTGATCATGTGGTTAACGGTTCCACCATTGTTTTCAAACTCCCCTTCATTTCCATGCCCGGTAATGGTTGATCTTAATTTATAACTGCTCGCATCTTTGTGAGGGGTAATGTTCAATACCGGAAAACGGATATCGTTGTTAATATTGGCAATGCTTGCGGCACCAGCCCTATTGGTTCCTTGCCACAATTGATCAAATGCCAAAACTTGCCTAGGAGGAGTTCCTACTACAAATAAAAATTCCATATCAATTTGCTCTTGGTTCTGCCCACCTAAAGTCATTAAAAAGCGTTTATTACCTTTAAACAAAGGTGCAAAATCGGTCAGGTCAAAATACCAAGTTTTGCCCTCAGCACCTAAATCCAAACCAATGCCATAAGGTGTAACAAACGAAAGCAATTCGTTGTAAAAAGGGTATCTTTTAAAATAAGTTAAACTCACAATATTGAAAGTGCCCTCAGATGTGTTGGCAATGGAATCAAGTATGTTACCCGAAAGGCCATCGTAAATCATTGAAGGCGCAGCAGAAATCAGCCCAGCAAAAGTGGTGTCTAATACCAACTCATCGCTTGCCAATGGCTTCAACCCTTCTTTGCTAGTAATGCTGTATTGGTATACCATTGAAGGAATTCTTGCCACTGAATCGAGCTGAATTTTACTACTATTTGTTATTTGAAAATTTCCTTGATGCAAGGTCAATGTTGGTTTGTTGTAATCAACTATAAAGTTTCGGTTTAAGGCTTCACCTCTTTCAAAACTCCATGCTAAATTTTCTCCCAAAACACTCAAACCCGTAACTGCATTAACAATGGTTTGACTTCCATATTCATTCATAGGATAATAACCCAACAAATCGGTGTAATTGGGGTGTGTTGCATCTATTTGTTTGTTCATCCATTTGGCAATAGTGGTATCAAGCAATTCCTTTTTAAAAATAGCCAATTCGTTGATCCTTCCCTTGTAATTGCCATTGCCATTTTGGTCTTTACCCAATAAAATTTGCAACAAAGAAATGACTTTTGATTTGCTTGTACCACTTGTCCAAAGTACCCCGTTTAAATAAATTCTCATAGAACCGTTTTTGGCATTTTTAGTAAAAGCCCAATGGTTCCACCTGCCACCCTGTTCTGCAGGCACCGCTACTTTATTAACCCTATCGTAACCACCAACATTACCACAATCAAAATACACATTGCCATTGCTATGTGGTAAATGTATGTTCAATTGTCTTTCAGCTGAGTTATTGGCATAACCATATAAAATAGTAGTAGTTGTTGGCATAGAAGCCGCATTGCCATAGGCCCAAAAAGAAATGCTCATTTCATTGTTAATGGTACTCAACAATGTGGTATCGAGTTTAACAAAACCCTGATTCATTAAATTCAATGCATAATTGTTATTGGCATGCATGCCAACTGGACTTAGTTGAAATTGTGCAGCCAATGCTACCATTTGTGTAGGAATTGAATTGGTAAATGAAAACTCTAACAACAAATCTTTGCTTCCGTCCCAAGTTAAAGCGCTATTGAAAGGCAAAAAGTTTTCGCCATTTTTAAAAGTATAATTTGAGAAAAACACTTCAGTAAAACCTGTTAAATCAGGTGCGTTTACATTCCATTTGTAATTGCTAACCCATTTGGCTTTCACTTTTAAAAATTGAATTAGCCCTCCATTGTTTACCACATGCAAAGTAATTCCATTTACAGTACCCGCTATGAGGCCAGCAGCTTGCATTTCTGCTGCAGTATAAAGCATTTGAGACTTGCCCGACCTATTGCTACCATTTAGCACAAAATCTGCAAGCTGACTACCCGTTAAACCTATACTGGCTTTGGTTTCGTTTTGAACTGTATTTACTTTGGTTTCTTTTTGCACATAAGAAACATAATCATATACAGGTTTGCTAGTGTATTTGAATGCATTACCATTGAAGTTTGTAACCACATAGTTTGAGTTACTTGCAGCAACAGCTTCTATTTTAGCTGAGTCAACCAAATAAGTATTGCAACTGTAATCCCATTCGCCACAACCTTGGTCGCGGTTATTACTGTTTGATACCAATGCATTTTTACAACGCATGGTGTACTTCATAATTATTTTCTCAAAACTCAAATTGGAATCTGGTAATTGTACAGCTGTATCTCTAGTTGCTGATGCAAAATGAAATACTTTTACCTTGAGGGTATCACCTGTTTGTTGGGCTTTGGCAGATTGGAATAAGCAAACAAAAGAAGCAAGGCTAAATAGTAGTTTTTTAAATGAGTGGTGCATTGGAAATGTGTTGAACTTAAAGCCCAAATATAAACATTGAAAATCTATAATAGGAAGAATCAATCAAATCATCTGCAAAGCCCCCCCTAAAACAAAAAAAGTGTAGAATAAAATTCTACACTTTTGTGGAGGCACATGGATTCGAACCAAGGACCCTCTGCTTGTAAGGCAGATGCTCTGAACCAGCTGAGCTATGCCTCCCTAAGGGGAGTGCAAATATAAAAAAGGAATTTGGATTACAAATACTTTTATGAAAATATTTTTAATAAAATAAGCCCTTAACAGCTAAATATTACAAAGTCAATGGCTTAATTTTTTTTGATATAGGCATAAAAAAAGGGATGTCAATAATTGACATCCCTTTTTGGTATTTTTTTAATGGATTAGTACTCCCATAAATCATGTTCCATCTCAAACAATTCGTTCTTAATGCGCTCACCTTCTAACAAAGCAGCAACACCATTGTCTCTGAATTCTTCGTATTCTCTGATGTACATATCGTGTTGGTTGGCTTCTTTGGTAACATAGCTAGAGAACATGCGTTGCTCAAACCAGTCGTCATAAGAAATACGCGCAGCATCATTTTGTCTGTTGAACAATTCATAATTTACAGCAATATGTCTAAAATCGGTTTCAGGACTGCCATCTTTTGCATGGTATTTTAACACACACAAATCCTGTTCTGGCAAATCGTTTCCTTTAATTTTAGGCGTATAACGAGGCGCAATTGAAATGATTCTAACAAACATTTGAGAATGCTTTTTGTCAAAAATCCAGTCTTCAACAATTCTAAATTTTTGGATTCTCAATTCTGGTATCATTGGGTTCACAATGGTATCAGGTTTGGTTAAAGTAGGATCATTAGGATCAATTGGCGTTTCAATATAATCGGTATCAGTACCCAATGTCATGAAATACTCAATAGACATTTGAGAAGTCAATGAATCGTTTCTGTAAGGAGTTAACTTACCTTCTTTTACGGCATTGTAAACAATGACACTCAATGGGTTTTTAGGCCAAGCCATAGGCTGGTTTTGTTTTTCTCTTACATCAATCACCCTCACAACACGCTTTGCAAACTTTACATCTGCTTCTCTTAAATATGGCCAAGCAATAACTTTACGCTCTTGCACAGCCTGGCGGTTGTAGATGAAATCATCGTATACTCCTTGTGCAAAGCTTCCAAAGCTCAAGAAACTGAATAGGAGAATGATAATTGACTTCTTCATAATGTTCTTTTTAATTTCTGTTATTGTCTAACTGTAACGGTTAAAGATGCAGGTAAATTTACAGCACCTGCAGGTCCTTGTGCGCTAATAGCAGTTAATGTGTAAGTATCTCCAGGTTTTGCCAATTGCAACAATGCTTTTGGTTCTCCTGTAATGCTAGGTCCACTACCTTGAGCAAATTTACCATCACCTCTTTTAGGTTGGTAGATGATTGTCCATCTGATTGGCGTATAGTTTACACCTTCAAATGCAAAATCTTTCAATGCGGTAAATACAAAACTAGCCGCTTTGATCTGACCTACTGAGAACGATCCACTTTGGTCAATCGATCCTAACATAGGCATAGGCTTAGGGATTTGACGCACGCGGTATTTTTGAAAGCCCATTGTTTTACCTTTTACAGTAGCTGTAATGGTTACCTCTCTTTGTGAACCATCAACTCTTAACAAGTAAGTTCCATCTTGTTTGTCTCTGGTTAATTTGCCACCAGCAGAACAATTTACATCCACTTCTCTAGCAGATACACCAGGTACTGAAATAGAAATTGGGTTGTCTAAACCAATGTAAACCACGTTCATTTTAGTTGCAGAAATTACTGCCAAAGGAGCCAATGCAAAATATGAACCCTCAACTTCGTCTCTTTTAGGTTTTCCCTGAGCGTCTTGGGTTACAATCACTGCTTTGAATTTGTTTTCACCTTCTCTGGTTGCAGTTACTTCGTATTTACCAACACCGCCATCCACTTTAACAGATGAACCGTTAACGCTGATATCAGGATTTGTTCTTGAACTAGATGCTGCCAAAAAGATATCAGCAGAATACTTGTTACCCAAAGTAATGTAAGTACCATTGTTTGGAATAATTTTAGCTTCCAATTTGTCAATGATTAACACATCGTCTTTGATAGAACCTTTTAAATAATCTAAGATTTGTGCTTCTGTGTTTTTGATGTCATTTTGGGTTTTAGACAAAATGGCAACAACAGCAGCCAAAGGTGTATGTTCGAACATTTCAGACTCCCAAGTTTTTGGAGCTTCTGGTTCGTCAATGATCAAATCAGATTTGATATCACCTTGTCTGTCTTTAGGCACAATGGCCATTAAAGCAGTTCTTATTTGATTAATTTTATCTTTTACTTCTTTACCTCTACCTTGGTTAATCATCAAATTAGCATGCAATTCAATATTACTTGGTTGCAACAATTCTTCATCTGATTTTCCGTCTTTACGACCACCAGCCAAGCCAATTAATTCTTCTTTTAAATCTGCGAAATATTTAACGCCATCTTCAGCAATTCTTTTCACCTCGATTGATTTCTCGTAGGCTTCTTTTCCTTTTGCATCTGCAGGACTTATTTCTTTGTGGTATTTCTCAATTGCTTTTAAAGTGCTTACATTTTTCTTTTCAATGTTTTCACCAGCACGGTCCATACTTACTTCTACCATATGGAAGGCTTTCAAGATTTCAGCAGATACGTTCAATGCTAACAATGCTGTTAACACCAAATACATCATGTTGATCATCTTTTGCCTTACGCTTACATTACCTCCAGCCATTGCTTCTTTCTTGAGTGATTAATAAATGAATAAACAAATTAGTTACGAACGTTCATAGCAGCTAACATGTTTCCGTAAACACTGTTTAAAGCTGATAAGTTTTTATTCATTTTGTCGAGTTGAGCAGCCATTTCTTTAGAACCTTCAGCTGCTGTAGCTAAACTTTCCATGGCATTGCTCGCTTTCGCATAAGATCCGTTGATTGTGCTCAAAGAATCTGCAGCTTGCTTTACATTTTTGCTGTATGCATCAGTAGCCACAACAGCGCCTGAAATATCTTTCAAACCAGTTACATTTTCGTTCAAAGATTTGAAACCGTTTCCTAAACTAGAAATCAATTCTGGACCAATTTTAGCATCAGCCAACATTTTGTCTAATTGTTGAGTTACACTGCCGTTGTTACCTGAAGCTTTCTTATCTTTAGGATCCAAACCAGCCAATTCTGGGTAAACTAAAGTCCAATCTGGCTCTTGATGAGGTGGTTCAAAAGCAGAAATCGCGAAAATTGCAGCTTCAGTTAAAAGACCTACCATCAACATAAAGTCAGCACCTGGTAAGTGAAGAATTTTGAACAAAGCACCAACGATAACTACAGAAGCACCAAGACCATAAGCCTTAGCCATGATTGATTTAAAAAGTTTACTTTCTAAAAAGCTGTTTTTCATTTGAAATTATTTAAAATGGTTAATAAAATGTTTTCTAAAAAAATATTATTTCTTGTCTCTGTTTGAACGACCAACGTAGCTCTGAACAGTTCTGAAACCAACGTACGAATTTGCAGAATCTTGGTATTCATAAGATCTGGTTCCGTTTTGAATATAATATGCAATGTCTTTCCAAGAACCGCCTTTGATTACTTTTCTTTTCAAAGTTTCAGGCTCTTCATCTTTTGCATCGTATTGGTAGTCTGAGTTAAGGTCATGTGAAAACAGGTGTGAAGACTCAGCATAAGCTGAAACAGTCCATTCAGCAACGTTTCCACTCATGTCATACAAACCATAATCATTCGGGAAATATGAACCCACACGAATTGGATAAACACCACCGTCTGAACTGTAATCTCCTCTGCCTGGTTTGAAGTTAGCCAATGAACAACCTTTTGCGTTTTTCACATAAGCACTTCCCCATGGATACATCGTTTGGTCGCGTCCACCTCTGGCAGCATATTCCCACTCATACTCAGTTGGAAGACGGAAAGCAGTTACGCCATTTTCGTCATTTTCTGCATAGAATGCGTTCAATTTGAAAGTTCTCCAATGTGCAAATGCACGTGCTTGTTTCCAGTTTACACCCACTACCGGATAATCATCATATTTTGGATGCCAGTAGTACATGGTAGAAATAGGCTCATTGTATGCGTATGTGAAATCTCTCATGAATACCAAAGTATCTGGATAGATTTCAACTTCTTCTGTTTTCTTGAATTTTTCGCGAGAAACTTTATAAGAATCTTGACGTTTCAATTGTGCTGCAGCTCTCAAATCAATGTAGTCGTAACGGTATTTGATTTTTCTTACATCAAATTGTTTGGTTCTATAATAGATTTCTCCACCTTGGTAGTACAAATCTTGAACATCTCCATTCTTGGCATCTTCTGGCTCAATTTTCTCTTGGTATTTAATGGCGTGTTCACCTGTTTCTTCACCAGAAATAGGGTCAACCAATGGATATTGGAACTTCTCTCCTAATTTTTCTCGGTAGATAGAATCCAATACGCCATCCACAAACTGACGGTATTCGTTGTTTGTGATTTCGGTATCATCCATATAAAAAGCCGTAATGGTGATTTGCTTATTAGGCGAAATCATTGTGTTTGGGATATCCTGTTCATTTGATCCCACGTGAATGGAACCTGAAGGAATATAAACCGTACCGTATGGCTGAGGGTGAAACCAAGCCTTACGACCTGTTACACCAGTTAGTTCTCCATTATCAGAACTCAAACCGCAACCAGCGATTGAGCTAAGAAATACGGAAAATACAAACCACCTTAATGTCTTCATTTTATTTCAGTTTATAATTAGTCTATTTGGGCAAATATATTAAATACATCGAAAAATCCAAGTTTTATGATTTTTTAATTAACGATTCATTCATGTTTTTATTACATGAACCTTGGGGTTAATACAGGAACCGGAGGTCTTACTACCGGTGTGTATTTGATTCCAAAGCAATAACGAATTAAAAATTCATGCGAACCTGCACTATAGGTTAAAATTCGAGATGTTGTTAAATCATAAGAATAACCCACATACAAATTGTTTCCCATTTGGTAGCCTGCCAATACCGAAACAGCATCCATAGGTCTCCAAGTTAAACCACCTCTAATTTTTTGATTCCAAATGGCATAGCAATTCAAATCTGTTTGAATTTTAGCAGGGTCTTTCTTTACCAAAATATTGGGTTGTAAAGTGATGGTACTGCTTAAGTTGTATTCAGCGCCAGCTACAAAATAGTAGTGCATTACATTTTGAACTTCTCTGCCTCCACCGTTCCATTCATAAGTTACTTTTGACTGATTCAAATGTGTAGCAGACAAACCTGCATAGAAATTATCGAATACAGACAATTGAGGTTTGGTATAATACAAGCCAAAACCAAAATCTGTTGCATTGCCTTTAACCATTGCCGATGGAATTTTAGGATCTCCAGGTTCTAAGGCTTTTAATTTATCGCCATCTAAAGATTTTTGCATAAGCCCGGCATTGAAACCAATGGCCAATTGAGCGTCATTTTTGAGTGGTTGTTTGTAGGCAATCGAAACCGAAGGAACTACAGACAATTCAAAACCCAGTTCGTCTCGGAGAATGTTTAATCCTAAGCCAAATCTTTTACCAATTGGTGCACTGAAAGATCCTACCAAATTGGTTGGAGCAGTACCTCTTGGAACAGGATTGGCAGTACCTGCCATTTCGTTACCACCACCGAAGCCCACCCATTGTGTTCTTTGTAAAAGTGTAGCACAAAACTTATCGCCATTCCCTGCAAATGCGGGGTTATAAGTCAGTTTGTTATGCATAAACTGACTGTACTGCGGGTCTTGTTGTGCATACACAAAACGACTGCATGTAAAAGCAATAATTACGAATACTATTCTTGTAAAGCTGTTATTCATTGGCGTAGCCTCATTTTTCTAGAAAACAATTATACGAATAAATTCTTTTTAAAAAAGCAATTTGGAAGAATTTTAATCCAAATTCAAGTAAAATGTTTGTGGAAAATTGAAGCTTATCCCTTGTTTACAGACTCTACAAATTTATCTATGGCCATTACCATTGAGGGTGTCTGCGGGGTTGGAGCCTGAATATTTACGTTTAATCCGGCTTCAACCATTGCTTTAATTGTACTTGCACCAAAACCTGCTATGCAAGTTTTTTTCTGTTTGAATTTGGGGAAATTTTCAAATAAAGATCGGATATCTGCAGGAGAAAAAAAAGCGATGATATCATAGTTTACATTGGTTAAATCTGATAAATCTGCTGATTTAATTCTGTAAAAAAATGCTTCCTTGAAAGCAATTTTATTTTTCTTCATGAACTTTTCTATGTCTTGCTTACGCCAGTCTGAGCAAGGGAAAAGATACTTTTCTGTAGGATGAGCTTTGAACAAAGGCTGCAATTCTGCTTCGGTGCCTTTTCCAATGAATATTTTTCTTTTGCGAACTTGAATGTATTTGGCCAAATAATTGGCAATGCTTTCATTCACACAGAAGTATTTCATGTCTGCCGGAATTTCAATTTTTGCTTCCGTACAAATTCTAAAGAAATTGTCTACTGAATTTCTCGAATTCAATATGATGGCAGTATGTTCTAAAATTGTAACTTTTTGTTGGCGGAACTCTTTGAGCAAAATAGGTTCTACCTGAATAAATGGCCTGAAATCAATTTTCAACCCTTGCTTTTTAGCCAAATCAAACCACGGCGACTTTTCGCTTTCAGGCTTGGGTTGAGACACTATCACACTTTTTATTTTTTCGTTTTTCAATTGAACCAGGTATTTAAATACAGTTTAAATACAATAAACCACGGAAATATTTCGAAGGCGCAAAGATAGGTAAAAAGATAAATTGTTGGATACTTCATTGCTTCTATACCCAATAATAAATTTTTTAAGGTTCTGAAAATGAAGCCAACCAGTATGATGATAATGGCCAAAGCGGCAATGATTCTGGATGTTTCATAGCCCGGTACATAAATATACATGAGGTTAAACGCCAACAGCAAAAGGCCAATTAAATTATTGATCGAAACTGCATTAAATACAAAAAGTGTTGCCAAATCAAGCATTTTGAACAATGCCCCAACAAAAAAATTCAGGAGTATTTTGGCCAAATAAACCAAAGTAATGAAACCTGCAATTTTCCAGAAGACTTCAAAATCGACCCCTTTCTCAATTAAACCACGGCGTTCTGCATAGCTCACGGCAAACAAAGACAGAGATCCTACAAATCCTAAGAAAATCAAAAATGAAGTGAGTAAATAATTAGGGCCTTTTTCTAACCATGATTTTACATTGAGCCCCATATCTGTTGCTGCCAAAATAATGGCATCAAAGCGTTTGATATTGAACAGGCGGACCGCAGCCAAAAAAAAGATAATCAAACTCAATGCCCAAAATTTCCAATTCCCCTGACGGTTTGTTCTGTATTGAATTTGCTTGACACTTGGTAAATCGCGTTGTTGACTTTCTTCCTCAAATATAATTCGGGTAATGGCCTCTGAAGGATAAATTTCTTTACGGATTGTAGAAGGATTTCGAATGCTATCTAACAATGGAAATTTAGAATGTGTTGGTTTTACCACTGGAACTGAATCGGGTATGGCAAGCGAAGTAGCAGGTGTATCAGACAACAGGGATTGTTGTGCGCCAACAAAAGCACTCAAAAGGCACAATACAACTACTAAAATATGGTATTTGGGTATTCTCACTAAAACAAATGGTTGTATCCGAAATGAATTTTTGCTGCATTGAAATTGAACTCTGCGCTATTTATCTTGCCCACTGCATAAAATACTGAAAGCAAACCGTTGCTTGTATTTATATACATACCAGCCCCAAAACCTTGGGCTTGACTATATGTATTGTTACTGATAAGTTGATTGTTCATCCAAGCTTGATTGTAAAACAAAATAAATGAAGAATTTTGAGGAAGCAAATACCTGCATTCAATATTGCCCGAAATATATTGATTTGCAAACAAACTTTGTTCATCAAAGCCTTTTAAAGTTTTAAGCCCTCCTATTCTGAACTGCTCTTGCTGCAATAAGTTACTGCCATTTAAAAGCGCTCCACTCAATTGCCCCAATACATTCAAACTCTTGCTAATAGGGATATATGATTTAAAATCGGCAACAAGCTGCCATTGAATACTATACAATTGTTGCTTGCTGTATACTGTATACCATTGTTGGTTGTTGTCTAAAAACAGCACATTTTCTAACAAAGCATTTTGAACAAGCCTTCTTTGAACGATACTACTGTTCAACTGCATAGAAACTCCTTTAGTTGGGAAATGAACATCATTGAGTTTGTTAACAGAAAATTGCACTCCAAATTGATTGCTAATAGCATCGTGTAAGTTTGGTATTTTTTGGGTTAGTCTGACCCAAGCCGTATCTGTATAGAGCAAGTTGAATGATTTGTATTTATAGACAATTCGCATAGACAAGTATTCATTTTCCAATACTTTGTAGCTAAAATCATGATTGAGTTCTAAATACAAACTGTCAAATTTGAGCATGCGAAATGCATAAGAGAATCCCAGTTTGAAATTTCTGATATATGGGATTTCTGTACTGAATTGCAATTCTTTTGAACCTATTAAATAGCTTTTGTATGCGGTTTCTATTTGTAATCCTGTACCCCACAAATTACATAATTTTAGTTTGAGGTCTCCTGTTAAAACCAATGATTGGTTGAGGCTACTTTGAGGTGCAAAACCGATGATGCCATCAAACACATTGGATAGTATGGGGCTCAATGACAAGTAAGGTTTGGCCTTGTTTCCATAAAAATAAACAGCCGTTGGTTTGGTTAATTTTGCAAAAGCAAGCCCATTCAATTTACTGTCAAATTTTGTGAGTAAACTATGGTGATAAGGCATTCCAGGGTGTATGCCACTGAGGTGGATTAAATATTGTGCTTGCAACTGAACAGTACCTCCAAGAGAAATGCTATCGAACAACATCAATGGACCTGAATTATATTGAATGGCTGCTTTAACCTGATTGGAATCAAGCAATACAGAATCTAAAAATACTTGTGCAAATGGGTAACCCTGCTCTTGGGCTTTTTGCACTAATTTGTTTAGTAAATTTCTCCATTTAATAAATGGAATAGGTACAGCTTTTTGATAGACTGTTTGACCCAATTCTTCTTGTAAATATGTTGGCAGATTGCCGGCTGATAACAACACTGTTTGGTAGCATATACCTGTATATAAACTGGCTACAAAGCAATTGCTGTCAGTTTGCAAAATGGTATCTGAATAAGCAAACAAAAAACCCTGATTTTTACAGGAATCTATTTGTTTGGTTAAATGAGCTCGTAGTAGGGGAAATGAATCTGCTACAATCACATATTGTTTGGTTGCAATTGAAGGTTGATTGACACTAAGCTGCAATTGAACTTGTGCATACAAGCCTATTTGTACAAAAAAGAAAATAACCCCTATTCCTGTTTTTTTAAGATGACTCACAATTTGTGCTTAGATTTGTTTGCAAGCATTTATTTATGTCAGGCCTATATATTCATATTCCATTCTGTAAACAAGCGTGCAATTACTGTAATTTTCACTTCAGCACAAGTTTACAACATGTTGATGCAATATTGGAATCAATCTGTAAAGAAATACAACAGAAAGCACAATTACTCAACAAGGAAACACTCCAAACCATTTATTTTGGGGGAGGCAGCCCTAGTATTTTAACTACTAAACAACTGCAATCAATTGTTAATTGTATTCAGAACACAGTCAACACCAATCAAGTGATTGAAATGACCTTAGAAGCAAACCCAGATGACATGAGTGCCGAAAAGTTAAATGATTGGTTGAATTTAGGCTTTAACCGATTGAGCATTGGCATACAAAGTTTTAGGGATGAAGATTTGAAAATGATGAACAGGGCTCACAATCAAGAACAAGCCATAACCGCAATTCAATTGGCACAACAAACTGGATTTACCAATTTGAGTATAGACTTGATATACGGCATTCCTGGGTTGAGTCATGCAGATTGGTTGAACAATTTAGTGACAGCCATTTCATTAAACATTCCGCATATTTCGAGTTATTGTTTGACCGTTGAACCCAAAACTGTTTTGGCGTATCAAATCAAACACAAACAAATTCAAGCACTAGATGATGAGCAAGCAAACAATCAATTTATGCTTTTGATTGACCAGCTATCAGCCAATGGCATTGAACAATACGAAATTTCAAATTTTGCAAAAAAAGGTTTTGAGTCTAAGCACAATTCTGCCTATTGGAGAGGGGTTCATTATATTGGCATTGGACCAGGAGCACATAGTTTCAATGGCACTCATAGAACTTGGAATGTTAGCAATAACCAACTTTATCACAAAGCCATTGCTAACAATGAAGTTTATTTTGAAACAGAAAATTTAAGTGTTTTTGATAGATACAATGAATACCTCATGACCGGATTGAGAACAAGTGAAGGAGTAGAAAAAACAATGCTCGAAAAACTGAAATCTGATTTACCAAAGGCTCCATCTCCAATTAAATTTTCCAAATGGATTGACCAAGGACAATTGATTGAAAACAACACGCACTTTTATTTAAGCAAAGCCGCACGTTTCTTTGCAGACGGCATTGCTGCCGATTTATTTGAAAGCCCTAATTCAATTTAATACAGACGTTTTTTTGTTCTGTAAAGAACCTGAGCGCTTCCCAACCACCTTCTCTTCCTACCCCACTCTGTTTCACTCCACCAAATGGGGTTCTCAGATCACGCAGTAACCAACAATTGATCCATACAATTCCAGCTTGAATATGCGCGGCTACACGGTGTGCTTTTGTCAAATTTTCTGTCCAAACAGTAGCGGCTAAACCATATTGGGTAGCGTTGGCCATCTGCAATACTTCTTCTTCAGTATCAAAAGGCATGATGCTTACAACTGGACCAAATATTTCTTCCAAATTGGTTCTACAATTGTAGGCCAATCCTTCAATGACAGTAGGTGCAATGTAATAGCCCTCAGACAGGTCTCCTGGTAATTTAACTGCATGACCTCCTGCCAATATTTGGCCACCTTCTTCTTTTGCAAGTGCTATGTAAGATAGTACTTTTTCGAAATGCATTTGAGATGCAATGGCCCCTACATTGGTATCGGCTTGGAGAGGATCTCCAACTTTTAAAGTGGCTACTTGAGCTAAGAATGCTGTTTTGAATGCTTCATAAATACTGCGCTCAACAAAAATTCTTGAGCCACATAAACAAATTTCACCTTGATTGGTAAAACTAGATCTCACACTTTCAGCAACTGCTTTGTTAAAATCACAATCTGCAAATATGATATTGGGGTTTTTACCACCCAATTCTAAAGATATTTTTTTGAAGAGTGGTGCTGCAACTCTGGCAATATGTTCTCCTGTTTTTGTGCCACCTGTAAAGGAAATGGCTTTTACATCGGGGTGCGTTGTGAGAGTTGTCCCAACCTTAGGCCCCAATCCATTTACAATGTTCAGAACCCCTGGAGGTAAACCAGCTTCTATACAAATTTGAGCAAAAAGAAATGCAGTCATTGGCGTAATTTCAGAAGGCTTTGCAACTACACAATTTCCGGCTGCCAGAGCAGGAGCTATTTTCCAGGTAAACAAATAAAGTGGCAAATTCCATGGGCTAATACAAGTAACAACACCTAATGGGGTTTTAAGTGTATAATTGATTGCGTGTTCACCCATTGCATGTGATTCTGAAGCAAAATGCTCAATGGCAGTTGCAAAAAAATGAATATTAGATTGTGCCCTTGGAATTTCTCCTTTTTGAGCCAACCAAAATGGTTTGCCTTGGTCTATGCTTTCTGCCTTTGCCAACTCATCATTTTTAGCTTCTATTAATGCGGCAATTTTTAACAAAATGGCACTGCGTTGGTTGGCTGAATAATTACTCCAAATAGGAAAGGCTGCTTTAGCTGCTGCAATTGCTAATTGAGCATCTTGCTCATCACTGTCTGGGCACAAACTATAAACTTTTCCTGTAGCCGGATTGTAATTGTCTATGTAATTCCCAGCCACTGGTTCAAGCAACTCTCCATTGATGTAATTGAATATTTTTTGCATGCGAGCTAAATTTAAGCCTACAAAATTAATTAAAATTAACGGGAAATATAGGAGCTGTTTATTAGCGGTTGGCAATGCAATCCAATATTTATTTAATAAACTTGCGGTTGGCATTTTACCTTATTCCATTGAAAAAAATCAGCATCTGTCATTTTTCTTCTGTTCATAAAATATCCGATTCAAGGGTGTTTGACAGAGAATGCTTAAGCCTGTCCGAGCATTTTGAGGTGCATTTAATTGGCATAGGCGAAGCTGCACGTTCACAAGAAAATATTCATGTTCATGGAATCGAGCAATCTAAACATCCTTTTTTAAGGCTATTGCAAACACGTTTTGTATGTTTTTACAAAGCATTACAAATTGATGCTGCTGTCTATCATTTTCACGATGCCGAACTGCTTTGGGTTGGCATATTGTTAAGTATATCAGGAAAACATGTTATTTATGATATTCATGAAAATACGGCCTCAGACATTTATTATAGAAAATGGCTTCCAAAAAGCTTAAAAACCTTTTTGGTTAAAGTATATGAATTGCTCATGAACCTTGCACAAAATTATATCCATTTTGTGCCTGTAATTGCTAACACCAATGACCTCAAAAAACTGTTCATTGAAAAAAACATACCTGTAACTATTGTACAAAATTTTGCTGAACTGAAATTATTAAAACCTTACAGGGTTCAAAACAGGTTCAACAACCAAACATTTCGATTGATTTATGTTGGCAGACTGAGAGATTATTATTACAATATTGATCCGGTTTTAGAAGCCATTTACCTGCTAAAGAAAGCTGGCGTTTTGGTGTATTTTGATTTAATTGGACTCATTGAACCTCAGTTTTTACAAGGCTTTAGTCATTTGAGTTTTTGGCCAGCTATTCAAGACCAGGTAGTTTTCCATGGTGAACTGAGCAGAACCAATTGGCTTGAAATATCACAACATGCACAAATTGGAATTTGCATTAAAAACCAAGCAGATGGTGAAGTGCTCTCTCATGAACGCAAACTCTTTGAATACATGGCTTTGGGCTTGCCATCTATTTTTTGCAACAAGCAAATCTATACTGATTTAAACGCAACTGAACCAATTGGCATAGCAGTTGACATTGAACAAGCCGAAGCAATTAAACAGGCCATTTATACGCTCATTACTGATGAAAAAAGGTACGCTAAATTGGCTACAAATTGTATGCGTTTAAGCGACCATTCTTACAATTGGGAAACAGAATTTGAATCACTCTTAAGTTTGTACCATCAACTTCTCAATAAGGCATGAAAGCAGCGCGAAAAAAATTAATTGTGATTGTTGGCCCTACTGCTTCAGGTAAAACAGCTTTGGCAATAACAATTGCCAAACTATTGAAAACAGAAATCATCTCTGCAGACTCTAGGCAGTTTTACCAAACAATGGATATTGGAACTGCAAAACCTACAAATGAAGAATTGCAAATGGTAAAACACCATTTCATTGATAACTTAAGCACCTCTGATTATTTTAGTGCGGGTGATTTTGAACGTGAAGCTTTGCAATTGCTGAATCAATTATTCAAGCGTCTCGACTATGTAGTTGTTTGTGGGGGATCAGGCTTGTATATCCAGGCTTTGTGCAAAGGCATGAGCGCTATGCCTGCTGCTGATTTGGCCTTTAGAACTGAGTTGGAAATTGACTACAACAACAATGGTATTGCTGCATTACAAGCTCGATTACAACAATTAAACCCAAATAAACTGACACAAATCGACGCATTCAATCCTCAACGATTGATGCGAGCAATTGAAATAGAAACCCAACAAATTGACTTGAATCAATCATGTATTGAAAGGCCATTTGACATTGTACAATTTGGCATTTTAACTGAACGGGAAATATTGTACAATCGCATCAATGAAAGGGTCGATGAAATGATTACAAATGGCTTGTTAGGTGAAGCCCAAGAATTGTATCCACTTAAAGATTTGAATGCACTTCAAACAGTTGGCTACAAAGAATTGTTTGATTATTTTGACCAAAAGTGTACTTTAAACTTTGCCATTGACAAAATCAAACAACATACCCGAAATTACGCCAAACGTCAAATGACCTGGTTTAAACGAGACCCTGAAATCAATTGGATTACAGCCAATGAAACTGCTTTCATGGCTCAAGAAGTCTTGAAACAAATAGAAAGCCCTAATCATTGATTTATTTTCCTTATTTTTGCGGCTGCTAAAAAAATTTAAATGTTAGAATTATTTTCACAACCAGAAGCTTGGATTTCACTCATTACTTTAACTGTAATGGAGATTGTGCTTGGAATAGACAATGTCATTTTCATTTCTTTGGTAACAGGAAAACTTGAAAAATCTAGACAAGTTAGCGCTAGAAGAATTGGGTTATTTTTGGCCTTGTTTATTCGAATTGTATTGTTGAGTTTTTTGGCAAACATTGTACAAAGCAAACAAGTGACTTTATTTTCATTTGCCTCACACGATTTAACCATTCGAGACTTAGTTTTGTTGGCAGGAGGTTTGTTCTTATTGTACAAAAGTACACTTGAAATTTTTGAATTATTAGAACATGAAACTGAAGAAAAAAGCAAGCAGGTAAAAGCTGTTTTTTGGAATGTAGTTTTGCAAGTCATTTTAATTGATATTGTTTTTTCATTTGATTCAATCATTACTGCTGTTGGTTTGGCTCAAGATTTACCTATTATGATTTTAGCCGTGATTGTATCTATGATAATCATGCTCTTCTTTTCTGGATTAATTTCAGACTTTATTAACCAACACCCAAGTGTAAAATTATTGGCTTTGGCTTTTTTATTAGTAATTGGATTGATGCTAGTAATTGAAGGTTGGAACCATGAAATAGCCGAACAAATAAACTTAAAAGCATACGTGTATTTTGCAATGGCCTTCTCTATTGCAGTTGAGCTTTTAAACATGAAAATGCGTAAAAAAGGCAAAAACGACAAGCCAGTTGAACTCAAAGACATTTACAAATAATTCATGCAAAAAACGGTTCAATTTTCAGACTGGGGACTCATAGAATACCAGCAAGCATGGGATCAACAAGAAGCGCTTTTTAAACAGTCTGCCGATTTAAAATACCAAAGAAGGCTCAGCGGTGAAAACAATGGCATTCCTATAGAAAACCACCTTATATTTTGCGAACATCCTCCAGTTTATACATTGGGTAAAAGTGGAAAAATTGAAAACTTATTATTAAATGAAGCTGAACTAACTGCCATTCATGCAACATTTTTCCCAATTAACCGAGGTGGAGACATTACTTTTCATGGACCAGGACAAATTGTAGGCTACCCTATTTTTGATTTGGAGCAATTTTACACAGACATACACCTTTATTTAAGAAACTTAGAAGAAGCCATCATTTTAACCTTGGCACATTATGGTATTGTTGCAGGAAGATATGAGGGTTACACTGGCGTATGGATTGACCCAGATTTACCCAGTGCTAGAAAAATATGCGCCATGGGAGTGCGTTGCAGCAGATGGATTACCATGCATGGATTTGCCTTCAATGTGAATACGGATTTAAATTATTTTAAACACATTGTTCCTTGTGGCATAGACGACAAAGATGTGAGTTCAATGGAAAGAGAACTCGGAAAAAAATTAGACATGGATGAGGTAAAAACAATTTTAAAACAAAAACTATGTACAGTTTTTGAAATTGAATATATGCCCTGATATTATTTTAAAATGCTTCTAGCAATAACCAATTTCTGAATTTCACTGGTTCCTTCTCCAATGGTACACAATTTGGCATCTCTGTAAAATTTTTCTACCGGAAAGTCTTTGGTATAGCCATAACCTCCGAAAACTTGAACTGCTTCATTGGCGGCCCAAACAGCCACTTCACTGGCATAGTATTTTGCAAAAGCACCTTCTTTGTTTACACTCATGCCTTTGTTTTTTCTATCAGCAGCTTGGAGTGTTAACAATTCAGCAGCTTCAATTCTGGTTGCCATGTCGGCTAATTTAAAAGAGATACCCTGAAAATTGCTAATTGGCTGTCCAAACTGATGTCTTTCTTTTGCATACTTTTTAGCTGCTTCATAAGCTCCCTTAGCAATTCCCAATGACAATGATGCAATTGAAATGCGGCCACCATCTAAAATTTTCATGGCTTGTTTGAAACCTTCACCTTCTTTTCCCAACATATTTTCTGCAGGAATTCTACAATCTTCAAAAATCAATTCGGCAGTTTCTGAAGCACGCATGCCTAATTTGTTTTCTTTTTTGCCACCTCTAAAGCCCGGAGTGCCTCTTTCTACTACAAATGCACTGATTCCATTAGAGTCTAATAACTCGCCTGTTCTTGCCAATACAACAGCTATTTCACCTGAAATACCATGTGTAATCCAATTTTTACTGCCATTCAAAACCCATTCGTCCCCATCTCTCTTAGCAACACATTGCATGCGCATGGCATCACTTCCAGTGTTTGCTTCAGTTAATCCCCAAGCACCTACCCATTCTCCAGTTGCCAATTTGGGCAACCATTTTTGTTTTTGAGCTTCGTTTCCAAAATATAGAATATGACCTGTACACAATGAATTGTGAGCAGCCATACTCAAACCAACAGAGCCACATACTTTAGACATTTCTATGATGGCTGTCATGTATTCAAAATAGCCTAGGCCAGAACCTCCGTAATTTTCAGGTACCAATATGCCCATTAAACCCATTTGACCCATTTCTTTGAACAATTCACGAGGAAAAATCTGCGCTTCATCCCATTCCATGACATGTGGCTTAACATGTCTTTCTGCAAAATCTCTGACCATATTTGCAATCATTTGCTGGCTTTCTGTTTGTTCAAAGTTCATCATTTGAGTAGGTTTTTGTGCCTGCAATATCTTCAATTCCATGCAATAATTGATATACCCGAAGTGTTTTTTTATTTACTCAATTGAATATATGGCTCAATTAATTGATAAATAGAATCGGTAATGGTTTTGATGGCTTTTAAATCTGACAATTGCTGAAATGGGCCATGTTGCTCACGGTAACGAACAATTTGTTTAGACAAAGTAAATTTAAAATACGGATGTTGTTGGAGCCTTTCTAATGCACAGGTATTTAGATTGATTTGCTGGATACGTTTGGCATTCACATAAATTTGATCTTGTAAATCGTACAATACATCTTCTTGAAAGCCATAAATCTCTGTCAATTGATTGAGTGAATGAAAGCCCCCCAATTTGGTTCTATAAGCTATGATTTTACCGGCAAGCTTAGGCCCAATTTTATATAATTTTTCCAATGCAACGGAGTCGGCCTGATTGATGTCAATTTTAGCTGATTGTTGATGGTTTGAAGTCTTTACCCGGTTGGACACAATTGGGTTTTCAGGCATCGGAACAGAGGTTTGAGTGATGTATTGAACCTGTATAGGATCTTGATGAACCAATAATGGGATACAAGCATTTGCAAGTCCTATGAATCCCAATAAAAAGAGCAACAAGTAAATGCCTTGCTGCTCTTTTTGTACTGTATAAAAATACGATTGAAAAAATTGTTTAAGGTTTGTCTTTTTCATGGTTTTCTGGGGCTTTGTTCAACTTTGGATTTTTTACGATGAAAAAATACAACAGTGCAAAAACAAAGGCGCCAAAAAAGATTTCGGTGAAGAACCAAAACCAGAAACCTGCGGGTTCTACTTGGTCTGTAAGCAAAATAAATTTATGCATGGTGAAGTGAATTGAGTTGATTGTCTACAATTTGAAGGCCTTCCTTAAAGGTGTGTGCTTGGTAATGAAGTATGGTTTTGGCTTTTTCAATTTGAAATCCTGTAATGGGAGGACGTTTTGCAGGTTGTTGAATGCCTTCACTAGAAGAAAGGCTAATGAGTGATTTGTCTAAATTCCAAAAATCGGCCACTTGAACCACCAAGTCGTATACACTCATAAAATTTTGCCCAGAAATGTGAAAGATACCTGAAGCTTTTTGTGCTGCTGCCAAAGCACATCCTGAGGCTAAGTCCTCGGCCAAAGTAGGTGTTCTGAATTGATCGGCAACTACTTGAATGGACTTGCCACTTTCCAATGCATTTTTTGCCCATAAAACAATATTTGAACGGCTCATGTCTTTGACAACACCATATACCAGTACTGTTCTGATGATGCTCCAAGAATTTGAATGTGCTTGAACCAATTCTTCTGCTTTGAGTTTTGAAAGGCCATAATAACTTAGCGGATTGGGCTTTTCGTTTTCAAGTAAAGGCCCATGGGTACCATCAAAAATAAAATCAGTAGACAAGTGTATGAGGTGCGCATGGACTTGATTGCAAGCATTTACTAAAAACTGAACTGCAGTTACATTGAGCAAATCGCAAGCAGCTTGGTCTAGTTCGCAGGCATCAACATTGGTCATTGCAGCGGTGTGAATGACGACATCTGGTTTAAATGTGGTCAATACTTGGTTCACTTCAACTTGGTTAGTAATATCTAAAGCACTATAGGTATAAGTTCCCGGAAATGGATACCTATCGGCACCTTTAGCTGTGGCTATCAATTGAACCTCTGGAAATTGTTTGTAATAATCCAGCAACTTTTGACCGAGTAACCCATTGCTGCCTGTAACCAATACTTTCATAACATTTTGAATAGGCCTGCAATATGCGCTAAATCAGGTTTTTTCACAAGTTAAACTCCAAGTAAACATTGTTTGCTTAGCATTTATTTTTACATGATTTAGATTCAAAAAACTGCCAGACTGTCAGATATTCTATATATTTGCAGGTCGAATTTAAATACCCAATGAAAGGAATTACCGCAAATACAGATAGTCCAAACGCCCAAAGAAAACTATATATTGAAACCTATGGCTGTGCTATGAACCTGGCAGACAGCGAAGTAGTCGCTTCAATTTTATCAGATAAAGGCTTTCAAACCACAAACCTAATAGAGCAAGCCGATGTGGTTTTTATCAATACCTGTTCAATCAGAGACAACGCAGAATCACATGTTTGGGGCAGATTGAAAGAATTCAAACCCCATAAAAGAAAAAATCCAAAATTAATTATTGGCGTTTTGGGTTGTATGGCCGAAAGATTAAAAAACGATTTACTCGAAAAAGAACAAATCATAGACATTGTAGTTGGTCCAGATGCATATAGAGACATTCCAAGACTCATAGAACAAGTAGATGAAGGTGGCAAAGCTGTCAATGTTTTGTTATCTAGAGAAGAAACTTATGCTGAAATTACACCTGTTCGTTTGAGTTCAAATGGGGTAACTGCATTTATTTCAATCATGAGGGGCTGTAACAATATGTGTTCATTTTGTGTGGTACCATTTACAAGAGGCAGGGAGCGCAGTAGGCCTTCAGCATCTATTGTAAAAGAAGCCACAGAATTGTACCAAGCGGGTTACAAAGAAGTAACTTTATTAGGCCAGAATGTTGATTCATACAATGAAACCAATGAAGCTGGAGAAACCTTATGTAATTTTGCTGGACTCTTGAAACAAGTTGCCAATATTGCGCCTGATTTAAGAGTGCGCTTTAGCAGTTCGCACCCAAAAGACATAACAGATGAGGTTTTATTTGCTATCCAGGCTTACCCAAATATTTGTAATTACATCCATTTCCCTATACAATCAGGCAATAGCAGGGTCTTGAATTTAATGAACCGTACCTACGACAGAGAATGGCTTCTGCAACGCATAGCACGCATTCGAGAAATCATACCCAATTGCGGAATTTCAACAGATATCATTGCTGGATTTTGTTCAGAAACAGAAGCAGAACATTTAGATACGGTGAGCATGATGCAAGACATGCAATTTAACTTTGCATTTATGTATGCATACAGTGAAAGAGAAGGTACTTTGGCTCAAAGACGTTATGCAGACGATGTGCCAGCCGCAGATAAGAGCCGAAGATTGGCCGAAATTATCAGTACCCAACAAAAAAATTCGGTTTACTTGAACCAACAAGAAATAGGTAAAATACATACCGTTTTAGCTGAAGGATTTTCGAAAAGATCTGACCAAGATTTAAGAGGCCGTAACGACCAAAACATCATTGTTATTTTTCCGAAAGAACAATACCAAAAAGGACAATATGTGCGGGTTCAAATTATAAGTGCTACACAAACCACTTTAATAGGAAAAGCCATTGAACAAATTTCTCAACCTTAATCTTCATCAAACAAATGAATATTCAAGACATTAAACAACGATTTGAAATTATAGGCAATTCACCGCTGTTAAACATTGCACTGGAAACAGCCGTAAAAGTTGCTGCTACAGATATTACCGTATTAATCAATGGCGAAAGCGGAGTTGGAAAAGAAGCATTTTCAAAAATTATCCATTCATTGAGTCATCGCAAACACGGACCATTCATTGCAGTAAACTGCGGTGCAATTCCAGAAGGCACCATTGATTCAGAATTATTTGGACATGAAAAAGGATCGTTTACTGGCGCACACGAAACCCGAAAAGGTTATTTTGAAACTGTAAACGGTGGTACCATTTTTTTAGATGAAGTAGGAGAATTGCCTTTGGAAACACAAGCCCGTTTACTACGCGTTTTAGAAAGTGGAGAATTCATTAAAGTAGGATCAAGCAAGGCCCAGAAAACCGATGTAAGGGTGGTGGCTGCAACCAATAAAGATTTACTCGATTTGTCTATGACAGGTAAATTCAGAGAAGATTTGTATTACAGGCTGTCAACCGTTCCAATTAAAGTTCCACCTTTGAGAGAACGCAAAGAAGATATCAATTTGTTGTTCAGAAAATTTTCGGCAGATTTTGCTGAGAAATACCATTCTAAACCAGTAATGTTAGAGCCAGATGCACTTCAAATGATGGTGAATTTTAGGTGGCCTGGTAATATCAGACAATTGAAAAACATTGCAGAACAATTGTCGGTTTTAGATGAAGATAAAATTGTAAATGGGGCTGAATTGAAACGAGTGCTCCCTCCTGAAAAAACTGGCCTACCAATGGTTTTGGGAAACTTCAACAATGAAATGCAACTAAGCGAAAGAGACATCATGTATAAGTTTTTACTCGACCTTAGAAAAGACTTGTCTGATTTAAAAGGAGTTGTTTATGACATGATGCAAAACAGAGAACATTTTAACAATGTTCCTGTAAATAACAATCCAATTTTCAATACCTCAGAGCTCAATACCGTACACCATGCAACTCCTGTTACACCAACGGTTGTTCAAATCAATCCAAGCACCAATTTGGTTCAACCCGGAGACTACATAGACATTACTGAAGCCAATATGGAACCAGAGTCTTTGTCTTTAGAACAAAAAGAAATTGAATTGATTAAAAAGTCTTTAGACAAACACAATGGCAAACGCAAAAAAGCAGCTCAAGAATTGGGCATCTCTGAGCGTACTTTGTACCGTAAAATTAAACAATACGATTTAGAATAGGGCATTGCATGCCTCTGAGAATACTTTAAATTTAGCCTGCAGAAAATTTGTTTTAACTATACAAAATCTGAACTAAATATTGGCTAAGCGGAGCGGCAACATTACTGTATCTAAGAAATTTCTTGTGTAATAATTAGTGAGTGTAAATGTTCTGTCGGGCGGCTGAGCGGAGCTGAAGCCTTGTTGTTTATTAATTCAATGTACTGAGAGTTGACAAAAAATCTTTAATAGCTATTAAAAAATTATACCGCTTTTAAAAAAAGAAACCACATCTGATTGATACATTAGGCTATCTTACATATAATCTATTCAGCATTTATATGAATTAATTCTGAAATTAGTTCTGTTAGTGTTTGCAAATCACTCTCAATTGTCCCTTTCATATATCTCTCATAAACACTTTTATTATCTGGTGGATTGAGATTCAAATTGAGTTCCTTTTCTAATGCGAGTAGTCTTAAAAACTCTCTTTGTGTTCGACCATTTCCTTCTCTAAATGGATGTAAATAATTAACATTATCTAAAATATCTGCTAACTTCTCTGCTAAAAGTTTTTTATTATTTTTGGGCAATGCCTTGAACGAATTAATTAGGTTATCAATGTATATAAATGCATTTTCAAAATGGGTTGTTGGAAAAAATTGTTTGCCATTTTTACTAATTTCAACTGTTCGTTTTTCCCCTGCCCAAAAGTAAATATCTTGAAACAACCGTTTGTGAATTTCAAAAAGGCTTTCAATTCCTTTAATCTTTATCGGATTTAAATAAAGTTCTTGGAGCTGCTTGGTTACTATACTGCTCTCTACAAATAACAATACGGCTGGATCTGATATGTCTTGTAAATTTCTTAATTGTCCTGTATTAGGGTCGGTATAGGTAAAGTCTGGATCTATGTATTTATAAGAATCAGACATACGCTTTTTCTTTAGCAAATGTGACCAATTCATTTAAAGAAATGCTTCCTATCACATAATCCCTAATAATTTCAATTCCTTTTGGGGTTGGTTCAAAGCCTTCAAACATATTACTCCCCAATGCATTTGCCGTGCTTTCTAAAATTTCCAAATCCGAAAATTTAACTCCCATAATCGTTAGTTTCTCCCTGTTGATTTCTATTGTGTTAAACATATTTTCAGGTTTTGATATAGTATAACGAATATACAATTTATTCCTTAATTTCTGGTTGTATTTTACTGATTTCTAAAGCAAGATATACCAAAAAACATGCTCAAATTTCATGGTTAAAATACATTGCTTGAGACAATGATCGGGGCTTTTGAACAATAATTTATCAAAGGATGAAATTGGAATTGGTCTTGAGTGAATGGTCGCTTGCAAATTAATTTACAATTGGGCGGCTGAGTTGCATTAGAAGCCTAATTGTATTGTACTTGCTAAATCAATTAGTGAGTAAAATTTTGTTTGATTTTAATTTTTCTAGACAAAAAAGTAGTATCAAGTCATTATTGATACACAATTACTCCTTCTCTCCCAAATAGGCCTTCGCTATTTCTTCTAATTCTTGGTACCAGGCTTTGCCATATTTGCGTTCGAGGGCAGTTTGTAGAAATCGGTATACAGGAACACCTTCTTTTTTACCCAACTCACAGGCATCGCTACAAATGCTCCATTGGTTGTAATTGAGTCCTTCGTAGTCGCCAATTTTTATAGCTCTGATTGGATACAAGTGGCAAGAGATGGGTTTTTGAAAATTGGATTTGCCGTCTTTCCAAGATTGTTCAATGCCACATTGCAAATGGCCGTTGGCATCTCTATTTGAGAAATTACATTCACCAGTGGGTAAGCATGTGGTAACCCATTCGTCGTCTTCATCTTTTTCTACAAAACCATTTTTTTCGATTGCAGCAATTGATTGAGGAGTTAAATAGGGTTTAATTTTGGGCCATTCTTGCTTTAGAATTTCAACTTCTGAGTCTAAGACTGGAGCTCCGGCATCGCCCTCTATGCAACAAGCGCCCTTGCATTTGTTGAGATTACAGATGAATTGTTTTTCAAAAATATCTTCAGATATGAGTTGTTCTCCAAGAATGATCATGCTTGCAAGGTAAAACTTCACAAAGAAACCAACAAACCTCTAGAATTGCTTATCTTTGTACCCAATGAATTTGCCTATCAAAACAGATATCCGCGCATTGAGCAAAGACGCGCTCAAAACAGCCATGGAGGCAATTGGTGAAAAAAGCTTCAGGGCCAATCAGGTTTATGAATGGCTTTGGAAAAAATCTGCAACAGATTTTGATGAAATGAGCAATCTTTCTTTGCAAACCAGAGAATGGCTCAAGGCAAATTATGTCATTAACCATGTAAAAGTGGTTGACAAGCAAATCAGCAATGACAAAACCATTAAATCAGGTTTTCAGTTGCACGATACCCATATTGTTGAAGGTGTTTTAATTCCTGCAACCGATCGCATGACAGCCTGTGTATCTTCTCAAGTAGGCTGTAGTTTATCTTGTAAGTTTTGTGCTACAGGAAAACTAGACCGCATCAGAAATTTGAACCCAGATGAAATTTATGACCAAGTGGTGCATATTAGAAACTGGGCCAATACCCATTACAATCAACCCTTGACAAATATTGTATTCATGGGTATGGGAGAACCCCTATTGAATTATAAAAATGTATTGGCGGCAATTCAAAAAATTACCTCACCTGAAGGTTTGGGAATGAGCAGCGAGCGCATCACTGTTTCAACAGCTGGCATTGCCAAAATGATTGAAAAATTAGCCGATGACAAAGTGAAGTTCAGATTGGCATTGTCTTTACATGCGGCCAATGATGACAAAAGAAATAGCATCATGCCAATTAACGAAAGTAATTCTTTGGCTTCCCTTATAGATGCTTTACACTATTTTCATCTAAACACCAGAAACCGGATTACCTTTGAATACATTGCATTTAAGGATTTCAATGATTCAATAGCTGATGCCAAAGAATTGTTGGCTATTTGCAAGAAAGTACCGGCTAAAGTGAACATTATTGAATACAACCCAACTGGGGATGGCTTGTTTGAAAAAGCCAATGCCAATAAAATAGATGCATTTGCTCAATTCTTGCTAAAAAATGGCGTTCAAGCTACTGTAAGAAGAAGCCGAGGAAAAGACATTGATGCCGCTTGTGGTCAGTTGGCAAACAAAAAACATGAAAATGCGTTAATTAAATAAATAAACAACATGGAACAAACAACTTTTTTAGACGTATACGTAGAACAAACTCCAAATCCTGAAACCATGAAGTTTGTTTTTAACAGAATGATCCTTCCAAACAATGCCTTGGATTTTCCAAGCAGAGACAAAGCACATGTATCTCCACTGGCTGCAAACCTGTTTGAATTTAGCTTTGTACAGGGTGTATTTATTATGAATAATTTTGTTTCAATTACCAAAACTGCTTATTCGCAATGGGAAGACATTTCTCCTATTGTCAGAGAGTTTTTGAAATCATATGTAGCAGCAGGTGAAAAAATTGTTCATGATACCAGTTTGAGCCAACAAATAGATTCTGATGACCCTATTGTTCAAAAAATCATTGAGATTTTAGATACTTATATCAAACCAGCAGTAGAAATTGATGGGGGCTTGATCTCTTTCAAATCATTTGAAGAAGGTAAAGTAACTGTTGAGTTAAAGGGTTCTTGCAGTGGTTGCCCATCCTCTACTATTACATTAAAAAGAGGCATAGAAGGCATGTTAACCAAAATGGTTCCTGAAGTAAAAGAAGTGGTAGCAGAATCTGTTTAATCTATTTCTGTTGGCATAGATTTTAGTGTAGCCCATACTAATTCAGGCTCAAAACCTCTTCCTATGAGATAAGTTGAAACTTTGTTGTTTCGCTCCCATTCTGATTTGGCTTTGATTTCTTTCTTTTTTTTATTGGCAATTTGAGCCAATACCTTGAGGTAATCATCCTCATCAATTTCTTTCATACCTAGTTGCATACAATAGGCTGAAATCTCTCTTTTTTTGAGCTCGTTTTTAATTTTCATTCTTCCCCATTGTTGGGTTCTGAATTTACCGCCTGCATAGGCCTTTGCAAACCGTTCTTCGTTTAAAAAATTCTGTTCAATGAGGTGTAAAATAACTTCAGCAGCCCAATCGCCAAAAACCAACCATTCTTTTAGCTTTGCTTCCACTTCCTGATGACAACGCTCTTGGTAGGCGCAAAAATGTTCTGCTTTGAATTTGGCTTCTGCAAGTGTTAATTTTTTTTGCGTTCTTTCTGGCTTCATCTCCTATCTTTATCGCTACTAAAATAACCAAAACTCTTTGCCGCACAAATTCGCACTTCCGCTTTTATACATTGCAAATGCCATTTCAGGATTTGCCCAAGGCATTACCATGATTGCCATTCCATGGTATTTTACGGCTCAAAATGAAATGGGTTATTTTAATACGGCCTATGGATTTGCCACCTTATTGGTTTTATTTTTTGGTTTGTATGCAGGTACTTTGGTTGACAAATATTCTAGAAAATACATATTCATTGCTGTCAATTTCATATGCTTTTGTGCAATTGGAGGCATTGCCGCATATGGATTCTCCCATACCCTTCCACCCATATTGATTGTTACGGTTTTTGTATTGACGATGCTCAATTACAATATACACTACCCCACACTTTACGCTTTAGGTCATGAAATAAGTAGTCCAGAAAACTATGGCAGAATAAACGCACAAATAGAAGTAGTTGGGCAAAGTACATCTATTTTATCAGGTGCATTTGCCGGCATATTGATAGAAGGAATCAGCCAAGGAAAGCAAAAACTTTTTGGGTTTCATTTAGACATGCCGTTTGCCATTCAAAAATGGGAATTGACTTCTATTTTAATGGCCGACGCATTTACTTATTTAATTGCAGGTGGTATTATTATTCTGATTCCTTACCAAAGAAGACAGAGATCTATAGCTGTTAAAGATGCGTTGATACAACAATTAAAGGCTGGTTTTACTTATTTAAAAGCACATCCAAAAGAACTCAAATTTGGGCTCTTTTCTTACAGTGTTTTTGCAGCATTGATAGTTAGCATTCATGCCCTATTGCCTGTATACATTAATACCCGATTGCATGAAGACGGGAGTGTATTTGCGGCATCAGAATTTTTATATGCCATTGGGGCATTGTTTGCAGGTTTGTTTATTCGTCTTTTTTTTCCATCTAAACGTACCGAGATTGGGGTTGTATTTTTAACGGGCATAGCCGCAATTTTGTACCTGAGCTTGTACTTTAATTTGCAGGTAATTTGGTTTTTTATTTTTAGTATTTCAATGGGAATTTGCAATGCCGGAACCCGTATACTCAGATTAACCTATTTGTTCAACCATGTACCTAATGAATACATGGGCCGGGTTAATAGTATATTTAATATGGGGAATGTACTAACTAGGTCAATTTTTATCTTCTGCTTTTCGTTGCCATTTTTTACATTTGACCAACATATTGTTTACGCATTTTTAACCTTGGCTATCTTTTTAGGCATTTCAGCTTTGGTTTTAATTCAACAAAACAAACAAATTGAAGTATGAATTATACGCTGAATGAAATCGCTGGAATTTGTGGAGGCAAGTTAGTTCATCCTGCCCATTGCCAGCAATCCATAGAACAACTGGTCATTGATACCCGAAAAATGATTTCGGAGCAAAGAGCCTTATTTATTGCTTTAAAAGGAAAAAGAAACAGTGGCATATTTGCTGTTCAGGAAGCCTATGAATCTGGCATTAGAAATTTCTTGATCAACCAAAGTGAAGTGCACTTATTAGACCTGAGTCTATTTCCTAAAGCAGGCTTTTTAATGTGTGACAATACACTCATTGCATTACAAAAGTTGGCTACGCATCACCGCCAACAATTCAATTACCCGGTAATTGGCATCACTGGAAGCAATGGAAAAACAATTGTCAAAGAATGGTTATTCCACATATTGCATCAACAATTGACGATTGTAAGAAGCCCTAAAAGTTACAACTCGCAAATTGGGGTGCCTTTATCGGTTTTATTAATGCAAGCAAATGCTCAATTGGGTATTTTCGAAGCTGGCATTTCTGAGCCAAATGAAATGGAAGCGCTTGCCAATGTGATTGCACCCGAAATAGGTATTTTTAGTTATTTGGGAGAAGCGCACCAAGCTGGTTTTGAAAACAAGGCACAAAAAGTTTCAGAGAAATTTAAACTTTTCAAATCCTGTAAATACATTGTTGCTGGCATAGACCAAGAAGGCATAGTTGCTGAAATTGAAAGTATAGAACATAAGCCAATTGTGATTACATGGAGTAAACAAAACAAAGCTGCTAACTTTCAATTTGAGATTCATAAAAACAAACAAAGCTCGCGTATTTTAGCACACAAACAGCAATTAGAAATTGAGATTCCATTTACGGATGAAGCTTCCATTTGGAATGCCTGTACTTGTTTAGCTACCGTATTGGGCTTGCATGCAGTTTACAATTGGAATTTCAAACAAATTTTAGCGCGTTTTATAGATTTGCCTGCTTTAGACATGAGGCTTCAACTGATAGAAGGCAGCGGGCAAAATATGCTCATCAATGACAGTTACAGTGCCGATTTAGACTCTTTAAAAATTGCTTTAGATTTCCTTCACCAACACCAAGGTGGATTAAACAGTATTTGTATCATTTCTGACTTTGTAGACAGTGGAAAATCAATAGCCAAACTGAACCAAGAAATTGCCGAATTAATGGTTCAAAAACAAATTGGAACCCTTATTGGAGTAGGACCTTCTATAGCTGAGCACAAAGCATTGTTTCCTCCCAATGCGCTTTTTTTTGAGCAAACTGAACAGCTTTTGGAATACTTAAAACACACCCATTTTTACCATTCAATCATTTTGGTGAAAGGGGCAAGAAGTTTTGAGTTCGAAAAAATTTGCAGGCAATTGGCCAAACAAATACACCAAACCGCATTTGAAATTAATTTAAATGCTTTGGTAAACAACCTCAATACTTACAGAAATTTATTAAAACCTGGGGTACAAACAATGGGCATGGTTAAAGCTTTTAGTTATGGCACCGGGAGCATAGAAATAGCGCGCACTTTGGCCCATCATCAGATAGATTATTTAACAGTTGCTTATACCGATGAAGGTGTCATTTTAAGGAATGCTGGAATTAAAACACCTATGATGGTAATGAATGCTGAACCTTCAAGTTTTGACACGTTATTCAGCCACAATTTAGAGCCTGAAATTTACCAATTTGAATTGCTCAACCAACTCATCCAACATGCAAATGGAGCAGCATGTGGCATTCACCTAGAACTAGATACTGGCATGAAAAGATTGGGGTTCGATGCCAATCAGATAAACGAACTGATTCAAATTTTAAAATCCAATCCTTCAATTCGAGTGCAATCTGTATTTACGCATTTGGCGGCAAGTGATGAAGCCATCCATGATGATTTTACCTTGAATCAAATTGCACAGTTTGAAGATTTGTCTCACAAAATTTGCGAGGCTTTGCCTTATAAAATCAGGAGACATTGTGTCAACAGCAGTGGCATTACCAGGTTTCCTCAAGCACATTTTGACATGGTTAGATTGGGAATTGGTTTATATGGCATAGACCCCTCTGAAAAAGTGCAAAAAGAATTGCAAATGATTGGAAGCCTTAAAACCATCGTATCTCAAATTAGAACTTTAGAGGCTGGAGAAAGTGTTGGCTACGGCCGAATGGGGAAGGTGAACCAAACAACGAAAATTGCAATCGTAGCAATTGGCTATGCCGATGGTTTAAGCCGTTTATTGAGCAATGGAAATGGTTCAATGTTGATACATGGCAAACTGGCAAAAATTATAGGCAATGTGTGTATGGACATGACCATGTTAGACATTACTGAAATACCTTGTCAGGTAGGAGACGAAGTCATTGTATTTGGACATGAACCGAGTATACAGGAAATGGCCAAACAAACCCATACCATTCCTTACGAAATTTTAACTGGCATTTCTCAGCGTGTTAAACGCGTCTACTTTTCTGAATAAACAAATCAAAGCGGTAATTGGCATAAGGTTGCCAAGCTTGTTGATCGAGCGCCAAAGCTTCTAAACCAGCTTTTTTACACAAGGCTATCAATTGTTTTTTGCACCAAAATTTACCCATGTCATTTTTACCTAATAAACGCTGGTAATTGCTCTTTAACATTGCTAAAAACCCTTTGTAATAAATGCTCTTTTGGGCAGCATCTGGGATGTCTCCAATGAGTATTCTGCCATCTGGTTTGAGGTGTTTGGATAGATTTCTGAGTACAGCCAATGCCTGCTTATTGCTTTCAAAATATTGAAACGAAAAATACAGCAAAATACAATCGAACTGTTGATTGAAATCAAACTTAGTAGCATCTGCGCAATGCCAATTAATTTGACTGCCATGTTTGTTTTGCGCTTGTTCTATGAGTATCGGAGAAAAATCAACTGCAGTAATTTGCCCCCCAAATTTTTGGAGTAGTAAGGTTAATTCGCCGTTTCCACAACACACATCTAACAATTGATCTTGACCTTGTAAATGCAATTGACTGGCTATTAAATCTGCAATTTTATGCAATGTCAAATCAGACATTGCTTTGCCCTGAACCGTTCTTCCAACACTGTCCATTGGATTTACTTGAGCGGCTTTACTGTTCCAAAACTCTTGCCAATTCATTATTCGTGGTGGTAAGGTTCTCCTTTGATAATGGTATTTGCCCTATACAATTGCTCAGCAAAAATTAACTTAACCAGTTGGTGCGAAAAAGTAAATGCCGATATGGCTAATTTGGCATTGGATCTTTGGTATACACTTTCATCAAAACCAAATGCACCTCCAATTAAAAAAACAATAGAAGAGGTTTGCATGCTCAATTTCTCTAAATAATTGGCAAAAGAAACAGAGCTATATGTTTTACCATTTTCGTCTAATAAAACGAGAAAATCTGTTGGCTTAATTGCTTTGAGCTGCAACAAGGCTTCTGTTTTTTTAATAGAATCAGGCTGGCTGTGTTTGTCTTTATTGGGCACTTGTATTTCGGCATAACTAAAATTGACATAGTGACCCAATTTTTTTTCATACAATTCAAATCCGTCTTTCACGAATGAGAAATGGGTTTTCCCTGTTTGTATCAAACGAATTTTCATCATACAATAAGAATTGGACTAATTACTCTGGCTTTTCAGTGCCTGGATTTTCTTTCTTTTTGCGGGTTGCTTTTTTGAGCATGGGCGCAATTTTTAACTCATCAGGCTGAACAGATTTGTCGTAATCAATTTCTAGTGTATCGCCAGCAGCCAACTCCATTTTTAGTAATTCTTCCGCCAATGGATCTTCTACAAATTTCTGAATGGTTCTGGCCAATGGCCTTGCACCTAAATCTGGATCAAATCCTTTGTCTGCTAAAAATTCTTTAGCTGCATCACTTACTACAACCTTGTACCCTAATTCTTCAATTCTTGCATACAATTTGGTTAAATTCAATTCAAGAATTTTAGCAATGGCCGGTTTGTCTAATTGGCTAAATACAATGACATCGTCTACCCGGTTTAAAAACTCTGGAGAGAAGAAACGTTTGAGTGCATTTTCAACAACAATTTTGGTATTTTTTTCAGCGTCAGCTGCTTTACCAGGGGTTGAAAAACCTACACCAGCTCCAAAATCTTTGAGTTGTCTTGAACCCAAATTTGAGGTCATGATGATAATGGTATTTCTAAAATCAACTTTTCTACCTAAACTATCTGTGATAAACCCTTCATCCAGTACTTGCAATAAAATATTGAATACATCTGGATGGGCTTTTTCAATTTCGTCTAATAACAAAACAGCATATGGCTTGCGTCTTACTTTTTCAGTCAATTGACCACCTTCTTCATAACCAACATATCCTGGAGGCGCTCCAACCAATCTGCTAACAGCAAATTTTTCCATATACTCACTCATGTCAATTCGAATCATGGCATCATCGCTGTCAAAAAGATAACGGGCAAGTACCTTAGCCATTTCAGTTTTTCCAACGCCAGTAGGCCCCAAGAATACAAACGAACCAATTGGCTTATTCGGGTTCTTTAAACCAGCTCTTGTTCTTTGGATGGCTTTGGTTAATTTTTTAATGGCTTCGTCTTGTCCAATGACTTTTCCTTGCATTTCGGTTCCCATGTTTAACAAACGCTGCCCTTCTGATTGTGCAATTCGTTTAACCGGAATTCCAGTCATCATAGCAACCACATCTGCTACATCGTTTTCAGTAACTGCATACCGTTGAGATTTGGTTTCATCTTCCCACTTGCTTTTTTCAGCTGCCAATTGCTCTAATAAATGTTTTTCTTTATCTCTGAGTTTGGCTGCTTCTTCATAGTTTTGGCTTTTGACAACCCTGTTTTTCTCTAACTTAATGTCTTCTATCTGCTTTTCCAAATCCAAAATATTGGTAGGCACATGAATGTTACTCAAATGAACCCTTGCTCCTGCTTCGTCTAAAACATCTATGGCTTTGTCTGGCAAATGCCTATCGGTTAAATAACGACTGCTCATTTTCACACAGGCTTCAATTGCGTCTGCATCATAAGTTACACTGTGATGACTCTCGTATTTGTCTTTGATATTGTTTAATATCTCAATGCTCTCGGTAACGGTTGCAGGTTCAACCACTACCATCTGAAAACGACGTTCTAAAGCGCCATCCTTTTCAATGTATTGTCTGTATTCATTGAGTGTAGTTGCACCAATGCATTGAATTTCTCCTCTAGCTAAAGCTGGCTTAAACATATTAGAAGCATCTAAAGAGCCCGATGCACCACCTGCTCCAACCAAAGTATGAATTTCATCAATGAACAAAATCACATCTGGTGATTTCTCCAATTCATTCATAACGGCTTTCATGCGTTCTTCAAATTGACCTCTGTATTTGGTACCAGCTACCAAACTTGCCAAATCTAACATAACTACACGTTTGTTAAACAATACGCGTGATACTTTTCTTTGGATGATTCTAAGTGCTAAGCCTTCTGCAATGGCTGTTTTTCCTACACCTGGCTCACCAATTAAAATAGGGTTGTTTTTTTTGCGTCTCGATAATATTTGAGAAACCCTTTCAATTTCTTTTTCTCTACCTACAATGGGATCTAACTTACCTTCTTCTCCAGCTTTAGTAAGGTCTCTTCCAAAATTATCCAATACAGGTGTTTTGGATTTTGTATCTCCTTTGCGAACGGGTTCTGATTTTCTTTCTTCAGCTGGTGGGCCATAAAACTCTTCTTCTTCTGGCGGCATTTCATTTTTAAAATCCGACAAATTACTTTCTAATGCATTTTTGAATACTTCGTAAGTGATGCCGAATTGTCCTAATATTTGAGAAGCCAAATTGTCTTCATCACGCAATATTGACAGCAATAGGTGTTCTGTTCCAATGATATCTGTTTTGAATATTTTAGCTTCGAGGTAGGTAATTTTAAGCACCTTTTCAGCTTGCTTGGTCAGCGGAATATTTACAAAATTGGTATTGTTAGTTGCAGAAGCACGGATATTGTCTTCAATAGTTTTTTTAAGTCGAACTCCATCTATTTCTAGGGCTCTTAGCGTTTTAATTGCCTTTCCATCTCCTTCACGAATCAAGCCCAATAACAAATGTTCTGTGCCTATATAATCGTGCCCTAAACGAATTGCTTCTTCTCTACTATAAGAGATGACATCTTTAACACGAGGTGAAAATTTTGCTTCCATAACAAATGATTTTAATATGAAGTATCAAAAAAGAGTCCAAACTTCAACGGCAATTTACCAATGTTTCACTATTTAAATAGGGTAAAATTTCCACTAAAAAATGTGTGTTACTTTTCAATTAGTTCGGAAGGTGTTCATCCAGAATTTTATTGAGCCACTTTAACATCGAAAACATGGCCGTAGCCGCTATTATCAACAAACAAAAGTTCACTAAAAAGAAATGAGACTTGTCTTCGTAACTATCCCAGAAAGTGGCCAATATTCCCGACAGTTTATTCCCCAATGAGGTTGCCAAAAACCAACCGCCCATCATAACAGCAGTGAGTCTTTTGGGGCTCAATTTAGAGACCAAACTCAAGCCCATAGGACTCAAAAACAATTCGCCAATTGTAACTACACCATAACAAGAAATTAACCATGCCGGTGAAACCTTTATGCTGCCATTACTTCCGGCCCAAACAGCGGCCACCATTACAAACGTAGACAATGCTGAAATGAGCAATCCAAATGCAATTTTGGTAGCCGTACTCATGTCTTTTTTTCGCCTTCCTTTTAACCAAGTAAAAAAGGCTACCACCAAAGGGGTAAAAACAATCACCCAAAAAGGATTGATACTTTGAAACAATTCGGTATTAAACAAATACACTTTACTCTCCTGCACAGGTGTTTGAGATGGCGCTATATTCCTAAAATAAACCGGAAAATCGTAAGTAAATTTAGGCACCCCTTTTTCTTTAACTGCTTGAAATTGTTCATTGAAAAAAGGTACTGAATCTTGTTTGTAGGTGAGCGTTTCGGCCAAATACATTTGCTTGGCTATTGGCTGTACACTTTGTGGAATTTCTCGGTCTGTATAATACTGAGCCCAGGTTGTAAGCGCCGTTCCGTTTTGTTTAAACACGGCCCAAAACATAACTGACACGGCCATAATACTGAGCAGTGCAGCCAAGGGCCTTTTGTCTTGCACACTTGCTTTTACATACAAACCAATGTAATAAATGATAACCGGAATTGTTGCAAATATGAAAGCATCTGTACTGTCTGAGCCAAAAATATTACCTGGTATCATCCATGCACTGATACCCACAATTATTGCAGGCAAGAACACCCGCATGAATATGCCCCCTAAACTCATGTCTTCTGGGGCAGTTGCTTTTCTTACATCGGCATGAGCATAATGTCTCAAGCCTATTAAAAAGGTTGCTATGCCCACAAACATTCCTATACCTGCAGTAGCAAATGCATAGCCCCAACCATATCTGTTACGCATGTAAGCGGCAAATAAATTGCAAACACAAGCGCCTATATTGATACCCATATAAAAGATATTGAAACCTGCATCTTTTTGAGATTGGTATTCGGGGGCTGCATATAAATTACCCAAGAGTGTTGAAATGTTGGGTTTGAAAAATCCGTTACCCAGAATAATCAAGAACAACGACAAATAAAAATAATGGATTCCGGGTAAGGCTAACCCTAAATAGCCAATTCCCATCATAGTCCCACCTATTAAGATAGCATTTTTATACCCTAAAATTCTATCTGCTAGTAAACCTCCTAAAAAAGGAGTCAGGAATACAAATGCGATGAATGTTCCATAAATATCTGCTGCTTCCTTACGGTCAAAACCAAGCCCTCCTTTTTCTATAGATTCGGTTAAATACAGTTGAAAAATACCTATCATAAGGTAATAACCAAAGCGTTCCCACATTTCGGTAAAAAAGAGGAAGCGTAAACCAGATGGATGTTTTTTACTCATACTGCAAGTAAAGACTTGGCAGTTTTAAATACAAGTGGGGAGCAT
>CAISCU010000024.1 GCA_903883965.1 uncultured Bacteroidota bacterium
GTAAGTTCGCCATTTTCTACCGATTCTACAACGCTCAATTTAAAGGCTAAACTGTAATCACGCTGACTCCGTCTTCTAATCTGTTTTTCTGTGTTTTGCATAATAAGTCGATTTTGTGTCAACTTATTTCAGGACTAGACACAATAAACAAAAAAGGCTTGCGCATGCGCAAGCCTTTTTTGTGGGGGTAAGAATGAATTAGTCTTTGATGCAGCGAACAGGAATGCCCGTGGCCCTAGGGTTGTAACTCCAGCCGTCACCGCCATTGTTGAAGTTCAGGGTACAAGCATTGGTACTATTCCATGTACTACCCCAATATGCGCCGTAGCTACCCACATCATTGAGGTAACCAAAGCGGTAGTGACGTTGTCCAGCCATAGGAAGTTTTAATGGCGAACTAAAAGCCCCATCAGAGTTGTTTTGAGACCAGCTTGTTCTTTCTTGTTCCAGTTCAAAATAAGTTGGCAATCGGTAGCCTGTTGGGCAAGGGTTGTTGACTCCGTTTACCCCTTGCCACAAATAGTTTTTTTGTGGCGAACGCCAATCACTAATGACAACGGGGGCTAGTATAAAATTGGCATGCCCCGGTTGATCAGTTGAACTCAAAGTGGTTGTAGTAGCTGAGTTCCTACACTGATGTCCATCAGCACCTCTGCCCCATTGGTACAAATCGCCGTAAGCCAATGTATCGGTACTGCTGGTAGCTACTCTTGTTGCACCCAAGTTTCTATCCATCCAAGTTTTGCCAGTAATGGGGTTGGTTACTTCAATAATTTCAGTTGCTGTGCCATTGCAATAAACCGTGCCAACAGCATAGCTTGAAGTAACTGCTCTTCTAATTGTAATTACCTTTCCTCCAAATGTTATTGTAAAACTTGCTGTACCATTTGTGTTGGGTGTGCCTGTTATATTGAGTGTAAGCGTACCATTGCCATTGTTTAGTGTTCCTGCAGCAAGATTAGCCGTTAAACCAGTTACTCCTGATGAGGTGATTGTTTGCGCTTCATACCTAGCTCCGTTGCCACCAGTATAGTTTAGTGTTGTTATCGCATTGCTTGCTGCAACTCCTGAATACAATACACCTTGGTTGATGGAACCAATGGTATCTAATGTGCCTACAACTGCAGCATAGTCTTTAATGCAACGAACAGAGAAGCCATAGGCCCTTCTATCGCTATAAACACTATTATAACTATCTCCAAAATACATACTCCAAGAATGATAACCATCTATCGAACTACTCCAATAAAAGCCAAAAGCAGCAGTAGGGGTTAAAACCCCATCAATATGATTTCGAAATCCTGCAGCTGAAAGTTTTAAGGGTGAGCTAAATGCTCCTATTTTGTTGTTTTGACTCCAACTATTTACTTCTCCTATTAATTCATTGTATGTTGGCAAACGATAACTATTTGGACATGGATTATTCATTCCGTTCACCCCCTGCCACAAGTTGTCGTTTTGAGAGACACGCCAATCATTTGGGGTATTGGGTGACATTATAAACATACTGTGCCCCGGTTGATCCGTTGAACTCAATATTGATGCAGTTGCAGAGTTCCTACACTGATGTCCATCAGCGCCTCTGCCCCATTGGTATAAATCGCCATAAGCCAATGTATCGGTACTGCTGGTAGCTACTCTTGTTGCACCCAAGTTTCTGTCCATCCAAGTTTTGCCGGTGATGGGGTTGGTCACTTCAACTACTTCAGTAATGACACCATTGCAAAATACTGTACCTGCTCTGTAAGGCATTGTTTTCACTTCTCTCCTAAACACACAAGTTTTACCTCCAATAGTTATTGTAAAACTTGCTGTTCCATTTGTGTTGGGTGTGCCTGTAATGTTTAATGTCAATGTACCATTGCCACTGTTTAGTGTTCCTGCAGTTAGCGTGGCAGTTAAGCCGGTTACTCCTGTTGAGGTGATTGTTTGAGATTCGTAAACACCTCCATTGCCATTGGTATAGGTAATGCTTGTGTTTACATTAGTTGCAGCAATTCCCTCAGTTAAGATTCCTTGGTTATTGGAACCAATAGAATCTAATGTGCCTACTTCCGGAAGGATATAATCTTTGATACAGCGAACTGAGAAGCCATAGACCCTGTTGTTGTTAATCGTGTTGGCATTGCCGCTGAAGAAGTTCAGATTCCATGCGTAGGTAAAATTAAATGTACTACTCCAATAGTTACCGTTACCACCCACATGGTTCAGAGAGCCATCATTGAGATTACGGTCGCCAGAAACTGGAAGTTTTAGGGGTGAGCTAAAAGCGCCTATATCATTATTCTGAGACCAATTGGTTCTTTCACCTTCTAATTCAGCATAAGTAGGCATTCTATAACCAATTGGACAAGGGTTATTCACTCCATTTACTCCTTGCCACAAATTATTGTTTTGTGGTGTTCGCCAATCAAAAGGGCTGTTGGGGGCTAATATAAAATTGGGGTGCGTTGGTTGATCCGTTGTACTTAATGTGCTGGTAGTACCTGAGTTCCTGCATTGGTGACCATCTGCGCCACGGCCCCATTGGTACAAATCACCATGAGCATCTGCATCGGTGCTGCTAATAGCTGCTCTTGTTGCGCCTAAGTTTCTATCCATCCAAGTTTTGCCTGTAATGGGATTGGTTACTTCTACTACTTTGGTGGCATAGCCATTACAAAATACTGTGCCGGGTCTGTACAAGCTGCTTGTTGGACATGGGTTGTCACTCGATACCCCATTGCACACATACTCTGCCCATTTGCAAGTACACAATTGGTCTTTGCAGAAATACCTGTTGGCCTGATTGGTGATGGTATTGGTGGTATCCATTCCGCCAAACAAAAACACCATGTTATTGGCTGTTTTGGCTTCAGTTTCTATGGTTTTAAGTGGCAATACATGGCTTTCTAAATACCAGGCATTGCTGGCAAAATCAAATACATATACCTTGTTTGAGCTTGGTCCATAAGGCACATTGCCACCAAATACATATATTTTATTGTCGTAAACGGTTGCACCCACTCTACTCAAGGCCTCAGGCATTGCTGGCAATGCATTCCAGGTATTGTTACTTGGGTTGTACACTTCAAAAACATTGACTGCTTGAGAGTTGCTTCCATTGTAGTATTCTCCACCAATTTTATAAATTAAATTCTGATGGGTGATGATTCTTCCATGAACATTTGGTTGGCTAGGATTGCTCAACTGTGTAAATACATTGGTAGCCGGATTGTATTCGTAAAAGGCCGTTTGGGTTAAACCCATGCTTCCTCCAATTAAATAAATTTTATTGTTCAAGCTTGTGGCATAAAAACCAATATCGATGCCTGAACCAGCTGGCAATGAAGCCTTGTTTTGCCAAGTATTGCTGGCTATATCATAAGCTTGGGTGGTACCATTGGTATTGAAGCAATAGATTTTGCCATTGGCTTCAGCTACGCCACATTCTATACAAGGTGTAGGTTTGTCTGCTATGGCAGTGTATTTTCTATCATTGACATTGTACTTATAAGCATTGCCTGTATTGTTTTGGTTAAACAAGTAAATGTTTGAATAATAAGCAGTGGCTCTGACAAGGCTTGTTGCAGGTAGGTTTACGGTTGCAACTGTGGTGTCGTTGGCGCAGATATTGGCGGCGGCTAGCGCCGCCGCCAAACTCCTATAAGTAACTCTAATGCTTTGGTTGCTGCTTACATTGCTAAAGGTATAAGAACTGGCGGTAGGAACTTTTGTTCCATTTACAATGACACTGTCAATCCAATAACCTGAGTTAGGTGTAAAAGTATAAGTTTGTGAATAACCTGAATTGACACTTGTTGAACCAGCAGGGGTGATGCTGCCGTTGGTTCCTGAACTAGCGTTGATGTTATATGTTACGTTGCCGATATATAGTTGGGTAATTTCTTGTTGGGTTAGGGCGCGGTTGTAAATGACGATGTCGTCGAGGGAACCTTTTGCATAATCATCTAAAGGAAGATGATTGTTTCCAAATATTAATGGTGAACTAGTTGGTTTATCGAAAGGTAAAAGGTTATTTAGACTACCTGTAAGTTGACCATTCAAGTATATTTGTAGTGTACTTGGGGTTCTAATTAAAGCAAAATGATTCCAAGTATTTATTTTACAATATTTTGTTGTTCTATATTCATAAACCCTGTAAGCGCCTCCACCCATATCCCAATAGGCAAGTTGAACAGAATCACCTACAATACTTAACCATGGTGCTATGACCCAACCCTTCCAGCCGTCTGTTGATGCATCTCCCGCTCTCATTATTACACCTGATGACATTTTAAACCATGCTGAAATAAAGAGTGTGTCAGGATATAAAGTGGCATTTGAAGAAATATCAATTCTTGAACCTATATGGTTAAAATCATAACTTTTATTGTTATTATTTAATCTATCACTTGTCAGTGAAGCCCCATTCACCGTTCCATGATTCCCATTGCCACTTTCATCATTTGCATTGCCATTGAAGGGCCAGTAACCCACCAAGCCATTGGTGGGCATATAAGATGGAATGTTTTGAGCGCCAACAAACAATGACACCAAACAAAACAACAACATAACGGGTAATTTTACTTTCATTGAATTTGAATTAAAAAGTCAGTTTTAAGTTTCAAACAAATATAAAATTTATGACTTAACATAAAACCATTATGCCATTGAAATGCCTATTCATAGAGGCAGCTTCTTAAATACCGTTTTTTAGAAAGAGCAAAGATTAATTGAAAAATGAATGCCCATTTTTGAAGAAATGACATTTTTAAAAGAGCTTTTCAATAGAAAAGCACCCAAACAAGGTAGCAAAAATATTTTATACAATATGCTGCTTTTCAGTATTTTAAATTATTTTGTAGTAGTGTAGTAGTAGTGGTTGCGTGCACAGATTTAACAAGTGAAAGTGGTGTTGGGTATTCAAAAAAACCATTTTGTGCAATAGCGGTTAAATTCACAAAACTAAATCTAAGACAAAATGAAACAATTTACACAAGTAATTTGTGCATTGCTCATGCTCATTGTTCCGAGCTTGGTATTTGCACAACAAATTGACCTTCCTGTTACGTTTGACAATGCCAATTTAACCTATACCATGGTTGATTTTGGTGGAAATGCCAGTAGTGTGGTTACAGACCCTTCAGCTGGAGGAGGAAATAACCAAGTAGCCAAAGTAATTAAAGGTACCGGTGCAGAACTATGGGCTGGAACAACCATTGGTGGAACAACCGGTTTTGCAACTGCCATTCCATTTTCACAAGGTTCTACCAAAATTTCGGTGAGGGTATTCTCTCCAGACAGCGGTATTGTAGTGAAATTAAAAGTTGAAGTTTCAACAGACAATACCAAATGTGTTGAAACAGATACCAGAACTACCAAAGCAAATGCTTGGGAAACTTTGGAATTTGACTTTGCTAACCAATCAGCCAATACAGCTGCTATTAATTTTGCCAATAGCTACAACAAGCTTTCTATCTTCTTTAATTTTGGAACGACAGGTGCAGTTGCAGGCGAAAAAACATACTACTGCGATGACATTCAATTTGTAGCAGGAGCTTTATCTCAAATAAATTTGCCTGTTAGTTTTGACAATAACACAGTAGATTACAACATGATAGATTTTGGTGGAAATGCCAGCAGTGTTGCAACTGATCCTACGAATCAAGGCAATAAAGTAGCTAAAGTAATCAAAGGCACCGGGGCTGAAACATGGGCTGGTACTACTGTAGGAACAACTGCAGGTTTTGCTTCTGCCATTCCTTTTGTAAATGGTTCAACCAAAATGTCTGTAAACATATTCTCTCCAGACAGCGGCATTGTTGTAAAAGTAAAAGTAGAAGACCCCAATGACAATACCAAAAGTGTTGAAACCGACACCAAAACTACCAAAGCAAATGCTTGGGAAACTTTAGAGTTTGATTTTGCTAACCAATCAAA
>CAISCU010000025.1 GCA_903883965.1 uncultured Bacteroidota bacterium
ATTAATCCAGCTTCAATCTCTTTGACTACTCCTAACTTAAAGGACATTGAGTAATCCTTTTGGCTACGCTTTTCATAAACGCTTTTTTCTATTTTTTTCATAACGATAAATTTTATGTATCGCTATTTCAGGACTAGACATTTATAGAATTACAAAAGGCTGCAAGTTTTACTTGCAGCCTTTTTTTTGGATTTGAATTCAGTTTTAAGGAAAATCTAACTAGTAAAAAAATTAAATTGCCATACCATGCTTGAACACATAGATTTAACCAAAATACTCGTACTCGATATTGAAACAGTTCCTCAATCAGAAACTTTTGATGCACTCACTGATACTTGGAAAGACCTTTGGCTCAAAAAAGCGCAGAGCCTCAAAAAAGAAGAAGGGCAAACAGATTTAGATGTCTATCCTAGGGCAGGTATTTATGCTGAGTTTGGTAAAATAGTTTGTATTTCATGTGGTTTTTTTGTGCGAGAAGGAAATCAATATGGGTTTAGAATAAAATCATTTGCCAGTACGGATGAATCTGAAATTTTAAAACAGTTTATCCAATTGGTCAACCATCATTTCAGTGGTCCGGGTTTTTCTTTGTGCGCGCACAACGGTAAGGAATTTGATTTCCCATTTATAGCTAGAAGGTGTTTGCTCAATGGTTTGCCAATTCCTCAACCTTTAAACATTGCAGGCAAAAAGCCTTGGGAGGTAAACCTCTTAGATTCTATGGAGCTTTGGAAATTTGGCGATTACAAGAGCTTTACTTCTTTGGTATTATTGGCTTCTGCTTTTGGCATACCAACACCCAAAGACGATATAGATGGCAGTATGGTAGGCATGGTTTATTGGAAAGAAAAGGATTTAGAACGCATACAAGTGTATTGCCAAAAAGATGTCATTACCGTTGCTCAAATTTTATTAAAATACAAGCTAGAACCTTTGTTGGAAGAGCATCAAATCCAATATGTTTAATCTAGTTGTGCTAACTTGTTTTCTATATTAGCTATTATTCCTTGCCAGCTGTATTTATTAAAAAAAGCTGTCGGTAAATCTGTTGGTTTTTCTTGTAATTTGAGTTCAATTGCCTTTGCAAATTCACGCCAATTTCCATCTTCTACAATGGTTAATAAATTGCCACAAACTGCAGGGTCAATTCCTTCAGCACCTGTTTGCGTAGAAATAATTGCTTTACCTCTTGCTAAAGTGTCTATGGCTTTGGTTTTAATACCTCCACCACTCATAATAGGGTTCAACATCAAGTCTGTGCCATCAATATAAGTTTCTATATCTTCCACAAATCCACAATAAGTTAGGTGTTCTAAGTTATCTAATTTTGCAGCAATGTGCTTTGGCAGATTTTTGCCACAAATGAGAACGTGAAAAGGTAATTTTTGATCTAATAACAAAGGATATATGTGTTCTGCTATATTAGCTACAGCATCGTAATTGGGCGCATAACTCATGGTTGCAAAAAACAATAGCACATGGGCTTGAGGAGCAATTTGGTATTGATTGTTCAAAATTGCTCTTGCATTTGTTTGAATGGTTGGCAATTTGTTAAAAGGTACTCCGTATGGCGTTAATAAAGTTTGATTGGCATTCAATTCAAATTCATGAATGGCTTTTGCTTGGTCTATATCACTCACAAAAATCACCAAATCGGCATGCTTGTAAGCCCATTTTTCGTAAAAGTACAAAATAGGCCACCATTTTTTACCCATGCTTTTAAACCTAAGGTATTCTATATTGTTGCTGCGTATAAAAACTTTTTGTTTCCCAATTATTTTTAAAAACGGAATCATCCAAGTCATCCAAGGCTGGTCAAAAAAAACATATTCGGTTTGGCGTTTTTTTATGGCCTTTAAAATCTTCAAGAGCTGATTAATTTGTAAGTATCTCCAAGGGCTAAAACGCATGCCTAAAATCAGTTCAAAATTAAATTGACTGGTGTCGGTTTTACTGTATGGGTCTACAGTGTATACCGTCAATTTGTTATTGGCACCTAAATATTGGAGAATTTGCAAAGTAGATATTTCTCCACCTGTTGTAGCAGGTAAAAATGGATAAGAAACAATAGCAAAAATAGACTTCGAACTTTTCATTGCACAACAAATATGCAGGATTGTTTCCAAATCGGCTATTTTTGAGCCATGGAATCCGTTCAATTAGCAGACAAAACATTTCATTCATTTATATCTGCAGCAAAAATTCAAGAGCAAATTAAAGTGCTCTCCGCCCAAATTAATGCTGACTATGCACACAAAAAGCCAATATTTATTGCTATTTTAAATGGGTCATTCATGTTTTGTTCTGACCTCATCAAACAAATTGAATTGGAATGTAAGGTTACTTTTCTCAAATTGGCATCATACAACGGCTTGGCATCTAGTGGTCAAATAAAAGAACTCATTGGGCTTAATGAAAACATCAAAGACCAAGAAGTTATAGTAATTGAAGATATCATGGATTCAGGCCTTACATTGGCTACCATTTTAGCACAATTGAAGGCATTAGATCCAGCTTCCATTCAAGTTTGTACCTTATTGTACAAGCCGGCAGCTAACAAAACAGCTTATGTTCCTGCTTATATAGGCTTTGAAGTTGGAAATGAATTTTTAGTTGGATATGGCTTGGATTACAATGGATTAGGACGGAATTTGCCGGAAATTTATCAATTCAATGACCAAAGTGCTTAGTATTCTGCACTTGGATTTGTCGAATACAAAACTTTCATTTTTCTTCGTAGTATAAATCGGTCAACATGTTAAACCTCGTTTTATTTGGTCCTCCTGGAGCAGGCAAAGGAACTCAGTCTGCAAAACTCATCAATCGTTTTTCTTTGGTACACCTTTCAACTGGCGATATTTTTAGAGCTAACATAAAGGGTGAAACTGAATTAGGTGTATTGGCAAAAAGTTTTATTGATAAAGGCCAATTGGTACCAGATGAAGTAACCATCAATATGTTGTCTGAAGAAGTAAAAAAAAGTCCTGAGGCTAAAGGATTTATTTTTGATGGATTTCCAAGAACCCAAGCCCAAGCGGCTGCTCTAGATAGTTTGTTAACCAATATGGGAACAACTATTTCGTTGATGTTGGCGCTTGAAGTTGAAGAAGAAGAATTAAAGAAAAGATTGTTGTTGAGGGGTAAAGATAGTGGTCGTGCAGATGACCAAGATCCTCAAATCATTCAAAAAAGAATTGAGGTTTATCAAAACGAAACCTTTCCTGTAAAAGATTACTATATGGCTCAGGCAAAATACAAAGGGGTAAATGGCATTGGCGAAGTCAATGAAATTTTCGAACACCTTTGTACTGAAATTGAGTCTGTTAACAAATAAAAAATGGCTGAATCAAATTTTGTAGATTATGTAAAAATCTGCTGCAGAAGTGGTAAGGGTGGTGCTGGTTGTATGCATTTTCACAGAGATAAACATACTGCAAAAGGAGGTCCTGATGGGGGAGATGGAGGCATTGGTGGAAGTATCATTGTAAGAGGCAATGCCCAAGCCTGGACTTTACTCCATTTAAAATACCGCAAACATGTCATTGCTGAACCAGGAGCCAATGGTGAAAGTGCTTTGAGAAAAGGCAAAGATGGTAAAAATGAAATTTTAGAAGTGCCTTTGGGTACTGTTGCAAAAGATGCTGAAACTGGTGAAATTTTGTTTGAGATAACCCAAGACGGTCAACAAGAAGTTTTGTTAGCCGGAGGTAGGGGTGGCCTAGGCAATCATCATTTTAAATCTGCTACCAATCAAGCTCCTAGACACGCCCAAACGGGCCAAGAAGGCAAAGAAGAATGGAAAGTTTTAGAGCTTAAAATATTGGCAGATGTTGGATTGGTTGGTTTTCCAAATGCGGGTAAATCAACTTTGCTGTCCGTTGTATCTGCCGCCAAACCAGAAATTGCAGATTATCCTTTTACCACATTGGTGCCTAATTTAGGTATCGTATCATACGAAGATTATAGGTCCTTTGTAATGGCTGATATACCCGGAATTATAGAAGGTGCACACGAAGGAAAAGGTTTAGGTACTCGATTTTTAAGACATATAGAAAGAAACGCAACTTTGTTGTTTATGGTGCCAGCAACTTCTGAAGACATCAAAAAAGAGTACCAGATTTTGCTCAAAGAATTAAAACTTTACAACAAAGAATTGTCTAATAAAAACAGGTTATTGGCCATCACCAAATGCGATTTGGTTGATGAAGAATTCCTCAAAGACATTAAAAAGAAATTGCCTAAAGTTCCAGTTGTATTTATTAGTTCAGCCACAGGTTTGGGAATTTCAACCCTCAAACACAAATTGTGGGATATGATTCAAGACAATTAAGACAATTCTTCAAAATAACCTGTTTCTCTATTTTTTCTACAATTGTTCCAATCGTAGTACCTTCCATTCATTGCAATGTAAACACCGGGTTGCAAAGTTTGGGCGAAAGCCAATGCACTCCCTAAGTTAAATAGTCCATCACTTGAACCAAACTTGTAGGGTATCATAGCCCCTGTTATGACAATGGTTTTGTGTTTTACATGTTCGGCCAAAGTCTCTGCAGTTTGAGTTAAGGTATCTGTTCCATGTGTCAAAACAATTTGGTCATTTACACACTTTAAACAGGCATCTACCAATAATTTCCTGTGTTCATTGGTCATGTCTAAACTGTCAATCAACATTAAAGTTTGTACTTTTAAATCAACTTTTGAACGTCCCAGTTGAAGCATATCATGAACGTGGGTATCTTTAAAAAACAAACTCCCATTTAGTTCGTTGTATTCTTTATCAAATGTGCCACCGGTTACAAAAATAGAAATAGCCATGTTTCAATGTTTCTGCGAATTAATTGAAACTATTAGGTATTTCCTTCCTTTCAGCAACAATACTATGCACATTTTTTGCCAAATTAAGGGGATTAACTATCAAGACTTTTTTAAGATTCAGAATTTGACAAAACAGTTTCCAATTAAAATGGCTTTTTGCTGCTTAAATACTAAATTCGTGGACATTTTTTAAATGGTAGAATACCAGCAATAAAAAACAACATGCAAGAACAGGAATTAGAATCGGTAGTTATCAGATTTGCAGGAGACAGTGGGGATGGCATGCAACTTACCGGAACACAGTTTACAAATACAGCAGCACTATTTGGAAATGATTTGGCAACTTTTCCAGATTTTCCAGCAGAAATAAGGGCCCCACAAGGAACATTAGCAGGGGTTTCAGGCTTTCAAATTCATTTTGGAGCAACAGCCATTCATACACCTGGCGATCAATCTGACGTATTGGTTGCAATGAATGTTGCGGCACTCAAAGCAAATATTAAGAATCTCAAAAAAGGCGGTGTTATCATTGCCAATTCAGATGGATTTGATGCCAAGAATTTAAGGTTAGCTAACGTACCTGAAGCTGAAAATCCATTGATTGATGGTTCTTTGGAAGCTTACGATGTTAAAACCATAGACGTTACCAAAATTACGCGTTCTGCATTAGCTGATAGTGGTTTGGGCGTGAAAGAGATTGACCGTTGCAAAAACATGTTTGTTTTGGGATTGATTTATTGGATGTATCACCGTCCAATGGAAAGCTCAATCAAATTTATTCAATCCAAATTCGGTAAAAACGAGGCGGTCATGAATGCCAATTTAAAGGTATTGCAAGCTGGTTGGAACTATGGCGAAACTACAGAAATGTTTGCCAATCGTTACAATGTTGCGCCAGCTAAAATGGAACCTGGTGTGTACAGGAGTATCATGGGTAATGAAGCCGTTGCCATGGGTATTATAGCTGCTTCAGTAAAATCTAAATTGCCTGTTTTTTACGGAACATACCCAATTACACCAGCATCTGATGTTTTGCATGAATTGTCTAAACACAAAGCATTTGGGGTTAAAACATTTCAAGCTGAAGATGAAATAGCAGGTATATGCGCCTCAATTGGTGCAGCATTTGGAGGCAATTTAGCAATAACAGGTTCCTCAGGTCCGGGTATTGCATTGAAAACAGAAGCCATTGGTTTAGCTACCATGTTGGAGTTGCCATTGGTTATCATAAATGTTCAAAGAGCCGGACCAAGTACTGGGTTGCCAACTAAAACAGAGCAAGCAGATTTATTGCAATCTTTTTATGGTAGAAATGGGGAATGTCCAGTTTTAATATTGGCTGCTCAATCACCAGCAGATTGTTTTGATATGGCATTTGAGGCCTGTAAATTGGCATTAAACCACATGATACCAGTTTTCTTTTTAAGCGATGGATACATTGCAAATGGTTCTGAACCCTGGAAATTCCCTTCTCAAGATTCCCTTCCTGACATTGATGTTACTTTTGCGGTACACAATCCAGAACAATCAAAATTCCTTCCTTATCAAAGAGACGAGAAATTAGCCAGACCATGGGCCATTCCTGGAACACCAGGTTTAGAACACCGAATTGGAGGTTTAGAGAAACAACACATTACAGGCAATATCAGTTATGACCCAGCCAACCATGAATTTATGGTAAAGCTCCGTCAAGAAAAAGTAGATCAAGTAGCCAATTATATACCTGAACAAAATATAGACAATGGTCCTGAAACCGGTGATGTATTAATTCTAGGATGGGGAGGTACTTATGGTGCATTAAAAACTGCTACTGCAAAATTAATTGAAGAGGGTCATTCAGTTGCACATGCTCACTTGAGGTATTTGAATCCATTCCCTAAAAATTTAGGCGCCCTTTTGAGAAACTATAAAAAGGTGGTAGTTCCTGAACTAAATAATGGTCAGCTTGTAAAAATTATCAGAGACAAATATTTTATTGATGCCATTCCATTCAATAAAATACAAGGTCAACCATTTATGGCTCACGAAGTCATTCAACAAATTAAAAACATCCTTGCTTCTTAATACAGTGAATATGGAAATCAAAGAACAGAACCAATTAACAGCAAAACATTTCGCAACAGATCAAGAAGTAAGGTGGTGTCCAGGTTGTGGCGATTATTCAATACTCAAACAAGTTCAAACAGTATTGCCCGAATTGGGTAGACCTAAAGAAGAGTTTGTCTTTATTTCAGGTATTGGATGTTCATCTCGTTTCCCATATTACATGGAAACATACGGCATGCATTCTATTCATGGAAGGGCAACAGCAATTGCCACTGGTTTAAAATTAACCAGGCCAGAACTTAGTGTTTGGATTGTAACGGGTGATGGCGACTCTATGTCAATTGGGGGCAATCATTTTATTCATTTATTGAGACGCAATCCTGATGTGAATGTGTTGTTATTTAACAACCAAATTTATGGCCTCACAAAAGGACAATATTCACCCACATCAGAACAAGGTAAAGTAACCAAATCAACTCCGTATGGCAGTGTTGATTATCCATTCAACCCTATAGCATTGTGTTTAGGAGCTGATGCTACTTTCGTTGCTAGAACCATGGATCGTGATCCTAAGCACCAACAAAATATCATCAGAAAATCATACCATCACAAAGGCACATCCATTGTAGAAATTTATCAAAATTGCAATGTGTTCAATGATGGAGCTTTTGAAATCTTCACTGAAAAAGGAAGCAAAAAACAAGCAACCCTCATGATGGAACATGGGCAACCTTTGGTATTTGGAGAAAACAGTGACAAAGGAATTAAACTCGATGGTTTTAAACCTGTTATTGTTGATTTGAATGATGCATCTGTCAATGATTTATGGATACATGACGAAACCGATTTGGTAAAAGCAACCATCTTGTCAAGGTTTTACGATGACCCATCTGTTGATGGCCATTTTCCAAGACCATTTGGCGTGTTTTATGAAAACAAAAACAAAACACCTTTTGATGAATTGTTCAATGATCAAATTGCATATGCTCAATCTAAAAACCCAAGCCCTAGTTTAGATAGCTTAATTGCTGGTAAAGAAACCTGGATGGTGAGTTAGTAGTTTTTGTGTTGTTTCAAGAAGGTATATTTGATTGAATTTTAAGTAGATATTTTCTACTTTGCTTTCAATTATTTGTACACATGAAAATTAAAAATATAACGCTAGTAAAATGGCTAGTAACATTTAGTTTATTGGCCATTTCATATACCAGTTTCAATAGCTCCAGCTCACCTCCAACCGGTAATTCTGGTGCTCCTTCTGAAGGAAATTGTACGGGTTGTCACAATGGATCAGCAGTTACTTCAGGTACCAACTGGGATGCAATCAATATCTCAGGGCTACCAGCATCAGGTTATACTCCAGGAACTACCTACACTTTAACAGTAAATGGATCGAGTGCTGCAACAGCTAAAAATGGTTTGTTGCTAACTGCATTAAACTCTAGCAATACTAATGCAGGGACATTTACAGCAGGTTCTGGCAATTCTGTATTGGTTTCAACAAAAAATTACATTGGTCATACCAGTTCTGGCACTGCCAACAACAGTTTCTCCTTTTCATGGACTGCACCAGCTTCGGGTGTAGGTACAGTTAATTTTTATTTATCGTGGCTGGCAACTAATTCAAATGGTGGAACATCAGGAGATATTACTTATGTAAAATCTTTTGCCTTAAACCAATTGGCAAATTTACCTACAGCAGTCATCAATGCCTCTTCAACAAGTGTATGTGTAGGAGACACAATTGTATTGCAAGGTAGTGGAATCAATTCCCCAACATCTTATGCCTGGACTATGTCTGGAGCTAATCCTGCAACTGCCACAACTCAAAATACCAAAGTATGGTTTTCAACAGCAGGACCTAAACAAATTAGATTGGTAACCAGCAATGCCAATGGCAGTTCAAATCCAGCAGTATTACAAATTACTATCAATGCTAAGCCAGTTTTTTCGGTTACACAAAGCGCAGCCAGTTTATGTGGCAATGCCGATACCGTTTCTTTGGCAGCATCTTATGTGAATGGTTACAGTTATTTATGGATGCCAGGTTCTATTTCTACATCAACTGCTAAAATTACAAATGCAGGTTCTTACACAGTTAAAGTAACTACAAGTAATAATTGCAGCTCAACAAGTAATGCATATACTATTTCTAGAAGAAATCTACCTACTTCTGTTTTGGTATCAGACAGAGATTCAAGTTGTATAACAGATTCAATTGTATTGAAAGCCTCTGGTTTGTTCAATAGTTATTTGTTTAAAAAAGACAATGTTTTGCTGAAGTCAGGTAAAGATTCTGTTTTTAAGACAGCCAATACGGGTACTTATAAAATGCAAGTCTTTGATGGCTTTTGTTACAGCCCTGAATATGCTAAAACAGTTTTTGTACAAAGCTTGTTAGTGTCACCTGGTTTATTTACCCATTCAAATTCTGTCAATCAAATCAATTTTAATTGGAATCAAATACAAGGGGCATCTGCTTATCAAATAAGTATAGATTCAGGTAAAAATTGGACTGCACAAATCGATACATTTTTCAATTTAAATGTATTGCCTCAACCCCAATCAAAGCGGTTATGGGTAAGGGCTGTTTCTAACAATTTATGTCCGTTTGGAATTATTGCAAGTATTGTTGGGTCAAATGCCAATTGTCTTAAACCTGATTTGAATTTTGAATTGGCAAATAAACAATGTTTGCAGGCCGATTCAGGTTTAGTTGCATTCAATTTAATCAACCAGTCACAAGCATCTTTTTACAAGTATTCAATTCAATTATATCCTGATTCTATTACTAAAAATCAAAGAGAAGAAACACAGATACCTATTCGTACAGGCATGAACGACATTCATATTATTTGTATTGATACTACTTTTACCCATTGTTCTATAGATACCATCTTAAATGTATATGGCTCCAATTTTTCTTCATTTAAGCCTCTCTTTAATTTGAATCAATCAGTAAAAAATAGTTGTGCTTCTGCTTCAAATTTTGAATTAAAAACAAGTCGATTAGTCAGTGCAGATTCTGTCTTTTTTATGTTTTTTGATTCAAGTTTAAACCGCCCAATTGTTTTGAATTCATCTGGACAAGATACTGTTTTCAATTTGATGCCATTCAATCAATCTACTCAAGTTAATCAATTATACGTATTACAAAAAAATATTGAATATGGTTGCGAAGCTGTTTCAGAAATTGGTTTGCATCGTTTTCTGCCTGATATTGGTTTAGAAATTGCTGCAACAACTGCTCCAAATTCTAAACTCATTTCATTTCAAAGCAATAGCACATATCCATTTCAAAAAATAGTTTGGAACTTTGGCGATTCTCAATCAGATAGTTTAAATTTAAATCCTTCTCATACTTATCAAAACTCAGGAAATTATCTTGTTCAAGCAATGGTACTCGATTCAATGAATTGTTCAGATACAAGTTCAGTTTCTGTATTTATCAGTGCTACAGGTATGCAAACAATTACTGGAATTTCAGGTATGCAATTATACCCAAATCCAGCTCAAGAATCAGTTACCATCTCTGCAAATAGCCAATTTGCACAGGTATTAAATGTGGTAATTTATGAGTTAAATGGAAAAACAGTTAGGAGCCAATTTCCACTTCAATTTGTAAAAGGTAATAATGAGTTTTCATTACAAATTGCTGAACTAAAAAGTGGCTTGTATTTACTTTCAATTGAAACAAAAAATGGGTCAGTTAAACAAATACTAAATAAAGAATGATGTGGAGTTGAGTGCAAAAAGAGAGGGCGCGGAGCAATGCTCCGCGCCCTCTCTTTTTGAGAACCAATTGCTTATTTTACTTCTTCAAATTCAACATCCTGTACATTGCCTGCTTCACTGTTTTCAGCTCCAGCATTTGCATTCGGATTGTTTTGATTAGCTTGTTCAGCATTGTAAATGTCTTGGCTTGCGGCTTGCCATGCTGCGTTCAATGTTTCCATTGCTGCATCCATTGCTGGAATATCTTTTTCTGCATGCGCTTTCTTCAAACCTTCTAATCCACTTTCAATAGCAGCTTTTTTATCAGCAGGAATTTTATCACCGTAATCTTTGATTTGTTTTTCGGTTTGGAAAATCAAGCTGTCAGCCGTATTCATTTTTTCAACTTCTTCTTTGGCTTTTTTATCTGCTTCAGCATTGGCTTCAGCTTCGCGTTTCATTTTTTCAATTTCCGCATCACTCAAACCACTACTTGCCTCAATTCTAATTTTTTGTTCTTTGCCAGTTCCTTTGTCTTTGGCGCTTACGTGCAAGATACCGTTTGCATCAATGTCAAAAGTAACTTCAATCTGAGGAACACCTCTTGGTGCAGGTGGAATATCACTTAAATGAAATCTACCAATTGATCTGTTTTGATTGGCCATCGGTCTTTCTCCTTGTAAAACATGAATTTCAACAGAAGGCTGACTATCAGAAGCCGTACTAAATACCTCGCTACGTTTTGTTGGAATGGTTGTGTTTGATTCAATCAAGCGAGTCATTACACCGCCCATTGTTTCAATACCCAAACTCAATGGAGTTACATCTAATAACAATACATCTTTTACTTCACCGGTTAAAACACCACCTTGAATAGCAGCACCTAAAGCAACTACCTCATCGGGGTTCACTCCTTTTGAAGGTGCTTTGCCAAAGAAATCTTCAACTGCTTTTTGAATGGCAGGTATACGAGTAGAACCACCAACTAAAATCACTTCATCAATGTCTTTGGTGCTTAATCCTGCATTTTTTAGAGCTGATTGACATGGAGCAATTGTTCTTTTGATTAAATCATCAACCAATTGTTCAAATTTTGCTTTGGTCAAAGTTTTAACCAAATGTTTCGGTCCACTTTGGGTAGCTGTAATATAAGGCAAATTGATTTCAGTTTGAGCTGAACTTGACAATTCTATTTTTGCTTTTTCAGCAGCTTCTTTTAAACGTTGTAAAGCCATTGCATCTGTACGTAAATCCATACCTTCTTCAGCTTTGAATTCGTCTGCTAACCAATCAATGATTTTTTGGTCAAAATCATCTCCGCCTAAGTGGGTATCTCCATCAGTTGATTTCACTTCAAATACGCCATCACCCAATTCCAATACAGAAACGTCATGTGTTCCACCACCACAGTCAAATACAACAATCTTCATGTCCTTGTTGATTTTGTCTAATCCATAGGCCAAGGCTGCAGCAGTTGGTTCATTGATAATTCTACGTACATTCAAACCAGCAATTTCTCCAGCTTCTTTGGTAGCTTGTCTTTGCGCATCATTGAAGTAAGCAGGAACTGTAATAACGGCTTCTTTTACTTCTGTACCCAAATAGTCTTCAGCTGTTTTTTTCATTTTTTGAAGAATGATAGCTGAAATTTCTTGAGGAGTGTAAAGTCTGCCATCAATGTCAACTCTAGGTGTATTGTTATCACCTTTGGCAACTTTGTAAGGCACTCTACTTATTTCTGTGCTTACTTCTCCGTGGGTATGCCCCATGAATCTTTTAATAGAGAAAATGGTATTGATTGGATTGGTTACTGCTTGTCTTTTAGCAGGATCTCCAATTTTTCTTTCACCATCTTTTAAAAATGCAACAATTGAAGGTGTAGTTCTTTTACCCTCGCTGTTGGCAATCACCACTGGCTCATTGCCTTCCATTACGGCTACGCAAGAGTTGGTTGTTCCTAAGTCGATACCTATTATTTTGCTCATAAAATTGTAATTTTCTTTGACTACTTGTATCAATCATTATACCAATGCATTGAAGTGTCAGCTTTTAACAATTTATGTCACAATTAGCACAAAATCCGAAGTTTTATAGCTATTTATTGCGGCAAAATGTCAGTTTTGTCAGTTACCTGAAGTTTGGAAGTTCTTTTCTGAGCACTTCAAATGAATAATCATCCAATACAACTCCTGTTTGAACTGTGTAGTTGCGGCTACTGAAAATTCCTTTTCCATTTTCAATATTGGAATATTCGGTGTTTTTAGGAACAATAGAGGTATTTGGTTTATTTAAGTCTAGGTAATCTCTCAGTTCTTCCGAACCTCCGTAAGCGATAAATTCTATACCCAGTGTTCTTCTTGTTTTAGATACATCGTATTTTAAATTGCTTTTAATATGCTCAATAAAATAATTAGATACTACACTTTCAGTATTGGTGCTCAATGAATAAGTGTATTTTTTTGAACGTTGCACGTAATAATCTATGTGTTTGTTTGTAAAAACAGAGGTATCATTGGCATTCATTTCTTTGTATTTAAAACGAACAACCAAATCGTACAAATAAGAATTTTTTCCAGTTACAAACCTAAAAGGAAAGGCCGTATTTGCTGGAACCGTTCTCAAAGGAATGGTCCTGGCTTCAATGCTTGCATCTTTTACAATTTTAGTGGTAGCCCTAAAAATTTTACCTGATTTTGGAACACGTATGTTTAATTGGTAAATATCGTCTTGGTCATTGTTAGGGTTTTTAGGAATTTTGAAGGCATATAAAAAATGCTTGCTATTGCCAAATATACCTGTGGTATCAGAGGCTGCTTCTTTTGGAATGCTATCTATTTTAGTACAAGGGTATATTACTTTGGTATTGACATTGGTAACGGAAACCTCCAACGAGTCAAAATAGAGCGAGTCTGACAATTGAGCACCTTCTGCAGTTGACAGGGAAGCATTGTTTTGATAAACCTTTTGAATTCGAATATATTGAACAGGTTCATTTTGGTCTAAAAAACTGTATACAACAGCAATGTCTTGGTAGGGTGCATTGATCTCAATATCGTTTGAACAACTTGAGCTAAATGCAAGCAGGATAAAACCTGTTAAATAGGATAAAAATTTCATCTGTTACAAAATAAGGCATTTTTTAAGCCTATTCAAAACCAAGTCAAGCATTTAAAGTAAAAGGTTTTATTATACCTTTGAATTTCAAAATAGTTATGAGCACTTACAAAGAAGTTAAAAAAGTAACCACCCATACTTTGCATGAAATGAAGCAAAGGGGCGAAAAAATTAGCATGTTAACAGCATACGATTACAGCATGGCTAAAATTTTTGATGCGGCAAAGATAGATGTATTATTGGTAGGAGACTCAGCTTCAAATGTGATGCATGGTCATGAAACAACATTGCCCATTACTTTAGATGAAATGATTTCACATGCAGCAGGTGTTATCAGAGCAGTAGATAGGGCATTGGTTGTGGTAGATTTGCCATTTGGTTCATACCAAGGTAATTCAAAAGAAGCACTGAATTCGGCCATACGCATCATGAAAGAAGCCGAAGCTCATGCGGTAAAATTAGAAGGCGGTGAAGAAGTTGTAGAATCCATTAAGCGTATTCTTACAGCTGGAATTCCAGTAATGGGTCATTTGGGTTTGACCCCTCAAAGTATCTATAAATTTGGAACCTACGAAGTAAGAGCTAAAGAAGAAGCTGAAGCCGATAAACTAATTCGCGATGCCAAATTACTAGAAGAGGCAGGTTGTTTTGCGTTGGTTTTGGAGAAAATTCCATCAAAATTGGCTAAGCAAGTAGCCCAAACCATTCAAATTCCAGTCATAGGAATTGGTGCAGGTAGCGAGGTAGATGGTCAGGTATTGGTTAGTCACGATATGTTAGGGATTAACAAAGATTTTTCGCCTAAATTTTTAAGGAGGTATTTGAACCTATACGACGAAATTAAACTAGCCGTTGAACGTTATGTTGATGACGTTAAAAAGCAAGATTTTCCGAATGAAAAAGAACAATATTAACTTCACGTATTTTGACAGTTCTTTTTGAGGATAACCATTTAATTGCGGTGTTTAAAAAATCTGGTCAGACTGTGCAGCCTGAGCCTGGAAAGCCATTGTCACTAGATGATGAAATTAAACTATACATTAAAAAGAAATACAATAAGCCAGGTGCAGTATATTTAGGAGTCATTCACAGAATAGACATGCCTGTTTCTGGAATAGTAATTTTTGCCAAAACAAGCAAGGCACTGACTCGAATGAACGAGATTTTTCATGACCGAGAAGTTCAAAAAACATACCGATGCATTGTTGAAGGTCAGCCCAAACTAAAAAAAGGAAGTTTGGTACATTGGCTCAGGCAAGATCCAGTTAAAAACTTCACAAAAGCTTTTGAATCAAAAGTTTCAAATGCCGTTGAAGCCAGGCTCAGTTTTGAAGTTTTAAAAAGCATAAAAGGTAAAAGCTTGCTTGAAATTCATTTAGAAACAGGTAGAAAACACCAAATTAGGGCACAATTGTCTGCTATGGGTTGCCCCATTTTGGGTGATGTCAAATATGGTGCTTCTAAGCCCAATCCTGATCAATCCATTGCCTTGCAATCATTTTCATTGGCTTTTATCCATCCTGTTAAAAATGAACCTGTTTACATTGATTTGTCAAGCAGTCCAGCCCAAATTCAATTGCATTAAATTTTAAAGCCCATATGGCATTCATTCATTTGAAAAAATGAATTACTTTTGCATCCTTATCAATACAATAGGGTTATGAATGGATTTTTCAAAGTTCCGGTTCCTGTTAATGAACCAATATTCAATTATGCACCAGGCACAGCTCACAGAGCAGAATTAAAAGCTGCAATTGCATCTGCTAGAAATCAGGTACTCGATATTCCAATGCATATTGGAGGAAAAGAAATTAGAACCGGAAATACCCTTGCTATATGCCCACCTCATGACCACCAGCACAAGTTGGCTGATTTTCATGTTGGAGATGCATCTCATGTAGAAATGGCAATTGATGCGGCTTTGGCTGCTAAATCTAATTGGGAAAACATGGCATGGGAGCAAAGAGCTGCCATATTTTTAAAAGCAGCCGAATTAATTGCTGGTCCTTACAGGGCAAAGTTAAATGCAGCTACGATGTTGGGCCAAAGTAAAAATGCATTTCAGGCAGAAATAGACAGTGCTTGCGAATTCATTGATTTTTTGAGATTCAATGTGTATTTCATGAGCCAGATATATACTGAACAACCTCAATCAGCCAAAGGTATTTGGAATAGAATAGAATACAGGCCTTTAGAAGGATTTGTATATGCGCTAACACCATTTAATTTTACAGCCATTGCAGGCAATTTGCCTTCAAGTGCAGCCATGATGGGGAATGTGGTGGTTTGGAAACCATCTAATACCCAAGTATACTCTGCAAATGTGTTGATGGAGGTTTTTAAAATGGCAGGTGTTCCTGATGGTGTCATTAACTTAATATACCCAAGCGGTCCTGTTGCAGGTGAAGTTGTTTTCAAACACCCCGATTTTGCAGGTATCCATTTTACAGGTTCAACAGGTGTTTTTCAAGACATTTGGAAAACAATTGGAAACAATATCCATTTATTTAAAACGTATCCAAGAATTGTAGGAGAAACAGGAGGTAAAGACTTCATTGTTATGCATCCCTCAGCGTTGGTTCAAGAGAGTGTAGTGGCTATTGCCAGAGGCGCTTTTGAATACCAAGGTCAAAAATGTTCAGCAGCTTCTAGGGTGTATGTGCCATCTAATTTATGGCCAGCAGTCAAAGAAAAATTGGTAGCAACCATGGCCACATTTAAAATGGGCCCTACCGAAGATTTTTCAAACTTTGTCAATGCAGTAATAGATGAAAAATCATTTGACAAATTGGCAACATACATAGACCAAGCCAAAGCAGATGCCAGTTGTGAAATCATTTCAGGAGGGAACTACAATAAATCAAAAGGCTGGTTTATTGAGCCTACTGTTATAGTAACTACTAATCCGTTTTACCAAACCATGTGTGAAGAATTATTTGGCCCAGTTTTAACTGTTTATGTGTATCCAGAAAATGAGTTCGAAAAAACCTTAGATATTGTAGACCGTACTTCAAATTATGCACTCACTGGTTCTATCATTTCTCAAGACCGTTATGCCATAGAATTGGCTACAAAAAAGCTTAAAAATGCAGCTGGTAACTTTTATATCAATGACAAACCAACAGGTGCAGTAGTTGGCCAGCAGCCTTTTGGTGGAGCCAGAGGTAGTGGAACCAATGACAAAGCTGGTGCAATGATCAATTTACTTCGTTGGACCAGTTTAAGAACCATCAAAGAAACATTTGTTCCCCCAACAGATTACCGATACGAATTTATGAATGAGGCTTAATTTGCTTTTAGCTCATTCGTTTGTTTTTTAGTTAACTCCTCTTTTTAGTATGCAGTTTTTACTAGTTGTTGTAGCTATTATTTTTGGCTTTAGTTTTTATTTTTTGAATCAGCCTCAATTTGGCACTTTGCCAAGTGGTAAAAGGTTAAGTAGAATAGAATCATCTCCCAATTACAAAGATGGTGCGTTTCAAAATATTGAAAATACCCCTAATTTTAGTGAGGATGCAGGTTTCTTCGATTTTATAAAAACAATGTTTTCTATACCAGAAAATGCGAGCCCTTCAGAAAAACTGCCTACTGTTAAAACACAACTAACAGCCATTTCAGATACAGCCATTACAGTTGTTTGGTTTGGCCACTCTTCCTATTACATCAATTTAAAAGGATTTAAAATATTGGTTGATCCTGTTTTTTCTGGAGTGGCAGCACCTGTAGATTTTTTTGCAAATGCATTTAATGGAAGCAATGATTACCAAGCTGAAGATTTTCCGCCATTAGATTTACTCATCCTAACACATGATCATTACGACCACCTCGATTACAAAACCATTCTCAAATTAAAAGACAAAACAAGCCATATTTATACGTCATTGGGAGTAGGAGCACACTTGAATCTATGGGGTATTTCAGACAATCAGGTTACAGAGTTTGATTGGTGGCAAAGTGCTCAAATCAATTCTGAACTTAAAATTACAGCTACACCCGCCAGACATTTTTCTGGAAGGTTGTTCAAAAGAAACCAGAGTTTGTGGTCGTCGTTTGTATTAGAATACCCTGGTGGAAAATTATTCATTGGTGGAGACAGTGGATACGATCAAACCTTTAAAAAAATAGGTGATCAGTTTGGTGCCTTTGATTTGGTCATCTTGGAATGTGGTCAATACAATCAATTATGGCCTTATATTCACATGTCTCCTGAACAGGTTGTTCAAGCTGCCACAGATTTAAAAGCAAAAGTATTGATGCCTGTACATTGGTCAAAATTTAGGCTAGCCATGCACAAATGGAACGAACCAATAGAAAGGGTATGCAAAGAAGCGTCTCGTCTCAACATGAAAATAACCACTCCTATGATAGGGGAGCAAATTACCATCAATCAAAACTATCCTACAAGCAATTGGTGGACACAGTTATAAATTACCAGTTCTTCCGCCATCTACAGGTACATTTATTCCTGTAATGTAAGCTGCAAATGGAGAGGCCAGAAAAGCCGCTGCGTAGGCAATTTCTTCAGGTTTGGCAAATCTATTGAGGGGAATTTCAGCTAACATTTCATCTTGAACATCAGCAATGCTCTCGTTTTGTTTCATGGCTTTTCCTTCAATAATTTGGGTCAGTCTGTCTGTTGCTGTTGCACCAGGTAAAATATTGTTAACAGTTATTCCCATTGGCCCCAGTTCATTGGCCAAGGTCTTGCTCCAATTGCCAACAGCACCTCTGATGGTATTAGAAACACCCAATCCTTTTAGAGGTATTTTAACAGAGGTAGATATAATGTTTATGATTCTACCGTATCCACTTTGTTTCATGCCATCTACTACATTTTGTACCAAATAGTGGCTGCTCAACAAATGTGAATTGAATGCTTGTAGAAATTCTTCTTCTCTGGCATTTACCAATGCGCCAGGGCTTGGTCCACCTGAATTGTTTACTAAAATTTGATAGAGGTAATGCTCATTGATTTTTGATGTGATGGCTGCTTTCACTTCTTGCGGTTTCATGAAATCAGCAACCAAATAATGGTGTACCTGGCCTTTAGATGTGTCTAAGTCTTTTACAACCCTTTCTAAGATACCTCCATTTCTTGAAAGCAAAGTGACATTAGCTCCCAACAATGCAAATTGTTTGGCAATTGCAAATCCAATTCCTTTTGTACTACCACAAACCAAGGCATTTTTGCCGGTTAAATCTATTTCCATTTTATTCAATTGAGTCACTGCAATGATAGTACAAATTTTAATTTAGGTTCTTGCCCTCACCCAACTATTTTCATTCTCCTAAAAAAGGGGTTTTAAAAATTCAGAATTGATGGTATTTTGCGGGGTGCAGTTTTTATATCCAAGTTTTTTATGGGCTATGGGCTTGCTAGCTTTGCCTGTTTTGATTCATTTGTTTAATTTCAGAAGACCCAAGAAAATAGTGTTTTCTGATATCAGGTTTTTAAAACAAATTGCCATTGAAACAAAAAAGCAAAAACAAGTCAAACACCTATTGGTATTGGCAATGAGAATGCTCATGTTGTTTTTTTTGGTACTTGCTTTTGCCCAACCCTTTATTCCTACAGTAGCAAATCTTCCAATTGGTGAAAAATTGGTTTCAGTATACTTAGACAATAGTTATTCTATGTCTTTAAATGGAGAGCGTTCAAGTTTGCTAGAAGAAGCAAAAAACAAAGCCAGGTTATTGGCCGATGCATATGGTGATGGTGCACAGTATCAAATAATCAATAATAATTTTGAGCCAGATCAATCCTTGCTATTGAGTAAAAAAGCATTTCTTGAAAAAATTGAACAAACCAAATGGTCTGTCCAATCTAGAAATGCAAAACAGATTTACCACAAACAATTGTCTGCATTCCAGAGTAAATTCAACCCTTATGCAAGTTTGTATTGGATTTCAGATGCACAAAAGAGCCAATTGGATTTGCTTAATTTTAAACCCGATTCATTGTTTCCGATTCATTTTATGCCCTTGGCTTCAGTTTTAAAAAACAATATTTGGATAGATACGGTATGGATGGATGAGCCGTTCATTCAATTAAACAAGCCTTTTACAATACATGTGAGAATTACTAACAATGCTGAATCGGATATTCAAAATCAGGCTTTGTATTTATTGGTTGATCAGAAAAAAGTCAATTTGCAAAATTTCAATTGCAAAGCCAATCAATCAGAAGTTTTACATTTCAATTATACCGTTAAAGATACCAATTGGCATGCAGCAGCAGCAACCATAAACGATTATCCTTTGGTGTTTGACGATACCTACAATTTTATTTTAAAAGCAAGTGCACAAATCAATGTATTGCAGTTGTATGCAAATAATCCCAATCCAGCGTTTAAAAACTTATATCAATTAGATGCTGCTTATCATTTAGCGCAACAAAACATAGATAAATTAAATAGCCAGCAGTTTGGCAATCAACAATTGGTCATTCTTGATGGCATTCAAGAATTGAGCAGTGGTATGGAAGAATCCCTGCTACAATACCTGAAAGATGGCGGTTTGGTTTTAATGTTACCTGCCTTAGAAAATGCTTCACAAAGCCAATCTTTTTTAAATAAACTTGGAATCAGGTTAGGAGACAAGCAACAAGCCAGTCTAGAAATCAATGAAATTCAAACCAAAGATGCTTTGTTCAAACAAGTATTTACCAGTATATCTGCTCAAACATTGTATCCAAAAGTTACAGCATACTTTCCAATTGAAAGCAATGGAAATACTACATTTCAACAAGTTTTAGGATTGAGCAATGGTCAGCCTTATGCAATTAGAAAGCAATTTGGAAAAGGGCAACTCATTTTGGCAGCTTCTGCAATGCGAGCTCCTCAAGATCAATTTGTAAACCATGCCTTTTTTGTACCTTTTTTACTGAATATGCCTTTTCTAACCAAAACCAGGCAGAATTTGGCTTACCATACCAATCAAATTCAATTTTTACCCGTTCCAGAAGTATCAGAAAACAATATTTTTACACTTAAAAAGGCCAATCAATCATGGCAATGTCAGGCCGTTAATAGAGCTGGAAAATATTGTATTGAAATGCCTGCACTTATTCAAGATGCAGGTGTTTACAATTTATACAATGGGTCTAAATCAATTGCAAAAATTGCTCTAAATGATTGCAGAACCGAGTCGAAATTACTGTATTACGAAAACGAAAATTTAGAAAAAGCAGGTTTTCAGATTGAACAGGCAAGTAATGAGGTACTAAGAAATCAAATTCAGTTGACTCAAAATGGGCATGCTCTTTGGCGTTATTGTATCATTGCTGCCCTGGTTTTTATATTGCTCGAAATGTTGTTGTTAAAGTCAGTGAAATAAGAGAACCAAGTATTTTTTTTAGTACTTCTCTGCTTAATTTGGTGCCAATCTGATTCAAAATCAATAAATTTGCAGGAATCACCAACAATTATGAAGTTAATCATTCTCAACGCCTTGATTTGCGATATAGAATCTGAATTAAACGGTAAATATTGTGATTTAATGATAAAAGATGGAGTGCTTCAAGAAATAGAGCAGTCTAAAAAGAAGGCATTTGACAATAGCCCAAAAGAATACAAAAGATTTGACGCTAAAAAAGCATTACTCAGCCAAGCTTGGGTAGATCTTTTTGCCAATTTTGGAGAACCAGGTTTAGAACAAGCAGAAAATTTTGAATCAGGAGCAAAAGCAGCATTGAGAGGCGGTTTTGCCAAAATTATGTTGAGTCCCTTAACACAACCTTGTCGAGATTCTAAATCGGGCATTCAAAATGTTGTGAATTGCTCAGAAAAACTACCTGTATCAATTTATCCATATGGAACAGTGAGTGTAAAAGCTGCAGGAAAAGAGCTTTCTGAAATGTACGATATGCAACTAGCAGGTGCCATCGGATTTACAGATGGCAATCATTCAGTCGAAAATGCAGGGTTGCTTTTAAAAGCTTTGCTCTATTTAAAAGGAATGAACGGTAAATTGTTTACCTACTCAAATGACGCAAGTTTAGCCAACGGTCAACGCATTCACGAGGGTGCACAAAGTACCTATTTGGGTATGAAAGGTAGTCCTTCAATGGCTGAAGAAATTCGCATTCAAAGAGATTTGGAATTGCTTAAATATGCAAATGGCAGCATCCATTTTAGTCAAATATCTTGCAAACAAAGTGTAGACATTATCAAGAAAGCTAAAAAACAAGGGTTGAAAGTTACCTGTGATGTAGCCATTGCCAATTTGTGTTTTACAGACAAAGAGCTACTGGCATATGATACCCATTTCAAAGTAATTCCACCTTTGAGATCACAATCAGACCAAATTGCTTTATGGGAAGCATTGGCAGATGGAACCATTGATGCCATTGTGAGTAACCACATGCCAATTGAAACTGAATTTAAGAATTTAGAATTCGAGTATGCGCAACATGGTATGAATACATTGGAAGCCTTTTTACCCATGTTAGTACAGTCTAAACCTGCGCATATTTTATGGGAAAATGTCATCAAAGCTATTACGGTAAATCCTTCAAACATATTAGGTTTTGATAAGCCGGTATTTCAAGTAGGAGCGCCCATTTCTTTTACCTTGTTTGATCCCATTCATTCAGGTCAATTTCAGATTAAAAATTCAAAAACCAAGAACAACCCTTTACATGGTCAAACAGTTAAAGGCAATGTGTTAGCGGTCTATCATAAACAAAAACTAAATTTATTTTAATGTCAACCAATCAATCCACCATTCAACACGCCTTACAAGTATTGTTTACAGAATACGATCATTCTGAGGCAACTCAACAAGTTTGTAAAGCTTGTTTGGCCATATTCGAAGACCAAGACCAAGATTTCTTAAAAAGAGTAAAAGCTTTAGATGAATTATTTGATCAAAACCCAAATCTTGAACCCATTCACGAATTTGTATTTGATTTGTTATTGGTTAAACTGTTGTCTGCAGAAAACAAACCTGAATCGTTTTTTGATTCTCCTGAATGGGACCACATTGAAGACAAAACCATCGATAGGGGAAGCGAATTACTCAATTTGTTTTTATATTTAAGTGAAGCCAAGGAAGCTGATGTAGAAATTTCTTTAGATGATTTCTTAAATGAATTCTTATTGGTTGACGAAGATGAATTCCAAGATGAATTGTCTATTTATGAGCCTTTCATTGTAAATGAAGACATCTTAGAGGCCGAATTGTCGAGTATCAAAGAAATACAAATGGCAATCAAAGAAGAAAACCCAATTAAGCCATTGTTTTTACCATTGGTATTGTTTTTCCAAGAGCCTGAAGGCATCGTTGACGAAGAAGCAGCAGTATTGAATAAATTTGATACTGCCGTTTACGAAACTTTGCGCGGTTTTTACAGGCATTAATTAGTATTATTGTTTGATAAATTTTTAAAACAACAATGGAACAGCAAACAACAATCAGACAAGTCATTACCAAATTTGCCATCATCTATGCATTGGCAATGATTGGCTTTGCATTGGTTTCCTATATTTTAGAGCAACCAAACAATTGGATTTTGAATACCCTTTCAATAGCTGCAAACATTGCAATCTTGTTTTTTGCTTTAAAGACCCGAAAAAATGAAATTGAATCAGGAAAATTAACCTATGCTCAAGGTGTGGGTACAGGTGTGGGCATTGTGGCTATTGGGGCTTTCATTTTAACTGTTTATACGCTCATATTCAATAATTTTATAGACCCCGATTACATGGATTCTATTTTGCAAAAGACCAAAATTGAAATGATGGAAAAGGGAATGTCGGACGAACAAATAGAGGGTGCAATGAAAATGACTGAAAAGTTCAAGAACCCAATTTTTAGTGCATTTATGACTTATTTTGGTTCACTTTTTTTTGGAACTATTTTAACCCTCTTGGTTGCAATTTTTACCAAGAACAACAAATCAAATAGCGAGGTACATGCTTAATTCTAAGATTGATATTTCTGTTGTCATTCCATTGTTTAATGAGGAAGAATCACTTCCAGAGTTAATCGAATGGATTGAACGTGTCATGCTAGAGCACAATTATACTTACGAAATGCTCTTTATTGATGATGGAAGCACAGACCAATCATGGAAATTAATCGAAAACCACCATCAAAGAAACCCTTGCATTAGAGGTATCAAATTTAGGCGCAATTATGGTAAATCAGCAGCTTTAAATGTTGGTTTTCATGAAACTTCCGGTAATGTCATTATTACCATGGATGCCGATATGCAAGACAGCCCTGATGAGATTCCTGCGTTGTATAAAAAAATTACAGAAGAAGGATTTGATTTGGTAAGCGGATGGAAGAAAAAAAGATACGACCCCATCAGCAAAACCATTCCCACCAAGTTTTTCAATGCTGCTACTAGGTTTATATCAGGCATACCACTCCATGATTTTAACTGTGGTTTAAAAGCCTACCGTTCTGAAGTAGTCAAATCTATAGAGGTCTACAATGAAATGCACAGGTATATTCCAGTCATTGCAAAATGGGCTGGATTTAGAAAAATAGGGGAGCATGTTGTACAACACCGTGCCAGAAAATATGGCTCTACAAAATTTGGTGGAATATCTAGATTTATCAATGGTTTTTTAGATCTACTAACCATCTTTTTTGTTTCGAAATTTGGAAAAAAACCAATGCACTTTTTTGGTGTTATGGGTACACTCATGTTCATGATTGGTTTTTCTAGTACACTGTATATTGTCAGTGAAAAACTTTGGTTGGTTTACACTGGAGACAATGTTGTCCGAAATATCACTGATCAGCCCTTGTTTTATATTTCATTGGTAGCTGTAGTAATTGGTGTACAACTCTTTTTGGCTGGTTTTATTGGAGAAATGATTTCTCGAAATGCTACAGAAAGAAATGTATATGGCATTACCCAAAAATTAGGCATTGAAGGCTAAAAAAATTTTAATAGTTGGCCCTGCTTGGCCGCTTAGGGGCGGTTTGGCTACCTACAACGAACGTTTATGTAGGGAGTTCATTTCACAAGGTTTTGAATGTGAAATTCAAAGTTTCAGTTTACAGTACCCCCAATTTTTGTTTCCAGGTAAGACCCAGTATGCAACTGATCCAAAACCATCCGATATTACCATTCATGCAAGTCTCAACTCAATCAATCCATTCAATTGGTTCAGAGTTGCACGTAAAATTAAAAAGGCCAATTTTGATTTAATCGTATTCCGTTATTGGATGAGTTTCATGGCTCCAGTATTTGGCACTTTAGCCCGTTTAATCAAGAGTCAAAACAACCAAATAATTGCCATAGCCGACAATGTCATTTCTCACGAAAGAAAACCTTTTGAGAGGTTATTGGCACAATATTTTTTAAATAGTTGTGATGCTTTTTTAGCCATGTCAAAAGATGTACAAACTCAAGTTCAACAGTTGCAATCAGCAAAAACTTGTGTTTATGTCCCACACCCAATGTACGACATGTTTGGCCCCCAAATTAGCAAAGCCCAGGCATTGGAAACACTAGGGTTAGATCCTACATACAAATACTGTTTGTTTTTTGGATTTGTCAGAAAATACAAAGGCCTGCATCTACTACTAGATAGTTTTGCCCAGTTAGACAGGAAAGCATTGAAGCTAAAATTAATCATAGCAGGTGAATTTTATGAAGATGCAAACCCCTATCTCCAACAAATTCAAGATTTGAACTTGGGTAGTGATATCATTTTAAAATCAGACTTTATTCCCAATCACCTAGTAGGCCAGTATTTTTGCGCCAGCGATATTGTTGTACAAACCTATTTGACTGCTACACAAAGTGGGGTTACTCAAATTGCTTATTATTATGATATTCCTATGTTAGTTACAAATGTAGGAGGCTTGTCAGAATTGGTACCAGATAATTTAGTAGGCTTGGTTTGTGAGAAAAATCCAGCTCAAATTGCGTCAAAATTGGAAAATTTCTTTCTTCAACAATTGGAACCCCAAATGAAACTGGCCATTCAGTCAGAAAAAAAGAGATTTACTTGGAATTACCTAAGCAGTGCCCTGTTGCAAATAGGAAACCTTCAATAGGTATTTGCTTTTATCCTAACAAGCACTATATTTGCACTCCCTTAAAAATAAATGTTTAAGGAGACTCAGAGAAAGGAGGTGCACAAATATGATCCAGATTAACGTAAAAGAAAACGAGTCTTTAGACAAAGCGCTAAAGAAATTCAAAAAGAAGTATGAGAAAACAGGTGTTGTTAAGGAATTACGTGCTAGACAACAATTTGTTAAGCCATGTATCACTAAAAGACAACAAAAGATCCGTGCAGCTTACAAACTTTTCTTGCAACAACAAGCAAATAGCTAATCAGATAACTAAAAAAAATCGCGGTCTCCGCGATTTTTTTTGCTTTAAAAACATAGAATTTGCAGGTTTCATAGATTTTTTTTAAATTGAGGAGGATTACCTGCCACATGGAACTACAACCTGCAATCAGTCAATTTTTAGATCAACTTAAATTTGAAAAGAAGTTTTCTAATCATACACTCATTGCCTATCAAAACGATTTAAGCCAGTTCCATACTTATTTAAACATTGAATATCAAATTTCAGATTTAGCACAGATCAAACATCTGTTTGTGCGTTCATGGATTGCTCAATTTTTAGAAAAAGACATGAGTCCAAGATCGGTCAATCGGAAACTGTCAACCCTAAAATCTTTTTTTAAGTATGCCATGAGAGAACATTGGATTATTCTTGATCCAATGGCAAAAATACAAGGTCCAAAAGTAGGGAAGAAGCTGCCCGTGTTTATAGAAGAAAAAAACATGCAGCATTTATTGGATGATGTGGATATGAATCCAGAAGAAGCGCTCATCATACAATTGTTTTATTTTACAGGCATACGCTTAGCCGAATTGATTTCGTTAAAAGTAAATGCAATTGATTTTTACCGTCATCAAATCAAAGTATTGGGTAAAAGAAACAAAGAAAGAATCATTCCAATTACTGCAGAATTAGCAACCTCTATCAAAAACTATCTCGAAATAAAACAGATTAGCCAAGCAGCTGTACACCCACTATTTCTTACAGTGAAAGGAAAGCCTCTCTATCCAAGGTATGTCTATGACATTGTCAAAAGAAACCTAAACTTGGTGAGTACATTGCAAAAAAGAAGTCCACATGTACTCAGACACACTTTTGCAACCCATTTATTAAATGCTGGTGCAGACCTCAATGCAATCAAAGAATTGCTAGGTCATGCAAATTTGGCTGCAACGCAAGTGTATACCCATAACAGCATTGAACGTTTGAAATCAGTTTACAAAAACAAACACCCAAGAGCATAATTCATTCACCATTCAATTATATAGCCATGCAAGTAGACATTCAATCCATCCATTTTAAAGCTGACAAAAAACTCATTGAATTCATTTCACAAAAGGTTCAAAAAACTGAAACCTTTATTAGTAGTGTAAGAAGTGCAGATGTTTATTTGAAATTAGAACCCGATCAGGAAGGAGAAAATAAACTGGTTGAGATCAAGCTCAATTTAAATGGCAATCCTATTTTTGCCAAAGAACATGCGGTGAGTTTTGAAACAGCCACCGATAAAGTTTTGGACAAATTAGTGGCTCAAGTGAAAAAAATGAAAGAAAAAAGTCAAGAAAAATAGGCTTTATGCCAACAACAAACAGGTATTATTTGAGGTTTTTGAAGCTTTTTTAACCTGTAAATTAGCATTTTACCTGTTTGTTGTGTACTTTTTTTTGATAATCTAAGATTTCACTTATTTTTGCCTCGCTGTTACGCTTCCAACGTCTTTAACAGAATTATTTTTGCTGTCCTATTGCAAATATCCTGTAAAACGCTACATTTGCAGTCCTTTTTAGTTCAAAAGGCTAACAAAGTAGTTGTTCTTTGCAGATATTGATTTCGCTTTATCACCTTCAGTGGTGAATGGCCCGGCTTATGATATGAACAAAATTAGCCACTTTAGCTCAGCTGGTAGAGCAACTGATTTGTAATCAGTAGGTCGCTGGTTCGATTCCGGCAAGTGGCTCTAAATGAAGTTCGGCTTTGAGCAAATCAATATCTTGTTAAGACGTTGTTCTTTATTTTCGGGGAGATACCAAAGCGGCCAACTGGGACGGACTGTAAATCCGTTGTCTTACGACTTCAAAGGTTCGAATCCTTTTCTCCCCACACAGGTACCAAGAAAATGCGGGAGTAGCTCAGTTGGTAGAGCGACAGCCTTCCAAGCTGTAGGTCGCGGGTTCGAGCCTCGTCTCCCGCTCATCCAATCAAACTAAAATTTTGATTGCAGCAATTTAAAATCAATTACTCATAAGAGTAGGTAACTGTAACCATTGCTAAGTTTTCAGTAAAAGAGATTTTACTGGAAACTTAAGCCGTTGTAGCTCAGTGGTAGAGCACTTCCTTGGTAAGGAAGAGGTCGGCAGTTCAATCCTGCTCAACGGCTCGGAACCGAGAAATTGATTTTTAAGGTGTTGTTAAGAAACTAAATATTAAAAACTAAATAAAAACTAAAACTATGGCTAAAGAAAAATTTGACCGCAGTAAACCGCACGTAAATATCGGTACTATCGGTCACGTTGACCACGGTAAAACTACTTTAACTGCTGCAATTACTAAGGTATTGTCAGATGCAGGTTTGTCAGAAGCACGTTCTTTCGATTCTATCGACTCAGCTCCAGAAGAAAAAGAGCGTGGTATCACCATCAACACTGCACACGTTGAATACCAAACAGCTAATCGTCACTACGCACACGTAGATTGTCCAGGTCACGCCGACTATGTTAAAAACATGGTAACTGGTGCTGCTCAAATGGATGGTGCTATCTTGGTAGTTGCTTCTACAGACGGACCTATGCCACAAACTCGTGAGCATATCCTTTTGGCTCGTCAGGTAGGTGTACCTCGTATTGTTGTATTCATGAACAAAGTTGACATGGTTGACGACGCAGAGTTGTTGGAAATCGTTGAAATGGAAATCCGTGAATTGTTAAGCAAATATGAATTCCCTGGTGATGAAATTCCAATTATCCAAGGTTCTGCTTTGGGTGGATTGAATGGCGATGCTAAATGGGTTGCTAAAATCATGGAATTGATGGATGCAGTTGATGCTTACATCCCAGTTCCTCCTCGTGCAGTTGATCTTCCTTTCTTGATGCCAATTGAAGACGTATTCTCGATCACTGGTCGTGGTACTGTAGCAACTGGTCGTATCGAGCGTGGTGTAATCAACTCTTCAGAGGAAGTTGATATCATCGGTTTAGGTGCTGAAAAATTGAAATCAGTTGTAACTGGTGTTGAAATGTTCCGTAAAATTTTGGATCGTGGAGAAGCTGGTGATAACGTAGGTTTATTGTTACGTGGTATCGACAAAAACCAAATCCGTCGTGGTATGGTTATTTGCAAACCAGGTTCAGTATTGCCTCACACTAAATTCAAAGCTGAGATCTACGTATTGTCAAAAGACGAAGGTGGACGTCACACTCCATTCTTTAACAAATACCGTCCTCAGTTCTATTTCCGTACAACTGACGTAACTGGTGAAACTATTTTACCTGAAGGTGTAGAAATGGTTATGCCTGGTGATAACATCACTATTACAGTTGAGTTGATCGCTCCAATTGCGATGGAAAAGAACTTACGTTTCGCTATCCGTGAAGGTGGTCGTACCGTAGGTGCTGGTCAGGTTACTGAAATCATTCTTTAATAATGATACAAAGCAAACCGAAACAATTGTTTCGGTTTGCTTTACTTCTTTGTAGCAATACAAATTAGAAAAGGGCTTAAGTGTTCTGTTTACAGAAGAGAAAGAAAAAATCCTGATTTCTTCGCCCAAACTTTTAGGAATTACGAACGGGAATAGTTCAATGGTAGAATAGAGGTCTCCAAAACCTTTGATCTGGGTTCGAGTCCTAGTTCCCGTGCAATTAATTGAGCAAATGAGCAAGTTATCTGAATATGTAAAATCATCTTACGATGAATTAATGAACAAGGTTTCTTGGCCTAGCTGGGATGACCTTCAAGAGAGTACAATCATTGTAATGATTGCGGCTTTAATCATTGCTTTGTTAATTGGAGTAATTGATATCGCCAGCGGTTTTGCTTTGGGATTTTTTTACAAATTGTTTTAAACCTAAAGTAGAAAAGGTAGTATCATGTCTGAACAACAAACAGAGCAATTTAAATGGTATGTGGTGAGAGCCATTACCGGACAAGAGAAAAAAGTAAAAGCGCAGGTTGAGGTAGAACTCGAGCGTGCAGGTTTACTTCCTCAAGTTCCACAAATATTGATTCCTACCGAAAAAATTTACCAGGTTAAAAATGGTAAAAAGACTTCAAAAGAGAAAGCATTTTTGCCGGGTTATATTTTAATCCATGCAGATGTATCTGGAGAAGTTGGACATATCATTGAATCTGTAAACGGTGTCGTAGGATTCTTAGGTGGAAAGTCAACACCTACTCCATTGAGAATTTCTGAAGTTAACAGAATTTTAGGAAATGTGGATGAAATGGCAGAACAAGGTGAAACCTTAATTGAGCCATACATTGTTGGAGAAAGTGTGAAAGTGATTGATGGTCCATTCAGTGGTTTCAGTGGTTTGATTGAAGAGGTAATGGAAGATAAAAAGAAATTGAAAGTAATGGTAAAGATTTTCGGAAGAAGAACACCATTAGAGTTGAATTTCGTTCAAGTAGAAAAAGAAAGTTAATTGTATTATAAACCCAATTGGGTACAAAAAAATGATTTATGGCTAAAGAACTAACAGGTTTTATTAAATTACAGGTTAAAGGTGGCGCTGCCAATCCAGCTCCTCCAATTGGTCCTGCCTTAGGATCAAAAGGTGTGAATATCATGGAATTTTGCAAACAATTCAATGCAAGAACCCAAGATAAGGCAGGGAAGATTTTACCTGTTGTGATTTCAGTTTACAGTGATAAGTCTTTTGATTTTATCATCAAAACTCCTCCAGTGGCTGCTCAATTATTAGAAGCTGCTAAAATCCAAAAAGGATCAGCTGAGCCAAACCGTAAAAAGAATGGTACAGTTACATGGGAGCAAATCAGACAGATTGCTGAAGACAAAATCGTTGACATGAATTGCTTCAAAGTTGAGTCAGCCATGAAAATGGTAGCGGGTTCTGCAAGAAGTATGGGATTAAATGTTTCTGGTGAAAATCCTTTTAACAACTAAAATAAACTGCAATGACAAGGATAAGTAAGAAAAGAAAAGAAGTACTTAAAAAGGTTGATGCTGCTAAAGCATACACACTTACAGATGCTTCTAAATTAGTAAAAGATATCAGCTACACAAAGTTTGATTCTTCTGTAGACATTGATATTCGTTTAGGAGTAGATCCTAAAAAAGCAAACCAAATGGTGCGTGGTGTGGTAGCATTGCCACATGGTACTGGTAAAACTTTAAAAGTGTTAGCTTTGGTTCCAGCTGATAAAGAAGCTGAAGCAAAAGAAGCAGGTGCAGATTTTGTTGGATTGGATGAATACATTCAAAAAATTGAACAAGGTTGGACTGATATCGATATTATCATTACCGTTCCTGCTGTAATGGCTAAGTTAGGTAAATTGGGTAAAGTATTAGGTCCAAGAAACTTAATGCCTAATCCAAAAAGTGGAACTGTAACTCAAGAAGTTGGTAAAACAATCAAAGAGGTTAAAGCAGGTAAAATTGATTTTAAAGTTGACAAAGAAGGTATCATTCATACTTCAATTGGTAAATCATCTTTCGCTCCTGAAAAATTATACGAAAATGCAGTTGAATTGATTCAAAGTATTTCAAAATTGAAACCTTCATCTGCAAAAGGAACATATTTCAGAAGTATCCACATTAGCAGTACGATGAGTCCGGGAATTACTGTTGATACTAAATCAGTACCTGGCATTTAATAAAATCAGCATATGAATAGGGAACAGAAAATAGAAGTAATTCAGGGCTTGGTAGAAAAATTCGGTCAATATAAAAATATCTACATTACAGATATTTCTAATTTGAACGCACAACAAACCAGCCAATTGAGAAGAGATTTGTTCAAAAGTGGTATTACCATGCAAGTGGCTAAAAATACCATGATTGAAAAAGCAATGATCGAGTCTGGCAGAGAATTGGGAAATTTAGCTGAGACTTTAAAAGGCAATACTGCTTTGATGTTTAGTGAAGATATCAAAGCGCCAGCAAAGGTGATCAAGAATTTCAGAAAAAAAGGCGACAGACCTTACTTAAAGGGTGCTTGCATTGATGCTGACATTTTCATTGGTGACAACCAGTTGGAAGTATTGATGAGTTTAAAAACCAAAAACGAACTCATTGGAGATATCATCGGAATGTTACAAGCTCCTGCACAAAATGTATTGGGTGCTTTACAATCAGGTGGAAATAAAATTGCAGGTGTAGTAAAAACGCTTTCTGAGCGTCCTGAATAAAAAATAATAATTTAGAATAAATAACAATTAAAACTTAGAAAAATGGCAGATTTAAAAGCGTTCGCAGAACAGTTAGTTAACTTAACAGTAAAAGAAGTTAACGAGTTAGCTAAAATTTTAAAAGATGAGTACGGAATTGAACCAGCTGCTGCTGCAGTTGCGGTTGCTGCTCCGGCTGCAGGTGCTGGTGAAGCAGCTGCTGAAAAAACATCTTTTGATGTAATCTTGAAAAGCGCAGGTGCTAACAAATTAAATGTTGTTAAAGTTGTTAAAGATTTAACAGGTTTAGGTTTGAAAGAAGCAAAAGAACTAGTTGACGGTGCTCCAAAACCAGTTAAAGAAGGTGTTGACAAAGCTACCGCAGAAGATTTAAAAGCTAAGCTAACTGAAGCAGGAGCTGAAGTTGAGCTTAAGTAATTTAAACTCAGCACACTAACATTTGTGACCCCGGCACTTTGCCGAGGGTCACTTTTCTGTTTATGGAAATCGAAGAGTCGGTAACCTTTTAATTTTATATCAAATTGGCCAATATAAATAATCCGGCAGGAGGTAGAATCAATTTCGCTTCTGTCAAACCAGTAATTGATTATCCAGACTTTTTGGATGTTCAATTGCAGTCTTTCAGAGAGTTCTTTCAATTAGACACAACCTCTGAGAGTCGTACAAATGAAGGTTTGTACAAAGTTTTTTTGGAAAATTTTCCAATCACAGATACACGAAACATTTTCGTGTTAGAATTCCTTGATTATTTTGTAGATCCACCTCGTTACTCAATAGATGAGTGTATCGAAAGAGGGTTGACTTATTCAGTTCCTTTGAAAGCTAAGTTAAGGTTGTCATGTAATGACCCTGAGCACGAAGATTTCAAAACAATTGTACAAGATGTTTACTTGGGAACAATCCCATACATGACACCTAGAGGTACATTTGTGATCAATGGAGCTGAGCGTATTATTGTTTCTCAATTACACAGATCACCAGGTGTATTCTTTGGTCAAAGTTACCATACAAACGGTACCAAACTCTATTCTGCCAGAGTAATTCCGTTCAAAGGTAGCTGGATTGAATTTGCAACAGATGTAAACAATGTCATGTATGCATACATCGACAGAAAAAAGAAGTTTCCTGTTACAACTTTATTGCGTGCCATTGGATACGAAACGGATAAAGAAATTTTAAACTTGTTTGACCTTGCTGAAGAAATCAAAGTAAGTAAAGCTGGTTTAAAAAGAGTATTGGGTCGTAAATTAGCAGCTAGGGTTTTGAGAACTTGGGTTGAAGATTTTGTAGATGAAGATACCGGTGAAGTAGTTTCAATTGAAAGAAATGAGGTAATCATTGAGAGAGATACAGTTCTTGAAGAGGACCACATTGATTTAATTGTAGAAGCAGAGGTTAAAACCATCCTACTTCACAAAAATGAATCATCACACAATGATTTTGCAATCATTTTGAATACCCTTCAAAAAGATACAGCAAATAGTGGTAAAGAAGCTCATGAGCACATTTATCGCCAATTAAGAAATGCAGATCCACCTGATGAAGAAACAGCAAGAGGTGTGATTGATAAATTGTTCTTCTCTGACAAACGCTATGATTTGGGAGATGTAGGACGTTACAGAATTAATAGAAAATTAGGTAAAAATGAGCCTTTGAGCAACAGGGTATTGTCTAAAGACGATATCGTGTCTATCATGAAATACTTAATTGAATTGTCTAATTCTAGAGCTGATGTGGATGATATTGACCACTTAAGTAACAGAAGAGTAAGAACAGTTGGTGAACAATTGTATGCTCAATTTGGTGTTGGTTTAGCTCGTATGGCACGTACCATTCGTGAAAGAATGAATATTCGTGACAACGAAGTATTTACACCAACAGACTTGATCAATGCAAAAACTTTATCTTCTGTTATCAATTCGTTTTTCGGAACTAACCAATTGTCACAGTTCATGGACCAAACAAATCCATTGGCTGAGATTACACACAAGCGCCGTATGTCGGCACTTGGTCCTGGTGGTTTGAGCCGTGACCGTGCTGGTTTCGAGGTGCGAGATGTACACTATACTCACTATGGACGTTTGTGTACCATTGAAACTCCAGAAGGTCCAAACATTGGTTTGATTTCATCTTTGTGTGTGCATGCCAAAATCAATGGTATGGGTTTCATTGAAACACCTTATTTAAAAGTAACCAATGGTAAAGTTGCAGTGAATGAGCCTGTAACATACTTGAGTGCTGAAGATGAAGATGGAAAAGTAATTGCACAATCTGATGCACGTTACGATGCAAAAGGAAATTTCAACGAAACCAAAATCAAAGCCAGATACGAAGGTGACTTCCCAATGGTAGATGCGGAAAAATTGGAATTCATGGACATTGCGCCTAACCAAATTGTATCTATTGCTGCTTCATTGATTCCTTTCTTGGAACACAATGATGCTAACCGTGCATTGATGGGATCCAACATGCAAAGACAAGCTGTTCCTTTATTGAGGCCTCAAGCCCCAGTAGTTGGTACTGGTTTGGAAGCTAAGATTGCTATTGATTCTAGAACTTTATTAGTTGCAGAAGGCAATGGTGTCATTGAATATGTTGATGCCAATGAAATCAGAATCCGTTATGAACAAACTGAAAATGACCGTTTGGTTAATTTCGGAACGGATACAAAAACCTATAAATTAATTAAATTCCGTAGAACCAACCAAAATACTTGTATCAACTTAAAACCTATTGTTAAAAAAGGTCAGAAGGTTGAAAAAGGTACAGTTTTGTGTGAAGGTTATGCAACTGAGTCAGGAGAATTGGCCTTAGGTAGAAACTTACAAGTAGCATTCATGCCTTGGCAAGGTTTCAACTTTGAGGATGCGATTGTTATTTCTGAAAAAGTTGTAAAAGAAGACATTTTTACTTCTATACATATTACAGAATATGAATTGGAAGTAAGAGATACCAAACGTGGCGAAGAAGAATTAACCAATGACATTCCAAATGTAAGCGAAGAAGCTACTAAGAACTTGGATGAAAATGGTTTGATTCGTATTGGTTGCGAAGTAGGTGAAGGTGATATCTTAATCGGTAAAATTACTCCTAAAGGTGAAACTGAACCTTCTCCAGAAGAGAAGTTGTTAAGAGCCATTTTTGGTGACAAAGCAGGTGATGTAAAAGATGCTTCATTGAAAGCAATTCCATCTACCAGCGGTGTGGTAATTGATAAAAAATTATTCGCAAGAGCTAAGAAAGAAAAGTCGGCTAAACAAGAAGACAAAGCTAAATTAGCTAAGTTAAAAGATGAGCACGAAAAGAATTTGAAAGAAATCAAAGAAATTTTGATTGACAAATTATTTACTGTTTTGTCTGGTAAAACTTCTGCGGGTATTATCAATGTTTACAATGAAGAAATCATTGCTAAAGGAACCAAGTTTACCAATAAAAACTTACATGAAATTGATTTTTCAAATGTAAACGCTACCAACTGGACCAGCGATGCTGAGAAAAATGATGTTGTAAGAAGTATCCTTACCAACTACAAAAACCGTTACAACCAAGAAGTTGCTGATTACCGTAGAAAAGAATATGCAATTTCGGTTGGTGATGAATTGCCAACAGGAATTTTAAAATTGGCTAAAGTATACTTGGCTAACAAGCGTAAGTTAAAAGTGGGTGATAAGATGGCTGGTCGTCACGGTAACAAAGGTATTGTTGCGCGTATTGTACGTGAAGAGGATTTACCTTTCATGGACAATGGAAAACCAGTAGACATAGTATTGAATCCACTAGGTGTACCGAGTCGTATGAACTTGGGTCAGATTTACGAAACAGTTTTAGGTTGGGCCGCAAAAGAATTAGATGTAAAATTTGCAACTCCAATTTTTGATGGCGCAAGTGATGACCAAGTTTTAGAATATACCAGAAAAGCAGGAATTCCAGATTGGGGTAAAACCTATTTGAATGATGGTTTGTCTGGAATGCGATTTGATCAACCAGTTACCGTTGGTGTCATTTACATGATTAAATTAGGTCACATGGTTGATGATAAGATGCACGCGCGTTCTATCGGTCCATATTCATTGATTACACAACAACCATTGGGTGGTAAAGCTCAGTTTGGTGGTCAGCGTTTTGGAGAGATGGAGGTTTGGGCATTGGAAGCATTTGGTGCTGCCAATATCTTACAAGAGATCTTGACAATTAAATCTGATGATATCATTGGAAGGGCAAAAACTTATGAAGCAATTGTGAAAGGTGACAACCTACCACAACCAGGATTGCCAGAATCTTTCAATGTATTGGTTCATGAATTAAGAGGACTTGGATTAGATATCACTTTAGAGTAATAAAAATAAATAAGCGGCAAGGCAAGCCTTGCCGCTTATTTTCAAACCATTAAAAATCGCAATTATGTCTTTGAAAAAAGAACAAAAAATAAAAGCAAATTTCACTAAAATTAGAATTGGACTTGCCTCTCCTGAGAGCATTTTAACAAGATCTTTTGGTGAAGTCACAAAACCAGAAACAATTAACTACCGTTCGTTTAAACCGGAAATGGGTGGGTTGTTTTGTGAAAGGATTTTCGGTCCAATTAAGGATTACGAATGTCATTGCGGCAAATACAAACGTATCCGTTACAAAGGAATCGTTTGTGACCGTTGTGGTGTTGAAGTAACTGAAAAGAAAGTTCGCAGAGAGCGCATGGGACATATCAATTTGGTGGTTCCTGTTGCACATATCTGGTATTTCAGATCATTACCTAATAAAATTGGTTACTTGTTGGGAATTCCATCTAAGAAATTAGACATGGTTGTGTACTATGAAAGGTACGTAGTTTGTCAAAATGGAATCAAAGCTCAAGATGGTATTCAGAATTTAGATTTGATCACAGAAGAAGAGTATTTGGATATTTTGGATTCATTGCCAAAAGAAAACCAACACTTGGATGACAATGATCCTAATAAGTTCATTGCTAAAATGGGTGGAGATGCATTGTGGTTCTTGTTATCAAAAATCAACTTAGACAACTTGAGTTATGATTTGCGTAACAAAGCCAATACTGAAACATCTCAACAACGTAAAAATGAAGCTTTGAAACGCTTAAAAGTTGTTGAAGGTTTCAGAAATGCTCAAGTTCATGGTGAAAATCGTCCTGAATGGATGGTGGTAAAAATATTGCCAGTTATTCCACCAGAATTGCGTCCATTAGTGCCATTAGAAGGTGGTCGTTTTGCTACCTCTGATTTAAATGACCTTTACAGAAGGGTAATTATCAGAAACAACCGTTTGAAACGCTTGATTGAAATCAAAGCTCCAGAAGTCATTCTAAGAAATGAAAAAAGGATGTTGCAAGAAGCGGTTGATTCGTTGTTTGACAATACCCGTCGTGTAAGTGCTGTTAAAACTGAAGGCAACAGACCTTTGAAATCTTTGAGCGATATGCTAAAAGGAAAACAAGGTCGTTTCCGTCAAAACTTATTGGGTAAAAGGGTTGATTATTCTGGCCGTTCTGTAATTGTTGTAGGTCCAAACTTGAAATTACATGAGTGTGGTATTCCTAAGAACATGGCTGCTGAGTTATTCAAACCATTTATCATTAGAAAATTACTTGAAAGAGGAATTGTAAAAACTGTAAAATCTGCAAAAAAATTAGTTGACAGAAAAGAAGCAGTTGTTTGGGATATTTTGGAAAACATTTTAAAAGGACATCCAGTTCTTTTAAACAGGGCCCCAACACTCCACAGATTAGGTATTCAAGCTTTCCAACCTAAATTGGTTGAAGGTAAAGCCATACAATTACACCCGTTGGTATGTACAGGTTTTAACGCGGATTTTGACGGTGACCAAATGGCGGTTCACGTTCCACTCGGAAACGCTGCTGTATTGGAAGCCCAAATGTTAATGTTAGCTCCACACAATATCTTAAACCCTGCAAATGGTGCGCCGGTTACGGTACCATCACAAGACATGGTGTTGGGATTGTATTACATCACTAAAGGTAGAAAATCATTGCCTGAGCACCCGATTCAAGGTGAAGGACAAGTTTTCTATTCTGCTGAAGAAGCCATTATTGCCTACAATGAAAACAGAATTCATTTGCATGCATTGGTTAAATGTAGGGTAAAAGTGAGAGAAAATGGCGAACTCAAATACAAATTGATTGAAACTACATTGGGTAGAATTTTATTCAACCAAGTAGTACCTGAAGAATTTGGTTATATCAACGAATTGTTGACCAAAAAATCTTTGAGAGATATCATTGGTAACATGTACAAAGAAGTTGGTCAAGACCGTTGTGCTCAATTCTTAGATGATATCAAGTATTTAGGTTTCCAATATGCATTCCGTGGAGGTTTGTCGTTTAACTTATCTTATGTAAATATTCCTGATGAAAAAGAAAAATTCATCAAACAAGCACAAGCTGAAGTAGATGAAATTTGGGATAACTACAACAACGGATTCATCACCAATAACGAAAGATACAACCAGGTAATTGATATTTGGACCCGTATCAACTCAAGATTGGCTGATACCCTTTTGAAACAATTAAAAGAAGACCAACAAGGATTCAACCCAATTTACATGATGTTGGATTCTGGTGCTAGGGGATCAAAAGAGCAAATCAGACAGTTGGGTGGTATGAGGGGATTGATGGCTAAGCCACAAAAGAATTTGAGTGGTGGAACCGGAGAGATCATTGAAAACCCAATTCTTTCAAACTTTAAAGAAGGTTTGTCAGTTATTGAATACTTTATTTCTACTCACGGTGCGCGTAAAGGTTTGGCCGATACAGCTTTGAAAACAGCGGATGCGGGTTATTTGACCAGAAGGTTGCATGACGTAGCGCAAGATGTTGTTGTGAGTGAAGACGATTGTGGTACACTTCGTGGTATTCCAATTAGTGCTTTGAAAGACAATGAAGAAGTTGTTGAAACATTATACGAAAGAATTTTAGGTAGAACCAGTTTACATGATATCTACGATCCATTATCTGGTGAAATCATTTGCAATTCTGGTGATTCAATAGATGAAACCATTGCAAACCTAATTGATGCTTCTCCAATTGAAACAGTTGAAATTAGATCTGCATTAACTTGTGAAACCCGTTATGGTGTTTGTACAAAATGTTATGGCAGAAGTATGGCAACCGGAAGAGGTTCTCAAAAAGGTGATGCAGTAGGTGTAATTGCTGCTCAATCAATTGGTGAACCAGGAACACAGTTGACACTTCGTACCTTCCACGTGGGTGGTACTGCGTCTAACATTGCTTCTGAATCTCAAATGGTGGCTAAATTTGCAGGTGTAATTGAATTTGAAGAAATCAGAACAACTGAATTGGCTACTGATGATGGCAATGTAACTGTTATTTTGGGTCGTCAGGGTGAAATCAGAATTTTGGATGCCAAATCTAAATCACCAATCTTAACCATGAACATTCCTTATGGTGCTCATTTGATGGTTAAAAATGGTCAGAAAGTAGAAAAAGGTGAGCCAATCTGTACTTGGGATCCATACAATGCGGTTATCATTTCAGAATTTACTGGTAAAATTAAATTTGCCAATATCATTGAAAATGTAACCTACAAAGAAGAATCAGACGAGCAAACAGGTCACAAAGAAAAGGTGATTGTTGAAAGTAGAGATAAAACTAAAATACCTTCAATCATTGTTGCTGACTCTAAAGCTAAAACTGAAAAAGAATACAACTTACCAGTTGGTGCACACATAGTAGTTGAAGAAGGACATACCATTAAGTCTGGAGAAATATTAGTGAAAATTCCTCGTGTGGTTGGTAAAACCCGAGATATCACTGGAGGTCTTCCAAGGGTTACTGAATTGTTTGAAGCTAGAAATCCTTCAAACCCTGCAATTGTTACTGAAATTGATGGTGTAGTTAGCTTTGGTGGCATTAAAAGAGGTAACCGTGAAATCATGATTACTTCTAAAGATGGCGAACAAAAGAAATATTTGGTGCCATTGTCTAAACACATCTTGGTTCAAGAAAACGATTTCGTAAAAGCGGGTTCTCCATTGTCTGATGGTTCAATCAGCCCTCAAGATATCTTGAGAATTGAAGGCCCATTGGCAGTACAACGTTATATTTTGAATGGAATTATGGAGGTTTACCGTTTGCAGGGTGTAAAAATCAATGACAAACACGTAGAAACCATTATCCGTCAAATGATGAAACATTTAGAAGTTGTTGATCCAGGAGATACAACTTTCCTTGAAGGTGAAAACGTAGATCGTTGGGACTTCAAAGAAATGAACGACTGGATTTTTGATAAGAAAGTAGTTACTGAAGCTGGTGATTCTCCAAACGTGAAAGCTGGTCAGATTATTAGCGTTAGAAAATTGAGAGATGAAAACTCACAATTGAAACGCAAAGACCAAAAACTCATCGAAGTAAGAGATGCCAATCCAGCAACTGCTACTCAAATTATTATGGGTATTACCAAAGCATCTTTGGGTACACATAGCTTTATGAGTGCTGCTTCTTTCCAAGAAACAACTAAAGTGTTAAACGAAGCTGCTATTTCTGGTAAAGTTGACAACATGTTAGGCTTGAAAGAAAATGTAATTGTAGGTCATTTGATTCCTGCAGGTACTGGTAGCCGCGATTTTGAAAAATTAATTGTTGGTTCTAAAGAAGAGTTCGCAGCATTGCTGGCTTCTAAAGAAGACTAATACCGTTTTAAATTGGTGAACGCGCGGACAGCTTTGCTGTCCGCGCGTTCTTTTTTTACCCCTTTCAAAGCAATACCTTTACATTATGATTCGATTAACAGAACATGCACATGCAGCAGGTTGTGGGTGTAAAATAGCTCCAGCCGTATTACATGAAATGATTGGGGATTCAAAAAATCAAACTTCATTTTTGGAATTATTGGTTGGGAATTCAAGCAATGACGATGCAGCAGTATGGGACTTAGGAAATGGAGTTTCAGTGATCAACACAGTTGATTTTTTTATGCCAATTGTTGACAATCCATTTGATTTTGGAAGGATAGCAGCGGCTAATGCCATTTCAGATGTGTATGCGATGGGAGGGAAGCCTTTGTTTGCAAATGCCATATTGGGTTGGCCTATTGATACTTTACCCATTGAAGCCGCAAAACAAGTAATGGCCGGTGCCAGAGAAATATGTGAAAAAGCAGGCATACCAATTGCTGGTGGCCACAGTGTTGATGCCAAAGAACCCTTGTTTGGTTTGTCAGTAACAGGTTCAGTTCAAACATTCAACATCAAAAGAAACAATACAGCACAAATTGGCGATTTATTATTTTTAACCAAACCAATTGGTGTAGGCATAGCAGCAACAGCTCAAAAAAGAAATTTAGCTACTGAAGCTATTTTAAACGAGGCTGTAGCGGTAATGTGTGGATTAAATAACATAGGGGAGGTTTTGGGAACATTTGATGCTATACATGCAATGACAGATGTAACAGGTTTTGGTTTACTTGGTCATTTAATTGAAATGAGTGAAGGCAGCCATTTGTCGGCTAAAATCTATCCAAAAGTCATACAAACCATTGTAGGAATTGACGACTTGTTGGCGCAAAATTGCATTCCTGACAATACTTACAGAAATTGGAATGCCTATGAAAAAAAGGTTTCGGGTTTGGCTTCCATGAGAGACTTTCAATTGCTCAATGATCCGCAAACTTCAGGTGGATTGCTGATTGCTGTTCACCCAAATCAGAAAAAGGATATTCAAGATTTGTTTACACTTCATGGGCTAGAAAAACACTTAGAACCTATTGGCGAAATATTACCTCAATCTGATTTTGCTATATTCATTGCTTAAACCATGAAACTCTTCAATGCCGCTCAACTCAAAGCCTGGGATGCCCAAACACTTCAGGAAGAAAAAATCGAAATCCAAGATTTAATCAATAGAGCTGCTCAAGCTTGCCTCGGACCCATTTTAACAATTTTAAGCCAACATACTTTTACAAAATTGTATGTGTTCTGTGGCCCAGGCAACAATGGCAGAGATGGTTTAGCAATAGCCCAATTGTTAGCAGAAAGAAACCTGCAAATTGAAGTTCATTATGCCATTCAATTGCAGCATGATTTAAACAACATAGCCAATGCAAATCATTACATTCATACACACTCCATTGAACTTGACTTACCGTTTATTGAACCTGGAAGTCTAGTTATCGATGCCCTGTTTGGTTCAGGATTCAATCAACCCATCAGAGGTCAGTACGAAAAACTGATTAGTTTAATAAACCAGGCCAAAGCTTTTGTGGTAGCAATTGATTTGCCATCCGGAATAGGTGTTGAACCTAACAGCACTTTGTTTCAAGAGCATTTAATAGCCATTAAAGCAAGTATTACAATCAGTTTCCAACAACCAAAGCCTGTTTTTTTCTTTGAAGAATTGGCTAAATACATTGGCAATTGGCAGGTAATTGAAATTGGTTTGAGCCGCATTTTTGAAAATCAAACCAACAGTTTAATTCATTACCAAAATGAATTGCCTCCATCAAAATGGACTAGGAATCAAATTAAATTTGGGCACAAAGGTTTGTATGGACATTTGGCATTGTTTGCAGGTTCTGTTGGTATGGCAGGAGCCGCTGTATTGGCTGGCAAAGCAGCCATGAGAACTGGGGTTGGATTGCTGTCCTTTTATGTTCCTGAACCCTTACAAGAAATTGTTCAAATTTCATTGCCAGAAGCCATGTTGAACATGCTTTTTACAGCACCCTATTCAGATTCATTTTCTTTTAAAAATAAATACCAAGCCATTGCCATTGGTCCGGGCATAGGTAAAACGGAACAAACCCTTCAATTGCTCAATGAACTTGTTACAAGCAATGCCGAAATACCATTTGTTATAGATGCAGATGCCATTCATTTATGCGCCCAATTGCTGAATGCAAAACCCCATTGGAAATTTCCAAAACATAGCATACTTACGCCTCACCCCAAAGAATTAAAAAGTTTAGTAGGTGAGGCCTCCAATTCTTTTGAATTGTTGAAGAAGGCCCAGCAGTTTGCCATTGATAAAAATGTGGTTGTGGTTTTAAAAGGTGCCTTTACCAGAATTATTTCACCTAAAGGCAATTTGGTGTTCAATGGAACTGGCAACGAGTTATTGTCAACAGCTGGCGCCGGTGATGTGTTGACTGGTATCATTGGCAGTTTATTGGCACAAGGATTGAACACATTTGAAGCAGCTCAGTACGGAGTTTTTATTCATGGTACCTGCGCCGATTCACTCAAATTAAAAGGCAGGCATACCGCCTTAGCTTCTGATATCATTGAAGAAATTCCGTTTTGGGTGTAATGAGTTTTTTTGAGCGTCTTATATGCAAAAAAAAAATGTAAATTTGGGTTGCTGAGTGGCAGTCGAAGCCAAATGTTATTGTGTTTTAATCTAAAATAATTGCTTTCAAAAAATATAAATGCTTAAACCAAACCGTAGGAGTTGAATACTACTAGCACAGTTAGGTGCGGCAAAACAATAAAAAGGCCATCACACTCCGTTAGGAGTGTCATATTAAAAGTGAAGCCGAATACTAATTTTGTTCTGTTGGATGGGTGAGCGGAGTCGAATCCCAGTTTATTTGTCCGTACCTTTGTCTTGATACAAAGGTACCCAAAGATCATGACCTGCGCCAATCGGCTTAAAATGTAAATGCTGACAAGCTGTATATATTTGGTGCTAGAGTCAGCTTTATCAGCACATCTTCGTCCTTGTTTTACGCGCGAATAACGCAGCAAGTCAATTTATGTTTATATGGGTAATATTTTCTACTAGCTGTCGGATTCACTTCCTCAGGGCTTGCCCACAACAAGCACTCTGGCATTTTGTGCGCCGCTTGATTATAATGCTGACAAGCTATGCTTCGTCAGTACAATGGTCTGAGCTTCCGAACAATAATTGATTAAAGGATGAAACTTAAAGACTCTTACATGATTGGTTTCTTAAGTGTTAATGTTCTGTCGTGAGGCTGAACGGCAGTCGAAGCCTAATTTTAGCTTACTAAATCGAATATTCCTATTCTACTATTTCTCTCAATAATTGTATCTAACTCCGTAGGAGTTAAATAACTCTAAAAAATGCCACCAAACTCCGCTAGGAGTGACATATTTATAGGTGTTGAACCAAAGGTAATTTTGAAATAACATGCCTATTAAGTGAATGAGCAATAGCTGTAATTGTTTGCCAATACAAAATAACAATACAAAGTAATTCTGTAGTGTCAATTTAATATGCAAAATTCATAATTTTTCTATATTTGTATGCATTGTTAAAAAGTTAATTTTTATAGCCCATGAAACTCAAGCTTCTCTTTTTACTATTGTTTATTTGTTTGTCAATAGTAACTACTCATGCCCAATCATTTGAATGTAGGGTAGAAAATGAAACCTTTTCCCCTTCCGATACCTCCTATTACTTTGACGTAAAGTTGTATGCCAAAGCACCAACTACCACATGGGAGTATGCAACTGGCACTTATTACATCAACATGAACTCTGCCTTCAGAAATGCAGGTACCATCATTGCATCCATTGTTGCATCAACATCTGAATTGAATGCATTTCAAGCACCGACAAGTGTGAGTTACAATGCTACCAACAACTACATAACCATTGCAGCAAAAACACCTCCAGGCGCAGGAGCAGGAACCATCATTACCCAAGCAGGCTTGAGATTAATTAGAATGCGGTTAAAAAATACCTTAGCGTTTTCTACTACTGCGGCACCCAATTTGGCATTCAGATGGGCAACACCAAATACCGGTATTTCAGCATATGTAGCAAGTGTCAATACACCAATCGCTAGTACTACAGTAAATGCAGGTCAAGCATTTTGTTTTACACCAAATTATTGGAATGGTACCACTTGGAACAAAGGCACTCCTGACAATTCAACTGATGCGGTTATTTTTGCAGGAACCTATACAGGTTCGCTTACGGCAAGAACATTGACTATTAATAATGGTACTACTTATAATCAAGCTGGTGGGAATTTGGTATTGACATATCCTATTAGAAATTTTGGCACTTTTAATAGTACGGGTACTGTTAATTTTTTAATTCAATCTCAAAGTGATGCCAATGGTTCAATCACTCCTTCAGGAAATTATTATACAGGAACCGATAGCATCCATCAATTTGTATTTACACCCAATACTGGCTACCTTATTGACAGTGTGTTGGTGAATGGAATTTTGGTTGATTCTACTTCGAGTTATACCTTTAAAAATGTCAATGCTAACCAAACTATTCGGGTTACTTTTAAACCTGTTCAATACAATATATATGCGCAAACTGGTAGTAATGGTCAAATAAGCTCACCCGGAAATACTATATGGAGTTATGGCAATACCTTACGCTATACATTCATGCCCAATACAGGCTATTTGGTTGATAGTGTAATTGTAAACAATACAAAAGTGGATTCATTGTGGGGTTATTCTTTCTCGAATCTCAGCTCAAACCAAACAATTCGTGTTACATTCAAACCCATTCAAGTTAGCATCAATGCACAATCTGGATTGAATGGACAAATCAATCCAAGTGGGAATTCAACATTGGCTTATGGGGATTCTATTCGTTATACCTTTACGCCTAATTATGGTTACGAATTGGATAGTTTAATTGTCAATGGAATCAAAATAAGCAATAATTCTAGTTATACCTTTAAAAATGTATTGAGCAATCAAAGTATTCAGGTTACATTCAAACCAATACAAACCTTAATCTTTACTGATTTTGGTGCAAATGGGCAAATCAACCCAGTCGGCATGACTATTAGAACATTGACTTATGGAAATTCATTGCGTTTTGTTTTTAATCCTAACACAGGTTATTTGGTTGACAGTGTAATTGTAAATGGCAATAAAATAGATTCTTTGTTAGGATATACCTTTTCAAATATTATAACCTCACAAAGTATTCGAGTTACTTTTAAGCCAATTCAAATTACCATCAATGCAATAGCTGTCAGTAAAGGACAAATCAGTCCAATTGGTAGTTCTAATTTGATCTATGGAAATACTTTACGCTATGTCATTACTCCAATTACCGGTTATATTGTTGACAGTGTTTTTGTGAATGGGATAAAGGTTGATTCAGTAATTTCTTATACATTTTCAAATGTAATTTCTAACCAGTCAATTCGCGTAACATTTAAACCGATTGAGATCTCAATCAATTCATCTGCTGGTGCGAACGGAAATATCTCTAAAACGGGAACCTCCAAATTGATATATGGAGATTCTTTGCGAATTAATTTTACATCTAATTATGGTTATACAATAGACAGCATTATTATAAATGGCATCAAGGTAGTAACTAATTCAAGCTATCTATTTATGAATATTCTCGTTAATCAAAATTTAAGGGTTACATTCAAACCTATAGAAATTAATATCATAACAGATCAAGTATCAAATGGGCTTATCTCTCCAAGTGGTATTACAAAGCTGATTTATGGAAATTCAATACGTTATACATTTATTCCATCAACAGGTTATAAAGTAGATAGTGTTTATATTAATTTTTTAAAAGTTGACTCTTTATTGGGTTATACTTTTTCAAATGTTATTACTGATCAAATTATACGCGTAAAGTATAAACCGATTGAAATTTCTATCAATTCTTCATCAGGCATCAATGGTAGTATTTCGAAAGTAGGTAGTACCAAATTAATATATGGGGATTCTATTCGCTATAATTTTACGCCAAATTATGGTTACGAACTTGATAGTTTAATCATCAATGGAATCAAAGTTGCTAATAGCTCTAGTTATACTTTTAAAAATGTTTTGAGCAATCAAACTATCCATGTAACTTTCAAACTTGTACAAGTTACAATCAATGCCCAAGCTGGAATAAATGGGCAAATCAATCCAAGTGGAAATTCAACATTAACTTATGGAGATTCTATTCGCTATTCCTTCACTCCAAATATTGGTTATGAGTTAGATAGTTTAATTATTAATGGAATCAAAGTAACTAATAGTGGCAGTTATATTTTCAAAAATTTATTAGGTAATCAAACAATTCGTGTAACATTTAAACGCATTCAGGTTACCATCAATGCAATGGTTGGAAACAACGGGCAAATAAGTCCAATAGGTACTTCTAATTTGACTTATGGTAATACATTGCGCTACGTTATTACACCTAATACAGGTTATATGGTTGACAGTGTATCGGTCAATGGTATCAAAACAGACTCGTTGGCATTTTATACATTTTCAAATTTGACAACCAATCAAATTATTCGTGTAACGTTTAAACCCATAGAAATTTCAATCAATTCAACTGCTGGAGCAAATGGAAATATCTCTAAAATGGGAATCACTAAATTGATTTATGGAGATTCCTTGCAAATAAATATAAATCCCAGTTATGGCTTCCAAATAGATAGTATTGCCATCAACGGAATTAAAGTAGTTAATAGCACCACTTATTTGTTTAAAAATGTCCTTTCAAACCAAAGTATTTGGGCAACATTTAAACCTATACAAAGTACAATTTATGCAAAATCTGGTATCAATGGCCAAATTAGTTCTTTAGGAAGCACTAGCATTTTGTACGGGAATTTTTTAAAATATTTTTTCATCCCCAACACAGGTTACAAAGTGGACAGTGTTGTTGTCAACGGCATCAAAGTAGATTCAACTACCAGCTATACATTTGCTAATGTAATAACAGACCAAAGCATACGGGTTACATTTACGCCCATTGTTTACACAATCAATACCCAAAGCAACTCAAATGGAACTACCAACCCTTCAGGTAATATCAATGTGAATTATGGAAGCAATCAAAGAATCACAATTATTCCTAATGCAGGTTATTATGCAGACAGTGTATTGGTAGATGACATTCCAGTAGATTCAATAACGGGTTATACGTTTTCAAATGTTACAACCAATCATACCCTAAGGGTTGTATTCAAGATGAAATACAACAATCCGAATTATACCAACAATTCAACTTCCACCAACAATTCAAGCAATCAGTTGATAGCTTACCAAGCCTACGCCAGAAACAATGCAGGAGCTAGTTTAAACAACAAAAGCATTCAAGTTAAATTCAGTTTGCTAACAGATTCTATTAATGGTTCAGTCGTTTATGCTGAAAGCCATAGCTTAAGCACCAATGCAATGGGCTTGTTTACAGCTGAAATTGGGAATGGGAATCCAATACAAGGTACTTGGCAAAATATCAATTGGTCAGGTTCTAAGAAATATTTGAAAACAGAAATTGACTTCGGCAGTGGATGGGTAAACATGGGAACCCAACAATTGTTGGCGGTGCCTTATGCCATTCATTCAAATACATCAAGTAAATCACAAACACTTGAAAACGCAAATTTGCCTGTTTTCAATACCAATGCAGCTGCCACCAATGCAGGTTTGTTGCCTGGGCAGTTGTATAGAACCACTACGGGTGACTTGAAAGTGGTGTATTAATCTTTAAAAAAATATTCAAAAATTATATGAAAAAACTACTCTTTATTGTATGCGTATTGGCTGGTTTTAGCTATGCCAAAGCTCAAGCCCCACAAGGGTTTTCTTACCAAGCAGCTGTTAGAAATGCTTCAGGTACACCTTTAGTAAATACTCCTGTTAAGGTTCGTTTCAGTATTTTAGATAGCTCGGCAAATGGGCCCGTGGTGTATAAAGAAACCCATACCACAACTACCAATGCGGGTGGTTTGTTCAATGTGAATGTAGGCTTGGGCACAGCCAATACAGGCACCTTGTCTGGTGTAAACTGGGGAACCAATTCCAAATTTTTACAGGTAGAAATTGACACCACTGCAACGGGTAACAATTATACCAATATAGGCGTACAACAATTGATGAGTGTGCCGTATTCCTTGTTTTCGGGCAATAGCGCTAACACCAATACCAAAGGTTCCAATGCCAATACCTTAATTTATTTGTCTGATGGCTTCTAATCTTTATAGTATGAAAAAAATAAGTCTACTTGCATTTGTATTCATGGCATTGAATTCATTTGGGCAAGGCAATTTGCAATTTAATCAGGTGTTGACATACACGGGTACTGTTACGGGAACTCAACTTTCGACTACCTATACAGTTCCAAGTGGTAAAATTTGGAAGATAAAATATTGTTCAGATTCACGAGTTGGTTCATGTGGAGGTTACAATATCTGGACTGGTATTGGATATGGAATATATATAAACTCAATTTGGACAATTGTTAGTTCAAATAATGCTTTGAATGATCTTTATTTAAAATCAGGAGATACAATCTATTTTGGTTATGGCAAACATCCAGATCCTTTAAATAATTGCCCAGGTGGTATAGTATCTATGGCATACGATTACCTCATCTCAATTGTAGAATTCAATATCATTCCTTAATAAAAAATAGATGAAAAAAATATTCACGATAGTCTTGCTGTTGTTTTCAATAGCAACTTTTGCACAAGGCAATTTGCAATTTAATCAAGTCAAATCATTTACTGGAAATGGATATACATATGCAAATTTGGATACAGTTCCAAAGGGAAAAGTATGGAAAATTGAAAGTATGGGGTTTAGTAAATCAAATAATTATATGACAATAAATGGAACTCAATATTTAAATTTTTCAGATCCTTATTTTTTAGGAAATAGTATTATTAATAGCCAAACCATAAAAGAAACTATATGGTTAAAATCAGGTGATGTATTAGGATGGAATGGATACTCTTATGTAATTACACTCATTGAATACAATATCATCCCTTAATTAAAAAACTTATGAAAAAAATATTCATGATAGCCTTGCTGTTATTTTCAATGGCAAGCTATGCGCAAGGCAATTTACAGTTCAATCAAGTGCTCACTTATTCAGGAACACTCAATTGTGGGCAGGCCTCACCAACCTGGACAGTGCCTGCTGGTAAAGTTTGGAAGATTGAATACAGGACTACTGTATCTGGTAATACAAATTATGATAACAATTCTTTATCTGGACCTTATGGTCCTTTTTTTAGTTTAAATGGAACAAAATTAACAGACAAATTAATACCATCAAGCGTTACTCCTTATCAAGCATATGGTGTAACTCCTAATCAGTTTCAACCATTGTGGTTAAAATCGAATGACCAAATTCAATTTAGTTTAAATGGTTTTAATACTGATTGTGGTGATTACAAAAAATACAACTACGCCATTTCAATTTTAGAATACAATATCATCCCTTAAAATTTAGTTTATGAAAAAAATACAACTCCTACTCCTCCTACTCGCAACAGCCAGTATGAGCATTGCCCAAAGCCTTACCCACTCTGCAATTGTGAGTGCAGGGGGCAGTGTCAAGAACAGCAATTTTGAAATCAATTATTCCATAGGTCAAGCTTTTACTGCCACCCTGAGCAATAACAGTTTCAACCTGACCCAAGGTTTTCAGCAACCCAATTTTTCATTGAGTATCAGCATTGTTTCTGATAGCAATGGTACTTGTAGCCCAAGTAATTCAGTAGCAGTGGCACAAGGCGGAAGCCAAACCATTACTTTCAGCCCTAACTCAGGTTACTGGATAGACAGTGTCATTGTAAATGGCATAAAAGTTCCTACAGCTAGTTCTTATACCTTTAGCAATGTAACAAGCAACCAAACTATTAGAGTCACTTATAGGAGTTTGGCGGCGGCGCTAGCCGCCGCCAATATCTGCGCCAACGACACTACAGTAGCAACGGTAAACTTACCTGCCACAAGCCTTGTAAGAGCCACTACCTATTATTCAAATATTTATTTGTTTAACCAAAACAATACAAACAATGCGTACAAGTACAATGTGAATGATAGAAAATACACAGCCATTGCAGACAAACCTAGCCCATGTGTTGAATGTGGCGTAGCAGAAGCCAATGGCAAAGTTTATTGCTTCAATACCAATGGCACAACCCAAGCTTATGATATTGCTAGCAATACTTGGCAAACACAAACAAACCAACTTAGCAGTTCATCAAGCAGTGTATATGCAGCAAGCATCAACAACAAAGTATATGTATTAGGTATTAATGCTAACAACCAAAATACCTTTACCCAATACAACCCTCAAAACAATACATACAGCACACAAGCTACCCCGAGCCAACAAACCAGCCAAAGCAGATTGGTAGCCTATAACAATTTCATCTATAAAATTGGAGGCATCAATACAACAACCAATGCTACCAGCACAGCAGTTGAGGTGTATAACCCAAGCAACAATACTTGGACCAACTTACCTGATTTACCAGAAGCACTCAGCCATATAGGAGCTACCAATTATGACAATAAATTGTATGTATTTGGAGGCAAAAAAAGCACAGCAATTAATTCAAGCAATTCAAACAAGGTATATGTGTTTGACATTGCAGGCAATACCTGGTATGTACAAAGCAATACACTCAATTTCCAAAGAGCAAACATAGAGGCCAAAACAGCCAATGGCTTGGTGTATTTATTTGGAGGAACAGATACATCAAATACTACCATAAACCAAGCCAACAGATACTTCTGCAAAGACCAATTGTGTACCTGCAAATGGGCAGAATATGTGTGCAATGGGGTATCGAGTGACAACCCATGTCCAACCAGCAGCTTATTCAGACCCGGCACAGTATTTTGTAATGGCTATGCTACCAAAGTTGTAGAAGTAACCAATCCCATTACCGGTAAAACTTGGATGGATAGAAACTTAGGTGCGTCAAGAGCAGCTACCAGCAGTACCGATACATTGGCCTATGGAGATTTGTACCAATGGGGCCGAGGTGCTGATGGGCATCAATGCAGGAATTCATCTACTACAACCACTCTGAGTTCAACCGATCAACCAGGGCATGGAAATTTTATTTTAAATTCAAATAGTCCAAATGATTGGCGAACACCACAAAATGACAATTTGTGGCAGGGGGTAAACGGAATTAACAATCCTTGTCCATTTGGGTTTAGAATTCCCTCAATTATAGAACTTGAAAACGAAAGATTAAGTTGGTCATTAAATAATACTGCAGGAGCTTTTTTATCTACACTGAAAATTTCAAAGGCCGGCCATAAAAGTATATGGAATGGAGCATTAACTAACGTAGGAAGCTATTCCGTTTTATGGTCAAGTAATATTAACCTTTCAACAAAGAATTCTTGGAGTTTAGTGATTGATGGATCAGATTCCGGGAAATTCAATTATGGAAGAGGATACGGTTTTTCAGTTCGTTGCATCAAAGACTAACTCTATAAATATCTACCAATGAAAAAATATTCAATCCTTTTCTGCTTGTTCTTACAACTGGCAATGGCCTTTGCCCAAGCACCCGAAAAAATGAGCTACCAAGCGGTGGTTCGCAACAACAACAATGTGCTGGTAAGCAACCATGCAGTAGGCATGCGCATCAGCATATTGCAAGGCTCCGCAACAGGCACTGCAGTTTATACTGAAACCCAAACACCCACTACCAATGCCAATGGTTTAATCGCCATAGAAATTGGAACAGGAACAGTGGTTACAGGCAGCTTCACCAATATTGATTGGGCCAACGGTCCTTATTTTGTCAAAACAGAAACCGACCCTAATGGCGGTACAAATTATACCCTAACTGCAAGCAACCAATTGTTGAGTGTGCCGTATGCGTTGTATGCGAAAACGGCTGGGAATGCTGGAAGTGGTTTGCCAAGTGGTGCGCAACAAGGACAATCTTTAACTATGTGTGATGGATTAGTAGTATGGACAACAGGAGGTTTATGCCCAGCTAAAATTATTGGGTTCAACTGTGCAGATACGGTTCATACTGGTGCTTTGGTTATAAACCAAACTACAGGAACCGCAACAACAATAGTTACCTATAATGGAGGCAATGGAGGTATTTATACTTCACAAAGTATAGCATCAACAGGCGTAACAGGCTTAACAGCAACCTTTGCTGCAGGTACCTTAAACAGTGGCAATGGAACGCTTTCATTCACTATAACAGGTACACCCACAACAACGGGTATTGCTAATTTTACCATTACCCTTTCGGGAAAAACTTGTACCCTAAGCAGAACGGTATTGGCAACACCTACATTTGCAACCAATTCTGTTTTTTGTAATGGAACACCCACAGCAGTTATAAATGTAACCAACCCAATCACAGGCAAAACTTGGATGGACAGAAACCTAGGAGCTACCCAAGCCGCTGCCAGCAGCACGGATGCTGCAGCTTATGGAGACTTGTACCAATGGGGTAGAGGCGCAGATGGGCACCAATGCAGAAATTCAGGTACAACCAGTACCTTGAGTAGCACAGACCAACCTACCCATGCCAATTTTATATTAGCTCCTAATAGCCTTTATGATTGGAGAACACCACAAAACGACAATTTGTGGCAAGGGGTTAACGGAGTCAATAACCCTTGCCCAACCGGCTACCGCTTGCCTACTAATACTGAATTGGATGACGAAAGAACCAGTTGGTCTCAGAACAACAGTACAGGCGCTTTTGGCTCACCCTTAAAATTCCCTATGGCTGGCTACCGTAACAGCTATGATGGGTCGCTCCGTGTGGGTAGCAATGGCTACTATTGGAGCAGTGCAGTGTTTGGTACCAGTTCTTGGTCCCTGTACTTCTACAGTGGCTATGCCTTCATGGACATCAGCGGCAGGGCTTACGGCTTCTCGGTCCGCTGCATCAAAGACTAACTCATTAAAACACTTTCAATGAAAAAATATTCAATCCTATTCTGCTTGTTTTTGCAACTGGCAATGGCCTTTGCCCAAGCACCTGAAAAAATGAGTTATCAAGCGGTGGTTCGCAACAACAACAATGTGCTGGTCAGCAACCATGCGGTGGGCATGCGCATCAGCATTTTACAAGGTTCCGCAACAGGCACTGCTGTTTATACTGAAATCCAAACACCTACCACCAATGCCAATGGTTTAATTGCCATTGAAATTGGAACAGGCACGGTTGTCACAGGAACCTTTGCCAATATTGATTGGGCCAATGGCCCTTTCTTTGTCAAAACAGAAACTGACCCCAATGGCGGTACTGCTTATACTTTAACTAGCAGCAACCAGTTGTTGAGTGTGCCTTATGCGTTGTATGCGAAAACAGCAGGGAATGCTGGAAGTGGTTTGCCAAGTGGCGGCACTTATGGACAAACTTTGTATAAATGCAACGGCAATATTCAATGGGGGCCTTGTTTACCATTGGTTCAAACCAATCAAGTTTCATCTATTAGCAATGACAGCACTACTATTGATGCAATTGTATTGAATAGTGGTGGTGCACCTATTTTAGAATCAGGTATTGTTTGGTCAACTTCTTCAGCACCTACCATCAACAACAATAAGTTAGTCAATACCAATCAAAATGCCAGTTTTAGTTTAAGCATCACAGGTCTTTCAGCCAATACTACTTATTATGTAAGGGCTTATGCCATTAACGAAGCTGGAATTAATTATGGTAATGAATTGAGTTTTACATCAGCTAAATTACAATTGAGGCAAGCTTATGCTGGCGGAATAATCTTTTATTTAGATTCTACCAAAGAACATGGTTTGGTATGTGCCAATGCGCCAATTGGTAATTATGAGTGGGGATGTTCTAACTCAAATGTAGGTTGGGGAACCAGTATAAATTTTGGTAGTGGATTGTCTAATACACAAAATATTATTGCTGCATGTTCTGGTAGTAATGTTGCTGCAAAGGTTGCAAGAGGAATAACTTTAAATGGCTATACCAATTGGTACTTACCTTCAGTAGGGGAACTCTTGATGATCAAACAAAATGTTTCAAATTTCAATGTTGGTCCAACAGGTTGGTTTTGGTCTTCTTCAGAGGACAGTCAAGTCCATGCAAAACGAGTTGGACTTTCTAGCAATACTTCTTTCAACCCCAATTCTTACGATACCAAATACACAGCAAATCCAGTATTACCAATTAGGGCTTTTTAAGTATTATCAATTTCATTTTAAAACCAATTCTAGTTCGGAAGCTCCGACCATTGACAAGCGGCGCACAAAATGCCAGAGTGCTTGTTGTGGGCAAGCCTTGAGGAAGTGAATCCGACAGCTAGTAGGTGATATAAATTATTTAAATAAAAATTGAATTGCTGTCTTATTCGCGCTTAAAACAAGGACGTACTGACGAGGCTTTGCCTGTCAGCATAAAATATTTTAAGCCGATTGGCGCGGGTCTTGCCCTGATGAAACAAGTTTATCAGGATTTTCCCCTGACGAAGCATAGCTTATCAGGATATTAAAAATTTGGGTGCCTTTTTTGTCAAGAAAAAAGGTAGCATCAAACAACCATTTGGCTTCGCTTTTTATATGTCACACCTAACGGCGTTTAAAGGCTCTTTTTTGTTTTTAGTGTTATTCAACTCCTATGGAGTTGTGTGAAGCATTGGTTTTGTTTAAAACACAATCACATTTCGGCTTCACTTTTTATATGTCACACCTAACGGCGTTTAAAGGCCTTTTTATTGTTTTTTAGTAGTATTTAACTCCTACGGAGTTGGTTTAAGCATTGATATTTTTTGAAAGCAAATTTTTTAGCTTAAAACACAATAACATTTCGGCTACGTTCGATGTTCCAATAAGTCAAAATAATCTACCCAAATTCACCTAACAAAATTTCAATTTAATCTATCCTGCTTTTGCAATTGAATTTAAGTATTTGCTTAAAAGACCAAAAATAAATTCAATTTCTGCCAAGAATAGTTTAAAGAAAGAAAACTTCAATTTTCTAAAACTCAAAGATTCCTAAAATTATTTCTTTATTTTTGAGTATAGAATTAAAACATGACAGTAATCATTGGCAAGTCGAATCTGAAGAATACTTCTAAAATTCTGAGTAAAACATTGAATAAAGCTACCAAATCAGGTAATTTGTCAAAGCATTTTGGTAAACTCAAACGCAAAATTGATGGTTTAGCTTATCAAACTTCCATCAGAGAAAATGAAGATTGATTTTATAGCAGATACAAATTTTCTAATTTACCTCCACGAAGGAAATAGAATAGTTGAACCATTTTTAGAATACAATTTTGGTATTTCCTTTATTTCTGAGGTAGAGTTATTAGGTTTTCACGGCATCTCAAAATCAGATGAAACAAAATTGAAATTGTTGTTAAATGATTGCTTCCAATTAGATTGGAACTTAAAAATTAAAGACCAAACTATTTTACTTAAAAGAAAACATGCAATAAAATTGCCTGATGCAATTATTGCAGCTACCTCTATGGTATACGATATTCCCCTTGTTACAGCAGACAAAGGATTTTCTAAAATCAAAAATCTTGATTTAGTACTTATAGAAATATAAAACTCTACATTCTTCATCAGCTCCTAAAGGTGATTGCAGTATACATCTACAAAGGAGTTGGTTTAAAATAAGGTATTTGATTACAGAAGATTTAAATCAGAACAATTACGCAAGACCCTTAAAGTTTTCATCCTTTAATTAAAAATGTTCGGAAGCTACGACCATTGTCCTGATGAAACAAGTTTATCAGGATTTACCCCTGATGAAACAAGTTTATCAGGATTTTCCCCTGACGAAACAAGTTTGTCAGGATATTAAAAATTTTGGGTACCTTTTTTGTCAAGAAAAAAGGTAGCATCAAACAAATACTCGCAAGCGACTATTCACGGAAGAATTATCTCAAATACAATTAGGCTTCGCTTTTTATATGACACTCCTA
>CAISCU010000026.1 GCA_903883965.1 uncultured Bacteroidota bacterium
GGAATATTAAAAGATGAGTTTTTAATACATACCTATCGAGATATAGAACAAGCAAGGAAAGTTATTAAACAATCAATCTATATCTATAACAACAAAAGACCTCACCTGAGTTTAAACTATAAAACACCCAATTATGTACATAAAAAATCCCCAGTTGATTTAACAACTGAGGATCTTATTTAATTATCTTTGAACTGTCAACTTATTCTAGGACGACTCAATGGCTGTAGCTTAATTATTTGCCTTTGAAATTTGCTTTTCTTTTTTCTTGAAATGCAGCTGTACCTTCTATAAAATCTTCAGAGCCAAAGAAGTTTCCAAATTCATGGATTTCAGTTTGAGCTCCGTCTGCCTTCTTTTCATATGAATCGTTCACACAACGGATGACACTGGCAACTGCCAGAGGGGCTTTGAGTTTAATTTTGTTTAAAATAGACTCACAAGTATGCATGACTTCTTCTGTTGCAACCACATGGTTTACCAATCCAAATTGGAGGGCTGTTTGTGCATCCATGATGTCGCCAGTTAATAGGTATTCCAATGCACGACCTTTGCCTATTAACTGTGGCAGGCGTTGTGTTCCTGCATAACCTGGTATGATACCTAAGTTTACTTCTGGTTGTCCAAATTTGGCTTTTTCTCCTGCTACACGCATGTGGCAAGCCATAGCCAATTCACAACCACCACCCAATGCAAATCCGTAAATGGCTGCAATGACTGGTTTAGGACTGTTTTCAATGGTCTTTAACACAGCATGGCCATCAGCACTCATTTGAGTGCCTTGAACATTGTTGAAGCCTGCAAATTCTGCAATATCTGCACCCGCAGCAAAAGCCTTGGTTCCTTTACCAGTTAAAATAACCCCATAGATAGATGGGTTTTCATAGATAGCCAAAACGGCTGTTTTAATTTCACTCAATGTTTGAATATTGAGCGCATTTAATTTGTCTTCACGATTGATGGTAATGTAAAAAATACCATCTTTTTCATGGGTTTCTATGTTTTGGAATTCCATATGTTAAAATGTCTTAGGATGGTTTGTTACCCATTCTTTGATATAGGTTGCAATGTCTGTTGTATTGGCTCCTGGAGTAAATATTTTACCTATGCCGAGTTCGTTTAAAACAACAATGTCTTCTTCAGGAATAATACCTCCGCCAGTTACCAACACATCATTCATGTTGTTTGCAACTAAGAGTTCTTTTAGTTTTTTAAATACAGTAAGGTGGGCGCCAGAAAGAATGCTTACTCCTATAACATCTACGTCTTCTTGAAGGGCAGCTTGAACAACCATTTCAGGTGTTTGTCTGAGTCCGGTATAAATCACTTCCATGCCTGCATCTCTCAATGCAGTGGCAATTACCTTTGCGCCACGGTCGTGTCCGTCTAAGCCAATTTTGGCAACCAATACGCGAATGGGTGTACTCATTTTTTTGAAGACTTTGGTTTAGCTGGGTTTATGGTATTGAGTTTAAGTCTGCTCATTAACATATAATTTCTATCTCTACAACGACTGTCTAACATAGCCTCAATTTTAGCCTCATCCATTTGGTAATAGTGGTTACGAACCTTATCATTGATTTGATTGTCAAATTCAGAATTATTTACTGCGGCAGGTAGTTCAAGTGCTTCGTTGCTGCTGTAAAAATACCTTGGCACAAATACGTCTTCTAAATCTACACGGTTATCAAAAGGCATATTGGCTTCGGTAAATGGATATATTTTCCATCCATTTTTACTTTCTTCTAATACAATGATGTTTTTGAGAGTATTGAAATTTGGGTCGTTCAAACCGACCACAATATACTTGCCTAAGCTATTCAATACATAATCTTTACTCAATTGTATTTCGTGGTAATTGTAATTGGTTCTAACCATTATTGAAGTAGGTGCAATGTTGATTGTAAAGGTATCAATGCTACCTTTAGTTGAAGCCATTTTACCAACCCAAGTACCAATTAAATTTTCTGGCGTATTGGCAAGTCGGGTTCCAGGTATAACATCAAATTTTGCCATGTTACATGCAGTGAATACAATACTTACAAATACCAAAGTGTAAATGGGTTTTAAAATCGTTTGGATGTATTTCATATGATCTATGATTAAATGTTTTTTAAAATTCTAGGGATTGCATTTAAAATGCGTTGAGTTGTTTCTTCTTTACCAAGTAATTGGCCAATTTCAAACAATGGTGGGCCACCGGCTAAACCTGTCAGACAAACCCTGAACAGTTGTAAAAAATCTTTTGTTGTGAGGCCATTTTGCGCTAAAACTTGATTGTAAATTTGTTCAAGTTCAGTTGCACTAAATAAATTGGTATTTGAGACTTGTTCAGCAATTTGCTCTAAAACAATTTTACTTTTCTCGTTCCATTTTTTCTGAATGACCTGTTCGTCGTAGCTTGCTGGTGCCTCAAAAAAGTAATTGGCATAATTCCATAAATCGGCAGTAAAAGTTATTTTTTCCTTGACCAATTTGGCTATCTCTTGAATCTGTGCTGCATTGTATTTTGTATACGCATCTCCAAGTTTAGCTTTTGCTTGTTTTGCCAATTCATCTGCAATGATACTGTCATTTGTTTTTCTGATGTATTGTTGGTTGAACCATTTGGCTTTGTTTAAGTCAAATTTAGCACCGCTTTTGCTTACTCTTTCTAAACTGAATGCTTCGGCCAACTCTTCTAAACTAAAAATTTCTTGTTGTGTACCTGGGTTCCAACCAAGGAATGCCAATAAATTAACTACGGCCTCTGGCAAATAGCCAGATTCTCTGTAACCACTTGATACATCACCGGTATGAGGATCTTGCCAATACAATGGGAATACAGGAAATCCTAAACGGTCTCCATCTCTTTTGCTGAGTTTTCCATTACCTTCTGGTTTTAACAAAAGGGGTAAGTGGGCAAATTTGGGCATTTGTTCTTCCCAACCTAAATACCTGTACAACAATACATGCAATGGGGCAGATGGCAACCATTCTTCTCCTCTAATTACATGTGAAATTTGCATCAAGTAATCATCTACCACATTGGCCATGTGATAGGTAGGCATGCCATCGCTTTTGTACAATACTTTGTCATCCATTTGAGAGGTATTGAAACTCACCCAACCCCTAATTTCATCGTGGAATTTTACTTCTTCTTTTCTGGGTAACTTTATTCGAATAACATAAGGGTCTTCGTTCTGAAGACGTTTGTTGACTTCATCCTCTGAAAGCGTAAGGCTATTTTTCATGCTGCCTCTTGTAATGGCATCGTACTTGGCATCTACATTACTCGCCTTCAATCTTTCACGCATTGACTCTAATTCTTCAGGGGTATCAAATGCGTAATAGGCATGCCCTGCATCTAACAGCTGCATGACATAATTTTTATACAATGGTTTGCGTTCGCTCTGTCTGTATGGAGCATGAGGGCCATCTCCAAATCCAACACCTTCAACCGGACTAATTGAAAGCCATTTTAAGGCTTCAATGATATAAGCCTCTGCTCCAGGAACAAATCGGGTTTGGTCGGTATCTTCAATTCTTAAAATAAAATCTCCGCCATGTTTTTTGGCAAACAGGTAATTGTAAAGGGCTGTTCTAACTCCGCCTATATGCAAAGCACCTGTTGGGCTGGGTGCAAATCTAACGCGTACTCTTCTGTCCATAATGATGGGCGAAGATATATATTTTTGGCTAAATCAACTTTGATTTTAAACCAAAAGGACTTTCCAAAAAGAAAATTCAAAAAATCTTGTGATAAACCCTTATCCATCCTTATTTTGCGGGTTCAAATTCTGAATTATGAGCGACCCAAGATTAAAGCCTGTATTTGACGGTTTAAAAGAACAAATGGAAAAGGCAGTTGACCATGCTGCATCTGAGTTTACAAAAATTAGAGCAGGAAAGGCGCATCCTTCTATGCTTGATGCTGTAAAAGTAGATTATTACGGACAATTGGTGCCGATTAACCAAGTGGCCAGTGTAAACACACCAGATGCTAGAACCATTGCCATTCAGCCTTGGGAAAAGCCGATGTTACAAGCCATTGAAAAAGGAATCATTATTTCCAATTTGGGTTTCAATCCAACCAACGATGGTACCGTAATCAGAGTTGTATTGCCTCCTTTAACTGAAGAAAGAAGAAAAGAGATTGTTAAGAAAGTAAAAAGTGAATCTGAAAATGCAAAGGTTGCCATCAGAAATATCAGAAAAGACATTAACGAGCAAGTGAAAAAATTGCAAAAAGATGGCTTGGCTGAAGATGAGGCAAAAAGTGCAGAACAACATGTTCAAAAAACCACCGACACTTTCATCAAAAAAATTGACGATTTAACTGCTGCCAAAGAAGCAGAAGTGATGCACGTATAGCTTCAAATGGCTTTGAATCCCGCTCAACTAAATCGTTTGAGAACATTTGGTATCAGAAGTCTAATGGTAATTGGCTTGCTGGTTTTGTTGTTCTTTCTAGGTTATTTTGGTTTTAGAACCAAAGTAATGGATTGGGGCTTAACCAAAGCCAAAACTAAAATTTACGAAAAATACAGAATTGTATTGAGCGTTGAAGAAGCCGGATTTGAAGGCTTTTCAAGCATGCATATCAAGGGTGTCAGTTTGGTTCCAGATCAAATGGACACGCTATTTAAAGTTCAAGATCTGAGACTGACTTTTAGTTTCTGGCAAGCTTGTTTAGGTGATTTAAAACTCAATAGTTTTGCCTTGTCTGATGGGTATTTACAATTGGTTAAACATGGTCAAATCAGAAATTTTGAGTCTTTGTTGCATCCTTTTGGGGATCCAAAAACTGAAAAGGAAAAAGAAAGTCCCAAAGAAAAAAACTATGCTGCCAGGTTTTATAAAATGATTAGCAGGTTTTTGAATAAAATTCCGAATAACTTGGTCTTGAAAAACTTTGGTATAAAAGGGGTAGACGACACGCGTTTCTTTTCTTTTTTACTGACAGACACCCAATTACTCGATCAAAAACTCAATGCACAAATAGCCGTTTCGTCTAATTCGGTTCAACAGAATTGGCAATTGATGGGCGATTTAAACTTGTCTGAAAAAACTGCTACTATTTTGTTTGAAGGGGCCAATCAAGAAATTGTACAAATACCTTATTTGTTTGAAAGATTTGGCCTAAAAGCAGGCTTTAAAAGCATAAAGCTAGAGTTAGATGAGGTGAAAATGGCTGGAAAGGAGCTCAAGGTAAACGGACAAGCTTCTGTCAGTCAGCTCTTGGTGAACCATCCTAAAATTGCTTCTCAAGATGTTGTTGTTAATAATGCAGCGTTTGATTTTGATTACTTAATAGGACCTCAATTTATTTCATTGGATAGTAGCTCTCGCATTCAGCTCAATGATTTTGTGATACATCCTTTTATAAAGTTTGAAAATGCTACCGATACGGTATTTTCTTTGTCTGTAGTAACAGAAGAATCAGCTGCTCAAAATTTCATCAATGCCCTGCCTGAAGGTTTGTTTACACATATTAGAGGCATGAAAGCCTCTGGTGATTTTTCGTATCGTTTAGATTTTGTTTACAACGAAAATAAGCCACAGGAAATGATTTTTGAAAGCAATCTCAGTAAAAAAGGTTTAAAAATTGAACAATTTGGAGAGGCCAATCTGAATAAAATGAATGGGGAGTTTGTGCATTACCCTTATGAGAATGGCAGGCCAACTAGGCCAATTGTTGTGGGTGTTTCTAACCCTAATTTTACGCCATTGGCATTTATTTCGCCATTTTTGGCTAAATGTGTATTAACCACTGAAGACCCATCATTCTTTTACCATAGGGGATTTGTAACAGAAGCATTCAGGCAATCAATTGTAAAAAATATTAGAACTGGAAAATTTAAGCGAGGAGCTAGTACCATTAGCATGCAATTGGTAAAGAATGTTTTTCTAACCAGAGAAAAAACCATGGCTAGAAAATTAGAAGAAATTTTGTTGGTTTACATCCTTGAAAACAATTACATCGTTCCCAAAGACCGGATGTTAGAAGTGTATTTCAATATTATAGAATGGGGTCCGAATGTATATGGAATAGGAGAAGCCGCAGAATTTTATTTTAAGAAACACCCATCTCAATTGACCCTGAGTGAATGTTTGTATTTGGCAACCATCATTCCTAGACCAAAAGGCTTTATGTGGCGTTTCAATTCAGATGGAACAGCAAAAGATTATTTAGAAAAATCATACCATTATTTGGCCAATAAAATGTTGTTCCGCCAGTGGATTTTGCCAACAGATACCATAGGTTTAACACACCAGGTTCAATTGACAGGGCCGGCATTGCTTAAAGTAAAAAAGTCTGAACCAGATAGTTTATTGAGTGATTCTATGTTGCAGATGGAAATGAATACCATTACAGAACAAGAATAATTGCTATTGGGTTATTGTTTTAAAAATTTTAAATGTATTTTCAGAATTGCCTTGTTTGATTGTATACGTTTGTTGGCATACAAATCCAGAATCAACTTGTAGTCTTTCTAAACCTATTTGATCTTCAACTTCAGAAAACCAATTGTCCCAAACATAATTAAAGGGTACTTTTTGGGCTTTTAGCTTTGTGAAACACCTGCCTGATTGGTAACAGGCCGAATCAAAAGGGTCTTTCTCTAAAAAATAGGGAATTCTGTAATCGGAAGCAACCAAAAGTGGTGTACTTTGATTGGTTTTTAAATAGCTACAAACACTGTCCTTTAACAACTGTTCCTCTTGGCTTAATAAGAGGTCTCTTTTTAAATTATAGGATGCAGGGTTGTTTAAAAACGGAAACACAAACATTGCTGCAACAATTGCAATGGGAATGAATTTCAATCCTTGTTTGTGATGATTTTCAATATATAGGTTTACTACATTGTAGCCTTCAAGCACAATCAAAGCCATTAAAGGCATAATGCCATAAAAAACACGGGTAAGGCCCATTGAACCAAAAATTCCCAATGTCCAAAATAGTGTATGTGCCAAAAAAAATGCAACAAATACCAAGTAAATCAAAAATAATTTAGGGTTCAAAAACACCTGCTTTACAACGCTTAATTTATATTGATAACACAAAGACAATACTGCAATAATTAGCAAAGCATATTGTATAGGGCCAATCATAAAATTGAGCTGAATGAAAAAATGATCCCAAGTACCTTTTCCATATATAGGATTTAAATAGGCATAAGGGATTTTGGTAAAAACCCAAAGTATGTCTTTGTATACCCAAACGCCTGCTAAGCTCATCAATAGATGCCCTGCAGCCAATAATGCAAGGGCAATTTTATTTCTGTTGATTATGAAATAAATTGTCAGCACCAATAAAATAATCAGTCCTTCTGAGCGCACAAAAGGCAAAAACGAAATTAAAAATGAGCCTTGAATTTCTTTTTTAATTGCAATCAAATAAATAGAGGCAATTAATATGCATGCAAATAATGGCTCTGTTAAGCCAGTAAAATTAACACTAATCGTTAATGGCCATAACACTACTAAAAGCAAAAGCAATGCTGCATTTTTTATAGAATAATGTTGCGCCAGTTTGTAGCTGAAATAAATTGCGCTAAAAGTGCAAATAGTATTAAACAATTTGATACCCTGAAAACCAAATTGGGCAAATGCCGAAGCCAAAAGGGTAAAAAAAGGTTTGCCCCAATGAAAAAAATACAAATGGGGGTGAGTAGGAGCATATTTTGCAATGAGGTAATGCAGCACGCTGTCTCCACCATTTCCTATACCGTCAAACACAAAACAAGTTGATATAAAAACAGCAACTAAAACAGCAAATAAAAAATAGAATGATTTAACAGAGAACAGGGCTTTCTGAAACATGTTAATTCATTTTGAGCATGCCGTATTTTAAAATACAATAAATAGCCCTGAACCCATCTTTCCAGTTAATTTTTTTGCCTTCTGCATAGGTTCTGCCATAATATGAAATACCCACTTCATAAATACGGATATTGGGAATTCTACTTATTTTAGCTGTGACTTCAGGTTCAAAGCCAAATCTTTTTTCTGTTAATTGTAAGTTTTTAATAGTGTCTGCTTTAAATAATTTGTAGCAGGTTTCCATGTCTGTCAAGTTCAAATTGGTGAACATATTTGATAAAAAAGTAAGTACGGAATTACCTATAGAATGCCAGAAAAACAAAATTCTATGCGGGTTACCTCCCATGAATCGTGAACCATAAACAATATCAGCAAAGCCGTTAACGATTGGTTTCAGCAAAAGATTGTATTCTTCTGGGTCATATTCTAAATCGGCATCTTGAATGATGATATAATCGCCTTTTGCTTCCTTGATGCCTGTGTGAATTGCAGCACCTTTTCCTTTGTTCTTGTTGTGTTCAATAAACCGAATACTTGTATGTTTCTGCATCAATTCATGAATGACTTTGCCAGTTTCATCAGTAGAACAATCATTTACAATAATGATTTCTTTTTCAATTTGCTGGATGAGTTGAACCGTTTCAATTTTCTCTAAAATGAGGTGAATGGTTTTGGCCTCGTTATAGGCTGGAATGATGATGGATAATACTGCCATGATAGGTGTTTTGATTACTCTTTTACCTCAAACAATTCTTCTTTACTTACTTTTTGAATTTGATCTCCTTTTTTCAAAAGTTTTGAGACTACATTGTAAGGGCCAGCAATGATTTCATCGGTAGTATCTATACCATTGATGATTTGAATGTATTTGTCGTCTTGAATGCCGGTTTTAACTTGTTTAACCACTGCTTTTGCATTGTTATTTGTGAAAACAACTTCAACTTCTTTATCTGGTCCATCTGTTTGTGTGCTGTCTACTTCTTTATTATTACGTACTGTAACAGCTTCAATTGGAACACTCAGTGCGTCTGTAATTTTTGAGGTTTCAATGTCTACACTCGCACTCATACCTGGTCTGAAAACTGATTTGCGTTTGCCAAATTGGGCTTTTAAATCGGCGTAACTTGAATTGAGGATGCTAATTTTAACTATAAAATTGGTAACTTGGTCTGACGTTGTTGCTGCATTGGTAGTGGCACTGTTTGCAACTTCTCTCACCAATCCGGTAAATTTTCGGCCAGGGTAGGCATCTACATCTATTTTAACAGTGTCTCCAATTCCTACTTTTACAATGTCATTTTCGTTTACATCTACATTCACCTGCATTTGGTTTAAATTGGCAATGCGCATCATTTCGGTACCGGCCATTTGAGATGTTCCAACCACCCTTTCTCCTTTTTCAACACTTAACTTAGAAACAATTCCGTTTACAGGAGAATAAATATTGGTTCTGCTTAAATTTTTCTTGGCTTCACTGAGTGCTGCATTGAAACTCTTTACACTAAATTCTGCTGCTATGATGTTTTGCTTGCCAGCTTCAACTTCTGCTTTGGCATTTTCAAATGCTGACTTTGCACTTTCAAACTCAGCCTCTGAAATGAGTTGTTGTGCATGCATCTTTTGATTCCTTTTGAATGCATTTTCAATTTCATTGAATTTGGCTTGAGCTTGGAGTAACCTTGCTCTTGTACTTGCCAAATTTGCTTTTGTGTTGTTCAAAGATGCTTCACTTCTGTCTAAAGACGACAGGTACAATTCAGGGTCTATTTTTGCCAATAATTTTCCTACAAAAACAGAATCGCCTTCTTTTACATACAGTTCCATAATTTCTCCAGATACATCGGAGCTAATTTTTACTTCTTTCTCTGGTTGAATTCGGCCATTTGCAGAAACGGTTTCTATCAATGTTCTTTTTTCGGCTTTTACACAGTTTACTTTTAATCCTTTCTCTTTCCCAAACCAGCCTGATTTTTTTCCTATTACAGCTATTACCAATAAAACCAAAACGGCACCGCCAATGATATAATATATTTTATTTTTCATGTCTTATTTAGTTGAGTTCTTTCCCTAAGTAAAAATCGATTAATTTTTTTCTGAAGATTAAATTGTATTTGGCTTGGGTATAATCTGTTTGTGCCAATGTGAAATTGCTTTTGGTGTTCAAATAATCGGTAATACCCATTTGACCCATTTCAAATTGTTGCTGTGCAATTTCAAATGATTCTTTGTTGGCAATGAAATTACTTTTACTAGCGGCATGTTTTTTTTCAGCAAAACTTAAATCTTGGTGTGCCTTGGTAATTTCTTGGTATAAGCTTTGGTTGGCCTGTCTCAGCGCTAATTTGTTATTTTCTATACCCAATTTTGTTCTTTGAATATTGGCATTCACATTCCAAGCATTAAATAGGGGTAAGCTGACAGACAGTGAAACCGAAGAGCCTAGGTTTTGTTCAAACTGACTTTTGAATGAAGTGGTTTCGTAGCTACTGTATGTTGGATATGGCATAAAAACCGAAACCGGTGTTCCGTTGTTGTACCAATAGCCAAATGGGCGGTCTGTAAAAGTTGGGGTCCCAACACCGTATTTGCTTTGCGATGTATAAAATGAATTGAGACCAGCATTTAAACTGATTCTGGGAGACCTTCCTCCATTGGCAACTAATTTCTCTAACTTTGCACTTTCTACACGCAAAGTATTGGCCTTTATATTTGGGCTCACTTTTACATATTTTTCAAAAATTACATCAGCCGAAACACTATTAGAATCATTTAAACTGGAATCGTCGTTAATGGGTGCAATACGCATTGTCGCATCTTTTTGAATATTCAATAAATTACACAATTCTAAATAAGCTAGCTCGCAAGCGTTTTCGGCATTCACCAAATTTGATACTTGACTGCTGTATTCAGCTTTCAATTGTAACAAACGCGCTTTGTTGCTATTTCCCAATTCATACATTTTTTCTTGTTTTTCAAGTACTTTTTTAGCAGCCTCTACACGTGCCAAAGCTGCCTCTTTAAGTTCGGTATTTTGGAGAACAGCCAAGTAAGCATTGCAAACGCTTAACTGAATATTGTTGACTGCTTGTTCTAAATCTTTTTGATTGGCATTGAGTTTTTTTGCTTGTAAGCGAATGTTATTGCTATTCTGAAACCCATTAAAAAGATTTAAATTGGCATTGATACCTGCCGAATTGGTTTGAAACGATTGGTCTTTTTGTGCAGAGTTGGTTTCAGGGTTAATGGCAAAACCCGTCTGCCAACTGTTAGAGAAACTGCCATTGACCGAAGGTAAAACAGATGCCTTTGCTTGCAAATAGTTCTCTCTCAGTAGTTTGTTTTCAATTAATTTTTGTTGGACATTGATGTTGGCTTCAGTTGCCTGTTGTATACATGCTTGCAAAGTCCAGACTTTCTGTTGTTGTCCTTCACTAAAATGAGACAACAAACACGCGAAAACCCAAAATCCAATTCTTTTTTTTAATATTTGAAGTGCCATCTGTTTGGTTGGATGAAATCAAGGCAAAAATAATGTTTAAATATTCATTCCCTCAATTTATCAAATATATTGCTCCAGCGTATACCTGGTGGGCAAAAACAAAGGATAAAGCCTTGTATTTTACTTTTGATGATGGCCCTCACCCACAAATTACACCTTGGGTTTTGAACGAATTGTCAAAATACAATGCCAAAGCGAGCTTTTTCTGTGTTGGCGAAAATGTAAAAAAGTATCCCGAAACCTATCAATTGCTCATAGAACAAGGACATGCTGTAGGCAATCACTCCTACAATCATTTAAAGGGCTGGGTAACTGATAATGAAGTTTATTTTCAGAACATAGAAAAAGCTGAGGAGTTTATTAAAAGCAAGTACTTTAGGCCTCCTTATGGTAAAATGAAACCCAGTCAAACCAAGTTCCTAAAGAAAAAGTATGAGTTAATTATGTGGAGCCATTTGAGCAGAGATTACGAGCCAACATTGAACATACAAACAAGTTTAAGGGCACTCAAAAAAGCAGGTCCTGGAGCCATTTTTGTATTTCATGACAGCGAAAAATCGTTTTCTAATTTAAAATTACTTTTGCCTGAATTGCTCCAATATTTCCACAATAAAGGGTATGTATTTCATTCACTCGACCAAAGACCATGATGTACATTGAACTGATTTGTTTGGTTCTGATTTGGGCTTATTGTGCCATTCAATTGTTGTTGTTGTACCAGCATTTTTGGCATAAAAACAAATCCCAAACAATAGAAAATCAATTGCCTGCGGTCAGCATTTTAATTCCAGCTCGCAACGAGGACAAGCATATAAATAGTTGTTTAGAAGCAATCTTTGAGTTGAATTATCCTTTGTCTCAATTGTATATTTTGGTGGGAGATGATGGCTCAACAGACAATACGTATGCTTTGGCTATAGAATGGAAAAAGCATTTCCCCAATTTTGAATGTATACAAGTCAATCAATTACATGGGAAGGCGCGGGCCAAAGCAAATGTCATTGAACATTTGATGCAGGCTGTTCAAACAGAAATTGTATTTGTTACAGATGCAGACATTCAAGTCAATCAAAATTGGATCAAAACTTTGTTGCCCGAATTCCTAACTGCTGAAATGGTTAGTGGCATTACCATTGTAAAAGGAAATTCTTTGTTTGAATACATGCAGGGTTTTGAATGGCTCTTGGGTTTTTCAAATTTGGTAAGTTTTGAAAAATTAGGACTACCAAGTACAGCGGTTGGCAACAATATGGCCTTTACCAAAACAGCCTACTATGCTGTTGGAGGGTATGCCAATATTGAATTTTCTGTAACGGAAGACCTGGCACTTACTCAGGCATTTCGTAAAAAAGGGTTTCAAATTAAAACAGTAATAAATGCAGAATCATTGAACTTTTCGACGGCTCAATTGCAGTTAATGGCATTGTTGCATCAGAGGAAAAGATGGCTCATAGGCGCCAAGCAACTCCCAATCATATGGAAAGCGATTTTTTTGTTACAAGCTTTCTTTATACCGGCATTGATCTTGGTTGCTTTATTTCATTTAAAATTAGCTTTGATTGTATGGTTCGTTAAATCGGTTCTACAAAGTGTTCAAATTTTATTTTTTAGCAAGCATATTGGGTTTCAAATCAAGCGGTACTTATTACCTTTGTTTATAGTTTACCAAGAATTAGTTTTATTGGCAACAGCCTTATTTTATGTACTGCCCATACCCATGAATTGGAAACAAAGAACCTATACCAAACAAAACGAATCCATACTTTAACATGCATTTCATAGATACACATTGTCATTTATACGCTGAAGAGTTCAAAGAAGACCGCAAACAAGCAGTTGAAAAAGCAATTCAAAACGGTATTCAGCATTTGTTTTTACCCAATATTGATACCGCATCCATACAGCCCATGTTGGATTTGGTTTGGGAGTATCCTTCACATTGTTTTCCAATGATGGGTTTGCACCCTTGTTCTGTAGATGTCCATGTAGATGCTCAGTTATTTCAAATTCAGAAATGGCTGAAAAAAAGAAAGTTTTATGCAGTAGGTGAAATTGGCCTAGATTATTACTGGAGTACTGAATTCAAAGAGCAACAAATTATGGCATTCAAAAAACAACTGATGTGGGCTATTCAAACAGATTTACCAGTTGTCATACATTCAAGAAATAGCAATGAAGATGTCATAGCTATTTTAGAAGAGTTGAAACACCCCAAATTGCGTGGAATTTTTCATTGTTTTGGGGGAACTCTTGAACAAGCAAAGCAATTGATTGCTCTCAATTTTTACATAGGTATAGGAGGTGTAGTCACTTATAAAAACAGCGGCTTGGATAAAATTGTAGCAGATATTCCATTAGATAAAATTGTACTTGAAACGGATGCTCCTTATTTAGCACCGATGCCATACAGAGGTAAAAGAAATGAGCCCTTTTATTTGATTGAAACCGCAAAAAAAGTTGCAGAAATAAAAGCAGTAGGTTTAAACCAACTCGCAAATACAACCACAGCCAATGCCAAATTGGTTTTTGGAATTGAATAGTGCAAAATTCTGTTTCACTTTTTCATACAAATGCTTAATATTGGTTTAAAATACCAACGCATTGAAAAAAAATATACTCAGCCTTTTTCTAGTTTTAACTTTATTGTGTACTCAAACCAAAGCACAATCGGTTTTAATTGGCGGAATAGTAAAAGATGCTAAAAATTCAGAACCCATCATTGGGGCTGTTTTGACTGTTAAAAACACCAAAATAGGTGCTAGTACAGATTTTGAAGGTCATTTTCAACTCAAGTACAATGGGGGGTTCCCGGTTGTATTGGTTGTGAGTTATATGGGTTATCAAACCGATGAAGTGAATTTGATCAAAGCCAGTACCGATTTGGTTGTTAAAATCAAACAAGATGCCAAGCAACTCAAAGAAGTGAATGTGCGAGATTCTCGCATTACCGAAAAACAAAAGCAGGCACCGCTAACAATTGAAACCATGGATGCCTTGGCCATTAAACAAACCCCAGCAGCAAATTTTTATGAAGGTTTGGCTCACCTCAAAGGGGTTGACATGACCAGTGCCAGTATTGGATTTAAAATTATCAATACCAGGGGGTTTAATAGTACCTCGCCAGTTAGGTCCTTGCAACTCATTGATGGAGTTGACAACCAAAGTCCTGGATTGAATTTTTCTTTGGGTAATTTTTTAGGCGCCAGTGAATTGGATGTGCAAAAAGTGGATTTAGTTGTAGGCGCCAGTGGTGCCTATTATGGACCAAATGCCTTTAATGGTGTCATTAATATGCAAAGTAAAAATCCGTTTTTGTTTCCTGGCTTGAGTATACAAACCAGAATTGGAGAACGAGAGTTAATTGAAACCGCTGTTAGATATGCCGAAATTTTAAAACCCAATAAATTGGCGTTTAAACTGAATGTATTTAGCATGTCTGCTTTAGATTGGCAGGCCAGAAATTATGATGCCACCACACAATCTCCTGTTGGGGTGAATAACCCCGGAGGCTATGATGCAGTAAATATTTATGGCGATGAATATTCTAACTCAAGGTTTCGTCAAACTGGATTGTCTTATTTGGGTTATGGTTATGCCTTGAGAAAAGGCTACAAAGAAGATGATTTGGTTGATTACCACACCAAAAATTTAAAATTGAATGCAGCGTTTCACATCCGTTTTAAAAATGAGAAAGAATTGATTCTAGCCTCTAGTATGGGGAATGGAACTACCATTTACCAAGGCGATAACCGATTCAGTTTGAAAGACATTTACTTTTTTCAAAATAAAATTGAGTTCAGAAAAGAGAACCATTATTTTGTGAGGGCCTATGCTACCCATGAAGATGCAGGCAAAAGTTTTGATGCCTATTCAACCGCATTGCTTTTGCAAAATGCTGCAAAATCCGATAACAACTGGGCTGCAGACTATGCAGAAAATTGGAACCGTTTTATTTATAACCGCATACAAACCATTCGGCCAAAAATTGGAACCCAACCAGCTGGTGTCAGATACGAAGATTATGCCAACCAATACATGCAAGAAAAATTTGCAGATTCATTGAACTATTACCATTGGCTGACCAATCAAATAACCGATACATCTTACTCCAGTACTAGAGGTGGTAACGACAGGTTAATACCAGGAACTACTGCATTTAACGAGGCTTACCAATCAATCATTTCAAGAACCAACCGCGAAGGTGGATCCCGCTTTTTTGACAAATCAGCCTTGTACCATGTGATGGGCGAATACCAAAGTATAGTAGCCGGGAACATTGTAAAAGTTGGTGCTAATTTTAGGCTGTATGCACCTTTTTCAAAAGGCACCATATTTTTAGATACGGTTCCAAATCAACGCATTTACAACCACGAATTTGGAGCTTATATAGGCATAGAAAGAAAAGACTTGGACGACCACCTTAAAACGAGTTTTACTTTGAGAGCAGACAAAAACCAAAATTTCAATTTCCTATTTTCACCAGCTGCCACCATGGTTTATGCCAATCAGGCACATGTGCTCAGAATATCAGTTTCTTCTGCCATTCGCAACCCTACGCTCACCGATCAATACATCAACTTAAATGTGGGCAGGGCTGTTTTACTGGGTAATTTAAACGGGTTTGACAGTTTGGTAACCATTCCTTCTATGTTAGATGCTTTTAACAATGGCAGAGACAAACTGAGCTATTTCAATGTGGATCCCATTCAGCCTGAGCAAGTAAAAACAATTGAACTGGGTTACAGAACCAATTTTACCGATAAATTTTATGTAGACATGAGTTGGTATTATAGCTGGTATACACATTTTATTGGCTACAAAATTGGGGCTGACATTGATTGGCCAGTTGGTACATTTTTGCCAAACGGATTGCAAGTGTACAGAGTGGCAACCAATTCTAAAGATGCAGTTACCACTCAAGGTTTTACCATTGGGCTCAATTATTACCTCAAAAAATACCTGGGTTTTGTTGGTAATTATTCTTGGAATAAATTGGATAGGATGGGCTCTACAGACCCACTTATTCCGGCATTCAATACCCCTGAACATAAATACAATATTGGCATCAATGGTCGTGACATAGACTTGAATTTTTTTAATCAGGCTATGAATGGTTTTGGTTACAGTGTCAATTGGAAATGGCAAGAAGGTTTCAATTATGAAGGCTCTCCACAATACACAGGTTCAGTTCCTGCCTATGGTATGTTAGATGCTCAACTGAATAAATCTTTTTTGAAACAAAAGTTGAGTGTGAAAATAGGTGCCAGTAACCTCTTAGATAACCGTGTTTACCAAGTTTATGGTGGGCCAAGGGTAGGCAGAATGGGTTATATCAGCATTTTGTTTGAATTGAAAAAGTAAACAGATAATAAGCAATCCATTTCTTTTGTTTGTTTTATAGTTTTTTACCACTATCTTGAATAAAATTTAAATTTTCAATCATGAAGAAAAAATTACTCTCCGTTTTTGCTTTGGTTACATCAATGATAGCATTGAATGAAGCAACTGCACAAAATCGTTATTTAGATGAAGTGTTTACCTCAGTAAACAAAAGCAGCAATGTGGTTTATGATACCAACTATGCCATTAATTTATTGTATGGCAATCCAAACCCACTAATTCCTGCTCCTTTTACTTCTTCTCCAGTTTGGAGCGAAAAGTTAAAATGCGATATCTACAGCCCAGAAGGAGATACTTTACAAAACAGACCAGTAATTATTTTATCACATACCGGTAGTTATTTGCCACCATTGGTAAACAAACAAACTACTGGAAGCAAAGACGACAGTGCGCTTGTAGAATTGGCTAACAGATTTGCGAAAAGAGGATATGTAGTAGTAGCCATGAACTACAGATTGGGATGGAACCCAGCTGCAACTTCACAAGAAGTAGCTACAGAACAATTGATCAAAGCAACTTATAGGGCTTTACAAGACATGAGAAATTGTGTGCGTTTCATGAGAAGAAATGCGGCTACTTACGGCATTGATCAAACTAAAATTATTTTTGGTGGACAAGGTACAGGTGGTTACATCGCACTTGCGGGTGCAACTGTTAGCACTAGAGCAGACATTGAATCAAATATTAAATTTTTAAGAGGAGATGCTTCACCTATGGTGAGTGTTGATACACTTGGAGATTGGACAGGTATTGGCGGAGGTTTTCCTTACAATGACCCTGCTGATGCAAGTGTTGCTTCAGACGTAAATATGTTCTTTAATTTTGGTGGTGCAATGGGTGATACAGCTTGGATGAAATCATCTAGCTTGCCTATGGTTGCCATGCATACTACTAGAGATCCTTTTGCGCCTTACCATACCGGTAACGTAATTGTACCAACTACAGGGTTAACAGTTATTCCAAATGCTTCTGGAGCTGGAGATGTTATTCCTAAAGCAAATGGTTTAGGCGTAAACGATAAGTTAAATAGCTATATTTACTTAGACCCTATGAGTGATAGAGCCAATACTGTAACAGGTAGAATCAATAACTTATTTGGTTTTGAAACTTCATTCCCATACGAAGGTTCACCTTGGGAATGGTGGGACAGACCAAGTATGCAAGCCAAACAAACCATATTGTATAGAGATGCCATTCCATTACCAGCTAGTGGTTATATATCAGATTCATTGTCAATGTTGACCAATCCTTTTATGTCAGCAGAAAGAGGTAAAGCTTATATTGATACCATTGTTGGTTATGTAGCTCCTAGAATTGCTGTACAAATGGACTTAATGGGAAATATGGAAATCAATGATTTTCCATTGGCTTCGCCAATGAATGGTGCTTCTATAGACATACATGATGATACTGCTGCTTTTATGGTAGCAAAATGGCAGGCAACTCAAGGTTTGGATTATGTTTTCATGATCGACAACGTGAATGGAGATTTCTCTGATCCATTATACAGTACTTCAGTAAGTTCAGATTCAATTGCGTTCACAGAAAGCATGATTTGGACATTGCTAACAACTATGGGTTACAATGTAGACCAAGAAGTTAGTTTAAAATGGACAGTGATGGCTAAAAACAGTGCATTTGGTAAAATGGCTGCACAAGCATTTGTAATTAATTTAACTAAACGTGCTGCAGTTGGAATCAACGAAGCCAGTTACAATAAATACATTACTTTGTATCCAAATCCAGCTACTTCAAGTATTAAAGTAGGTTTAGATGCATCGGCTAAAATTACACACATCCAAATCATCGATATTTTGGGTCGTCAAGTAAAATCTTTTGCAGGTTTCAATACCAATTCTCAAGAAATTTCATTGAACGGAATTGGTTCTGGAGCTTATTTTATCAATATCAGCACTCAAAATGGCGGTACTGCCACAAAGAAATTTATCATTCAATAAATTTTAATTTTTTATAAGAAAAGCTGGCAAACCTTGGTTTGCCAGCTTTTTTGTTTGTTTCAATGAGCAAACGCTTATCTTTGATAGGTGAATCTTTTGAAACAAATCATATTTAAGTTCATGTTGTTTGCATTGCTGGCAAATGCGGTTAAACCCGATTTGCTCCTGCAATTGTCTAAAATACCCAGTTTGGTGGCTCACTACCATCACCATGTAAATGACGAAAATGAGCAAATTGGTTTCCTAGATTTCTTGGCATTGCATTATGGTCAAAATTCTACCCATCGCTCTGCTGAAAATCACGATGATTTACCTTTGTTTTTAAACAGTACCGCCTGTTTTGTGTTGATTTCAAATGCATTGGTTTCACCAGATTTGGCTATCCATTGTATTAGTTATGTGCAACCATTTTTTGCCTACACAGATTTTTATTCTTTTGATAAATTGACTTCTATTTTTCAGCCTCCTCAATTTGTTTGAGGTTTTGTTTTGCTGATTCATATTCATTCAATTTAATTTTAACATGCTAAAAAATATCATCGGATTTTCGGTCCGAAATAAATTACTTATAGGTGCAGGTGTACTGTTATTAATTGTAACAGGTATTGTACAATTTACAAAACTACCCATTGATGCGGTGCCTGATATTACCAATAATCAGGTTCAGGTAATTACCGTGTCGCCTTCTTTAGGAGCTCCAGATGTAGAACGGCTCATTACTTTTCCAATAGAGCAAGCCAATAGCAATATACCAGGATTAATAGAAATCAGGAGTTTTTCGAGATTTGGTTTGTCATTGGTAACATTGGTTTTTAATGATGAAACCGATGTGTATTGGGCTCGCCAACAAGTGAGTGAAAGGCTCATCAATGTAAAAGACCAAATACCTGCTGGCTCTGGAGTACCCAGTTTAGGTCCGGTTACAACAGGATTAGGAGAAATATACCAATACGTACTTCGTCCTAAACCAGGTTACGAATCTAAATACGATGCCATGCAGCTCAGAACTTTACAAGATTGGATTGTAAGAAGACAATTACTTGGAATTAAGGGAGTAGCCGATGTTAGTAGTTTTGGTGGTAAACTCAAACAATATGAAATTGCCATTGATGTTAACAAATTAAGTGCATACAAACTCAGTATCAATGAGGTGTTTTCGGCGCTCAATACTAACAATCAAAATACAGGAGGTGCGTATATAGAAAAAGGCCCATCTGTTTTATTTATTAGAAGTGAAGGCTTGATCCAGTCTTTAGAAGACATAGGCAACATTGTTGTAAAAGAATCAGCCAATTCAAGCCCAGTGTTTATTAGAGATATTGCAGCAGTAGGGTTTGGACATGCCGTTAGGTACGGGGCCATGACTTACAATGGTGGCGATGAAGTTGCTGGTGCTGTGGTAATGATGTTAAAGGGAGAAAATTCCAATACTGTTATCAAAGAGGTTAAACAGAAAATAGCAAGTATTCAAGAAATTTTACCTGAAGGTGTTTTGATAGAACCGTTTTTAGACAGAACTAAAATGGTGAACAATGCCATTGGTACTGTTCAATCTAATTTATTGGAAGGAGCACTGATAGTTATTTTTGTACTTGTACTGTTTTTAGGGAATTTGAGGGCAGGTTTATTGGTTGCATCTGTTATTCCATTGGCCATGCTTTTTGCAATTATCATGATGAATGTATTTAAGGTGAGTGGCAATTTAATGAGCTTAGGTGCACTTGATTTTGGGTTGATTGTAGATGGGGCTGTTATTATAGTAGAAGCAGTGTTGCATGGCTTACAAGTGCAAGCCATTGCGCAACCCGGAATACAATTGAGCAAAGAACAAATGAATTTGAATGTAAAAAGTTTGGCCAGTAAAATGATGAACAGTGCGGTATTTGGTCAAATCATTATTCTGATAGTGTATTTGCCAATTTTTTCACTATCAGGAATTGAAGGCAAGATGTTTAAACCAATGGCTCAAACAGTAGCATTTGCTTTACTAGGCGCATTCCTACTTTCGCTTACTTATGTTCCTATGATGTGTGCCTTATTCTTAAAAAGCGAACAGGTAAATCCCAAAAGTATTTCTGAAAAATTAATGAGTAGTTTGAACGCCTTTTTTGCTAAAAAATTAGCACAGGCCATGCACTACTCAAAACAATTGATTTTGGGGTCGTTTGTATTGTTTGTTTTAGCACTGGTTGTTTTGTTTCAAATGGGGGGTGAATTTATTCCTGTTTTAGAAGAAGGTGATTTTGCGGTAGAAACAAGAATATTAACAGGTTCCAATTTGCAATCGAGTATACAAATTGCTAATCAGGCATCACAGCTATTGACAGCAAAATTTCCGGAAGTAGAAAAAGTGGTTGCCAAAATAGGGAGTGGAGAAATTCCAACCGATCCTATGCCTATAGAAGCCATGGATTTAATGGTCATTATGAAAGACAAGTCAACATGGAAAAATGCCAAAACATTTCCTGAAATGTCAGAAAAAATGTCACATGAATTGGCAAGTATACCTGGAGTAAATTTTGGATTTCAGTATCCGGTACAGATGCGTTTCAACGAATTGATGACTGGAGCCAGACAAGATGTGGTTTGTAAAATATTTGGAGAACACCTTGATTCATTAGCCAATTATGCAAAACAATTAGGTGCCATAGTAAGTAAAGTAGATGGGGCCAAAGACATTTATGTAGAAGTAGTAACTGGTATGCCACAAATAGTCATCAAATACGATAGGCAAAAAATAGCACAGTTTGGCTTGTCGGTAGAAACCATCAATACCTGTGTAAATGCTGCTTTTGCTGGCCAAAATGCAGGCTTGGTTTTTGAAGGTGAAAAAAGATTTGATTTGGTTGTTCGATTAGAAAAAGAAAAAAGAAACAGTTTAGATGATGTTAGAAATTTATTAATCCCAAATAACAAGGGAGTTGATATTCCATTGTACCAAGTGGCCAATGTTGATTTGCAAGAAGGTCCTGCTCAGATTCAAAGAGAAGATGCCAAAAGAAGAATCATGGTTGGCTTCAATGTAAGGGGTAGAGATGTACAAACGGTAGTGCACGAATTACAAGAAAAAGTAAAAAAACAATTGAACTTATCTCCGGGTTACTATGTCAATTTTGGAGGGTCATTCGAAAATTTAGAAGAAGCCCAATCAAGGTTGTTGATTGCCGTTCCTGTGGCTTTGTTGTTGATTTTACTGATGTTGTATTTAACATTTGGTTCAATGGTTCAAGGCCTGCTCATTTTTACAGCCATTCCTTTGTCTGCAACAGGAGGAATATTTGCCTTGGCACTCAGAGGCATTCCTTTTTCTATTTCTGCAGGCGTAGGGTTTATAGCATTGTTTGGTGTTGCAGTATTGAATGGAATTGTCTTGATCAGTGAATTTAACAGGCTCAAAGAGGGATCCGAATTGGATATCAAAGCGCTCATTTTAAAGGGTACCCAAAATAGATTGCGGCCTGTACTCATGACTGCGTTTGTTGCATCACTAGGGTTTTTACCTATGGCATTGAGCAACGGGGCAGGAGCGGAAGTGCAAAGACCATTGGCAACTGTTGTCATCGGGGGCTTGCTGTTTGCTACCTTTTTAACCTTGTTTTTATTGCCACTCATGTACATGACCGTTGAAAAAAAGAAGTTTAAAATGAATAGCTCAAAAGCAGTTATTGCACTTTTATTCGGAACCTTATTCAGTATTGGAATTCAAGCGCAAACCCCAAGTGTAATGAAGCTTAGCGCTGCAATTGATACCGCTTTATCTAACAACTTGCAATTCCGTAACGACCACTTGTACTTGCAATACCTAACGGCAATTAAAAAGTCTAGTTTGTCTGTTCCCAATACCAGTTTGAATGTAGAATACGGCCAGTTCAATTCGGCATTTAAAGACAACCGCATTGGTTTGACTCAAAATTTTCAATCTCCACTAACGCTTGTTAAACAACATCAGTTGGCAGCAACTGCCATTAAAGCCCATCAGTTTCAATTAAAATGGAAAGAAAATGAACTCAAACAAGCAGTAGCCAGTTCCTATAATTTGATTTTTTTGCTCTCCAAAAAAATACATATTTGGAATGAAGCTGATAGCTTGTACCAATTGTTTTTAGACAAAGAAGTATTGAGAACTCAATTGGGCGAATCCGCCATTACTGCATTAACCCATGCACAAATTCAAAAAGTACATGCGGCCAAAGAAATACTGAACCTGACCAACAATTTACAATCCGAAAAATTGTATTTACAGTATTTGTTAAATGCACTTACAACCATTGAGCCAGATACAAGTGACTGGAATTTTCAGCTCAATGAGCAAGTATTCTTGTACAACACAGCATTCCATCCTAAAATCAAAGAGCAAGCCCAATTGGTTCAGGTAGGATTGAAACAATACCAATTGGAAAAATCAAAATTTAGCCCTGACTTTCAATTGGGTATTCAGTCTGTTACCATACAAGGTATAGGGGCCGACAACCAAAATTATGGATTACAAACGCGTTTCAATTCAGTTCAGGCTGGACTTCAATTTCCCCTGTTTTTTGGCAGTCAATTGCAGCAAACAAAAGCTAAAAAAATAGCCTATAAAATGGCTCAACAAACGCTCATCAATCAAACACATGAGCTTGCCAATCAATTCAAGGTATTGCTAGCTAGTTACCAATCTGCTAAACAAATCAATCAATTGTATAGCCAAATCCAACAGCACAAACAACTCATATTCACAAGTAAAGAATTGTTCGAAAAAGGAGCAATTGATTTTTTAGATTTTAGTTTGTTAATGGGAAATGCCATTACCAATGAATTAGAGGCATTGGATGCCAAATTTCAACTCAATCAAACCATTATTCAATTAAATTATTTTCAATAAACACATGAAAACACGATCAATTATATGCAATCATTCATTGTTTTTTTTGTTGGCTATGTTCCTGTTCAGTTGTCATTCTGGCAATAAACAAGCCAATGCAGTGACTACTGAAAATGTAAATGAACATCTAATACAACTAGATTCGGCCCAACTCAAACACATTGATTTATCAATTGCAACAGCTCAAAACAAAGAACTTTCATCGAGTTTTAAAGTAAGTGGTACTGTAGATGTACCACCTCAAAATATGATTTCGGTGAGTATGCCTTTGGGAGGGTATTTAAAGTCAACCCAATTGTTGCCAGGTATGCATGTTAAAAAAGGTGAAATCATTGCTGAAATGGAAGACCAACAATACATTCAATTGCAACAAGATTATTTAATTGCCCAATCAAAATTAAATTTATTGGAATTAGATTTTCAAAGGCAACAAGCTTTAAACCAAAGCAAAGCCATCAGCGACAAGGTATTTCAAATTGCATTGAATGACTATGAAACACAGAAAATTACTTGTCAATCTTTGTCCGAAAAATTAAAATTGGTAGGCATTAATCCAATAAAATTGAATGCAGGAGCCATTTCTAAAAGTGTTTTTTTGAAGTCGCCAATTGATGGCTTTGTTTCAAAAGTAAATGTCAATATTGGTAAATATGTATCGCCCACTGAGGTGCTTTTTGAATTGGTAAACCCAACAGATATACACTTAAGTTTAAATGTGTTTGAATCAGATTTGTCAAAAGTATTTATAGGGCAAAAAGTATATGCTTATACCAATAACAATCCCAATAAGCGGTATTTGTGTAAAGTAATTCTAATTGGAAAAGATTTAAGCAATGAGCGTTTTACAACCGTGCATTGTCATTTTGAAGAATACGACAAACTCTTGAGCCCCGGAACATACATGAATGCCGAAATGCAAACCAATCCTGAAATGGCTATGGTTCTTCCTGAAACAGCATTTGTTCAGTATGCAAACAAAAACTATGTGTTTGTTGAACAGGCCAAGGGAATTTTTGAAATGTTAGAAGTTGATTTGGGTATCACTGCCAATGGTTTCACAGCATTTAAATTAAAGAATACGGCTAATCTGGCTAATTTAAAATTTGTCATCAACGGGGCATTTAACCTCATGATGATTGCTAAAAACAAGGAAGAATAGCTTAACGAATGCGGTCGGCACTTTTAACTAAATCTTCATCTTTTTTAATCAAAGTAATGCTCCTAACGGCTAAGTAAAAATTAAAAAACAACAAAGACAAACCAAATAAAGAAGGAAGCAATAAGTTCTTAGAATCAAAAGATGGTATATATACCATAGCCTTAACCAAAAATGCAAGTGTTAAAAAGAACAGACTGGTAAATACTGCCCAGCAAATTTTAATTTGTTTAGGCCTGTTTTTATACAAAGTAATAGCCATTGTACACATGCCAATTGTGATGGATGTAAGTAATATCAAACCCCATTGTAATTTGCTTTCTACCAATTGGCCATTTTCAAAATAATTAAAATAAAATAAATTTATTTTGTATTCAATGCTCTTTCCTTCTGGAATTAGTTGAATGTAGTGGATGGTATCCATGCTGCAGAGCAGTACCAAAATTAAAATAATTGTGAACAGGTAAACGCTTTGTAGTCTTTGTATCATAAGCTGCAAATTACTATTTTTTTTAGTTCATTAACCAATAAATTCAATTTGATGAACAAGGTCTAAAAATTGAAATTGATCATTGACTTTTAAACCATTCATGAGTTTTCCAATTGGCGATTCAATAGAAATTAAATGTACTTTCCCTTGATTTGAATCTATTGTGCCAAGCCCAATTGAAACAAAATAATAGGCAGTTGCCGTTTTTACTATGGACCCAGTGCCAATGGTTTCCTTTGGATTTGTATTCAATTGCTGTAAAAAAGCCAATTCTTTTTTAGCCAAAATTGATTGTTTGGCATTCATGTCTCTTTGTAACTGGCCCATTGCTCTTCCGGTTTCATATTTATCTCCAGCACTGCTTTTTTCTTCTTGATTGGCCGATTCTTGCGCTTCTTTCATTGCATTTTCAGCATGATGAATTCTTTCAGTCAATGCCAAAATTGCTGTTTCTATGAGTTGTTGTTTTAATGCGGATGCGTCTGATGCTAACATTCTTTTAAATTTAAATCAGTGTTTTAAATACTGAGTTTGCGTTTTTTTAAATTTTTCCAATTTGGGTTGAATCACAAATTTACAATAAGGTTGGCTACTGTTGTTATTGAAATAATTTTGATGGTAATTTTCTGCCTTGTAAAATGGAGCCATCTCTCTGATATTGGTAACAATTGGGTTTTTAAATTGATGAGAAGCATTGAGTTCATCTTTCAGTGATTGTGCCAATTTTAATTCATTTTCATTGTTATAAAAAATGACAGATTGGTATTGTGATCCAATATCATTACCTTGTCTGTTTGGCGTAGTTGGGTCATGTATTTGCCAAAAAATAAGCAATAAATCGTGTAAAGGAATTTGTTGTGGATTGTAAGTTATTTTACAAACCTCTATGTGGTTGCTATTACCCGAACAAACTTCTTCATATGTTGGATTGATACTTTGCCCGCCGGCATAACCACTTTCTACTTTTACAACACCTTTTATTTGCTCATATACTGCCTCAACACACCAGAAGCAGCCAGCACCCAATACGATTGTTTGTAAAGAAGCTTTTTGGTTGTTTTGCATAGCACTAGATTTAATTTGATGATTACCTAACAAAGATAAATGAAGCAAGCAGTTTAAAAGAATTTTCATGTATATGATAACAGAATTTTGTACATTTGGTTTGTATAGATATTTAATTTAAAACGTATGAATAAATTTTTTACAGGACTTTTTTTGGGTTTGTGTAGCATTCAATTTTCCAATGCACAAATTATCAATACGGCTGCTATAGATACCAGCTATGGAGAAACCGATTCTAAATTGAGTATTCATGGTTTCATAGATACCTATTACAATTTTGATTTTAACCAGCCAAGTAACTTACAAACCCCATATCAGGTTTCATCTGCAAGGCACAATGAACTCAATATCAATTTGGCTTATGCCGATTTTAGATTGCATGGAGAAAATTACCGTGCTTCATTTGTTCCTGCTTTTGGTACTTATATGAACGCCAATTATGCAAATGAGCCTCAAACCTTACAAAATCTTTTAGAGGCCAATGCTGGTGTTTTATTAAATAAAGAACGTAAAATATGGCTAGATGCCGGTGTGTTGAATTCTCCTATTACCAATGAATCACCTGTGAGTAAAGACCAACTTTTATACTCTCGTTCTATTGGGGCAGAATTTTCTCCTTACTTTGTAACAGGTGCTAGGTTATCTATGCCTTTAGACAATGAGTGGTCGTCGAGTTTTTATGTATTGAATGGCTGGCAACAAACCATTGCACTCAATTCAGACAAGTCTTATGCACTGCAATTTGAATACAGGCCTTCTAAACAGTTATTAGTAGATTTTAATTTGTTTTATGGCAATGCACAAAATACCAATGCTAGAAAAGATTTCAGAAATAGAACCTTCATGGATTGTTATTTTATTTATGAAAATATCAATAAAACTCTGGGATTATCTGGAGATATTTATTTGGGTTTCCAAAACACCAAAGATTCATTGGGTATAGAACACCAAGGAAGGTGGTACAATGCCAATTTACAAGGAAAAATTGCCATCGACAAAGAGCAATCCGTTGCACTCCGTGCTGAATATTTCAGCGATCCCGATTTAATGGTAGCTAAAGTAAATACAGGCGCTAACGGGTTTGAAGTTTTTGGTTTAACTGGTTCATACCAATTTAAGAAATTCAAAAACACTGCCTTTAAATTAGAGTTGAAATCATACCAAGCTAAAGAAGCAATTTTTGTAAATGAACTCAGTCAACCTACTAAATATAGTACCCAATTGGTAGGCAATTTTGCCATTTGGTTTTAATTAAATTTGCTCAGGTTTTTGATCGGGCTTGGCATACTTAAAAGTGGCCTCTTTGCTCAAAGTATAATAGGTGTCTAAGCCATTTACACCAATGCTATTGGCTATACTCAAATTAATGCTATAGTCTGGGGTAATGCAGGCTTCATTCTTTATTCTGATTTCTTGAACCTCTCCAATAATTAATTTGGTTTGGTTTGATTGGATAGGAATGATTTCGGCTAGTTTTAACCCAATTTGAATTACCGATTCAGCAACATAAGGTGCTTTGATGAGGCTACTGTATTCAGGGGTAAAACCGCAGGCCTCAAATTCTGAAACCAGGTACCTTGCTGATGTTTGATGTGCTGACGCAATTGCCGTTACAGGCACATGATTGATGGTAAATTCTTGTATAGTTTCTATGTTTACAAAAGTGTCTCTATTTACATGAGTTGGGCGCATAATAAATCCCATTAAAGCTGGGTCTGCACCAATATGCATAACGGAGTTAAAAATGGCCAAATTGGTAATTTTATTCTCAGAAATACTTCCAATTAAGTTGGCGGGTCTAATTCCAGCCAATGCATTAATTAAATTGGTTCGGTGTTGTTTGTCAAGTGCAGCGAGTGCTTCTTTCTGAAATGTTTTCATTTATCGGATACTGCTTAAACCTCCATCCATAGCAATAATTTGTCCGGTCATCCAATTGTTGTTCATGATTTGAATGGCACAAGTTGCCAAGTCGTCTGCTGAACCTATATTCTTGAGTGGATGCCTATCTTTAGATGCATTTAATTTTTCTGGGGTATTGATAAATTTTTCACTCAAAGGTGTTTGAGTAAGAGAAGGAGCTATGGCATTTACCCTAATTTTTGGGGCAAATTCTGCAGCTAAACTTTTGGTTAATCCTTCTAAAGCTGCTTTTGCAGTTGCAATGCTGCTATGAAAACTCATTCCTGTTTGTGCAGCAACTGAACTAAACAAAACAATTCCAGGCTCGTTGGCCAATTGAAGTTGAGGCAAGTATTGTTTGATCAGTATGGTTGCACCAACTACATTGAGTACAAAATCGTTGATAAAATCTGAAGGTTTTAAATTTTTAAATGGGCGCAATTGAATGGAACCCGGACAATAAAAAATACCCTCAATAGGCCCTTCTAATTCAGGTAAGTTGATTTCTTGTAAACTGAAATCTACTGATACAAATGAAAACAATTCATTTGTTAAGTCAGGCATATTCCTATTTAAACCAACTACTTGATGCCCTTGCGCTAATAATTTTTTTGTAATTGACAGTCCAATTCCACTTGAACAGCCTGCTACCAAATATTTTCCCATACATACAAAACCATTCAACTGACTGAATGTTTTAAATGCTTTGAGATACCAAGTTTTACTGAGCTTGTTTTTTCAATGCCAAGATGGAGAAATTGGTAGCTACTTTTTCAATGGTATTAACCAATTTGCCGAGTCCAGTGATTTCCATTTCAACAACATCACCTTCTTGCAACCATTGAGTTTTGTAATTGGGGTTGTTGAGTAAGCCAGTTCCATTGAGTTCCAAAAAACAGCCAGTACCAACAGTACCTGATCCAATCACATCTCCAGGAAATACATCAACTCCATAGGCGCATCTTTCAATGATTTCTGCAAAGGTCCAATCCATGTCTGAAACATTTCCTTCGCTTACCAATATGCCATTTACCCAACATTTCATGTTTAAATTGTAATTGTTTCCTATATGGTTATTTTTTGCTGGAACCAAGTAAGGAGTCAATTCATCAGGGGTAACAAAATAAGGTCCAATTACTGTAGAAAAGTCTTTTCCTTTAGCAGGTCCTAGATTCAACAACATTTCTTCCATCTGCAATGTTCTTGCACTCATATCGTTCATGATGGTATAGCCAGCAATGTATTGATCGGCTTCTGCAGCACTAAAGTTGCGTCCTTTTTTTCCAATAACAACAGCTATCTCCAATTCAAAATCTAATTTTTGAAAATGGTCGGGCATACACTGAATAGGTCCTGGGCCTTGTATGGCATTGTGATTGGTAAAATAAAAAATAGGATACTGGTCAAATTCAGGAATCATAGGAACACCTCTGTTTCTACGAGCAGCAGCTACATGTTGTCTGAATGCATACCCATCTCTGCAAGATGTTGGATTTGGAATTGGAGCTTCAATTTGAACGTCATCTATTGCTATTGATGGCACATTTAATTTTCCTGAAATCAATTCTTGGTGAATGGCTTTGAGTTCGTTCATGGCAGTTTCGCCAGCTTGAACCAATGCCAATATAGTGGATGGAATTGAAGGGGAAATGTTTTCAAAAGGCCAAATTGTTTGGTTGTTTAAAATACCAGCTGCGGTTTTTCCTTGGTATGTATACGTAATGAGTTTCATGTTATTTGAGTTGAGGGAAATTGATTTTATCGGCAACTAAAATTGCCTGGTTAAATTCTGCGCTTAAATGATTGAATAAATACTGTGCCTCCATTCTGTTTCTAAAATCACCTACTCTCAATTTAAAATAGGGTTGCTGGTAAATGAGGTAGGCTGGAACAGTAGGGTAGGCAGCTAAAAATTTTGCTTTCAGTTGGTTTGCATTGTTTCTTTCTGTTCCAGAAAACAATTGAATGCGAAAACCATCCATTGAATTTTTTATTTTGTTCAGATTTTTATTTTTTTCAATTAGGCTATCTAAATAGCTATCATTGACAATTTTTAGACTGCCTTTTTGTGCGTTTGCAATACGAACAATTGATAGAAATAAGAATATAAATAATAAGTACCTCATTCAATTTCTAGTTTTCAATTTCTTCTTCTAAAATGGCCATTCCTGCCGAGGTGCCTATTCTGTTTGCACCTGCTTCTAAGAGTTCCTGTACAAACTTTCTATTTTTAATGCCACCTGAAGCTTTGATTTTAACTCTAGCAGGTAATATTTTTCGCATCATTTTTACCACTTCAACGCTGGCTCCTGATTTGCCATACCCGGTTGATGTTTTCACATAATCTGCTTCACAGTCTACACAAATTTTACAAGCCAATTTCAATTCATCTTCGGTAAGGTTGCTAGTTTCTATAATGACTTTACAAATTCTATTTTGTAAATGACAAGCAGTTACCACAGATTGAATATCGTTTTGAAGGGTAGAAAGGTCTTTGCTTTTTAAGGCAGCAATGTTCATGACCATGTCTATTTCATCAACACCAGAAGTAATTGCTTTTTTTACTTCTTCAACCTTACTTGATACAGTATTGTAACCAAAAGGAAATCCTACAACAGTAGCTATTTTAACACTTGAATTGTTTAGTAATTTTCTGGCATGTTGCACAAAATATGGAGGCACACAAACCGCAATGAAATTTTGTTCAATTGCTTGTTCGCACAATGTTGTAATCTCTTCAACTGTGCAGTCGGGTCTAAGCAAAGTATGTTCTATTAATTGAGCCAATACTCTGTTTTCTGCAGGGTTATTCATTGTTTAGTTTGTTAATTCATCTTTACCGTGACACGATTTGTATTTTTTACCGCTACCACAAGGGCAAGGGTCATTTCGGCCAATTTTTACGACACCTTTAACCTGTTGCACTTTTGGTGTTTCGCTATGCTCCATGGCTTCTTGATTTCTTCTTGTAGCTTCACCCAATTCATCTGTTCTAGAGGTTTTTAATTTGCCAGCATCGGTATTTTTAACTTCAACGGCTTGTTTTACCTCACTGGGATCATCCATTGGTATAAATGCTTTGTAGAGCATACCCAATGTTTGTTTGTTTACCCCAGAAAGCATGTTATTGAATAATTTAAACGATTCAAGTTTGTAAATTAACAATGGATCCTTTTGTTCAAATACCGCATTCTGACTGGATTGCTTTAATTCATCCATTTCTCTGAGGTGCTCTTTCCATTCGTTGTCTATGACATATAAACTTGCAAATTTTTCGAATGTTCTGCTAATTTCTTTGGCTTGAGTTTCATATGCTTTTTTCAAATTAACCGGAATTTGCATATGATGTAAGCCATCAGTTATAGGAACTGAAATGTTTTCAAATTGTGAACCTTGATTCATGAACACATTTTGTATAACTGGGAAAGATAGTGCAGACATTTCTTCTACTTTTTGCTGGTAATGTTTAACCAATTCGTTGAACAAACGGTCTACAAGGGCTTCATGTTTTTGGGCAAAGAAATCGGTCTCGTTAATTTGTGTGTCTAATCCAAAAATACGTAATAATTCAAAATGGAATTCTCTGAAGTTTTTTTGTTCTCTGTAAATTTCAACCAACTCTTCACAGGTATCAGCTAACATGTTTTGGATGTCTAATTGCAATTTGTCTCCGTAAAGGGCATTTCTTCTTTTTGCATAGATGACTTCTCTTTGAGAGTTCATTACATCATCGTATTCCAACAACCTTTTACGAATTCCAAAGTTGTTTTGTTCCACTCTTTTTTGTGCGCGTTCAATATTTTTGGTAATCAAAGAATGTTCAATGTTTTCACCTTCTTTCATGCCAAGCCTGTCCATAATTCCAGCTATTCTTTCAGAGCCAAACAAGCGCATTAAATCGTCTTCAAGAGATACATAAAATTTTGATGAGCCCGGATCACCTTGACGTCCAGCCCTACCTCTCAGCTGTCTATCAACCCTTCTGCTCTCATGTCTTTCAGTACCTATGATGGCAAGCCCACCCACTTCTCTAACTCCTTCTCCTAGCTTGATATCGGTTCCACGACCTGCCATGTTTGTAGCAATGGTGACAGCACTTTTTTGACCAGCTTCAGCTACAATTTCGGCTTCTCTTTGGTGTTGTTTTGCGTTCAGTACATTGTGTTTGATTTTACGCATGGTTAACATCCTGCTCAACAATTCCGATACTTCAACAGAAGTTGTACCAACCAGAACAGGTCTGCCTTGTTCTGTTAATTTAATAACATCTTCAATAACTGCGTTGAATTTTTCACGTTTGGTTTTATAAATAACATCCTCTTCGTCTTTTCTTGAAATGGCTCTGTTGGTTGGAATTTCTACCACATCTAGTTTGTAAATTTCCCAAAACTCACCCGCCTCTGTTACTGCAGTACCGGTCATACCTGCTAGCTTGTGATACATTCTAAAAAAGTTCTGTAAAGTTACAGTTGCATAGGTTTGTGTAGCGGCTTCAACTTTTACATTTTCTTTTGCTTCAATGGCTTGGTGTAAACCATCACTGTACCTTCTTCCATCTAATACACGACCGGTTTGTTCGTCCACAATTTTTACTTTGGCATCTTGAATGATGTATTCAACATCTTTTTCAAACATGCAATAAGCCTTTAGCAATTGGTTCACCGTATGTATGCGTTCAGACTTGATTGAGAAATCTAACATCAATTGTTCTTTGTGTTTGATTTTTTCGTCATCAGCAAGAGCGCTTTTTTCTATTTCTGCAATGGAACTACCTACATCTGGAATGATAAAGAAATGTTGGTCTTCACCTGATGAAGTTATCAGTTCAATTCCTTTTTCAGTTAAATCAACAGAGTTGATTTTTTCATCGATCACAAAATACAAATCTGCATCAACCTTGTGCATTTCTTTTTGTTGATCTTGCATGTAGAAGTTCTCAGTTTTGGTAAGCAACTGACGGGTTCCTGGCTCACTTAAAAATTTAATCAAAGAACTATTTTTAGGTAAACCCCTATAAGCTTGAAGCAATTTAAAGCCACCTTCTTTTTCATTGCCAGCAGCAATTAGCCTTTTGGCATCTGCCAATGCAGTGTTGATATATGTTTTTTGAATACTTACCAATTTCTCAATTCTCGGTTTGAGTTGGTGAAATTGTTGGTCATCTCCTTTAGGTACTGGTCCACTAATAATAAGTGGTGTTCTGGCATCATCAATCAATACAGAATCTACTTCATCAACCATGGCAAAATGGTGTTTACGTTGCACCAATTCTTGTAAATTGCTTGCCATGTTATCTCTGAGGTAATCAAAGCCAAATTCGTTATTTGTTCCGTAAGTAATGTCTGCTAAATAAGCATTTCTTCTGGCAGCTGAGTTTGGTTGATGGTAATCAATACAGTCAACTCTTAATCCATGAAATTCAAATATTGGTGCGTTCCATTCGCAGTCTCTTCGAGCCAAATAATCATTGACAGTAACAATGTGAACTCCTCTTCCAGCCAAAGCATTTAAGTAAGTTGGTAAGGTAGATACTAGGGTTTTACCTTCACCAGTTGCCATTTCAGAAATTTGTCCTTTGTGGAGAACCATACCACCAATTAATTGAACATCATAATGAACCATGTTCCAGGTAATGGTATTTCCTGCTGCTTCCCAGCTGTTGTCCCATATGGCTTGGTCCCCAACAATTTTAACGGCCTTTTTAGACTTGGTATAGGCACTCAATTGTTTGTCCCAATCGGTAGCGTTCACAACCAATTGCTTTTGTTCGCTGAACCTGCGTGCTGTTTCTTTAACTACAGCAAATGCTTCAGGGAGAATTTCAAGAAGTACAACCTCTAGTGCAGTATTTGCATCTTTTTCAAGTTGTTCAATTTGTTTGAACAAGTTGTCTTTTTTATTGAGATCTATGTCTTCTTGATTGGTTTGAAGTTTGAGCTCCTCAATTTCTGTTTGAATTGAACTCAAATGTTCTTGAATTCTAGCTTTGAAAGCGGTTGTTAGGTTTCTGAGTTGGTCATCGGTTAAACTACTCAATTTCGCATAATGCGCATTGATTTGCTCAACCATTGGATATAATTCTTTTAAATCTCTGTCCGATTTGCTGCCGAAAATTTTAGTTAAACCTTTGAAAATGTTACCAATCATGTTATGCTGTCTTTAAGTTCTCGTATAGGGTGTAAATTTAAATCTTTTTAGCTGATTCACCTTGTTTGAAGGGCAAAGAAATTTCCTTTTTTATTGCTGAATTTCAAGGCTTTAATAGAAAAGGATTTTATGCCGTCCTAAAAGTGACAGTTTTGCTTAAGAATGGCATGAATCAAGCCAATTCAAAAAAGAGGTCAAAATGACCGAAAATAATGCTTAAAAGAAAAAGGTTTTATTTTTTTTCGTCAGATTCCATTCTGAAACCCATTGCTTTAGAAGTAGGAATGCCACTGCTGTAGCTCATGATGTTTTTCTGCTCTACAGTCAGGTGAAAAACGGCTTCAATAGGAGGTGCCATTAAATCATAATGCAGGCAAAATTGCATGCATTCGGTTACCAAATCAGACATGTTTTGTTCGCCAATTTGATTTTCTGCAAAATTGCTGAACATAAACGAAAGGGGTCTGTTACCGTCTATAAAGAAATGCTGGTCTTTGTTGATGAACAGTCGTCCAACCAAGTAACCAACATCTCCTTCTCTATTGTATTTAATAGAGTCTGCTAAAAAATTGTAAATCTGAATCATACCACAAAACTCTCTAGAAGGATCCGTTTTTACATAGGGCATTTGGTGGATAAAATGCGTAGAATCAAAATCAAACACATTGGTATGCATCATAAATACCAAGGTATCTCCAGAAAATTTCAAATGAAACTCGTAGTCTGATTTTTCGTAATATTTGATTTCTACAGTGGGGTCTGATTTTGCAACTTCTTGGTTAAGAACCACTGCAATTTGTTTTACAGACTCCCTCAATACCGCAAAGCTTTCTTTGGTTTGACGATAAGCCAATTGTTTTACTGAAGATTTTTCAAGTAAAATCTGTTTTACTTTTTCAATTTTAGGAGTCATTTTTTTATCAATATGCTTTGGCAAACAGCACCCTTTGTGTAGATGGTTTTCCAGTTAAAATGCATTTTCCTTCTTCTTGTTTGTTGTCGAGTGGAATGCATCGAATGGTAGCTTTACAGGCTTCTTTTATTTTTAACTCTGTTTCTGTCGTTCCATCCCAATGTGCTGAAATAAATCCAGTTTTATTTTCTAGGGTATGTAAAAATTCATCCCATGTATTGACTACTGTTATGTGCTCTTCTCTATAATCTAGTGCACGCTGAAATAAATTTTGTTGAATCTGTTCCAGTAAATGAGCCATTTTATGAGCAACATCACTGGCTTCCATGCTTTGTTTTTCTTTGGTATCTCTTCTGGCTACTTCAATGGTGCCGTTTTGAACATCTCTTGGCCCAATGGCAATGCGCACAGGTACACCTTTTAGTTCGTATTCTGCAAATTTATAGCCAGGTGATTGGTTGTCTTTGGCATCTAATTTTACACGAATACCAATAGCTCTCAACGCATTTTCAATTTCTTTGGCTTTATCTAATACCAAATTTTGTTCTTCTTGTTTTCTGAAGATAGGAACAATGACCACTTGAATGGGAGCCAAGCGTGGAGGCAAAACCAATCCCTCATCATCACTGTGGCTCATAATTAATGCTCCCATTAAACGGGTTGAAACACCCCAACTGGTAGCCCAAACATATTCTTGTTTGTTTTCTTTGGTTACAAATTTTACATCAAATGCCTTTGCAAAATTTTGGCCTAAAAAGTGCGATGTTCCCATTTGAAGGGCTTTGCCATCTTGCATCAAACCTTCAATGCAATATGTTTCTAATGCACCTGCAAATCTTTCATTGGCAGTTTTGAAACCTTTTATAACAGGAACGGCTAAAATGTTTTCTGCAAAATCTGCATACACATCTAACATCTGCTTGGTTTCAGCCAATGCTTCTTCTGCTGTGGCATGAGCGGTATGCCCTTCTTGCCACAAAAATTCGGCTGTTCTCAGAAATAAACGGGTTCTCATTTCCCATCTGACAACATTGGCCCATTGGTTAATTAAAATTGGCAAATCGCGGTAGCTCTGAATCCAATCTCTGTAGGTATTCCAAATAATGGTTTCGGAGGTAGGTCTAACAATAAGTTCTTCTTCCAATTTGGCTTCGGGGTCAACTACTATTTCACCAGTTTGCTCATCTACTTTTAAACGGTAATGAGTTACTACTGCACATTCTTTTGCAAAACCATCTACATGGCTGGCTTCTTTACTGAAAAAACTTTTTGGAATAAAAAGTGGGAAATAAGCATTTTGGTGTCCAGTTTCTTTGAATCTTCTGTCCAATTCTGCCTGCATGGTTTCCCAAATGGCATAACCATACGGTTTTATTACCATACAACCTTTTACAGCCGAATGTTCAGCCAAATCTGCATTCTTTACTAGGTTGTTGTACCACGCACTGTAATCTTCGCTCCGTTTAATTTTTTTAATGTCCATTTTATTTGGAATAGTATTTGATTCAAGATAATCCAATGCGAAAATACTTTTTTTTGTTACTTTGTATAGGCTATTCAAAATCAATGCTATGAAAAATCCAATTATTTTATTCAGTTCCTTGGTTTTTATGGTGTTAAGTTCTTGTGCTTTTCAAACAAGCAAAGTGCAACACGAACAACCAGACGATGTGTATTGGAATAGTTCAGACAATCAGGATAAGGTAAAAACCTTAGACGATGTGAAATTTGAACAAAATCCACCAGCATCGCCCAAACAACCCAAACCAATTCAACAGCCAAGGCAACCCAAACAGCTTCAGGAATCTTCAGTTCAGGATGAAGCTGTTGGGGTTGAACCCAATGATGAAGCGAGGGCTGAAGCTGCTTACCAAGCTTGGAACCAACAACGGTTAGCAAACAAACAAACAAATGGTGGAAGTTCTGATGCAAAAGCAGTTCAAGAAATTCAATCTCTTGCACCAAGTAATGCCAACCAAACACCTCAAGCCTATAATATTAATAATTACAATAACTATTATTACAACAACAATGGTTTGCGCAGAAACGGTTTGCGTTACCGTTCAAGGTGGTACAATTCACCTTCCAGTTATAATATGTATGGAGGAAGTTATTTAGGGTGGAACAATTTTTCTGGTTGGCAATTTGGCTACCAATGGCCCCATTATTATACTGGATGGATCTCTCCTTATTGCTTCCAACCCGTAGGCCCCATTTGTGGTTACAACCCCTATTTCAATAATTATTATGGTCATCATAATCCCTATTTTTCAAATTATTATGGATATGGATACGGCTATGGAAATCCGTGGGGAGGCTATTATTGGCCATGGCATAGCAGTTCTGAAAAAAATAACAATCCTTCTAAGTCAAGACCTAGAGAAATGGTGGGTGGTGCAGGAAAAGACCATTCAGATCAAAATGGAGGAATGATTTCACCCGGTTCCAAACCCTTCTTAGGAAAAAAAGAAAATGATGCAACAAATGGTTCGGGCACAGGAAAGGTTAACCAACCAGGGCTGTCAATTCCTAGTCAACAGGTTGTTCCAACAGTTTCAACTCCCATACAAGCAAAACCATATGAACAACCGGGTTTGCCCATTCAGCAACCGGTAGACAATACCCATGCTATTCCTGCTATCAGTCAACCGGTATCTGCAAGTCCAAATCATTATTCTGATAAGTCTTTTAGGATTGATGAAACCAATCCAGGTGGCGGAAAGCTCATTCGTGGAGACAATGGCCCTGTTTATGTTCCACCTAGAGACCATGCATCACAGTCAATGCCTGAACCAACTGCCCAACCAGGCAATTTTCAAGGTATAAGAACACCTTCAGTACAACCCAATAGAGGTTATGTGCCAGAAAGGAACCAGTCTGTTCAGTCAATTCAATCACCAGCTCCTAGAAACGAATTTCCTTCAAGAACCCAGGAGCGCATAGAATACCAAGCTCCTGCACCACAAAAAAGCAGTGGGGGTTTTGGTGGATTTTCTAATGGTTCAGGATCTGGTTCAAGTTCAGGCAATTCAGGTAACAGATCAAATGCGCCTATTTCACGTCCTCGTTAACAATTAAATCTTATGAAAAAACAGTTTATATTATTGGCATCTTGTGTTTTATTGACACAAGCAAATGCACAAAACCATGAAGATGTATTCAGGTATTCTTTGTATAACTTTCAAGGTACACCAAGAACCATGGCCACTGCTGGTGCCTGGGGAGCAGTTGGTGCAGACTTGTCTTCTGCTTCAATTAACCCGGCTGGGATTGCCTTGTACAGAAGAAATGAGGCCATGGCTGCAGTTTCTTTTAATTCTTATGCAACCGATACCAAATACGGTACGGATAATATTCAAACCCATGATTATAGGTTGGGCTTTAATATTCCAAATTTTGGTTTTGTATTGAACCAAACCAATAGGTATATGGGAAGAGATGCCAAGCAAGGTTTGATTTCCTATCAGTTTGCTTTTGGAATGAACCGCTTGGCCGATTTTCAACAAAACATCACATTTGCAGGAAATGTAAAGAACACTTCAGTATCAGACTATTTTGCCCAATTGGCAAACGGAAGAGACAGTTCCAATTTTGGCAGTTCAGATTATGACAATACCCTATATGCTTTGGCAAGAAGAATGAATTTGATTTACAATGTAAAGGATGCCAAAACCTATTCTTCTATTCAAAATTTACAGCATGATACGGATTATACGATGTTGCAAAGTCAAAATATGAATTACCGCGGTCGCATGTATGAATGGTATATTTCTGGTGGGCTCAACTTGTCTAACAAAATTTATTTAGGTGGGTCGTTTATCATTCAAGATGTGAATTACAGTTCTGTAACCAATTACCAAGAGAGCCTTACTAAATCGAGTGTTGTAGACAACATTTACCAAAGTGGTTCATTTACAAGCAATCTTAGTACCAAAGGCTCAGGTTTTGGAGGAAGAATAGGTATGATTATTCGACCTAACGATTATTTTAGGGTTGGCTTCTCCTACCAAACACCAGTTATTCTTAACTTAAAAGATGTATACTCCAACTCATTATCGGCAGTAGCCAACAATGGTACGCTCTATGCTCAACCATCAATAAAACGTGACGATTATTTTGAATACAGAATTACTACCCCAGGTAGGATTGGGTTGCAAACTGCGCTTATTTTACCTCAATTGGGCTTGCTTTCTTTTGATTATGATTTGGTTGATTACAGTACTGGAAGACTCTCAGCCGATGGAAGCAGTCAACAATATATTTTAACTAAGAATTTAGACGTGAGTAGAAAGTACCAGCAAGCGGCTAATTACCGAGTAGGCTTGGAGCTAAAGGCCGACTACATGAAATTGAGAGCTGGTTATGCCTATATGGGTAGCCCTTACAATTCAAGTGAAGTGAGTGAAGAAAATGGCTGCAGATACTTGTACAGCGCTGGTTTAGGATTTGCCTTAGACGAACAGGCCTCTTTTGATTTTGGTTTGAATTACATAACAGGTAAAAACTACTATAAAACTTATGAAACCAATGCCTTAAGTGCAAGTACACAATTTAATAGAATTGTATTTGCAATAGGGACATCTATTAAATTCTAACATTAAAAGTATAAAAAGAGAAGGGCGGAAAACTACGTTTTCCGCCCTTCTCTTTTTATATGAAACGAATGCTTATTCTGTTTTAGCAAATGATTTTGAAACCGTTTGGTTACCTTCTTTGAACCTCAAGAAATACATGCCGTTTTGTAAGTCTGCAATGTTAATTTCTGATTCAGTTCCAGTATGTACAAAAGATTTTACCCTGGTGCCTAAAATATTAAACAAATGAATGGTAATAGGTTCTTTTACATTGAACTTAATAATCAATTTGTCTTTAGCTGGATTTGGATAGTAAGAAAAATCAGAGTTGTTTTTTGCTATTTCTTTCATGCCTACAGCCCATGCATTGGCTGTAAAAGTAAGGGTGTCTTTAACAGCTGGATTGGTCATAGAGCTGATAACAACTTTGGCTGATCCACTTCCAGATATACTATTTGGAGAAAAATCGCCTTTAAATTCGCCTTCTTCATAAAATTTTCCGGTATTTCCTACAGACAATGCACTTTTACACTCAAAAGGAGAGCACATGCCAAATTCCCATCCACTTGGAATGTTAATTTCAATTACTTCCCACATGTAGGGGGTATCATTGGTTGTTTTGGTGAATTGAGAAGTAGCTTCCAATAAAAACTTTGAGCAAGATCCTGAAACCTTTGCAATTCTTGGATTGAGGGTAAATTGTGCCAAACTCACTTTAAAGAGTGTTACCAATAACAAACTGACGATTAACTTTTTCATAAGATCCTTATTTACCTTGCGAATATACAAATACCATGCTAAATTTCTAAATGAAAATCAGGAGTTTGCTAACTAAATTAAAATAAAGGAATAATTAAGATATTCGCAGCATGCAAATTATCATCATCAATGGGCCAAATTTAAATTTAGTTGGGGAACGTGAACCTGATATTTATGGAGTAATTGGTTTTGATCAATACATACCAGTATTACAGGCGAAATTCCCCGACCATACTATCTCTTATTTTCAGAGCAATGTAGAAGGCGAACTGATCAATCAACTACATGCCTCCAGAAAGGAAGCGGATGCGATTGTTTTAAATGCAGGAGCTTATACCCATACCTCATTGGCTATTGGAGATGCTGTAGCCTCTTTACAAATTCCGGTTATTGAGGTGCACATGAGCAATGTGTTTGCCAGAGAAGAAATCAGGCACCATTCATTTATCAGTAAATATGCCAAGGCTGTTGTATGTGGAATGGGTTTACAGTCTTATGAGATGGCTATACGTTTTTTGACTGCCAGTGTTTGAGTGCGCTGTAAGTATTTCTCTTCTTTATAAAATGTTCAAATACAATACTGCCAGGATACACATTTGGGTTTCTTGTCAGGTGATTGATTCTTTTAACGGAATGTCTTTTTTTGAACCAGTAGCCTATTCTAAAGAAAAAATGAGCATGCGCTCTGTGAATTGCCCAACTGTGTTTGAATTCTCCGTTGACAATAAAAAAAACAGAACTGATTAAATCTAACAAAGACCTAAATGGAATAAACCACCACAACTGATTACTAGGTAAATTCTTCAGCAACATGATGAGGGAATTCCTGAAATTTAAATAAGTTTTCTGCGGGCTAGCCTTCTGTAAGGTACTGCCTCCAAGGTGTAATACTTCAGCTTGTGGTACAGCAATTATTTTTTTACCAAGAAGCTGCAGTCTCCAGCACAAATCAACTTCTTCCATATGAGCAAAGAAATCATTGTCAAAACCTCCAGCCTCAAAGAAATCAGCGCTTCTAACAAACATACACGCACCCGAGGCCCAAAAAACAGATGAGGTTTGTTGGTATTGACCCTTGTCGGTTTCTGCTTGCTCAAAAAGGCGGCCTTTACAAAATACATATCCCAATTGGTCTATATAACCTCCTGCAGCACCTGCATATTCAAACACATTGGGGTTGTTGTACTGTAACAATTTGGGTTGAGCAGCTGCAATATCAGGGTCTTTTTCCATTTCTGAAACTACCAATTCAATCCATTTAGGGCGTACTTCAACATCGTTATTGAGCAACACAAAATAATCAGCATCAATTTGTTTCAAGGCTTCATTGTAACCTTTTGCATACCCGTAATTATTATCTAAAGCAATTATCTCAATGCTGGGGAAGTTCATTTTACAATAGGCAATGCTGTCATCTGTAGAGGCGTTGTCGGCCAAATAAATGGTAGCATTTTCAGGAATATGATTTACCAAGCTTGGCAGAAATTGCGTGAGCAAATGCCTGTTATTCCAATGAATAATAACTACAGCTATTTTAGTTGGATTCATTCTTTGGTTTGGCTTTAATGGCATATGGAACAAATACAAAATGGGCTCCTGAAACCAAAACCAATAAAATACACATGGTAGTTTTGGGATTTTGGAAATTATGGATAAAATCAGCTTTCCTTTCTGGCAAGATCATTTTGGCTTCTACAACTGCTTCAAGGGTGGTAGCGTTGATGCTAAAATCTCTTGCAAAATCTTCTTTTGCTAAAATCAATTCGCCAATTTTAACCTCATGTTGATGGGCAATAAAAATAGGATATGCTGTAAATTTCTCCTTCATCATTTCAATGGCTACCTCCTTGATCATAGGAGCATAAAATGCCAAATCATCCTGAAGGCTATCTAGTAGTTTGTTGAAGATTTGTTGCTGGTCCATTTATCTTAATTCTAATAATGCAATGCTTTCTACATGATGGGTATGTGGGAACATGTCTACTGCTTGAACTTTGGTAACCTTGTACACTTCATTTAGCAATGCAATGTCTCTTGCCTGTGTAGCTGGATTGCAACTGATATAAACTATTTTAGGTGCTTTGATTTCAAGTAGTTTTTTACAAACATCGGCATGCATACCTGCTCTTGGTGGATCAGTAATTACTACATTGGGTTTGCCATGCAATTGAATGAGTTCATCAGATAAGCAATCTTTCATGTCTCCTGCGTAAAAATGGGCATGCGTAATTTGGTTCAATTCAGCATTCACTTTTGCATCTTCAATGGCTTGGGGAACATATTCAATACCAATTATTTTTTTGGCAGAATGAGCCATAAACAAAGCAATGGTTCCTACGCCTGTATATAGGTCATAAACAATTTCATTTCCAGTTAGGTTTGCGAATTCTCTGGCTTTACCGTAGAGGTTTAAGGTTTGTTGGGTATTGGTTTGAAAGAATGATTTAGGGCCAATTTTAAACTGAATGCCTTCCAATGTTTCAATTAAAAAATCATCTCCTTTGAATACATGTATTGGTAAATCAAAAATGGTATCGTTTCGTTTGTCATTGATCACGTATAACAATGCGCTGATGCTCGAAAACTTTTCTGACAAATGAGTCAATAGGCCATTTCTAAGTTGCTCATCATCGTAGCCAAAAGAAACAATCAACATCCATTGATTTTGTGAATTGTTGCGGATGGTAAATGTTCTTAAAAATCCGTTTTGGTTGTACAAGTCAAAAAAACTGAGTTCGTTTGAAATGGCATACGCTCTGATTTCGTTTCTAATGGCATTGTTTAAGTCGTCCATGAGCCAACATTTTTGCACATCAAATACTTTATCAAACCGGCCTGGTATATGGAAGCCAAGTCCAGGATGCTCATGGTCTGCCATAGACTCTTTGTCTTGAACCTGCGTGAGCCATTTTTTATGGGTAAATGAAAATTCCAGTTTATTTCTATAAAAATGAATTTTCTCTGAACCAATGATTGGCTCTGGTTCTGGAAATTCAAATTTGCCAATTCTCTGAAAGGCATCCACTACCTGTTGTTGTTTGTATTTTAATTGGGCAGTATAACTCATTTGTTGCCATTTGCAACCACCACAAACTTGAACATGCTCGCAAAAGGTTTCAGTTCTGTCTAAAGATGCATGAACCAGGTTTTCAATGTGCCCTTCTTCGTATTTGTGTTTTTGATAGGTAGTTTTGACATCGGCTATGTCTCCAGGAACAGCCCTTTCTACCAATATAACTTTACCGTTTACACGTGCAATGCATTTACCCTCACTTCCCGCATTGGTAATTTCCAGGGAAGGATAAAATTTAGGTTCTTTTTTCTTTCTTGCCATTTATAGCCACAAATATGCTGCTCATGAATGAATGCACCAAATCTGTAGGGGATTATTCAATAATGTTCACTTCTGCCTGTATGTGAATATTGAATTTTTGAAATACAGAATCTTGAATTTGTTTGGCCAAATTTAATACTTCATTTCCATTTGCCGTTCCGTAGTTGACCAATACAAGGGCTTGGTTTTTGTGGGCTCCGGTATTGCCCACAATTTTACCTTTCCATTCGCATTGTTCAATGAGCCAACCTGCTGGTACTTTTATTTGGTTTTGGCTTGTTGGGTAGCCCGGCATATCAGGGTATTTTATTTTTATTTGGTTGTAAGACTCGAGTGCAATTTCGGGGTTCTTAAAAAAGCTTCCAGCATTTCCTAAAACAGAAGGGTCGGGGAGTTTACTTTTTCTAATTTCTATAACGGCTTTGCTCACATCTTGAATACTTGGATCTGTAATGCCTGCTTTTTGTAGCACTTCTTGAATGGCTCCATAGCTGTAGTTCAAGCTTGGCTGTTTGTTTAATTTAAAAGTAACAGAAACAATGATGTATTTGCCTTTGTATTTATTTTTAAAAACACTTTCTCTGTAACCAAATTCGCATTGATCATTGGTAAATGTGAGGAGTTCTCCACTAGCAATTTCAACTGCGGTTAACGAATGAAAAACAGATTTTATTTCGGCACCATATGCCCCAATATTTTGCATAGGAGCAGCGCCTACACAACCTGGAATCAATGATAAGTTTTCTACTCCACCCCAATTGTTTTGAACACAAAATTCTACAAAATCATGCCACACTTCGCCAGCCATTGCTTCTATATAAATAGATTGCTCGTCTGATTGTAACACCTTCATACCTTTGAGGTTTATTTTGATAGCCATGCCATCAAAATCTTTGGTTAATAGAATATTTGATCCGCCACCTAAAATGAGGAGTTTTCTATCTGTTAAGTTGAAAGTTTTACAAAGTACCTGAACTTCTTCTAAAGTGTTGAGTTCAACAAATTGACTTGCATTTGCAGCTATACCAAAGGTATTGTAGGGCTTTAAGGATATGTTTTGATAAATACGCATCTGAATAGGCAAATAAACAAATCTGTTTTAGAAATATAAATATATTTTTAAACGAATCAGTTAAAATGTTCAGTTTTATAAAGTACCGCTGTTCAAGGTGTCCTTTAATTTTTGAGGCAATTTGTTCCAAACCAATTGGTATGAATGGGTTAGGAGCTCTATAATGAGCTGATCATCTACATCTTCATTGAATTTGACTGTGTTCCAATGGGTTTTGTTCATGTGAAAGCCGGGGGTAATTCCATTGTATGTTGCTCTTAACTCCAAAGAATAATCTGGATTGCATTTTAAATTACAGTTATCGGGTTTGTCCATGCCTATGAGGGCATACATTTTGTTGCCTACTTTGTACACAAGTGTTTGGTCATCGAATGGCAATGTTTCTTCTGTAAATGGTAATTGTAAGCAAGCTTCTCTAAAATCTTCAATATTCATTACAAAGTGCCAAAAAGTTTGTATCCCAATTGAATTGAAATCATTCCCTTGTTGAGAGTAGGTTGTAAACTTTGGTTGATTTGGATATGGCTGCCAATGTCTCCTGCATAATCATAACGAATGTCTACTCTGAATTTTAAAATATTAATGCCTGCTCCCACTGCAAATCCAGTTACAAATTTGCTCAATTCGTTTTTGCTAATGAGGTTAGCATTATCTGGTAAGCTGGTTTGAGGATTGAGTAACAGCTGAAAATTAGGCCCAGCATATACCCGAATGAGTTTGAAAAATTGTTTGCCAATATAAATGGGTACATTTAAGTACAAATCATTGTTTTTAACGCTTGCGGTTGATTGCGCTCCTCCGTTATTTAAAATGCCTGTGATTTCTGTCGTATTGGTTCTGCGAGTGAGTAACAATTCTGGTTGAATATAAGTGCCTATTAACCAAATTTTAAATTGTGAATATACCCCTGCTTGCAGAATGGTGTTTTCATTATTTGACAATGAATAATTAGACAAGTCGTTGAATTCCGATTTGCCAGTATTCAATCCTGCTTTAATTCCTATTTCTAGAGATTGTGCTTGAATTTGAAAAAATGACAATAAAAATAAAATACTTAAAAATGAGTTTTTCATGGCTGTTAGGGATTGGTGGCATAAAATTAGCTCTTTCAGTTCAAATTTTAACCTAAAATGCAAATGTTATTAACTTCAAACACCATTTTCAGCTATTCGGAAATTAATATCCAGTTTTAGGAAATCCTTAATCTGAACCAAGTATTTTTTTAACTTATTTTCGGAGATGCTCACAGAAACATATTTTACCTCAAATGGCAATGCCTTATTATTTCTGTTTTTATGTATTGTTTTGCTCTTATTTGGAGATTACTATTATAAACTACAGTATTTTTTAAATGGCCGCTTTTTATCGCAACATACTTTAAATAATTTACTGCAAAATGTACTGTTTAAATCTAACCAATCAACCATGCAAAAATGCATTGTTCAGGTAGGTCATGTGGTAAATTATGGTTTTGAACAACAGCATGAATTGGCTATTCCAATTGGCAAAGAATTGGCATGTTGTTCTGATTTAGTAAATGCACACAATCAAATTTACTCAACAACAATCGAATTTAACGTTGAAGCTTCATCGGCTGATTTGAACTGTTTAATAGCCCCATTTTCACTGGCAGTTTTGGTTGAAAATGCATTAAAATATGGATTTAATCAGCCCAACCAACAACAAATCAATTTGCACATTACTTCTAACAGCTTTAGTATAAACGTTTATTTAAGTGGTTACGAATTACCCAGCATTGCATCCATTCAGAAACCTCAGGTAGCACATGGCTTGTATTTTTTAAAAGAGAGATTGCGCTATTTCAACCATTATTTTGGTTGTGACTATTTAAGAGCTATTCAGAAAAAAGAAAATCAATTGGTGTTGAGCATAGCAAAAACAAGCGCATGAAGGTTTTAATCATTGAAGATGAGCCGGCACAGTTGGCGGGCTTACAAGATTTTTTTAAAAAAGAGTTTTCAGAGTTTGAAGTAACAGGTGTTCGTGAATTTGAAGCAGCTAAAAGTATACTTAAAAAAGGAGACTTTGATTTGGCTATTTTGGATATTTTGCTGAATGGGGTTCCGGTTTTTAATGCACTCAAAGAAATTCCACTAGAAGGGAAACAACTTTTATTTATAACGGGCAATCAGAATTTTGCAATCAAAGCATTTGAGTTTTATGCGGTTGATTATATCATGAAGCCTTATTCCAATCAGCGTTTAAAAGAAAGCATAGAAATAGCATTGCGCCGCAGGCGCATGTTCGAACCCAACTATATCAATCAATACCAATTCATGTTAGATGATGTTAGTAGGAGTGCCATTGAAGCCATAGCCTTGCCAGTTTCTAATGGACAAATATTGGTGAAATTAAAAGACATTATTGCCATACAAGCTGAAAGAAGTTATTGTGTGATTTATACCCTTGAACAAGGTAAGATTATCATTAGTAAACCTTTGGCTTGGATAGATAAACTGCTAGCTCCAGAAGGTTTTTTTAGGGTACATAGGTCTTGGATGATTAACCCAGCACATGTAAAACAATTTATCAAACAGCAAGGCAATTCTTTGGAGTTGACAGGGCAATTGATAGTTGCCATTACAGACCGTTCTAAGAATAAATTAATAGCATGGTTTAAAAATACCACTTTATTTGGTTAGGGAAGCTCAAGTTACTAGTTGGGATATTGAAAGACCTGTTTAGGATGAATGTGTAATTGGTGATATAGACTAAATATAGTTTCGTTTCAAATTATCAATATGAAAAAACAACTCCTATCCATTCTGCTATGTGCAGGATTATTTCAATCTTTATCGGCTCAGGTTTATAAAAAAGGCAACATGACACTCTATGCTGGAACTGGTTATAGAAATTCTGTTGCAATTATATTAAAAGATGTTGGTGATGGTACATCTGATTCTGAAGGTCCAATACTTTTAGGATACCAATACCATTTAACAGATAAATTAATGATTGGCTTATCGTATAGTCTTCAAGCCGCTTCAACAGGAAAAGTGAAAACAGAGACAGCAACTGATAATGTAGTATATAGGACAAATATGGTTTTGTCTTGCTTCATGTCACAATTGAACTACACATGGTATAGTCATGAAAAGCAATCGTTTATATTGTATTCAGGCGCGTCAATTGGAACGTTTTCGGTAAATAAGTCTCTTGAAATTATATCTGGAAATAAGGATTTAGCAACTGCTTATTCTAATATTTCAGATGAAATGGCTTATCATTTTACTGCATTCGGATTCAAAGGCAGATTTTCAAAAGATTCTAAGTTAGGTGCATTTGCTGAATTAGGCTACGGTGCAAATGGTTTATTCAATGCTGGCATCAATTTTAGTTTCAATTAACTCTCAAACTCTAAAATAAAATAATTAAAAAAATATGAAAAATTTAAAACCATTTTATTCATTCATAGCGGTTGTTACCGTTGCAGCTTTCTTTACTATAGTAAGTTGTTCTAAAGACAGCACTTCTGCTACACCCTCACAAACCGATGTGCGCGATTTGGCTGTAGGAAACTATACTGGTAATGCAAACCTCACAGATAGCGTAGGTAACAAACAGTTTGATACGACCACTACAATTGTGATTGCAAAGGGCCCAGGTAAAACGTTAACAATTACTGAAGAGGGTAACACCATTACAACGAGTGATATTGTAAGTTCTGGTAATAATATCTCTGGTAGTATTCCTTCACAATCTGTTAAATTCAATGGTCAGGATGCAACAATTATTGGAAAAGGACCAAACAATGATCAATTGGGTTACCAAGATGCTCAAAAAGTATTTACTTATACTTTTGAAATTACAGATGGTCAATTGAAAGGTTATACGTATATGGTATATGCCAATAAAAAGTAATTAATTGAATCACTAC
>CAISCU010000027.1 GCA_903883965.1 uncultured Bacteroidota bacterium
ATTAATCCAGCTTCAATCTCTTTGACTACTCCTAACTTAAAGGACATTGAGTAATCCTTTTGGCTACGCTTTTCATAAACGCTTTTTTCTATTTTTTTCATAACGATAAATTTTATGTATCGCTATTTCAGGACTAGACATAGGCTACAATAAAAATTACATGTTTCTTCTGTACTGTCCTCCTACTTCAAACAAAGCACTGGTAATTTGCCCCAATGAGCAATATTTAACCGTTTCCATTAACTCTTCAAAAATATTTTGATTTTGAATGGCTTTGTATTGGAGTACTTTCAACATCTCTTCACCTTTTGAGGCATTTCCTTTTTTCATTTGGTTTAACAATTGAATTTGGAATTCTTTTTCTTCAGTTGTTGAACGAATGACTTCTTTAGGTAATACTGTTGGTGAACCTTTGCTTGACAAGAAAGTATTTACACCTATAATTGGAAATTCACCTGTATGTTTTAAGGTTTCATAGTACAAACTCTCTTCCTGAATTTTGGTGCGTTGGTACATGGTTTCCATGGCACCTAATACGCCTCCCCTTTCGGTAATTCTATCAAATTCGGTTAATACGGCCTCTTCTACTAAGTCTGTTAATTCTTCTATAATAAACGCGCCTTGTAATGGGTTTTCATTTTTGGTCAGACCCAATTCTCTATTGATGATTAACTGAATGGCCATTGCCCTTCTTACCGATTCTTCAGTTGGTGTGGTAATGGCTTCGTCATAAGCATTGGTATGCAAAGAATTGCAATTGTCGTAAATGGCATACAAGGCTTGTAAGGTGGTTCTGATATCGTTGAAATCAATTTCTTGTGCATGCAATGAACGGCCTGATGTTTGGATATGGTATTTTAACATTTGGCTGCGTTCATTGGCTTTGTATTTGAGCTTCATTGCTTTTGCCCAAATTCTTCTTGCAACCCTACCTATTACTGCATATTCAGGGTCAATGCCGTTTGAGAAAAAGAACGATAAATTAGGTGCAAAATCATCTATGTTCATGCCCCTACTCAAATAATATTCAACAAAGGTAAACCCATTAGACAAGGTCAGAGCTAACTGTGTGATAGGGTTGGCACCCGCTTCAGCAATGTGGTAACCACTGATAGAAACTGAATAGAAATTCCTTACCCCATTGTCAATAAAATATTGCTGTACATCGCCCATTACACGCAACGAAAATTCGGTACTAAAAATACAGGTATTTTGCGCTTGGTCTTCTTTTAAAATATCGGCTTGTACGGTTCCTCTAACTTGTTTTAAAGTATCCGTTTTAATTTGCTCGTAAACATCTTTTGGCAAAACCATATCACCGGTAACTCCCAATAATAGCAATCCCAAACCATCATTTCCAGCTGGCAAAGTATCGTTGTATACAGGACGGCTTACGCCTTTGGCTTTGTAAATTTCTTCAATTTGTTTGTTGACGGTTTCTTCTAAGCCATGTTTCTTTATGTACAACTCGCATTGTTGGTCAATGGCCGCATTCATAAAAAAAGCACAAATAATGGCAGCAGGCCCATTGATGGTCATAGAAACGGAGGTTTTAGGATCCGCCAAATTGAACCCAGAATACAATTTTTTAGCTGCATCTAAGTTCCAAATACTCACTCCAGAATTGCCAATTTTTCCATAAATATCCGGACGGTGATCGGGGTCGTTACCGTACAAAGTAACCGAATCGAAAGCCGTGCTCAAACGAGCAGCAGGCATCCCTAAACTTACATAATGAAAACGCTTATTGGTTCTCTCCGGACCACCTTCTCCAGCAAACATTCGGGTAGGGTCTTCGCCTTCTCTTTTAAAAGGATAAATTCCAGCAGTATAAGGAAATTCTCCAGGGAAATTTTCTTGTAATACCCATTGTAAAATATCGCCCCAAGCTTGGAATTTAGGCACTGCCACTTTTGGAATGGCCAAATGTGACAAAGATGCTGAATGCGTTTTAATTTTAATTTCTTTGTCTCTTACCTTGTATACATAATATTCATTGGTATACATGGCTTTCTTTTGAACCCAGTTCTCAAGAATTTTCTTATTCTTAGGATCTAAATCCAGCTCCAATTGTTCATATGTAGACTTCAAAGATTTAATGATTCTGTCTTTGTCTTCTAAATTTCCTTTTTGAACCAGTTGTAAAGTAGTATGTAAGCCATGTAATTGATTGGCAATAGCTACTTGTTGTAAAACCCAAGCATCGTAACCCCTGTTATTTTCTGAAATTTCTGAAAGGTAACGTGTTCTTGCTGGCGGTATTATAAACACCTTTTCACTCATCTCGTTGGTTACTTCAAATTGAGATTGCAAATTGGCCTGTGTTTTTTCTACCAATTTATCCATCACGGCCTTGTACAAAGTATTCATACCTGGGTCGTTGAACTGAGATGCAATGGTACCAAATACAGGCATTGAATCTGGATTCATGTCAAACAACTGGTGGTTGCGTTGGTATTGCTTTTTTACATCTCTCAATGCATCTAAAGCACCTTTTTTGTCAAATTTATTAATGGCTATGATGTCGGCAAAATCCAACATGTCAATTTTTTCTAATTGGGTAGCTGCACCATATTCAGGTGTCATCACATACAATGCTACATTGCTATGGTCCATGATTTCCGTATCGCTTTGTCCAATGCCAGAAGTTTCTAAAATGACCAAATCAAAACCAGCGTATTTCATGATATCAACGGCTTCCTGAACATGCTTTGAAAGCGCCAAATTGCTTTGTCTGGTTGCCAACGAACGCATGTAAACCCTGTTGTTTTTAATGGCGTTCATACGAATACGGTCGCCTAACAAAGCCCCTCCTGTTTTCTTCTTGCTGGGATCAACCGAAATAATGGCAATGGTTTTGTCAGTAAAATCATGCAAAAACCTGCGAACCAATTCATCAACCAAAGAAGATTTTCCTGCCCCTCCTGTTCCAGTAATACCCAATACTGGAATTGAAGATGCTGCAGCTTCTTGGGTTATTTGACTGTATAATTTTTCAAATTCTTGCGGATTGTTTTCTGCCGCTGATACCATACTGGCTATGGCTTTCCAGTTTTTTTCTTTGAGCAAGGTAGGTTCGTTGCTCAAGTTAATTCCTGTCTGAAAATCGCATTTAGAAAGCATGTCGTTAATCATACCCTGTAAACCCATAGAACGTCCGTCATCTGGATGGTAAATTCTACAAATTCCGTATTGGTGCAATTCAGCTATTTCTTCTGGCAAAATAGTGCCACCGCCACCACCAAAAATTCGAATATGTTCGCAGTTTTTCTCTTTGAGCAAATCATACATATACTTAAAGTATTCTACATGCCCACCTTGGTAACTGGTCATGGCAATGGCATTTGCATCTTCTTGAATAGCCGTATTGACTACCTCTTCGGCACTTCTGTCATGCCCCAAGTGAATGACTTCTGCTCCACTTGCTTGTATAATTCTGCGCATGATATTAATTGCCGCATCGTGCCCATCAAACAAACTGGCCGCTGTAACCACACGAATTTTATGTTTAGGAATGTATTTTTCTACCGGATCCATAATGCAAATTTTGCTCGAAAATAAGGCTTTCGGTGGCATTAAACAATTGTTTAGCGCAGGCTTTTAAGGATGCCAAGTTTGAATGATGCAATAGGCCAATGCTTGTTTCTAATGACAAAGCGATGGGAAGCAACTTTAGAGCAACTTGGCTTCTAAAATTTATATACAAATGCATTCCGAATACTGGTAGTTTGGGTTGGTATTTGGCTCGGCGGATTAGACTGATAATTTTGGCTGATACTGAACCTGAATCTTAAGTTTTGTGAAAAATAAAATTCTAATTTCATTTCAGATTGCAACCTAAAATCAGCGGCATTGATAAGGTCGGGTTGATAATAACAAACACCATCTATTCCAAATTGACCGGTTTTGTAAAAAGTACCCGATAAATAAACACTCAAACGGTTGTGAACATTTTTTTTAGCAGCATCTATTGTATTTTCATATTCATACATCCACATTGGTCCTAAGTACAATTTTAAACTGTCTTTTTCAACAATTCTAATGCGTGGTCCTGCGCCAATTAAGCCTCTAAAATTTAAACCCAATTGTTGGTTGAATTGAGTTTGTACAAATGCCTCTCCACACAACCATTCGTTTAAATCGCGTTTCAAGCGCACATGCTGATATGAATTGAAATTCAGGCTTTTTGTATTGGATTGTAAAAAATTAAACTCATTAATCACCATGTAAGTGTTCAGGTTTCGTTTCCACATTAAGTCAAGGGTATTGCCAATATTTAAATAGGTATTGGTGTTTTTAAAATATTCTAAATTGAGTTGAATATTGCCTTGCATAGAGGTATCTCTGAGGTTATAACGCCTGCTTTCAACATTTACAACCTGCTGAGCCAAAGACTGGTAAAAGAACATCAGCATTAAAACAATGACAAATTGGACCCTCAAATGATATTTTTTTTGCGCAAGATAATGGCAAGCATGTTTTTTTACTACATTTGTTATTCTACAAATTAATATACATGGAATTAAAAGATTTAGTTGCTATTTCAGGCATGGGAGGTATTCATTATGTTACCGGAAGAAGTAAAAATGGTTTAATAGTTGAAACAATTGGTACTGGCAGAAAATTTGCCACCAATTTTCATGATAAGGTTTCAGTCTTACAAGACATTTCAATTTACACAGAAGCTGGCGATTTACATTTATCAGAGGTATTTAAAACATTAAAAGCAAAAGGCAATACCCCTGAACCAAAAGCTGATTTAAAAGTTGTAAGAAAATATTTAATTGATACCATTCAATTAGACAGCGAAAGGGTTTATGACAGTGACATTAAAAAATTAATGAACTGGTTCCATTTACTACAAGATAAATTAGACTTTACAAAACTGAGCAAAGAAGTTGAAGAAGCTGAACCCGTAACAGAGGCAACAGAAACTGCTCCTATTGCTCAAGAAGAAGCAGCTCCTAAAAAGAAAACAGCAGCCAAAAAAGCAGCAGCTCCTAAAAAAGAAAAAGAAGCAAGTGATGTAAGTGCTCCTAAAAAAACAGCCAAAAAGAAAGCAGAATAAGCATATTTTAAAAGTTAGTGAAACCTGGCACTGAAATGATACAATTATTTTGGCTGCCAGTTTTTTTTGTTTCAAATTTTACGAGTCATAATAGAATTATTTTTTATAATTGATAGTTCATACCCCTTTCAAATATTGACAATTAATGCCTAACAATATTTGAAAGTTCTTCAGTCAATTTGGCTGCGGATTATACAAAAAATGCTGAACGTATTTTGCATTAACTTACCTACAAGTTCTGTTAATTTTAGTGCAAAACTCCATCGGTTTTGTAAGTACATTTTTAATTACATTTGAATAAAAAAAATATGCTTACCATCATACATAGACATTTTTTACCCAATAAAATCAAAGTCAATTCATGGACCGATGTTCAGCCTTATTTTGAAGATTTGTTGTCCCGTTCTTTCAATTCAGTTGAAGACTTAAAAAAATGGTTAAAAGACCGCAGCGAATTAGAGGCATTTTTAAGTGAAGATTTGGCATGGAGGTATGTAAAGATGACTTGCAACACTTTAGATAAAGATTTAGAACAGGCATACTTGTTTTTTGTAAATGAAATTGAACCTCAAATTGCTCCTTATTCAGACTTATTAAACAAAAAGTTAATTGAGTCGGCCTTTTGTAGAGAATTAGACACAGATACTTATTTTGTGTACCTAAGAGGTATTCAAAAGGAAATTGAAATTTTTTCCGAAAAAAACATTCCATTGTATGCACAAATTGCAACTGAATCGCAAAAATATGGCAGTATTGTAGGTGGCCTAAGCATTGAATTTGAAGGCAAAGAATTAACCTTACAACAAGCATCAAATTATTTAAAACACACTGACCGTTCAATACGCGAAAAAGTTTTTTTATTGATTCAGGAAAAAAGATGGGCCCATGCAAACGAATTGGATGAGTTGTTTAATCAATTGATTCAATTAAGGCACCAAGTAGCTATCAATGCTGGTTTTGAGAATTACAGAGACTATAAATTTGCTGAATTGGGCAGGTTTGACTACACACCAGCTGATTGTTTTTCATTTCATGATGCCATTAAAAAAGAAATTGTGCCATTGGTAAAGAAGTTCAACCAAAACAGGGCAAAAGCACTAGGCCATTCTTTAAAACCATGGGATTTAGAAGTAGACACCCAACAAAGAAACGCATTAGAACCTTTTACCAGTGGTGCCGATTTATTAGACAAAACCGTTCAATGTTTCAAAAAAATTGACGACTATTTTGCTTGGTGCATTGCTACCATGGACGAAATGAACCGATTGGATTTAGAAAGTAGAAAAGGCAAAGCACCTGGAGGATACAATTATCCAATGGCAGAAACACATGTGCCATTTATTTTTATGAACGCAGCCAGTAGTACCCGTGACGTTGAAACCATGGTGCATGAAGGTGGGCATGCTGTTCATTCATTCTTGTCTAAAGATTTGGAATTGGCAGCATTTAAAAATTGTCCGAGCGAAGTTGCAGAACTGGCCAGTATGAGCATGGAATTATTGAGCTACGAAGGCATGTCTGTTTTTTATCCTGAACCTGAATCATACAACAGAGCCAAAGAAGAACATTTAGAAGGGATTATTAAAATACTTCCTTGGATTGCTTGTATTGATCAATTCCAACATTGGATTTATACCCATCCAACCCATACCACGGATGAGAGAAAAACTTACTGGGCAAAATTAAGCGATGAATATGGCACTGGTGAAGTAGACTGGTCAGGCATGGAACATTTCAGAAACAGTTCATGGCAAAAACAATTGCACTTGTTTGAGGTGCCATTTTATTATATAGAATATGGTATTGCCCAATTAGGAGCAATTGCCGTATGGAGAAACTACCAACTAGACAAAACAAAAGCCATAGAGCAATACAAGAAAGCCTTGAGTTTGGGTTATACCAAGCCTATCAAAGAAATTTACAAAGAGGCCGGAATTGAATTTAATTTTGAAGCCAGTTATATCAAAGAATTGGTCTCCTTTTTAGAAAAACAATTGAACTAACAAATGAAAATTATTTGTATTGGAAGAAATTACGCTGCCCATGCCAAAGAATTGGGCAATGAAGTACCTGTAGAGCCTGTTATTTTTTGTAAACCTGATACCGCTTTGCTCAAAAATGAGGAAGCATTTTACCATCCTGATTTTAGCAAAGAAATTCAACATGAATTAGAACTGGTGATTCGCATTCAAAAAATGGGCAAAAAAATACAGAAACAATTTGCACACTTGTACTACAACGAAATTAGCGTTGGCTTGGATTTTACAGCCCGCGACAAACAAAACGAACTCAAACAAAAGGGCTTGCCTTGGGAATTGGCCAAAGCATTTGATGGTTCGGCTTGCATAGGCACCTTCATACCCTTACCATCTACAAGCAATGGCATTGATTTTAGCCTTCAAAAAAATGGGCAATTGGTACAAAAAGGCAATACCCAACAAATGATCCATTCGTTTGACGACATTGTGAGTTTTGTTTCTAACTACTTCACCCTTAAAGTAGGCGATTTAATTTATACAGGCACACCCGCTGGTGTTGGTAAAATTGAAATTGGTGACACCCTAGAAGCTTGGATTGGAGAGAAAAAACTATTGCATTGCGAAATCAAATAACTGAAGCAATTGAGCTTATATAATCGATTTTATTTGCTTGTTTTTGCTGTGTTTGTTATCAGCAATTTACAGGCACAACAAGCTAAGGATGCGCTATTCAGGTATCCATTAGATTCTTTGCCGCATTTTATTTCGCCATTTGGTGCCATCAGAGAAAACCATTTTCACAGCGGTGTTGATTTAAAAACGCAAGAACGAGAAGGCTTGCCTGTGTATGCAGCCGAATCAGGATACATTACAAGGGTTAAAATTGCAGCTAACGGTTATGGCAAAGCAATCTACATTGATCACCCTAACGGATTTAGCACTGTTTATGGACATCTACAATCTTTTAAAGAACCATTTGCCACATGGATTAAAAATGTTCAATACGCCAAACAGCAATTTGCTTTTGACAGCATTTTAAAACCAGGAACACTTTTGGTAAAAAAAGGAGATACCCTGGGCTTGTCGGGCAATTCAGGGGGTTCAACAGGGCCACATTTGCATTTTGAAATCAGAGAAAGTAAAACTGAAGAAACATGGAATACGGGTTTATTTGGCATACTTCCATTTGACACATTATCTCCATTTTTAAACACCTTGCATTTTTACCAATTTGTACCCGAAGGCATATTGTTAGAAAAACGAATGGAAGACATTCCTAAAAAAATCATGTTCAATAATGCCGATTCAATGTTTGGCAATTTATATGTGCTAAGCGATACCATTCGTTTAAAACCAGATATGTATGGCATAGGCGTTGAAGCTTTTGATTATATCCACAATAAAAAAGAAACCAAAGGTATTTACCAATATGGCTTGATTTACCATTTAGAGGAAATATTCAAATTCAAATTGAACAAGTTTGCTTTTAGTGAAACCAAATTTGTGAACCACCATATAGATTATCCATGGTTGAAAATCAAGAAAGAAAAAATTCAAAAATGTTTCATTGATGATGGCAATAAATTTAGCCAAGCAAGCAGCCATCACAACAAAGGAAAGTTTTATGTGAAAGCCAATCAGTTAGATTCTATTGTGGTTTTTATTGGCGACATCAACGACAATATGAGTTTTACTCAGCTCTATATTTGGGGCGATACCAGCATAGTCAGCAAACAAAAAACTGATTACTTTAACCGCATTCAAAACAAACCCATATGGAGGCCAAATCAGGCGTTTAATTTTGAAGTTCCAGGCTTCACTTTGAATGCCATTGCACATGCCACCTACGACACCATTTATTTTGATTTTGAACAATTGAATGGTATAAAAAACAGTTATGCTTCAGTCTATAAAATTCATCAACCGTATACTGCCATTCACCAGCCCATTCAAATTGCCATTGAGTGCCCTCAAAACAATGCTTCAATCAATTCATATTTATGTTTGGCAACAGTTGGCAAAAACAACGAATTCAGGTATGCCGGTGGAACCTATCAAAATGGATGGGTAAAAGGCTCAATTGGCAATTTCGGGAACTATACCATTGTAGCTGATAGCACAGCGCCAACAGCCATTTGGAGCAAAAGCAACCAAAATGACACTACTGCTGTAAGAATAGTTATTGACGATAATTTTTCCGGTATTGCCAGTTATGCCTTGTATTTAAATGAAAGCTGGTTATTGGCCGATTACGATGCCAAAAACAACCTCCTCACTTATGTGTTTGATGAAGTGTATGATGGTCAAAAAACAAACAGTGACATCAACCCAAAAGCCAACTGGAAATTGTTGCTTACCGACAAACAAGGCAACCGTTCTGAATTCAATTGGCAAAGCAATTGGAAATAAGAAAAACCAATTGCACTTTTTATTGTTATACAAATTATGAGCATTACCTTAAAAGTCGGAGACAAAGCTCCAGCATTTTCATGCAGCAACGAAAACAACGAAACTGTTTCACTCAAAGATTTTAAAAACCAAAAATTGGTATTGTATTTTTATCCTAAAGATGATACACCTGGATGTACTGCAGAAGCCTGCGACCTCAGAGACCATTACACCAGTTTTCAGCAAGCTGGTTTCCAAATTTTAGGCGTTAGTCCTGATACAGCTGCTAAACACCAAAAATTCATTGCCAAATACAATTTGCCATTCTCTTTACTGGCAGATGTAAACCATGAAGTAGCTGAAGCGTATGGAGTATGGGCAGAGAAAAGCATGTATGGCAAAAAATATATGGGTATTTTAAGAACCACATTTGTGATTGATGAAAAAGGGAAAATCAGTCAAATCATAGAAAAAGTAGATACCAAAAACCATAGCAAACAATTGATTTAAAAGCATCAGAAATGTCAATGAATCGACTCAAAATTTATTGCTTGCTAGTATGTGGAATTTTTACTTTATCTAGTTGCAGTCAACTCATGCTCAAAGCATATGGAATCAAGCAAACTGGAACTTACCAAAATCAAGAAATTGAAAAAATTTGTAAAAAATACAATGTACCCGCAAATGCTTGTTACACTTTAGATACTGCTTATCTTGGCTTTTTATTTCAGCAAGATAGCCTCTACACTAAAGATCAAATCAACAACCATTTACAGGCTTTACAAGTGCTTTATTTCAATGAGAATGGTCTACTCACTTCATACCATGTTAATTGCTATGCAGGTGGATTTCCCAATTTAAATTGGAACAGAACAGGGGCATTTAATACTTTCACACCTACTACAACCTGCCCTGTAGATAGTATTGTTTCTTTAGATACGCAATTGAAATACATTCAACCCTTGTTATCAAAAACTACAATTACTAAAAACAAAATCCATGTCTTTGTATATTGGAATCATTTTATGGGCAGACAAAGCAAAAGATTGATTGAGTTGGTGAAGCAAAACAGTCAATTAACCAATGCCAACAACCTAGAAATCCATTATGTAAATAACGATAATTTCTTAGCCAAGGCATTGGAATAAAAGGAACCGGCCTTTGAGAAGGTTGAATGAAATAGTTTTGCTTCGATTGTGAAGAGTGGTTCGTGAATTCTTTTGCTGTCGGGTGGCTGAGCAGAGCCTAATTGTATTTTAAATAATTCTTCCGTGAATGGTCGCTTGTGAGTATTTATTTGATTCTCACTTTTTTCTTAATAAAAAAGGTACCCAAAATTATTATCCTGACAAACTAGTTTCGTCAGGGAGTAATCCTGATAAGCAAAGCTTCATCAGGGCAAGACCCGCGCCAATCGGCTTAAAATGGTTTATGCTGACAGGCAAAGCCTCGTCAGTACGTAATTGTTCTGCACGCAAAAAATACGGAAATCATAATTCGGTATTCTTTATTTGTATTGGTTAGTTTCCTAGCGCTTTTGCTTGCACACTTCCTGACCCACAACAATTACTTGTGATTTTGTGCGCCGCTTGATTTCTATCCTGATAAGCTTCGCTTCATCAGGGGAATGGTCAGAGCTTCCGAACATTAATTGGTTTGTAAGTGTAATTGGTTTTAGTCGCTTGTGAGTTAATGTACCTTCGGGTGGCTGAGCGGAGCTGAAGCCTAATTGTATTTTAAATAATTCTTTTCGGAATCAACTCCGTAGGAGTTAAATATCATTAAAAAAACCAAAGGCCATCACACTCCGTTAGGAGTGTCATATAAAAAGCGAAGCCTAATTGTATTTGAGATAATTCTTCC